>NZ_QMEA01000063.1 GCF_012912105.1 Brasilonema sp. UFV-L1
GTATCCCTGACCAACCTACAAACACAAACCGGTCTCGCTTTAACCAGTCGTCGAGAACGTCAAACCACCCTCTTCTCGCGGGCGCGCGTCCAACTGCGATGGTCATTACAACAGATCTCCAAATTTTTATTATTACGGGTTTCCACTCACCATTTTAAAACCGACATTTGACTGCCTGCTTAAATGAGAGAGTGAACTGAGTTGTCAATTGTAGTTTACAATTTTTTACCAACTCTAATCAAATTCTATACAAAGTTCTCAGATTTTTCCAGTGTATTTTTTCTTTTCTTAACCGAATTTTAATTTTTTCTCGTCACCCACCTCCCCAGACTCCCCTCCACCACAAGCTAACGTTAGAATGAGTCGTGCAGTTCAATCTCATTCATGAAATGTTTACTATCGATTTAACCGTAAAGAACACAGCTTTCCCCATATCCATAGAACGTAAGACATCTGAGGATGCTGAGGCAGTTTATCAACTGATTGTGGCGGCGATGGAAACTGGCAGCCCTAACATTGTGGAACTCAAAAGCGAGGGGAAGACAGAAAAAAAAGTTGCTGTCCGCGCTAGTGAGATATCTGGAGTTCAACTGACTCAGAAAGAGGGCGCAGCGGCTGCGGGTGGTAGACCACCTGGTTTCTTCGCTGTAGCAGCTGAGTAATCAGCTGGTAAGATACACATGGCGGAACTGGGCATAGAAGTTAAAGATTTAAACTTTAGCTGGTCATCCGGAGAGAATGTGATTAAGTCTTGCTCTCTGGACATACCCAAGGGTGAATTTTGGATGCTCTTGGGTACAAATGGCAGTGGCAAATCCACCTTACTCAGACTTTTAGCAGGGCTATTAACCCCTCAGTCTGGGGACATTCAACTTTTACACCCTGTGGGCTTTGTCTTTCAAAATCCTGATCATCAACTCGTCATGCCAACAGTAGGTGCTGATGTGGCTTTTGGGCTGGTGGAAGAAAAACTTCCACCTGTTGCTGTGAAATCTCGCGTTCAGGAGGCGCTGGAGGCAGTCAATTTACTATCACTGCAAAAACGCCCGATTTATGCTTTGAGTGGTGGACAAAAACAACGGGTGGCGATCGCCGGCGCTTTAGCCCGTCGCTGTGAAGTCTTACTATTAGATGAACCTACTGCCTTACTTGATGCAGATAGCCAATTGGAACTAGTTGCTAGTGTCCGCCGCCTAGTCAAAAATCGTGGTATGACAGCTTTGTGGGTTACTCATCGCTTAGAGGAGTTAAATTACTGTGACGGCGCTTTGCTATTAGAAAAGGGTTCTTTATTAGATCAGGGTGAACCGCAGCGCCTCAAACAACGGCTGATGGAATTGCACGAAAAAACTCCTGAAACATAACAATCCAAGGGTGTAGGGGAAATTTTGCGAACGACAGGGGAGTTTTAAACTCCACTTAGGGTGCCATTCGGGCATATTTTCAACAATCAGTTATCAGTGAACAACTGATCACTGTTCACTGTGTACTGTTCCACTGTTTACCTGATTCGGAGAGAAGGCTCCCGCCATACTGTACTCAGTTGGCGGCAGTTGCGGACGACGGTCAAAACCGAGACGCACCTCAACCAATTTTCTGTGTAACAGAAACAGGGCGGGGTGCAGTCAAGGTTTTGACAATCTCTGTCTTCGCGGGAACAAGCAAGTTATTATCGCTGTCTTACCATACATAGATCGTGGTAAGATTGTCTGATGATAGTATACGAAGCCAAGTTGGAAGGAACAGATGACCAGTATCGCAAGCTCGATGAAGCTTTGCGGACTGGTTTGTTTGTTCGTAACGCTTGTCTTCGCTACTGGATGGACGGTCATGCCAAAACCAGAAATGACCTCTCGGCTTATTGCAAAGTTCTCTCTGACAATCCCGATTTCCCTTGGGTTAGGAAACTGAACTCGATGGCTCGTCAGGCTATGTCGGAAAGAACTTGGGCTGCGATATCTCGCTTTTTTGATAACTGTAAAGCGAAAAAACCAGGCAAAAAAGGCTACCCAAGATTTAAGCGTTTTCAGACCAACGTATCTGTGGAATATAAAACGACGGGATGGAAGGTCTCTGAAGATAGACGCTTTATCACTTTCACCGATGGCTTTGAAGCTGGTCAGTTTAAGTTGTGGGGAACCCGTGACCTGCACTTTTATCAAATTTCGCAGATCAAGCGAGTCAGAGTTGTGCGTCGTGCAGATGGATATTATGCTCAATTTTGTATTGACCATGACCGCAGAGAAAAACGGGAGCCTACTTTTAAGACTGTTGGCGTAGATGTTGGACTAAACCATTTCTACACCGACTCTGAAGGGCTAACAGTTGCGAACCCGCGTCATCTCCGTAAAAGTGAGAAGTCGTTGAAACGGTTGCAACGTCGTTTGTCTAAGACTCAAAAAGGTTCTAAAAATAGAGCTAGGTTTAGAAACAAACTGGCTCGTAAACACCTCAAGGTAAGTCGCCAGCGTAAAGACTTTGCTGTCAAGACGGCAAGGTGCGTAGTGATGTCTAACGACCTCGTGGCGTATGTTAGCGAAGCGGCGCGTCAGCGCGGACTTGAAGGTGCGGAATATGGTGAGGAACAGACATCTCGCCAAATCCATCTCTGATGCAGCGTGGACTCAGTTCCGTACATGGGTTGAGTACTTTGGTAAGGTATTTGGTGTAGTCACGGTTGCCGTTGCACCTCACTATACGAGCCAAAATTGCTCCAACTGCGGGAAGTTTGTCAAGAAGTCTTTGAGTACTAGGACGCATACTTGTCACCATTGCGGACATATCCAAGATAGAGACTGGAACGCTGCACGAAACATACTAGAAAAAGCATTAAGTACGGTGGGTCACATCGGAACTAACGCCTCTGGAGAGACTGACCAATACTTGGGTGATGCAAATCCTCCAAGCAAGTCAACTCGTGGAAAGAGGAAATCCAAAGAGCAATCCTTGGAATCCCCCGCTATACTCGGTACTCCGAGTTAGCGGTGGGAGGATGTCAATGATTTCATCAATTTCTCGCTACGCCCTTATATGTACTTTTCTTTTTGTAACATAGTGTTACAACCAATGCTTCATTTACTATAAATCATATGAATGAATTTTGTTAACTCTAGAAAATTGTGATTCAAAACCATGCCCCCTTCCTTACCCCGAGCCGTCTTGCTTGTGGACGGCTACAATATCATAGGCGCTTGGTCCTGCTTAAAAAGAACCCGTGATACTGCTGGATTAGAGGCAGCACGTTGCGAGTTGATTGAAGCTTTAACGAGCTACACTGCGTTTCAAGGTTATGAGACTCAAATTGTATTTGACGCTCAATATCAAAACACCTGTAGCAACAGAGAAATTATCACAGAGCTTCTATCGGTTCATTATACAGAGTTCGGGCAGACCGCAGACACTTACATTGAAAAAGTTTGTGCGTCTTTACGCTCCTCACTAGCCCAATCTCTTATTTCTCGCATGATTGTTGCCACATCAGACAGGGCACAGCAGTTGATGGTACTGGGGTATGGGGCTGAATGGATGTCAGCACAGCAACTGTGTTACGAGGTACAAGCCAGTGTTTGTCGGGTGCGGCAAAAGTATAAACAACGAAAACAGTCTAACACAAGGTTTTTAGCGAATTCTATCGACGCCAAGGCACGTCAGCGTTTAGCCCAATTGCGGATGGGATTATAGTATTAAGTTTTGAGCGTCTTGAGGCAGCCCTGCGTCGCTGAGCCATTAGCACTGCAATTATTCGTAAAATTCTTTTTCTCCTACTTTTTCTCTCCCAGCTTCTGTGCGCGGGCGAGTGTTTAAGACTCATCGTCGAGTGTTTAAGACTCATCGTCGAGTGTTTAAGACTCGCGTGAGAGTGTTTAAGACTCATCGTCGAGTGTTTAAGACTCGCGTGAGAGTGTTTAAGACTCATCGTCGAGTGTTTAAGACTCGCGTGAGAGTCCCAAGACTTGCAAATACTACTGTTTCGCGTCTCCCCAAAAATTTTTCCAAAAATTTTTCCAAAAGTACTTGCCAAATCCTTACTCTTAAGACTACTATAAGTAATCGCAGCGTTCCTCAGTAGCTCAGTGGTAGAGCGGTCGGCTGTTAACCGATTGGTCGCAGGTTCGAATCCTGCCTGGGGAGTTAAATAAAGGATAAAAAACAAACTATCCAAAAAACAACACAAATCTCACTGTAGACAATTTTGTGTTGGACTTTTGCCATTCCTAACGAGTTCAAACAAGTTAAGTTGTTTTTCAATTCTGTTAAGATAGGTTAAGTAAGAGGAGTCGGAACTCTGGTTGAGAGCTAAGATTCACGGATAGATATTTTATGATAAACAATAAATCCATCCTACCTGTACCGCCCTATACAGCGTTAATTTTCGATTGTGACGGTACCTTGGCAGATACCATACTTCTTCATTTTCAAACATGGGCGTCAGCTATGCGTCCTTTTGGGTTCGAGTTGACAAAAGAATGGTTCTATGAGCAAACTGGTTTATCTGCAACGGAACTCATCAAGACGATCAACGATACATTCAGCTATAAACTTGACCCAATATTAGTTACTAACAGTAAGGAAAAACTGTACAGAGAATTAATACATACAGTTAAAGAAATCCAAGCAGTAACGGATATTGTGCGAACACACCACAGAAAAATTCCAATGGCAGTTGCTTCAGGTAGCAACCGTTCTATAGTTGAAGCAACACTGAATGTCATTGGTTTGCTTACTTTCTTCGAGACAGTCGTAACCATAGATGATGTGGGACGAGGAAAACCATCTCCTGATATTTTTCTACTGGCTGCTGAGCGTTTGAAAGTTTCACCAGAAGATTGTATTATTTACGAGGATAGTAATGGGGGGTTAGAAGCTGCTCGTCGTGCCCGAATGCGTGCAATTGACATACGTGTTCTTTGGAATTCTTCTACTCTTGCCAGTTCGTAGCCCAATGCTTAGCGCGTTCAACAGCCTTTTGCCAAGTCGCGAAGTTTTCCAAAGCTTGATTTCTTCCAACACCGGGGACAAACACGCGGTCAATCTGTCGTTGCTGCACTAGCACCTCATCATTATCCCAAAATCCAGCAACAAGACCTGCCGCAAACGCGACACCTTGCGCTGTCATTTCGCGGATTGTAGGACGTTCAACTGGTATCCCTAACACATCTGCTTGGAATTGCATGAGAAAGTTGTTCTCACAAGCACCACCGTCCACGCTGAGTCGTTCTATAGAAATAGTATTGGATGCTTGAATTGCCTGCACAACTTCCTGAACCTGGTAAGCTAATGCCTCCAGTACAGCACGTATCAAATGCTCGCGTTGTACCATTGCGGTAATACCAAAAAATGCTCCTCTAGCACTCATATCCCAATGAGGCGCACCCAGCCCACTAAATGCAGGTACAAAGTAAACTCCAGCATTATCTGTGACTCGATTTGCTAGGACTTCAGTTTCAGCAGCAGTTGTGATGATTTCAAGGCGATCGCGCAACCATTTAATACAAGCTCCACTAGTGAATATACTACCTTCTAAGGCATAGCTCACATCTAAAGTTCCGCTTGCGTTTGCTTGAGTCCATGCTAAAGTACTCAAAAGTTGATGCTGGGAGCGCACGATTTGAGAACCAGTGTGAGCAACTAAAAAGCTTCCAGTGCCATAGGTACATTTCATCAATCCGGGAGAATGACAGCCATGTCCAAACAAAGCTGCTTGTTGGTCTCCTAAAATGGCAGTGATGGGAATTTCAACACCTAACAAGCTAGCATTGGTGACTCCAAATATTCCCAAGCTAGGCTGAATTTGGGGCAGGATATGAGCAGGTATCTTAAACAGACTCAGCAGTGTCTCATCCCACTCACAACTTCCCAGATTCATCAGCATTGTGCGGCTGGCGTTGCTGTGATCAGTGGCGTACACTTTTCCACCCGTTAAGTTCCACAGTACCCAGGTATCAATTGTCCCAGCTAAGATATTTTTGATATCAACGCCTGCAAGATGTTCTAAGAGCCATGACAGCTTTGTCGCTGAAAAATAAGCATCAACAATCAGTCCTGTGCGATCATAGATTTGATGAGCATATCCTTGCTCTTGTAATTGATGGCATAGAGGAGCAGTGCGTCGGTCTTGCCAGACAATCGCTTTATGGAGAGGTTGTCCTGTTATTTTATCCCAAATTAAGCAAGTTTCTCGCTGCACCGTCAGCCCAATAGCGACAATTTCATGAGGAGCAATCTGGGCATTTTGAATTGCAGTTTGCAAACTGCTGCAGGTTGCTTGCCAAATTTCCACAGGGTCATGTTCCAACCATCCAGGCTGAGGATAGTACTGTGTCAATTCTTGATATGCCTGACCAACAATCTTACCATCTGCGTTAAACACAAAGGCACGGTTACCTGTTGTACCCAAATCCAATGCTAGGATGTAGCCCGATTTTTGCATATAATCTTAAGATAATATTCCTGTGATAATAACTTAAACTCACGAGTGATACCGATTCTCTATAAACTTGCACTAAATAATTAAATCTCTCTTGTTGCTCTTTTCTTGGCGTTCTTGGCGTTCTTGGCTGTACCCTGCGGGAAGCCGCTGCGCGTCTACGTTTTAAAAATAAAGTGCATCTTCATGGAGAATTGGTATAACAACAAAGCTCCAGGGCGTAATGCACAAGGAGCTTCTGTATCAGTCTTGAAGGATGATTTTGCTTATCTTTCCCGACTGTTCCTATATTTAGGTTTATTTACCTTTCACCTTATGGTGTTTTTGTGGGTGTAGGTGTAGGTGAACCTAAAGGTGTAGGCGAGTTTGTGGGTTTTGGTGCCCCTGTGGTGGGAGATTTTTTAGTTGTTCCTCTGGTGCCAGATTTTGGTGTGTTTGTGGGGGCAGGTTTTGTGGTAGCAGGTTTAGCTGTACCTGTTGGTGTGGGAGTAGCTGTACCCGTTGGTTTGGGTGTTTGTGCTTCAACTATTGATGGAAAGGTGGCAACAGGTGTGGCGATCGCCACACCAAAAACAAGGGAGATTGCTATGGACTTAACAAGCTTACTCATCTTTACTAATCACTCCTCTTAACACTCTTGGTAAGTACTTATTACCAATTTTATCTCCCATGTCGTCATAAGAAACTAGTGTTACGATACCTTTTCAAGGTAACGTAAGGTAATCTCATAAATCCTTTTCTACTGATAACTAACTGAATAAGTAAGTCGCTCAAAATCAATACTGGCCGTTAAGACAGCAAAAATAAAGAAATTTCAAAATCTTAATTTTTCTGAAGATGCTTGTGTTTATTCATGCTTTTCTACTTATTACTATTTCCTTTTCATTATTTAATAAGTAGCTGTTTCAAACATGGTGTATATTTCCAAAAACTTAACAGTAGAAAAACAAGTCAGATTTGCCCTAACTATGCTAGTGATACGGGTAAAGTCTGTCCTCCGGACTTACGCCACAGGCATAAGGGTTAACAAGAATCCCACGGCTTTAAATGAAAACGTTAGGGCAAGAAGCCGTGCCGTAGGCAGCTAACGCCGTGTTTTCACGCGCCGTGGGAGTGTCAAAAGGGTACCTTTTTGCAATTAAGGACCACCAACACTAATACCAGAATAGCCATAAGATCTCGAATAGTTATAAGATCTAGAATAGTCTGAATAGTATGGTCTTGTGCTCATATTACTTACCCCCAAAAACTGGAGAGTTTCTGCTCCAGCGACTCCATCTGGACGAAAGCCAAGACTTGCCTGGAAGTTTCTAACTGCTCTCTCAGTTGAGGAATCATAATATCCAGTGACAGGAAGATTACCCAACGCTCTCTGAAGTTCTGCCACAGCTTCACCTCTGGAGCCTCTTCTCAAAGTAATACTACGCCTATAGCTGTCATTAGGATACGCATTAGGATACGGACGGTAAACTGTACTGCTAAAACTATCATTACGATACAGAGGATAATCTGTGGATGGTCTTCTGATGGTAATGCTTCCCAATCCAAGATAACTCAGAGTCTCTGCTCCAGCGACTCCATCTGGACGCAAGCCATTGTTTGCTTGGAAGTCCCTAACTGCTCTTTGAGTGACTGAACCATAGTATCCTGTGACTGAGACATTGCCCAAAGCTCTTTGAAGTTCTGCCACAGCCTCACCTCGGGAGCCTCTTTTAAGAGTAATATTACCACCAATGCCATAGTCAGGAGTATATTCTCTGGGAATGCGGCGAGAAGCATATTCCCTGTTGGCGTTCTTATTGATCCAATTCGCAGAAACGTAATTACCTGTAGACAACCGAGCAAATCCTTTCCTATATCCTACGACTCGTGGCAAGCGTGAGCCATTGGAGTTACATTTTACAGAGCGATGACAAGTACTAGGACCTGTGCGAACATTAAGACAGCTGCCGTTAGTCGTAACAACGTACCTACCCGGACCATTGTATGTTGCTTCAGCAACTCCTGCTTGAGTGAGAATTGCCAACAAGGTACTGATGCTCGTGAAAGTTAACCATGCAGATTTGAAATATTTTTGCCAACTGAATGTGAGTTTAAACTCAGGAAGATGGTATTCAGTATCTGCAGTGACCTTTGCATATGCACTATCCATAAGAGAATAAGCAAGATATTCCATAACATTCTCCTTTGTACTAAAAGTCGTTTGATTCTAATATTTGACTAGTATAAAAGTTTTCTGGCGTTGCTGAATCAGCGTATGAATTGTCATTCTGAGCGTAACGAAGTGAAGCGTTAGCGCAGCGTGTCCGCAGGACATAGAATCTCTGCAGATGCTTCATTTCGCTTCGCTACATTCAGCATGACAAAACTAGATTCATACTTCAAATCAGCAACGCCAGTTTTCTTTTAAAGATTGAGCTTTTTAATCTCTCCGTAAGCGCGATAGAAACCGCCATGCGATGATTCTCGAATTTCTTGCACCAAATACCGCACTCCTTTTTCCCGAATATTTTTAGGAAACTGCACCATCCAATCAGGATGATAACCCGGAGAAACTACCCGTACCCGCAGCTTGCTACCGTCCTGGAAGCACTCTACTATCACTCCCTGGCTGGTATCAGAGGTCGTTTCTAATTCTAAGCTGGAAACAGGAGTTCCACTGATTTGAGGTGCTTTGATATTTACAGTTTGAGGCAATTCACCTAAGTGGGCTGCCTTAATTGCTGCCTCACTGGCGTCAATACAAGCTAGTGCTCCTTGAGTGGTTACAATATAAAGGCGTTCACCAAACAACTGCATAGATAAGGCAGAACCATACCCTGTGCTCAGTTTCCAAAGCCTATCTCCTGTTTGGGTGAAGCAATAAATCGATGAGGAACTATCTCCCGCAAAGACATACTTGCCTTTTTCTGCTGTGGCACAGGAATACACAAAGTCATCACAACGATACACAGCTAACGCCTCACCTTGTTTGCTAAAGCAATGGACTTTTTTAGCACTAGTACCAGCATAAACTTTATCAGCCTCTTGCCAGCCAAACAATACCGTTCCATCAGTAGGTTGATGCCAGACTTGTTTGCCAAACTCTAAATCATACATCGTTACCCCAGCACCATGACCGTGGTAAAATCCTGCTACATCAGCACGAATCATCCACCCTGATCTACCTTGACTTAATCGCGTCCATTGAGATTCGCCTTCTGGGTCAATCTTAACAACAGCCCCTTGTGCATCGGAAACCCCCAAAATACCGTCATAGATGTCTAACCAGAAAATATCAATGTTCTCATCAATTTCATAAGCTAATCTAGGTAATTTCCCACTCAAATCGTAAACGTTGCCGTCATCACAACCGACATAAATCCAGACATCATCAGCCACAATACACTTGACACCATCAGGTAGTTGAAACTGATTCAATACCTCACCTTGATGATTCAACTTAAAGACCTGTCCGTTTTGATTACCTACCCAACAGTGGTTTATATCTATAAAAATACCAAAAGCAGCCGAACCAGAGTCAAATTTCCATAAAATAGGAGAACGCTGAGCGGTAGAAGGTGAACTGGTTACCTGACGACGCGTGAGAGGTCGTTTTTTTCGCACCCCCATGACTGCTTGTTCATATCCCTTGCGTAACTTTTCGTTAATTTTCTTATCAGCTTCTGCTTTTGCTTTTTCAGGTGTAGGATAGCTCTTAGTCTGAGTTTGTCCTGGATCGCCAATACGACCATAACGGATTTTTACTTCCACACCATCAACGATGACTTCATAAAACTTATGAGAACCGCCTTCTACCTCGGAAAGTTCCAGATAAGTTGTTTGGGCAGCCATTATTAAACTCCTTTCATATTAACCTTATTTTTATCAGTGTTTATGTAGTTCTCCTTTAGACTTTCACCGATATGAATAAAAAATTGCTATGAAAAAAATAATAGCGATCAGCCTCTGGCTTAACGATTTGCGTATCGCAAACCAGCTTCAAAAGAGAATCGCCGATGATTGAAGTGCAGAAGTCCCTGAATTTTATTCATGAGGGTGAAGCCCGTAGTTAACAACAATTGCTACAACGGGTAGACTCCCATTGTAGCAACTGACTTTAGGTTTTCCAAATTCAAGCAACTGCCGCGTGGAAACGGAGTTATGAAAGACCACTGATAAATGCTAAACGTTTGAGGATAATGAAGACCTGTGGGACTCGTTAAATCAGGCTCAATTTTTGGTTCAATTTAACGGCTTGTTGGTCTTTTGCACTGTTGCAAGCAGAGATTTGTTTTAAGTTACGCCAATATAGCCAACAATCCTACGACTTCAAGCCGTGAGTGTGTCAACTGTTAATATACTCCCAAAGCAGAGAGTGTTTGTGGTCCAGCAACTCCATCCACAAGTAAACCATTATTTGCTTGATAGTTGCGGACTGCATTTGCTGTCACTGAACCGTAGTATGCAGTCGGTGTGATTCCCAGAGTTCTTTGCAGTTTAGCAACAGCAGAACCTTGAGAGCCTACACTCAAAGTGTAAGGACCACCAACACCAGGACCAGGATTGTACCCTTTACCAGGTTTGTTGCTAATCCAATTTGCACCAACGTAATAACCATTGGATAGCTTAGCAAATCCATTGCTGTATCCTACGACTCGTGGAAGTCGTGAGCCATTACGGTAAGATGCAACAGAAGCATAAGATGAGCCAGGACCTTTGCGGACTAAGAGGTCACTGCCTTTTGTCTGAACATAATAGTTGTTTCCGGGACCGTAGTAAGCGGCTGTTGCTGTTTGAGCTGGAGCTAAAATCGCTAACAACGCACCGATGCTCGCGAAAATTAACCACGCAGATTTGAAATTTCTGTTCCAGTTGAATTTCACTTGAAATTCTGGCACTTGAAATTCTGGCACTTGAAATTCTGGAACGCTGAATTCTGTATCTTTCGTCGCCTCTGCGTAGGCGCTATCCATGAGAGAATAAGCAAGATATTCCACAGTCAGCTCCTTAATACTGAAAAATTCACAAATGCAGGTTTGACTTCGCTTTCTGGTGAATTTTGTCTAATGTAACCTAGACTACGCTTTATCGTAAAGGATTTTTACCTAGAACATAATTAAGAAAACATAATTTTTATAAAAAATATCCGGAAGAATGCGTTCACTGCTTGTTACATAAGCTCTGCCAATTGTTCTTGAAAATACGATGCGATTATGTGGAGCGCACAACGCCAAGCGTCGCACCAATCGCAATTTATAAGTAGGTCAAGATTGAAAAACGTAAAATACAATTTTGGCGATTACTACCCTGCGGGAAGCCCCCTCCGGGGTCTACGCTTCACTCCGTTTCACTCGTAATGACATTTTACGCTTAATTAGGTTGACCTACTTAGTATTTGCAACAGTAAAGCAGCCAACTTATTTTGTAAACTGCTTTGAAGTGGAAAAAGTATCCGAGCGTACTTGTTGACCATTTCGCCAAACTTCTACCTTGTCAGAACTAACAACATAGGAAAAACTACCATTGTCTGCTTGATACTGAGAACTGCCAACACTCCTAGCAGGAAGGCGTACAGGATGGCTTGGGTCTTGCTTTAATTGCCCAATATAAAACAACTGACCATTCTCCTGACAGACTTTCACAAAAATATTTGCTGTTTCGCCTTCAATCACTGTAGTACCATTGCATTTAGTATCAGCCATCACAGACCCAACAGCCACTGGAATTGGTTGCACAGGTGAGACTTGGTTGATTTCGTGATTTGCTTGAGAAGCGACAGTTGTAGGACTTGTCATGTTTTGTTGTGGGATTTTTCCTGCAATCAAAGATGGTAATGTCGTCATGGGGTCAACAGCAAAACGCTGATTTCTACGCACTTCAAAGTGTAGGTGAGGTGCTGTACTATTACCTGTCGATCCCATTTCTGCAATGACTTGTCCTTGGCTCACCTGTTGACTTTGTTTTACTAAAAGGCGGCTATTGTGACCGTAAACTGTAATACTTTCATCAGGATGCTTAAGAACTACAGCATTTCCTAATCCCCATTCGTTCCAACCTGCTTTAACTACTGTACCAGATGCGGCAGCAACAATAGGAGTTCCAGATGCTCCTGCGATGTCAATTCCTTCATGTTGATATTTGCGAAAACCCTGAGAAACTATTCCCTGAGTGGGCCAAACTAAGTTAGAAAGAAGAGATTTTTGTGGAGTGTTAGAACTTTTTGCTGTCTGAGTTAAAACCTGTGTATTTGTATTTAGGACAGTAAGGAAAGACGTTAATCCGATCAAGTTATACGTACAGATTTGAGCGATGGTAACTTTTTTCATCAGTTAGAGCTTGTAAAAAATGGTTCAGGATGTCTTGAGTTATTTGCTGTTACAGTCTTAAGTCAACTACATCAGGAGTGTCAGCATAGAAAAACCCTCATTCCGGCTGACGATACCCTTCTCGTAGTTAGGAGAGGGGTTAAGGGGAGGATGAATATTGTGATGGTGTCAAAATTAGCCGGACAGTTTGTAACTATGGGGAAATATGACCGACGCGGTGAGGAGACAAAGCGCAAGGTGATGGAGAAATTGGATATTGCTTACACCAAGCATCATGAATGATATTGTTATTTATACAAGTTCCAAGTATTTTGAATTTCCAAAGCCATTTCTTGCCGCAAGTCCCAAGGTAGTAGAACTTCCACTTTGGAACCCAAAGCTCGTAACCATCTAACAACGTAGTAGTCTGTAACTCGGTAATAGACTTGGTAGTAGGCGTCGGTATGTGGACGGGATTGGAGAATTTCTAAAATAGCCTGTCGTTGTTCTGGGTTAGGTGTGTATTGTTTGATTAATGTTGCTGCTGTTTCGCAATTAATAGCGGTAAATTTATCGTGAATACTGATTCCTTTTATGTAAGAGTAATGAAAATCTTGTTCAAACCGCAATACCATTAGTGCTTTATCTTTATAAAAATCACAACCCCAAGCTTCTTGTAATTTAGCATTAACTGTTTTTTGAGTTGGAAGTCGATTATATTCATATTTTTCTCTTAATAATTGCGGTACGCGAGTGTCTTTCCAATTTAATCTTTCTAGACGTTGACAAATAATCCTGTCTAAGCGATATTTATACCAGTTAATATCACCTTTTGGAGTACTGCCATAGGCACACAAGTATTTAGCGCGTTCCATAAAGTAAATGCAAACTGGATAAACAACACATTCCTTAATCTGATTTTGATGGGCGCTGTGATAAGTTAACAACAGAGGTGGAATTTGTCCTGAGTCCCAAAGAGACTGCAATTCACTTTGGATTTCATCCACTGCATCTTGTGTAGGACTGGATTCTGGCACGACATAATCAACGTATAAAAAAACGCGATGAATATCTTCATCAACTTCATCTTCTGAAATTTCTTGAGCCAGCAAAGGTAAACTAGGGTCAAGAAAACTAAACATACCTAAAGTTCCAGTTAAATAAGCTTGTTTTTTAATACTTAAAGTTGTTTCATAACCAAGATTTTCTGATTGACTGGAAATTGGCAATCTTTCTACTCGGCGGTAATATTTGCTTCTACCAGTGACATTATTTACTCGTTGCAAGCAGTTTCGCTTAACTAATAAATCTAAATCGCTTTGAAGTGATTTGCGAACTTGAGCAAATAACCGTTCTTCCAGGAGATTTTCTAGGTCAGAATTCGATAAAGGTATTTGTTTTTGCAGAGAATTACGCCATTCATCTATAGGCACTTCCAATTCTAATAACCATTGTCCGGTTGTTTTAATACAAGCACAGTTGGGGTCTTGATGGTTGAGGATGTCTGCTTGCTTTTCATCCTTGTGAGTCTCAGTAAAGAAAGCTTGACGCCAATCAGTGTACGTAAAGTGGTCGCCAAGAGCAGTGTGTCCTATATCACTGTAGAGCCAAGATAACAATGCCCACAGCCGTATAGCGCGAGTAAGATTATGAGTTTGGTTTAGAAAGCCATTGGCTAGCTGTTGTAAAAGTTTGGGATGCGGGGGATTGGTGAATAGTGTATTCACGGTTGGTTAAGGTGTCTAAGTTGTGCTTTCCAAGGTAGCAGGTATTGGAAGGGGGTATTTCCGATACTGTGTAATACTGGGTATGGCAATTTTGAAAACTGATACACTTACCGTATGAGTACATCAGAGTTTGATAAGTACAAGGTAGACCATCTGTTTTTGCTGATTGGTGAAAATCCTCTGCCCAACTACATTGCAGCAAAGCTGTTGCTGAATGAGGGTGGAACTGTTTACTTGGTACACACAGCAGGTACAGTAGAACAGGCTAAACGGCTGCAAAATATTCTCTCAAGCGAACGAAATGGTTTGAAAGCAGAACTGCGATCGCTCAATGATTATGAGTCTGATGCTTATTACATCCAAAAAGAAATTGGAGAAAAGTTAAAAAGCATAAAAAGCGGAAAAATAGGGCTAAATTATACAGGCGGTACAAAAGCGATGTCCACGCACGCCTATCGAATATTGTTTTACGAAGAGGTTACAGATAGAACGTACAAACAGCGTGCAGATATTATTTTTAGCTATCTCGATCCTCGTAGATTAGAGATGTGTATTGATAGGGAAGATAACGAGCGCGTTCGTTTAAAAATAAAACCAGACACACTGCAAGTCAAACTGGTAAAAATATTCCAGCTACATGGGTTGGAGTTAAAGCAAAATCCTACAGAACAAGCACAACAAGCACAATTACCACAATTGGCAACAGAACTTGCCAATGTCTTTAAGGAAGAGACTAAATCAAAGCAGTGGTTTGATTGGTTCTACAACGTTTTTCGCGAGCAAACTTATAAGCAAAAATCAAACGGTGGGGGAGATTGGAAGAGTAAGACATCTCTGATGGAAGTATCAATATCTCTGGAGAAATTACCGCAAGAAATTGTTGCAGCGTTCAAACAAGAAAACTTTGTTACACCTGACGCTCAACTTTCGTTACAAGAAGTCCAAAAAACAGGAGTTTTCAAAGAAGTTAAAAGTTTTTGTAAATGGCTAGATGGTATATGGTTAGAACATTATGTTTTAGAACAAGTAAAAAAGATTGCTCATAGTCAATTGATAACAGACTACGGACTTAATTTTGAAATTCCTCTCACAGGTACTAGAGACGGATTTGAATTTGATGTTGCGTTCACACGTGGCTATCAACTTTTTGCTATTTCTTGTACAACAACCGATAAGAGAGGAACATGTAAGCTCAAGCTTTTTGAAGCATATCTTAGAGCAAAACAAATGGGAGGAGATGAAGCTAGAGTGGCTTTAATTTGTTGTTCTGGTGAGCCAGATACTCTCAAAGCAGAAATGACGGAGACGCTGGCAAAGAATAAAATTGCTGTTTTTGGACGCGAAGACTTAGTCAATTTATCCAAAAAAATTACTGAGTGGATTGTTCAAAATGACAGGGAGGCAAAATGACACAATATACTGTAACTGTAGTTGATACAACAGGTAAACAAAATTATATCTTCAGCAGCAACCGTCTACGCGAAAACATTGGAGCCTCATTTTTATTATCTCAAGCTACAAAAGAATGGGTTGAAGAAACATTAGAAGAATTAGGGGTTCCGAAAAAAAGCCAAGAAGAAGCAATAGAAATCAGTGAACTCAACGCTGAATTAATATACGCGGCTGGTGGGAATGCACTTATTGTATTTAAATCACGCGAAACTGCTGTCAGTTTTACTCGGATCTTAAGTTGGCGAGTTTTGAAAGAAGCGCTAGGAGTTAACCTCTTAGTTGCTCATGCAGAATTTGATTGGGAGAGCAACAATTTATATTCGCAAATTGAGAAGTTGAAAAAAAATGACATAGAACGTCAAAAATATGAGCGGATTCTTTCTGCTCCCCTACTAGGATTAGGTGTAACTGCTAGTTGTAACTCAACTCAGCTTCCTGCTGTAGATAGAAGCGATAAGTACATAAAGTATGACGAGGATGAACAAACAGACAGCTATTTGATTTCTACGGAAACCAAGCAAAAATTACAAGCAGTTAAGGAAGCTAATAAAAAGCTGCAAAAGTTTTTTGCAGAGGAAGTTGACCAAAATATTTATCAGTTTCCCTATCGAACTGACCATTTAGGTCGCTCTAAAGGTGAATCTAGCTATGCTGCTATTGTTCATGCTGATGGTAATGGTATGGGAGACAGATTTAAGAAATATGGAGAAGGAAGAGAAAATCGAGATTACATTAATGCCATGCGAAAGTTTTCTAAAAGTGTTGACCAAGCTGGTATCAAAGCACTAAAGGCTGTTGTAGGTATTTTAACTAAATCAATTCATCAAGAAGGAAAAGTTGTAGGTCAAGTCGGAGAATTTAATTTAAATGCTAAATATTATCTTCCTTTCCGTCCTTTAGTGTATGGCGGTGATGATATTACCTTTGTTTGTGAAGGAAGATTAGGACTAGAATTAGCAGCTTTATTTCTTAGAGCATTTGAGAAACAACTTGTAGCTGATGGTCAACCTTTAACGGCTTGTGCAGGTGTTTGCATAGTTAAAACTCATTATCCTTTTGCACGAGCGTATCAAATTAGTGAAGAATTATGCAAAGAAGCAAAGAAATTTGTTAATAAAAAGCGAAAAAAATATGGAGTCGATTATTTTTCTGCTATCGATTGGCATTTAGCAGCAAGTGGTTTACTTGGTTCAGTGTCTGAAATTCGCAAACGTGAATATCAAATTCCGACTAATGAGAAACCTTGGAATTTAGTAATGCGTCCTCTACGTTTACAAAAGCATAGTAGCGAGTGGCGCACTTGGGATGGTTTTACTCAAGTTGTTGAAGAGTTTAAGGAAGGAAAAGATTGGAAAGAACGCCACAACAAAGTCATGGCTTTACGGGAAGTTTTACGCAAAGCTTCTATTGAAGCTACTCAAGAATTTTTACGTGCCTATAAATTGCCACAGCTACCCTCTTTTCCAGAGTCTAGCGGTCAAAGCGAACAACTAGCTAGAGATGGTTGGCTAAACGGAGAATGTGGTTACTTTGATGCTATTGAAGCTATGGATTTTTACATTGGATTGGGGGATTAAGTGACTATCTATCAACTGAAAATTAAATTACTCAGTGATACGACTTTCGGCAGAGGGGATGGTGTAGCTGGTTTAATTGACCAGGAAGTTGAGCATGATTCCTGTGGATTTCCTTACTTGCGCGGACGCACGCTTAAGGGTTTGTTGAGCGAAGAATGTGACAACTTAATTGCAGTTTTACAAAATGATAGTCGCGTATATTGGGAAAATCTCGCTTGTACTCTCTTCGGTACACCTGGCAGTATTCTGGGAACAACAGCAGCAATGCACGTAGGGGATGCTTGCTTACCAGATGATTTACGGGAAGCTGTTGCTTGGCAAGTTCAAGATAAAACATTGACAAAGGAAGAAGTTCTAGAATCTCTAACTACTATCCGTCGTCAAACTGCGATTGATTCCCAAACTGGTACGGCGGACGAAGGAAGTTTACGTTCTTTCAGAGTAGTTATACGCCAACTTGAATTCAAAGCTGATTTACTGTTTGAAACTCAACCTAGTGATGAAATGCTGTCAATTTTAGCAGTAGGAATACTAGCACTTCGACGTGTAGGAAGTGGACGCAATCGAGGTCGGGGACATGTGCGATGTACGCTGCATAATAATGCGGGAGAAGAAATGACACAACAGTATGTAAATCTGTTTGGTAAAATTCCGGAGAAAGCTGCATGAAGATAATTACTTTTTCATTGCATACTCAACAACCGCTGCTTGCTACTTCGTTTCAAGGCGATCCAAATAGTGATGTATCTTATAGTTTTATTCCCGGTAGCATGATTCGGGGTGCAATAATTAGTCGCTACATGAAGCAGCATCAATTATCAGAGCTTGATTTGAGCAATGATGCAGTCAAACACCTATTTTTTGATGCTAAAAGCACGCGCTACCTAAATGCATATTTGCTTAGTCAACAGGGGAAGCGCACTCTTCCAGTACCTCGTTCCTGGTTTAAGGATAAGGATGCAGAACTAAGAGATGATTCACCTGAAATAACGGTTTACGATTTTAGTGTGAATAGAGCAGATGAATTAAAAAATCCCAAGTTTGTTGGTGAAGGTTTTTGGACAACAGAACGTGGCTGTGTCAGATTCTACAAAGAAAAACGACGGATTAACATTCACAATCAACGCGATCGCAAACAAGGACGCTCTACTCAAATCAAACGCGACCCTCAAACAAAGCAACTCAAAGGTGAAGGGGAAATTTTCCGCTACGAAGCCATTGATGCTGGACAAACGTTTCAAGCCGTAATTTTGTGCAGTAGCCAAGACAATGCAAAATTACTGAAAGATTTGCTTCAAATATTCCCAGAACTGTGGCTAGGTGGTTCCCAGAGTGCTGGTTATGGACATACAAAAATTTCTGATATAAATTGTCACGATACTTGGAATGAAGTAAGTATTCCAATTGAAGACCGTATTGATAACGACAATTTCACAATTACGCTGCTAAGTGACATGATTTTACGTGATGAGTGGGGACAATACGCCGTAATTCCTCCGTCAGCACAACACCAGATATCAGCATCTCTGACAAGAGAATTAGAAAAAATTTTCGGTGTCGATGTAAAGCTTAAGCCACAAATCAGTTTTGCTAACAATACTCTAGTTGGTGGGTTTAATCGCAAATGGGGATTACCTCTACCTCAAGTCCCAGCATTTGCAGCAGGAAGCGTATTTGTTTTTGAGAATATTTCCTTAAACTCAGAGCAGATTCAACAACTGGAAACTCACGGGATTGGAGAACGAAGAGTAGAAGGTTTTGGCAGAGTTGTTGTGAATTGGTTAAAAAAAGTAAATTTTCAAGCAAAGCAACCTGACACAACTAGAAACTTCAGTCAGCCGACATTAAAACAAGAAGCATCACGTAGTTTAGCAGCACAAATGGCTGAAAGGCTTTTGCTCCAAAAACTAGAACAAGCTTTACAAAAGCAGCTTGGGTATCATGAGGTACAAGATAAAATCAGTAACAGTCAACTATCGCGCTTGCTATTAGTAGCAAGACAGGCTCTAACAACAGGTGATTGTGATTTAGTACTGTCACTTTTAGATAATTTACCAGCTAATGCCAGTGGTCAATTTGAAAGAGCAAAAATAGGTGCAGACAAAGATTCTCTGAAGAAAAAGCTTGATGAATGGCTGCGTAACCCTATATCTTGGATTAGCAATCCACAGGATTTAACAGTCAGGGTTGCTGAGATAGAGCGGAGTGTCACAGACGAATTTGCGAGAAAAAACAAGCTGGCTGAAAAATACACCCTGCGTCTAATTATGGCAGTTGCTAAAAAGGCAATGAAGGAGGAAAACTGATGAGTTGTGAACGCCTCAAAAATCGCAATCAACGCCATATTATCCAACGCATTATAGTAAAAGGTACTTTGGTTTTAGATACTCCAACTTGTTTGGGAAGTGGTGATGCTGATAGCGATACTGATTTAGTTTTGTTGCGAGACAGTAGAGAAGATAAAGCTTTACTGATGGGTTCATCTATCGCCGGAGCGCTACGAAATTATTTACGAGAGCATGAAAATGGTTATGGTGGTACAGAAGAATCTTTATTATTCGGCGGTCGGCGTACCGATGAAGAGGGTGAGCAAAGTCCTTTAATAGTAAATGATGCACTCAGCAGAGAAAATATTAAAGCAGAACGGCGAGATGGTGTCAAAATTAATAGCGTTACTAGAACAGCCGAGGATAAAGCAAAATATGACTTAGAGTTACTAGAAGCCGGAACAAAGTTTGACCTTTATTTTGAATTGTTGATTGACGCAGAAAAGAATAAGGAGCAATTAATTAGAGAATTAATAATTGCTCTCCAAGGATTAGAACGTGGTGAAATTTCCATCGGGATGAAAAAGCGCCGGGGTTTTGGTCGCGCTCATGTGGAAAAATGGCAAGTATGGCAATTTGATTTGCAAAAATATGATGAACTATCTGCATGCTTAAAGTTTGAGCATTGGTCTACCGGGTTATTAATTGATTATCCTACTTGTGACAGCATTGAAAATGCTTTTGGTGTATCGCTTGATGTAGGAGAAGATAAGCGCGATCGCCTAACCATCAACGCCACATTCACCCTCGCAAGTCCCCTGTTAATTCGTTCTGGTCAAGCATCCACTGATAAAGCTCCTGATGTTGTTCATCTTAAATCTCATCGACCGAGGACAAAAGCTTCTAATAGCGAATCAACTGAACCAAGCGAACGCAATTTAGTTTCTGTACTTTCTGGAACAAGTTTAGCAGGAGTGTTGCGCCATCGTGCTGAAAGAATTATTAAGACTCTCGAAAAAAACACAAGCATCATTGATGAAATATTTGGTTCAGATTTCACCAAGGACAAAAGTCAAAAACCAAAAGCTAGTCGTTTAGTAGTCGAGGAAAGCATCATCACAGAAACAACAGATTTAGTACAAAATCGCATTGCAATAGACCGCTTTACAGGTGGAACATATCACGGCGCGTTATTCAGCGAACAACCGATTTTTGGTAGTCAGAAAACAGAACTGAAAGTAAAACTGGAGTTGCGTCAGCCAAAAGATTTTGAAATAGGATTAATTCTGTTGTTAATTAAAGACTTATGGACAGGAGATTTACCTGTAGGTGGAACAAG
This sequence comes from Brasilonema sp. UFV-L1, assembly GCF_012912105.1. GTDB lineage: Bacteria > Cyanobacteriota > Cyanobacteriia > Cyanobacteriales > Nostocaceae > Brasilonema. The sequence continues at coordinate 21,077 of NZ_QMEA01000063.1, forward strand.
CAGTATAGGACGGGGAAGATTGCAGGGAAAGGAAGTAACCATCACTCTTCAGCATTCACAGGAAAACAAAATATGGACAATTTCTCAATCTTCAAAAGATGAGCCTTTGGTTATAAATGATGCTAAGTCTTTAGAAAAATTTGTCGCTGCTTTACATGAGGAAGTAACTGCTTGAAGAAACCATTATGTGAGCCTTTAGAAATTCCAGCCAATTTCGACCTCCGGAAATGGTTAGAACAACAGGCAGAAAAATATAAATTAAAATACCTGTTAGCGCACGCCGAAGATGGGGTCATTTGGGGAGAATTCCGAGATACTCAGTTAGTAACTACAGATAGCGCATTTTCTAAGTTACCTCAGTTACGTTCTTGCACTCTACAACAATGCCGTATTTTTGGTGAAAATGCAGAAGTTATGCTTTGGCGAACTGATGAAGATTTTCATGCTCGTATTATTAAGGATGACCAAGACACAGAATTTATTACCGAACACCAAATACTTTGGGGAACGCAAGCAGAAAAAGTATCTAATGGCTTTACTTTAGTATCAGATGGTCAACAGGGTTTGCGCTACGCTGTGCCTTTAATTGATATTGAATTTGACAAGAATCAAAAATTATATCGTCCCTTGCGTTTAACTGTTCGTCACTATATTGATTATCAAGACGAAACGGGTTTAGCTCGTATTTATCTCAGTCGTCTTGCGTCACTGAAATCTGAATCAAGGAAAGTAATCGATGAAAAAGCATATTCGTAAAGTTGCAGAAAATCGAAAAGCGATCGCTCCATACAATTTTGTAGAACTACCTGATCAAGTAGTCACTGCACAATTAGAAAATAATGGCAAGCTATACAATAATGACCGTTACTATGTTGATAGACATACTGGCAGAATTGAATGCACTTTAACAACCTCCTCTCCTCTCTATATTCGTCGTGGATTCACACCAGAGGAATTTCAAGAACAGAGAGAAGCAAAAGATTGTCCAGATTTTTTTTACATTGATCCAGTCACTAAAAAACCCGTCATTCCCGGTAGTAGCTTACGAGGAATGCTGCGAACTTTAATTGAAATTATTAGTTATAGTAAGATTTCACAAGTATCTGATTATAAGCGGTTATTCTTTCGTGCTGTTGCAACTTCACCCGAAGAGGATTCTCTAGCAGAAGCATACAAACAATATATTCCAAGTAAAATTAACGCTGGTTATCTAAAACATGATGGAAATAGTTGGTTTATTCATCCAGCACGTAATATCGATATCAAAAGTCAATCACGTGATAGAAAAGCATCGTCAACATCATTTGCTTGGGTTAAAGAAGAGAATTTATCATCTGCTGATTTTCCGCAATTCAAGAAATTTGATGATCCAGGCTATTTACCCCAAGAGATTCCAGTCAGTTTTCAAAATATTAAAAAGCCTAAGGGAAACTATATAGCTGAAGATGTTACTGTTCCAGAAAAATACCCACTAAACCAAGGAAAATTAGTGGCTAGCGGAAACATGAAGCAAAATGATGACCCTGAGAGCGAAAGTATACGTACTTATCACTGTGTTGTATTTGCTCCTAGTTCTAATCCTAAGAAATACAAAATTGACCCAGATGCAATTGATAATTATCTTAATGCTTTAACAGAATTTCAAAAACAAACTCCTTTTGATGAAAAGTTCGGGATGTTGAAAGAAGACCGTCCTGTATTTTACTGTCAACCCGAACAAGGAGATATAGTTACATTATTTGGTCATAGTCCTTACTTTAGAATTCCTTACTCTCCTAACGGTGATGGTAAAGCTGCTACTGTTGTAGATTTTATTCCAGAACATTTACGAGATGATTCAGTAATTGATATTGCTGATGCTCTTTTTGGCTTTGTTAAACGTGATAAACAACCTGAAGAAATACAACAAAGTTGTGCTGGTCGAATTTTTGTTAGTGATGCAACTTGTGTGAGTTCTTCAGATGATATATTTATGACTCAAGGTGTTATCATCCCCAAAATTCTTGCAAGTCCCAAGCCAACTACATATCAGCACTACTTAGTTCAACCACAAGAAACTAATGCTGATAAGAAAAATCTAAAACACTACGCCAGTAAACCAAGTGAAGAAACTGTGATTCGAGGACATAAACTTTACTGGCATAAAGGAAGTTATCCTGATATTCAACATCCAAACCCTAATGAAGCTTCAGATACTCAAACTACTCAAATTAAACCAATCAAATCGGGTGTTCATTTTCAGTTTACCATCCACTTTGAAAACTTGAGCAATGTAGAACTAGGTGCATTAATGTGGATTTTTGATATTGCTCAAAATAATCGCTATCGCCTCTCATTAGGAATGGGTAAACCTTTAGGTATGGGAGCAGTAAAAATAGAAAATAATTTATATCTGAACAAGCGTAAAATACGATATACAAAATTATTCAACAATAACTACTGGGAAACAGCAGAAAGCTTAGATGATAACCCAGATTATCAGCAATTCTTTGAAAATTATATGCTTGAAAAGCTTAGACAAACTGGGGAGTTTAAAGATATCCCCAGAATTAAAATGCTTTTAGCAATGTTGAGTTGGGAGAGTCCAGCATTATTACAAACACGATACATGGAAATTAAGCGAGAGAAAAATTCATTAGATGGTGAACCCAATGAATATAAAACTCGGCGTGTGTTACCGACTCCTTTACAAGTGATGGGAATTGAATTAGAGGAAGACACTACTCCATCTCCATCAATTTCTAGAAAGAAAAATCATGCGTCTCCTATATTAAAAGAAAATCAGCGGGTAACATTTGTCAATGGTCAGGAAGTTGAAGCAAAAGTCATTAATCTTGAAAAGCAACAGGTACAGCAAGGGAATAAAACAAAATTGAAAACTATTATTACCTATCAAATTCAAGGCTCTGACTGTAAGTCAAAAGAGGAAGTCAATAAACAAGAAGTCTCCATTTCTGTAGGAGATATAGTCACAGTCAAAATTGAAAAAGCTCAAGGTACTAGTGTTAGGAAGGTGAAAAGAATTGAAAAATCTTGACCAATACTTACATTTTCTCACCACCTTCCCCTCCACGCTCTTTCCAAGATTTAGTTGCGATACCTCCTCAAGACTTACTACTAGCTACTGGTTCATCAACTTGCGCCTCCTCCTGCTGTGGCGCTTGCTCTTCTTCCTCAGGAGGTAACCCATAAATCGACCGATACAGGTTCACGTATTGCTTGGCAGATTTATACCAACTAAAGTCTTGACTCATTCCACGTTGCTGTAACCGTTGCCAGTAATCTTTGTAACGGAAACCTTCCCATGCCCGTATCATACAGGTAAATAAATCCAGTGGTTCATAACGATCAAAACAATAACCTGTACCTGCATGGTTTGTTGGATCATGATGGAATACAGTATCAACTAATCCTCCAGTACGACGCACAATTGGTACTGAACCGTAACGCAAAGACATCATTTGGCTGATACCGCAAGGTTCAAAACGGCTTGGCATGAGGAAAGCATCGGTACCAGCATAGATGCGACGAGCTAAGGCATCATTATATAGTAGGTAAGTTGCCATGCGTCCGGGGTAGCGCGATGCGAGTTGCCACATTTGAGTTTCGTAGTAGCGATCGCCTGTCCCCAACAAAACAAACTGTGCATCTGTATACGCCAGAAAGCGATCCAGAATATTCAATATCAAATCGATGCCTTTTTGTTCCACCAACCGCGTTACGATACCAATCAAAAAGGCATTGCTGTTCACCTCTAACCCCACTTCTTCTTGCAAAGCAATTTTGTTTGCCTTGCGCTTATCTAAAGTATCAGCGCTAAAGTTTTGGGCAATGTATTTATCTGTCGCTGGGTCGTAAACTTCTGTATCAATACCATTGATAATACCTGACAACTTGCCGCTAATGAAGGACAATAATCCTTCTAAAGTTTCACCATAAGCAGCTGTCTTGATTTGCTCTGCATAAGTTGGGGAGACAGTATTCACTTTATCTGCAAACTGTACCGCAGCTGCCATTGTGTTGTGTCCTTGCATATACCAAGGACACCAAGTAATTTTTTCTAAATACCAGCGCCACGGACCTTGATATGCCAGGTTGTGTATAGTAAAAAGAGTGGTGATATCAGGAGACTGATGCATCCATACAGGAATCATTCCTGTATGCCAATCATGACAGTGAACTATTTCTGGCTTCCAATAATTCCAGCAAAACTCTGCTGCTCCATTGGCGAACAATGTAAATCGCCAGCCTTCATCTTCTCCAGAGTAAATTCGCCGAGGTGAAAAGGCTGGATGTCCAAATAAATACAAGGGAACATCAGTACCAGGCAGAACACTTTCGTAAACTGCAAAATCTTGGAACATGGCGAATCCACGCCAAATTGGCTCTTGGGGAATTTCCATTTTGTCGGGTAGAGTACCGTAGTAAGGCAAGAAGATCCGCACATCATGTCCCATTGTCCTCAAGATTTTGGGGAGTGCTCCGACAACATCACCTATTCCACCAACTTTCGCAATCGGAGCTGCTTCTGCTGCTACAAATAAAATCCGCATGATAATCTGTGTTCCCTCGATTCTGCCTAGGTTATAGTTCCATTACTCGTAGGGTAATGCCCCACACAGAGAGTGTTGGTGCGCAGTGCCCACCCTACAATCTAACCACATATACTGGTCGTGGGAAAGCTCAACCAGTGATTCAGTTATCAGTACACAGTGAATCACTGATAACTGATAACTGATAACTGTTTCAAGAACCTCGTTGAATCTGAGCAAAGATTTCATCCAAAATCTCTTGTGCTCCTTGTTGACGCAAGAGCTGCGCTAGTTCTTGTCCTAGTTGTTCGGCATTTTGAGCTACACCTGTGACTGTATCTTTAACGAGCTTTTGACCATCTACGCTTGCAACTATACCCGTTAAAGTTAAATTCTCTCCAACGATTTCTGTATTTACACCAATAGGAACTTGACAACCGCCTTCTAGTTCGCGTAAAAAAGCTCGCTCTGCAAGACAGCGATCGCGTGTTTCGGGATGTTCAATCGCTTTGAGGAGTGAGAGCAATTCGCTATCGTCCTCTCGACATTCTATTCCCAAAGCTCCTTGCCCAACTGCATGGAGAGAAATTTCTTTTGGTAGACTTTGATGGATGCGATCGCCCATTCCTAACCGTTCTAAACCAGCAACTGCCAAAATCAGCGCGTCGTATTCACCTGCATCCAGTTTTGACATACGCGTGTTCAAATTTCCTCGCACATCTTTAAATTGCAGGTGAGGAAAATGGTGCCGCAGTTGTGCTAAGCGTCGTAGCGAAGATGTACCGATGACAGCACCTTCTGGTAGTGTATCAATTTGCTTATCTTTATGTTTTTCATGTACAACCAGAGCATCTGCTGGGTTTTCTCGTTCTGTAATTGCTGCTAATACTAACCCTTGTGGTAAGCGAGTCGGTAAATCTTTGAGAGAGTGAACGGCAAAATCAATCTCCTGATTGAGCATTCCGACTTCGAGTTCTTTGGTAAATAATCCTTTATCGCCAATTTTCGCTAAAGCAACATCCAGGATTTTATCACCGTGGGTGGACATAGTATGAACGTCAAAAGAGATACCAGGAAAACTTTTCTGGAGTTGTTCTTGTACCCAGTAAGTTTGAATCAGAGCCAGTTGGCTTTTGCGAGAACCAATGCGAATTGTGCGTGGGGAAGTGGAAACAACAGATGTCATAAATAAATATGTCAAGCCAGGAGATAAATTGACTTTATCTAGACTACCGCAGTCCAACACTTATCAGCCTTATGCCCGATTTGAGTTCACGATTATTCTCAGTTCTGTTTACGTATCTTCATGAAATTCTGTGAACTTCCAGTCGTTCAAATTTCCAATCAAAGTTTGACTTTTGAGTTCTAATACTGTAGAAATTATATCTACTAAAATACCATAATCAAAATATACTCCACACAGGTATAAACTGCGTTTTAACTGTCATACTAGAGCGCGTAGCGTGCGCCGCGCATACGAAGCCTTTTTGTCGGTCATCGACATTTGCACTAGACCTCTCCAAAAATGATTTTTAGTGCAAGCGCCGTAAAGGTTTCATAGCCATTTTTGGAGAGGTCTACTGGTTAAACTGAGGAAAGGCAGAACGTGTAAGGAAGATACCTTAGAGAAGAGTGTTGCTGAATGAAATTTTCTGGGCGCAAAGAAGCGCTTGTGTTTATCGCTGGATAATCATCTAAATAAACCAATGAAAAATAGAATCATAATATTCTCAGTCAAAAAGTAGTTATGGCAAGCGGCGATTTATTTGATTCTCCAACAAAATCCTTGGCGATGCCAAAGGTGAATGTGCTGACTATGTTTCGGCTTGGCTTATTTCAAATGGGGCTGAGTATGATGTCTATCCTGACTCTGGGAGTTCTTAACAGAGTCATGATTCAGGAAATAGCGATTCCGGCGACGCTGGTGGGAGCAGTGCTAGCAATACAGTTATTTGTTTCTCCTTCTCGCGTTTGGTTTGGTCAAATGTCTGATGCTAAGCCCATATGGGGTTATCATCGCACAGTTTATGTCTGGGTGGGAGCAGCAATATTTGCTGTCGCCTCATTTTTAGCCGTGCAGGTATTGTGGCAACTGGACACTGTAGTTAATAATGTTGGTGGGTGGGCATGGACAACCCAAACAATCGGCTTGATTGCACTTCTGGCTTTTATTTTTGCTCTGTATGGTCTAGCAATTTGTGCTAGCGGTACTGCTTTTGCTGCTTTGCTGGTTGATATATCGGAAGAAAACAACCGTTCCAAAGTCGTCGGTGTTGTTTGGTCGATGCTGATGGTGGGGATTATTGTCGGGGCAATTATTAGTTCTAGTTTACTCAAGCAATCAACTCCCGAAACATTACAAGCATCAGTTAACAGATTGTTTCTCATCGTTCCGACAATTGTCTTTGGATTGGCAATAGTAGCAACCTTTGGTGTGGAGAAAAAGTATTCTCAGTATTCTACTCGTTCCACAGTGACTAATCGGGAAGACAGCATTACTCTTGGCACGGCTTGGCAAATATTAACAGCTAGTCCGCAAACAAGTATATTTTTCACATTTTTAGTCGTGATGTCACTGGGCTTGTTTATGCAAGACCCTATTCTAGAGCCATATGCAGGTCAGGTCTTTCGGATGCCCCTAGCAGAAAGTACTAGGTTGAATGTGTTTTATGGTACTGGTATATTGATTGCCTACAGCATAGCCGGCTTCTTGATTGTACCTCGTTTGGGTAAGCAAAGAACTGCACGTCTTGGCTGTCTGTTAGTCGCATTCTGTGCAGCACTGCTTGGAATATCAGGATTTTCTGCGAATCCAGCGTTGCTCAAACTAGCTTTGCTATTATTTGGTTTAGCAACTGGTATCCTAACAACTGCTGCAGTTACCTTGATGCTAGATCTAACAGCGGCTGAAACCGCAGGGACATTTATTGGTGCTTGGGGGCTGGCGCAATCTATCGCCAGAGGTAGTGCTGTGGCTATTGGTGGTGCAGTTTTAGATGTGAGTCGTAAGCTACTACCCAACTTGGTGTTAGCTTATGGAGTCGTCTTTGCTCTAGAAACAGCATTGCTGTTGCTGGCAATTTGGTTTCTAAACCGGATAAATGTGAGAGAATTTCAGACAAATGCCAAGCAGGCGATCGCCTCTATTTTAGAAAGCGAACTTGATTAATTTTGTTTCGCGCAAAGACGGCAAAAAATCTTTGCGACGAATGCGTCTTTGCGTGAAAATAAAAGTATGACTGAATTTTGGACATCAATTCTCGATTTTGCCCAAACCACCACTACCAGAGTGGGAAAACAGTTAATGCAAGACTTTGGGCAAGTACAAGCTTCACAAAAAGCAGATGGTAGTTTAGTAACGCAATCAGATAAATGGGCAGATCGGGAAATACGAGATGCTATAGCATCTACTTTTCCTGGTTACGGTATCTTGAGCGAAGAGGATGATAAAGTTTTCGGTGGTACGCAATGGTGCTGGGTTATCGATCCTTTAGATGGTACAACTAACTTTACTCGTGGAATTCCTATTTGGTCGATTTCCCTGGGTTTACTGTATCAAGGCACGCCTGTTTTTGGTTACGTTTGTGTACCGCCATTGGGACAAACTTTTCATGGTTACTGGGGAGAGAACTCTAAGTTAGAAGTCCCTACTGGGGCTTTTCGCAATCATCATCCTATTCATACAAGTCTAGATTCTCCTAGTGGAAATCACTTTTTCAACCTCTGTTCGCGCAGTACCTCCGTCATAGAGAAAGATTTTCCGTGTAAAATTCGGATGTTGGGAGTTGCGAGTTATAACTTCTTGACAGTCGCTGCTGGCGCTACACTGGGTGGTATTGAAGCAACGCCAAAAATTTGGGACATAGCAGGCGCTTGGGTGATTGTTCAAGCTGCTGGGGGAAGCTGGCGATCGCTAAAATCAGAGCCATTTCCTTTAATATCAGGAGAAGATTATACGACTCGTTCTTTCCCGACTTTAGTTGTGAGTCGAACAGAATTGATTCCAGTTTTTGCTCCCTTTGTCGAGAAGTTGAAGATTTGAACGCCACCATCAGAAGTTAGAAGTCAGGAGTCACAACTCACAAGTCAGGAGTTACGAGTCACAACTCACAAGGAGTTAGAAGTCACAACTCACAAGGAGTTAGAAGTCACAACTCACAAGTCAGAAATCACAACTCACAAGTCAGAAGTTAGAAGTCAGAAGTTAGAAGTCACAAGTCAGGAGGAGTCAGGAGTTAGAAGTCACAAGTCAGGAGTCAGAAATCAGGAGTCACAACTCAGGAGTTAGAAGTCACAACTCACAACTGACAACTCAGAAGTCACAACTCAGGAGTTAGAAGTCACAACTGACAACTGACAACTCACAACTCAGGAGTCAGGAGTTAAGAGTAAAAAGGGCTGTATGGCTTTTAGATCTCAGCACTGTACTTCACGCACAAAACTTTGTACTGTAAATAATCATCGTCAACCAAAGCGCACTTGTAAGTGCAAAACTTCCAGGTAGGAATGTCCTTGTTGCTGAGATATGCAACGCGGGCAATTAGGATTTCCACAAGGATAGCAATTAGATGGAAACACAAAAAGTTTTTTTCCTAATCGTAGTGCTTTATAGTACAGCGAAATTGCGTCTTCCAAGGAATAAAACATAATTGGAATCCATCTTTTATCGCTGTAAAAGCAAACAACGACTCGGCGGGCCATGTACTGTGAGAGCGGAAGTGTATTTTGCATTGGTGAAACCACACAAATCAACCTCCAAAAAATGAGTCAAGATGTCTATATTCTTTTTCGCTTAACTTAGCGATGGTAAACCACTATCATGAGTTATAAATCTTAACAATTCTTAAGACAGCAAAAATCTGTATTTTGTCGTAACAAGAAAATCATATGGTTATGGCTTGACTCAAAAAAAGACATGCAGCTACGCTTTAGGGCAAAGCTCTTCCGGTAGAGTGGGAAAACAATTCCTATTCCTTGTTTATTTGTCCTAGTGTAGGAAGTTTTCGACGATTTACAGCAGTTTTCACGTATTGAAATCAATTTAGACCACATTTTGCGGCGTTCTTCTTTGCGACGAGTGCGTCTATGCGCAAGACAAAAGCTGTCAATTAAAAATACAAAACTTCACATTCATAATCTTCTGGAGTCGGCTCTATTTGCCATACCAACCCTTCCCCAGCATCACCAAAAGCCACTTCAACATAAAGCTTACTGACAGGAGTTGTGGCTTGCGCTTGATTACCTTCAAACGACTGTAAATCTTCAGTCAAGAGTCGCAACTTAAACCCACTGGGTATCAACTCGCCTCTTTGACTGCGCAGTTCAAAACGCCACGCTCTATCTTCTATTTTACCTTTTGGTTGCACCCGCAGTTCATATGGTTGTCCTGCGATGGTTAATCTGCGCACTAAAGTTGGTAACGCAGCTGCTGCTGTTTGCTGTGATCCCCGCGCACCTGCCAAACCAGATTGTAACTCGATACTTCCCCAACCAAATGTTTGTGCAAAATCTGACACACCAGTTTGCATCCATTGCAAAATCGACCACTGTTGTTGCTGTCCCTGACGTTGTTCGTACAAACGTTGTCTCCAACCACCGTGTTCTAAGAGCGCTCCCCAAGTTTGAAATGGAACTGCCATGCGTGGTAATATGACTCTAGGATTTCCTAAACGCAAAAGCAAGTTTTGTGCTTGTGCGAGTGGCAAAGCAGGTAAGGAAGCAGTTTCAGTTCGAGTGACTTCCTCTGGACACATCTGACGTGCCATCCATAGAATGCTAAGATTAGAAATTAAGTGCTCTGCATCTAAACAATAAGCGCGATCGCCTGCATCGTAAGTTCCCATATTCTTAAGTTGGGCGTGGGTTGTATACCCCCAAACCCGAATGCAGCCTTCGTCCAGATTCACTTGCACTGCTAGATAATAATCAGCACTCCAGCTTGGAATATCCACCCATTCTTGAGGAACACGCAGTTCACTCAAGTCAATATCCTCAGTGGGGATTAACACCATTCGTGATGTTCCGAAGGAAATACCTGTACCATTGACGACTTCCCAAATGCTTGAGTGAGCTGCTACATTTGGGGAAACTGTCGCATTCTGAGCGTATTCTTCCCGAAGCCAAGGTAAAAAAGTGTTCAAGCTCAAGCGGTTGAGATAAGCTACCCAACGACGACTAGAGGTTGAAAAAGCTTGGCTTTGCTCCCAAATCTTCGCTTGTTCAGCTTCAGGAATTTCTAACCACAGATGTGTAGAGTTTATTAAAGTATGTGCGCCGGTGTCAAATGTCATAGTTATTGTCTTTGTTTGCTCCACTTTAGGAATTTCTAGCCACAATGTAGACTTTGTTGAAGTATTTGTACTTATATCAAATGTCATAGTTATTTCTCCTACTCAGAGGAGGAACGGCTATAGTGAGCTTGTAACCATTCCTCTAAAATGGTGTTTATATAGTTAAGTACCTGCGAGTTTAGAGAAATATGCAGCGACTCTTTCGTCCAAGTCGCAAACTTGAGCAGTAATGAATCTTTAGACTTGGTAAGCCGACGAGAAACCGTGTACTGTTTCACTCCTAATTGTTTTGCAATCTGCTGTTGAGTTAAACCCTGACTATAATAGAGTTGTATGATATTTTGTGCTTCGCTATCCAGTTCGTTCAAAGCCGAAAGCAACACATCATTGATTTGAGATTGCTTTGAGTGTCGCTCAACTAGTTCTTCTTGAGCAAGAATTTCCGTGAGTAACGATTCCTGCTTGAGTTGTGGTAAAAAGTCCTGAAATTCCCCAGAATCATCATCCCCTTTTGGCGCATTCAGGGAAGTCGTGTTTGGGTAAAGATAGTTTCGGGCAGCTTTTGCACAAGCAAGCAGCCATTGTTCTATTGTTTGGGCACTACACTCTGGGCCTAATTTTGACAGTTGAGTGTTGCGTTGAAAATTGTAAAGTTGGGCGATCGCCTGCCATGTTGCGTCATCTGGCCTTGTCAGTTTGCGAGTCCCATTGGCTTGCTGTGGAGCATGGAGAGACTGATAACATTTCCATGCTAATACATAACATGCGATCGCGTCCTCACTCAGTCCGACATTTTGTAAAGACTCTACCAACCGTTTTTGACTCAGCCTCCGCAGCAATCGCCAATTGCTACAAATATCAACTTCATTCTGTTGGCGCAGCATTTCCTTGAGTTCGCTGCTAAAAATTGCACTGGCGTAGTTCTTGAGGAGAAAACCCATATCAGGTTTAAACCCCTTCAAAACTTTATCTATACTAGTTGTGACCATTTGGAAGCAGTCGGATAAAGTATACTGTCCAGAAGAAAAATTAACAACTGTTTTGTTAGCCGTCCAATAGCATACTTCTTGTAAATAAGCTAACAAATGTGATCGTGCCAGACCTTCTGTGTGATTTTGCCATATTTTATACCAATAAGTCACCCAAAAATTTTCCGAATTTTCTGGTTCTGAAAGACGCGCCTGAGAGTTAAGCATATTTCGGCGTAGTTTAGCATCGGTAGCCCAACCAATGGCTTTATCTGCGTCGAATTGCAAGAAAGTTGTAAATAGTTCAGTAATACCTTGGCGGGAACGCATAAACTTAACAACTCATAAATGGTCAACTAAACAATTGATAAATGATCATCACATAAATGTATAGTTAGATGACAAATACACTTATGCAGTCAATGAGGGTACTGTAGCATTCCTATTTAACAGTTACCAGTTATCAGTTTGAAGAAGAATTCAGCAATTCTGAATTCAGTATTCACCAAGGAAGAAATAAAGAATTGAGTTTTTCGACTCCTGACGACTGACGTCACGACTCCTGACTCCTGACGACTGACTCCTGACGACTGACTCCTGACGACTGACTCCTTCACTGTGTACTGTTTTAAGTTATGAAATCAAAGAATTGAATAACTTATTTTAGACTCTTGTCAAACTAGCGCGGGTTTCTTGAGAATGACTACACAAGCCTTACCTTTGTTTTCGCCTAAGTTACCCGGTTTTTTTAGTCTTGTTGAGAATGCTGCAAGATGCTAGAGAAATTCTTATCCCCCTCATTTCCCTCCTTTTATTCACGAATCACCTAGTACCGCTGCTTTAAAATTCGTTCATTAAAAATTCAAAAAGCTTATACTGTAAGCTTTTCGTTGATTTGGAATGGTTGGTTTATTCACGCGCCCTGTGTACTAGTATTGCTAGACAACATTTAGAGCTTACCGGGGTTCCGACTGGAGAAATGGGCGAAACCCTCTTTGGTTGATCTGAAAGCCCCTCGATTGATCGTGGGGTTATTAGGGTTTCGCCCATTTCTTTGTCCCAATGCGTTACCTGCCAACTTTATTTTAGATGTCTATCAGAAGTATTAATAATGACTTTGATGTTTTCGCTGTGCTTGTTATGAATTTTTGTAAAATTTTCCGTAATTTACTAAAAAAAACGTGATTCATAAATATGGATAAATACGTTAGATTCTGGCAGGAAAAAACCGTATCTCATGAGTATACCAAGTGCAAAATGAAACAAAACTCACCAAATCAGCTGAGCAAGAACGGGGACTGTAAACCAGTGAGGCGAATACATTGTATATTATGACTCAGCCAGGACTGAATTCTTTGTTGATAAACTTTCATCTGAGTACTTAACACAAGAAATTTGTTAGATTAAGCAAAGGACAAACAATCTCCTTGACATCACTGATTCAGGTTCGTACGAGTTTGGTGAAACGGGCTGATCATAAATTTTTCATGAAACTTAGATTAAACTTATTTTTAGGATTAAGTCATAAATATGTCACCGCTCGGAATTGGTTCTAGTGACTCAACTCATACACTCACAACAGGAGAAGCCAAGCTTTGGATTTTGTTGGTAGGTGTTAATGAATACCAAGATGAAAACTTGCCTTCTTTACGCTATCCAGCTTTAGATTGCCAAGGGTTAGGAAAAGCACTTAGCAGCGCCACCAAAGGATTTCCTAATAAAGAGGTGATTGTCCATCATGATTTTGCACCACAACCTCCTACTTTGGAAACGATTCGTAGGAGCCTGCAACAAATTGTTTCACAATCTCAATCTCAAGACTCGATCCTGTTATATTTTTCAGGGCATGGAATGTTAGAGCCGAATACTCAGCAGTCTGTTCTGTGTTTAGCAGATACCCACAAAAATGACTTGCTGGCTACAGGCTTAGGTATGCAAGATCTCGTGCGAATACTAGGGGCTAGTCCCGCCAACCAACAGTTAGTTTGTTTAGACACTTGTCATAGTGGGGACATGAGATTGTTAGGAAATAGAGGTAGCGCCAGAGATGGAGACATTTCTGAGAGTTCACTCAATTCCACAACACAAATGATGGATGTGTTGAGACAACGTGCTGCTCAAAGTAAGGGATTTTGCGCTTTACTCTCTTGCGATCAAGGACAAAAGTCTTGGGAGTTTCCAGAATTAGGACATGGATTATTCACTTACTATTTAATGCAGGGACTTTTAGGTGAAGCCGCTGATTCACATGGACTGATTGAAGCAGATAGACTTTATAAATATGTTTACCGCCAAACGCTACAGTATATTAATAATTTAAATCAGCAACTGCGTCTGATTAATCAGCAAAAGCTTGAACGTGGAGATAGTAAACTTCATCCAGAGTATCCTCTACAAACACCGAAACGAATTGTAGAAGGAGTCGGAGAATTAATTGTTGGATTCCAATCTGTAAAAGCTGAATCTCAAAAAGCAAGACGTGCGGTTGTCATTGATGGACTCTCAAACAAGAAAGCCACCACTGACTTAAGTCGATTGTTTGCTGGTGCTGGTGGTTTTGAAGTAGATTACTTTCCTCAAAAAGGCAAAAATTGGTCAGAAATACGTGGAACAATCCAAGGATTGACTCGTTGGCGTGGTGAATCAGAAATCAAATCTTCCTCACAATGTGGGATAGCCAGAAATCCACCGACATCATTATTCTACTTGCGCGGGCAGATCGAAGAAATCGAAGATGGAGAAGCCTGGTTAATTTTAGGTGATGGAGTGCGCCTGAGTCGTTCTTGGTTGAGACAAGAGTTACGCCGCGCTCAAAAAAGTCAACAAATCATTATTTTAGATTTCATTGTCTCAGATTCTTCTATTTCAACTTCTGTGGAGAATTGGATAGAAGATTTGCAATGTGAGATAGAGCATGGACAATGTATAATTGCTGCTGCAACGCCTCCTCAGAAGCCAGAATTATTTTCTCAAACGCTTTTAGAAACCCTTGTGACAGCAAATCCGCAAGTCGGGTTACCAGTTGCGAAATGGATGACTCAGTTAAAAACACTTTTACAATCCAAAGGCATCAACGTTCATGTCTGGTTGTCAGGCACACAAGCAGTTATTGATATCTTACCTGGTAATATAGCCACAATTTTCCAAGATTTGCCAGGGGTAGAAATCTTTGAAGTTCAGCGAAACAAACAACAGCAGAAAGAACAGAAGGAAAATTTACTCCCCATATCCCCAAGTTCTACACCTGTTTCGACTCTTGGTGTTCATGAATCTTCCGCAACCAAACAATCCAAACTCAAATTTTCCCTCAGTTCAGAACAATATACAAATCTAGAACAGTTGCTCAAGCAATCTATAGGACCAATTGCATCTTTAATATTACAACAAGCTGTCGCACAAGCAGCGAATTGCCAAGAATTAGTGAGACTTTTAGCGAATTACTTATTACCACAGCAACAAAAACAATTTGAAAAACAGGCGATCGCTCTATTAGAAGCATCCACCGTTTCATCTCAAAACCAGTCTGCTCAATCGCCAAACAAGGAAAATCAAACAATCGATGCTAATTTTATCAGTAAATGCGAGCGCGAGTTAGCTTATTCAATTGGTCCGATTGCTAATTTTCTTATTAAACAGGTTTTGCAATCTCAGCCACAAATTTCTTTATCAGAATTTGTCAATAAGTTAGCACAGAGGATTCCTGAACCAAAACAAGCTTCAGAGTTTAAGCGGCGCATGCTTGGTTAATAGGATTTATTGTCAAAATAAAAATTTTTAAAAATTTTTTTGATGGTTACTTCAGTCTCAATACGGTTGCTGTTAACGTAATTGTTGTTCACACAAACCCGGTTTCTGCAAGAAACCGAGTTTGTGTTAAGCGTGCTTATCCGAACCGTATTGACTATTGACTTACAGCAGATTTCAACTTCGTGAGGTACAGAAATACCCCACCCGCGCACCTCAAGCACCCTCCCCTTGGTAAGGGGAGGGTTGGGGAGGGGTGTACCTCATGTACTTGCAAAACGCTGTAAGTCTATGTGTCAAATCCAGTATCTACTTCTTCTGATGATGTGTATCATCATTATTTAACATCTTAAGAGCCATTTCCAAACTATACTTCATCCTGTTGAAAGCTTCTGCTAAATCTCCGATTTCATCTTTAGATTGTTTATCAAAATTGGCATTCATATCGCCAACACTCACTTGTTCCGCCACGTTAGCAATTTTTCTCACACGTACAAGCACAGTTTTTTTCAACAACTGATTGATGACGATAATGATGATTGTCAAAATCATCCCTACAACTCCCATCATCAGAATCAATGAGCGACTAGCATTGTTCAAAATAGCCGAAGCCGGAACATAAACCATTTGAGCTGCAACAATTTGATTTAGCTTCCACCCAAAACCATTGTCTTTTCCGTAGGTTGTTAATTGACTTTTTGGAGCTTCTTGGGGAGTATTATGACAGCGCAAACAACTCTGTTGTTCAATGACAAAAGGTCGAGCAGTATAAAACAGTTTTTCTCCGGACATTGTTCGGAAACCATCCAGCCGTTTTAAAGCCTTATCTTTCTCGAATTGTTTAACAATATCAGCTTCAAAAGCATCAGGTTTATCTCGTAAATTGGTTGGATTCGGAGCAGCGTCTTTGTAGACAAAATTCGCATATTCTTTGTTTTTACGGAAAAGTTCAAACACCTCTCTAGTGGAATATGTTGGTATAGCTTCTGGGATGAACTGCTCTTGAGTGTCTAATTTTGGTAACAATAAGGGTTGTACGCGGTCATTGGTATAAGTTCTCATCGAATTGACCAATTGCATGAGAATCTCAGCTTTAGAACTTATCTCACCCTCTGCTTTTTTTTCAAGTACATTTGATAAAGCAATACCACTAATGAGCATACCGCTGATCAAAACCATTATTAATATTAGATTAACTTTAGTTCCTATTTTCATGGTTTTTCTCTTTGCTTAAATTTTGTCTATTAGACATCTGTTGGAAAACAATGTAGAGACAGTGCTGTACGGTCAAGACAAGGGTTTCACATAACGCATAATTAATTTCTGAAGATGTCTATTATGTATGAATTATAACAGGAAGAGTGACACGAAGCTTTCCCATAAGATATTATTGTTGGATAATAACAAGGTGTCCATCAACAAAATTGTTACTAAAAACTATTGATGTCATCTCAAATTTCCCGACGTTTATTTCTTTTACAAATATTGCTCCTGTTCACGGCTTGTGCAGGAGAGGAAATCTCAAATCGACAACTTGAAATCGTGATTGGTGTCATTAGCTATGGAGATGCAAAACAAGTCATAGAACGATTTGTTAGGTTCCGTAAATTTTTAGGTGAAAAAATTGGGGCATTTATTCAATTAGAACCGGCTTTTAATGAGAAGATAGCGATTGAGCGTATTCAGCGTCGTGCTTGGTCATTAGTCTTTGCTCCTCCAGGTTTGGCAACAATTGCAAGTGCTCAGCATCAATATTTACCACTGTTCCCTCTCCAAGTAGAGGGCAATTCACGAGCAATATTTATTGTACGCAAAAACAGTCCTTTGAAACAATTGAAAGATTTACAGGGTAAAATAGTAGCCCTAGGTCAACCAGGTTCTGTCACTGGATATTATTTTCCACTGCGCAATCTTCTTGGTTTAACATTGGCAGAAATCATATTTGCTCCTACACCAAGAACAGTACTTGAATTAGTGGTACAAGGAAAAGCTGCTGCTGGCGCTATTTCGTTGGAAGAATTTAATTTTTATCGGATAAAATTAGGTGCAGCAGAGTTTCGCATCTTATTCGCTGACTCTCAAAATATTCCACCAGGTGCTGTTTTGATTGGACCAGATATTGATACCAATCGTCAAGAGTTGATTCGTAATTATATGAAAGACGCTCCTCTTAATTTGGTTCAAGACGTTGGATATATACCAAATGCAGAACCACCCAAATATCAAGATATAATTCCCGTGATTAAGCAGGTAACATCAATTGCTGAGCGTCTTAATTCCAAACCTGTTCGTTTGTTTTGATTTCGTCAAAGCAACAAGGAAAAACACTATATCTGCTTTTTTATACTAATCAATCTGAAATATGAACGCAAAAGCATCTTGCCGACCAAGAGTAATTTGAAGACCTGATTTTAATTTATACCAAATTCCTGGTATCATTGGGTACTTATTGATGTAAGTGCCGTTAGAACTGTTCAAATCTTGGATATAGTATTCGCTTCCATCGTAACAAATCTGAGCGTGAACCCGTGAGACAACTCCAGAATCGGGAAAATCTGAAAGATCAACTTCAGGGATAAGACGGTTACTGGACTTGCCAATATTAATAACCTGAAAATGTTCCGGTAACTCAATCACCCTATTCGTTTGGACATGGAAGAGTTGTGCAACAGGTTGTTGTAAAATTGTTGGCAATGTAGGCTCTGGAGCCAAAGTTGGTTCTTCGCTATTAATTGAAATCTGATGAGGTGGAACTTGTATCTGTATGGTTTTGGCAGTGAAATCGAAGATTTTACTTGTTACGAAATAATTAAAGATTGCGAATCCAATAAGGGAAAAAACGGCGCTAGTATAAAAGACTGCTTGTAGTCCCCAGAACCTAATAGCAAGACTTCCTAATAAAGGACCAAGTGTTTGTCCCCATGATTGAAGTGTTGAATTCACCGCCATAAATCCGGCGCGAGATTCTTGTGCAGAAAGCCCTGCTAAGAGTGCTTGAGAACATGGAAGCGCCATACCTTGGGCTGCACCCAGTAGAAAAATTGGGATAAATAGCAACCAAATGTTAGGAACAAGAGGAACAATTAATAGCCCAACAGCAAACAGAAGAAAAGAGAGTTTGATGAGCTTGATTTCTGAGAGATTTCGCAGCAACCGTCCTAATTGGGAAGCAACAACTGCTAAAGACAGCGACATACAAGTCAGGAGAATACCATTTATAGCTTCCGATGTACCAAATTTATTTGCTGCTAAAAAAGGTAGAAAGGTTAAGCAAGTTCCAGTTTGCAGCATAAACACAGACATCACCGCAAACAATAGCCCAAGTACCTGACGATTGTTAATACTGTTCCAGGTTGTTTGTAGATAAGATTTGAGTTGAAAATTCTCTGTGTTCTGCGGTCGTCTTGGCAATCTTAATATTGTTAGTACCAAAAATGCCACGATAATGGCAAGTAGTGATAATAAAAACGGATATCTCCAACTAAATACCCCTAAAAACCCACCAATTAACGGAAAAAGTGCTGAACTAATACCAATTAAGCTAGCATTAAATGCCATCACAGCACCCAGCTTTCTCCCATGATAAAGATCGCCGATAATGGTAAGTTGTAGAGATTCTAGGCTCGCAGTACCAACCCCTTGCAAAAATCGCCATCCCAAAAGGCTGCTAAAACTAGAAGCCAAGCCGCTTAAAGTTCCACCTAAGGCAAATATTAAAAGCGAAGGAACCAGGATTTGTTTTCTGCCAAGAACGTCAGCTAAAACTCCAAATACGGGAGTAATAAAAGCTCCAGGTAATTGAAAAAGTGTCGCTACCCATGCCGCTTGTTCCTCTGAAACTTGGAAAAATTTTTGTATCGTTGGTAGCGTCGGGTTAAAAATAGTTCCCCCAAGAATTGCCATTAACGTCACAAAATTGATGACGTAAAAATTCTTATCCTTGAAGATATTTGCCCCATTGTTTGATTGATTTTGCATTCTTGGATTACTCATTTTTCTGACTCTTGAAAAAATTCATAACTTTTTTTAGTTTTTCTTTTTGAGTTTCGATAATAATTGAAATGATGGTTTGGGATTATTATCATTTATTTGACTGTTGCCATACACTCAATTTCCACTCGTGCATTTAAAGCTAAACTATTTACTCCTAATGCGCTTCTGGCAGGCAGTCGAGATGCCGAAAAATAGCTGAGATAAACCTCGTTCATCGCGTTCCACTCTTTCATATCTGCAAGCATCACCTGACATTTTATAATTTGGTCAATTGATGACCCATGCCTCTCAAGAATACGTTTCATATTCTCCATAGTTTGTTTTGTCTCAGCTTTAATTCCACCACTGACAAGCTGTTTCTTTCCAGGTATGTTTCCGATCACTCCTGAAAGGTAAAGCATATTACCAACACGTACTGCTTCCGAAAAAGGAAGATTCATAGATGTTGTTTCAGGAGAGGTTAGATATTCGACATAATCAGAATCTGGGGAAGATGGCATTTTTCGATGATTTTGGCTAAGTCTTGATTCTCTAGCTTCAATACTATAACTAAAAGCAGTACCCAAGAAAATGATAGTCATTAATGAAAATAAAAAATTCATTAAATTCTTCCTAAAAAGTGTCAAGTGTCAAAAAAAACAATAGACTTTTCTGGAAATAAGACGTTACTCCTTATTTTGCTTGAGTTAAAATCGAATTTTCTGAAAAAGATTATCATGATTTTGGTATGGCATCGTCATGGCTTAAGATTCTTCTAGCGAAGTGGAACTACTTTGAGTTTTCCTTAAGCCAAACAGAACAATCAAACAACTCAAGAGGATAAAGCTACTTATGCCTTTGATAGCTATTTCGGTACTAGTTTCTAGCCAAGGAATACCTTCGGGCAATCCCATCGCAGTAATCAGAAACATCCTGCTTAAGCCAAACACTGCAGCCAAAAACTCCGCAATCAAACCAACATAAGCACTAACCAGAAGCATCCAAACATTTGCTCTAGCAACCCAAAGTGGTAACTTGAGTTGTGGATAAGACAAACCAATAACTGCTAAGAAGATTCCTTGTGTAATTCCGAGCAAATGAGTAGCAAGCCCTGTACGTGGATTCGCATACAAGGGTAAGAATAGACCAGCAACAAATCCTAATAGACAGATAAAAATACCATGCCAGAGAAGTGTGTGTTTAAACTCTTGACTTTGAATGCTATCCATGTTAGACCATCTTTAGTTGTTTTTGTAACTAAATAAAAACAAAACAACACGGGTTGAGGAGTCAACCCACGTTGTTATCAGATTTAAGTTATGCAGGAAAACCGCTTAATTTTTGACCAGTTTGGAATCTAACGATCCCATCCACTTGGGGTTACGCTAAAGCCGCGCCCAATTGTCTTCCTGTTTGCGGTCCAACGATTCCATCGACCGTTAGGTTATTGTCTTTTTGAAATTTCTTGACAGCATTTTCAGTCGCCTCACCAAATACGCCGTCAACTGCAACTTCGTATCCCAGTTGGGATAACTCACCTTGCAAGCGCTCGACATCTGCACCAGTAGAACCAGATTGTAGGATTGAGGGTTGACTCATTGAAGTTTGCTCCTTTTGATGTGATATTTGTTAATACAGATGAAAGTTTGATAAATATGCAAGCGATCAAGCGTGGGTTACGCTAAAGCAGCGCCCAATTGTCTTCCTGTTTGCGGTCCAACGATTCCATCAACTGTTAGGTTATTGTCTTTTTGAAATTTCTTGACAGCATTTTCAGTCGCCTCACCAAATACGCCGTCAACTGCAACTTCGTATCCCAGTTGGGATAACTCACCTTGCAAGCGCTCGACATCTGCACCAGTAGAACCAGATTGTAGGATTGAGGGTTGACTCATTGAAGTTTGCTCCTTTTGATGTGATATTTGTTAATACAGATGAAAGTTTGATAAATATGCAAGCGATCAAGCGTGGGTTACGCTAAAGCAGCGCCCAATTGTCTTCCTGTTTGTGGTCCAACGATTCCATCGACAGTTAAGTTATTGTCTTTTTGGAATTTTTTCACGGCATTTTCAGTCGCCTCACCAAATACGCCGTCCACTGCAACTTCGTATCCCAGTTGGGATAACTCGCCTTGCAAGCGTTCGACATCTGCACCAGTAGAACCGGATTTTAGGATTGGGGGTTGACTCATTGTTGTCTCTCCTTTTGATGTGATATTTCTTAATAGAGGTGAAAGTTTGAAAAATATGCAAACGAACCGTTTAACTTTGTTAAGTTAAGGTTGTTGAGGAATATCCCACTCCACTTCGAGGCTTGCATAACCACGGTCTAGCAATGTAGGAATATGGGTTAGTTGTTGGTTGGGGCAAAGTCGTAAATTAGGTAAGCGCAAAGACAATGTCTCTAGAGCAATCCGTCCTTCCCGACGAGCTAAACTCGAACCTGTACAGTGATGGAATCCATGACTAAATGCAAGATGGTTAACAGGTGTCTGTTGGAAACGTTCAATATTGAAGTCATCAGCATGAGTGTACTGACTTTCATCGCGGTTGGCGGAACCATAGAGTACAAGAACACGAGTACCCTTAGGTAGGGTGACACCTGAAAGAGAAACGTCTTGAGTGGTAACGCGAATCATTGATTGGGCAGGAGTATCATACCTAAGTACTTCTTCCAGCGCAACAGGAATGAGTGATGGATCGTCACACAGACTTTGCCATATCTTAGGGTTTTCCAGCAAAAGTTTTAACGATTTCCCAATCAGACTGGCAGTCGTTTTATGTCCTGCTATGATCATCTCACATAAAAGCAACGTTAACTCTGGTGTGTTAAGGTCACTAGTTTGTAGCTCACTAATCAAGTCGTTACCTGGTGCAATCCGTCGTTTTTCAATCAGATCTGCAAGGAAGTGCTGTAAAGCAACATAGCGCTGAGCACATTCGATCTGGCGTTCTTTTGTTAACGGTGTTGAGAACAAAGCTGACGTGCTATTACCACACTCCTTGATTTCTGCCATTTTCTCTAGGGGGACAGTGTACATAGTGAGAATGACCTCAAGCGGTAGCGGATGAGCAAATTGCGATACAATGTCCGCATGACCATCATTGATAAAACTGTCTATCAACCTGTTGGCGATCGCACGAATGGAATCTTCTACAACGACAAGCCGCTCTGATGCAAACACTTTAAGAAAAGGATCGCGAAAGCGTTTGTGTTGCTCGCCATCGCTATTAATCAAAGAAATAAAGGGAAAGCCTTGACGCAACACTTCAATCACTTCTGGAGGATAGTCTCCAACAGTCTGGAGGCTATTTGCTGAAGAAAATCGTATTGGATCTTTGAGTACACTCAAAACGTCATTATATCGGGTCAGAACGTAAGCATTCACCAATGGGCTGTAAAATATTGGCTCTTCACTTCTAGCACGCTTATAAAATGGATAAGGGTCATCAAGTTGTGGGTTAACAAAAGGTTGGTACTCTTCTGAGATATGGGGGCAAGTTTTCTTTTCAGAGGGTATTGAATGCTGTTCAGTCATTGTTTTCATTCCTCATAACTTATGAGAGTTTTTTACTCAGTAAAGTTTTTCAGCTAATGTATAGGTTGGATTTCCTGTACCTTGTTGTACTAGTTGTACTAATCGTGATTTACTCCTGACAATCAATGGTGAATGGATTGCCTTCTGGATCAGCACCTTCAGCAATTTTGAGACTAGGCGAGGGAGAACGAACAGCACCCAGTTTCACGCCACGTTCTGTGAGTGTTTTGTAAGCAGTCTCAAAATCATTAACGTGAAATGCCAGCTTGGGTCTATCTTTACCATGTTGTGGCTCTAAATTACCGTGTAGCACCAGAGTACATTCACCCGTCGCGAACTCCACCCATTGTTTATCGCTGCGTCCTTCTATACTCTTGAAGGATTTAACCTCAAGCCCCAACTGGTCGCGGTAGAAGTTTGTTTGTGTGTCTATGTCTCTTACATAAAGAATGGCTTTTGTCAAACCTTGTATGATACTCATGTGTGTAATTGATTGAAATTTTGTTTGCATTAAATTAAGTTTTATGAATCTTTCTCGTTCCCAGTGAACGCTGGGAATGAGAAAAAGCATCAAATTATCATGCATTTGCCACAGGCGGTCTGAAGCTAACGTGCAAATTTTTAGGACCATGAAATATAATGTTGTTTGCCCATTTAATTTTTTGATCTGCCAAACGAAGCTCAGGCAAACGATTGAGTAGAACATTCATGGCGATTTGACCCTCGGCACGGGCTAGCGACGAACCAAGGCAGTAATGGATACCGCCGCCATAGGCACTGTGTTTGTTTTCTTGACGCTGTATATCCAAAACATCAGGGTTCTTGAATTGGCTGGGATCTCGGTTGGCTGAGCCAAGCATCACCCCCACGCTATCCCCGCGCTTAATCAACTTGCCACCGACCTCAACGTCTTCATAAGCCCAGCGTGTTACCATCTGGATTGGCGTGTCGTAGCGGACGAACTCCTCTACTGCCGCAGGGATAAGTTCTGGGTGGGAGCGTAACTTTTTGAGTGCTTCTGGATGCTGGAGTAACGCCAGTGTCCCCTTGGCAATTAGGTTAATTGTGGTTTCGTGTCCTGCGGTCAACAGGTGGGTACAAGTGGCGACGATCTCAAAGTTGCTCAGTTTGTCGCCCTCATCAGCAGCTTTGACTAAAGCCGAGATCAGATCCTCGCGCGGATTAGCACGTCGTTCTGTGATTAAAGGAGTGAAATAATCGACGAATGCTTGGGCAGCCTCGTTTGCACGTTCGTAGACTTGTGGTGGTGGTTTCAAACGGGAGGCGCTGGCTTGTTGCATGGCTAGTGCCCATTGACGGAATAATGGCAAATCTTCGGGATCAGCACCTAGCATAATAGCAACCACCTTAGTTGGCAGAGGGAAAGCAAACTCCTCAACCAAGTCCAACTCACCACGGTTCTGGACTTGATCCAACAGATTGTCTGCGATTTCGTAGATGGCTGGACGGATGTTTTCGACAATTTTTGGGGTAAATGCCTTGCTAGCCAGCGATTTTAGCCGTGTGTGATTGGGTGGTTCCCGAAAGACTATCCAGTTACTGACCAAAGACAGGAAGGCGTTATATGCTGTTGGCACTGGCGTGGTTTCAACGTCTTCTCGTTCGTTCAAGGTCTCGCGACCAAATCTCCTGTCTTCAAGAACTTTCATCACATCTTCATGACGGAAGATGTACCAGGCACCCGGCAATTGGGGATTCGCCGATACCCCCCAATGAACGGGGTCTTCTTCTCTGTAGCGACGGTAGACTGTGTAGGGGTCTTGGATAACTTCTTTTATAAACGGGTTTAATCTTTCAATCGTTGAACTAGTCATTTTTTATCTCCAAGAAAAAGTTTTTAATGAAACGTTAGTAGGGGTAGCGTCCCTTTACTAATTTTCCAATGGCACCAGTTGCAGTGGATTGCGCAGTTGGGACAACATCTGTGTCATTTGGTCGCGTCCAGAGTTGAAAACTTGTGCTACTGATGGTCTTGACTCCAAACGTCTGACGTAATTTGTCAAGTTGGGAAAGTGTTTGTAGTTGTAAACCATACGCAGGTAAGCGAGAGTGGGAGCAGCAGCACAATCAGCGATCGTAAACTCTTCACCTCCTAGCCAGGTACGACTTGCCAGTTTTTCATCAAGCATGGCGATCGCCGTTTCCAATAACCGTTTTGCTTTGATAACTTCTTTTTTGCCCCGTTCCTCAACCGGACGCTGGGTATCAGCAAACAGGGCTTCCCGTCCACTGTTGATGTATACATCAATCATCCGTTCCAGCATCCGCACCTCTATAGCTTGTTCTGAATCAACAGGAATCAGGCGGGATGTATTTGGAAAATGTTGGTCAAGGTATTCAATGATGATATTAGCCTCAAATATCACATTTCCTTTGTCCGTTACTAGGGTAGGTATCTTGGCAAAAAGGTTAATTTGCATATACTCTTCACGGGATTTGGGGTCAAAGAGATTTACTGGAATCGCTGTAAAATCAACTCCCTTCTCGTACAGGGCGATGAGGACTCGTTGGGAATAAGATGATGCAGGAGCGTAATATAGTTTCATGACTCAGTTCTCAGTTATCGGTTGATAGTTATCCATACCGGAGAACAAATGAATTTATGCATCTGGTTCTGTTTTGTATTCGCAACAGCGAAAAGCAAACAGGCATAGGGATTAACTGATAACTGAAAACTGTGAGACGAATTCTAATTAAAAACTCCTCGAACTCGGTCAATCAGCGCCTCTGAGTCTTCAGGTAGGCTGTCACCTCTCCAAGCAACATGTCCATCAGGACGTACCAAAACATAAGCACGCTCATAAAGCTTGCCAATTTCCGGGTTATCGATGGACTTGGTTATCAAGGGTACTCCTTTGTCCTGACAAACCTTTGTTAATGTTTCGACTTTCTGTGTTGAGTCAAAGCACATCAACACAAAAGAGCGACCGAACAAATCCAAAGTAGATAACCCTTGTTCTAACCACGCATGGGGTGCGCGACAACCAGGATAACTACTCTGTTTCCACTCGAAGGCGTCATCGCTGGGAGGTGTACCATCAGGAATTATACCAGGGGACTCATAGCGAAACCCGAAGTGAACACCAGGCGCTTCAAACTCGCGCTTCACACCACTGCGTTCCATACCAATAGCCATCTCTTGGCGGATTTGTTCACCTTCTGGGCTGTCGGTCATAATGACTGGAGGAATAGCACGTTTCTGGGTGCGTTGCAAGTTGGCGTTCGCTTCCTGGAGGTTTCGCACTGCAATGGGACGCCTTTCAATTTCATAACTGTTGAGCAAATCCGGACCAGCCCAGCCTTTGAGGGTAGCAGCTAATTTCCAGCCCAAGTCAGCAGCATCACCGATACCAGTGTTCATACCAAAACCGCCAGAAGGGGAGAGTGTATGGGCACTGTCACCAACGAAGAAGATATTTCCAACTCGAAAATGGTCTGCAACTCGGTGAGTGAGACGCCACGGAACGTTAGAAACAATTTCAAAAGGGGTATCTATTGATATAGCGGCGCGGATAGCTTCTTCAGCATCACGCACACTCCCGTCTTCTTTTGGCTTCAAAATCAGACGATAAAGTGAGTCCCCGTCTACTGCACGGAGTGGTTCTTGAAGAATTGGGTTGACTAAATAATAAACCATTGCATGGTTTTTTCCCATCACAGTCGCCAACTCTGGTGCTTTGAACACCACACTCTGAAACACCTGGGTGTCGTGAAAAGTGGGAGCATCAACACCACAAGCTTTACGTACTGCACTGCGGGCACCATCACAAGCTACCATGTATCGAGCATGAATGAGTTGTGTTGTTGCTTTTTGCAAGTTTGTCACTTTGGCGATCGCACCTTCAGGAGTTTGCTCAAAACTCTCTAAGCAATGCTGCAGGCGAATGACTCCGTGTGGATATTCTCCCAGGTAATTCTGGAACACAGGAGCAAACCAGTTTTGTGGGCAGACTTGCTCTGTTTCTGGTGAGTAGTCAGGTAGCGATCGCTCAGCATAAGAAGGAAAATGAACTCGGTATATTTCGTGTCCACCGACAGAGGTCACCCAGGCAATATCTAGAGTGTGGTCACTCGGCCAACCTGCATCACGTATCTGTTGAGCGATTCCCCAACGGCGGCAATATTCCATTGATCGTGGTCCGACTGTACTGACTTTGGGGTCAGTCACAACTCCGTCGGTCTGTTCTATAAGGATGCAATCTATACCTTGGTAGCGTAGTTCTACTGCCATTGCTAAGCCAACAGGTCCGCCACCTACTATGAGTACATCTGTTTCTAGATTGTTTTCTAAAGTCATTTGTTTTCAGCCCAAAGTTATTTGTTTGAACTCATCACTCAGTTGTCAGTTTGAAGAAGAATTCAGCAATTCTGCAATTCTTGATTCAGAAGAAAGAAATCAGGACTTACGCAAAATAATGAAAAAATAAACCGCATTAGCGTTTGCGCAGCGCCCCCTTAGGGGCTAGCGTGTCCGAAGGACATAGGACGCAAAGAGCACGAAGTTAAGAGAGTTTAAAAGGGTTTTTGCGTAAGTCCTAGAAATGAAGAATTTAGTTTTTCGACTCCTGACTCGGTGACTCCTTTACTGTGTACTGTTTTAATGCAATAAAGACTGGGGATGACGAGCCAGGTCTTCAAAGAATCTGGCATAAAACTCGAATATCTCGTAGACACTGCTGGGGATAACTTCGCACTCACGCGCCCGATGTCCTAATCGCTCAAATCGACGGGCGATCGCACTCATTGCGATTTCTGGCATGGGAATATAACTAGGAGATTCTATCTCAAAGGATGGTCCGGCTGTTTTACCGCTTTTGCCTGAGGGCATACTCATCAGCAACTCTCCTAAAGGACGCATCATTCCTGTCATCACGTCAATACCAGCATTCATCAGCTTTGAACGCCGCAGACTACCAGTGGGCATCAATCCAAAGTGCTGTACCATAAGTTGTATCATCAGGAAATAACTCTCGTTGAATATTTCCATGACTGCCCTGGTTTGGGGAACAGTGACAACGTTAGTGTTATAATCTCGATAATGTAAGGAAGGATTACGCAAAGCAGGATAGGAAGGGTTCCACGGTATTTTGCATCCTGTTTCAGCATTGGTCATCTGCTCAGAGGAAAGCGCGTCTGCTAGACGACGAAATTGTTGATAGTGAGAACGTTCAAATTTCGGTGATTTGGCATGACATCCCTCTCCCTGTTCGACAATAAGATCGATGGCAAAAAGTGCGCTGTTGAGGTCGTCTACCTGAAACTGGTAATCTGGGTGAACCTTGTTAAAGTCATCGCGTAAAAATAAACGATGTTCGCCACCGACATTACCCTTTTTGACCATGAATAAATCTGGAATATTCTTCAGCCCTTCGCGAATCTGATGGTACAGTTCGCTCAAAGAACCATAACCGTGCAGGTGGTGAACTGTAGGATCGCCTCCTGCTGGTTCATTGCTGAGGTTTTCTTCTAAAAAGTCGGGCATCTCCAAGCGCATAAAACGCTGTAGAGAGGTGGCGTTCAATGGTTCAAGAGCAAAGTCTACATCAATGGGAAAGCGTCCATTGAGTTCCCGGAAGTTGGGGACTGCTGGATAAAAAGGTTCCCCGATCGCCATCAATATATTGTTAACCATCAAAAAGTGAATCATTTCCTCGCGGGAAATTTCCAGCACCACACCGCGCATCCCGTAACTTTTGACTTCTTTCCCGTCACCACAAGCTAAATGTAACTGTTCAGGAGTCCATAAACCCCGACGTACATATTCCTGACCAGTGACATAGTTGGGAATAGAGTATCCTGCATAGATGTATTGCAACATGACAGCAACTTCCAACTCCGCCGCTTGTTTTAGCGCACTTACTAACTCCTCTCGCGTCTGGAGTGTGCGTTGGGTACGCTTTGGTTCTGGAGTTGCACTTGGGACGTAGCCGACTCGCTGCTGATTTTGCAGAAACTTCAGCAAAAGCATCGACTTGGCTTGAGACATATCGCGCGTTGGAGGCATATAGTAAGTCTTATATTTGTTGCGAGGGTCAGACATCTGCCACATCAAACGCGCATAGGTTTCTACCTTGCATTGGTCAGCGAGACTGAAGACATCTACTTTCATAAACGAGAAACTTAACTCGTAGAAAGCTAGAACGTGTTCGTAGATTAAGTTAAAATCTACAGCTTGATCAGGAATGTCTTCTAGGTGCCAGTCATCACTCATGACTCGAACAGCAAAGAAGCCAGCACCACCCCAAAATCCGAGTTTATCATCATTGTCATAAGCAATTTCCGCTTCGTCTAAGTCATTAGAATCACAGGCATTGCATATTTGCGGGATGATATTATTTTCTTTGCGCTCTTGGCGACTTGGCGGTTCGTACTTCATCCCCTTTTTGTGCAACGCCGAATCACAAACTAAATCTTCAGAGTGAGCAGATAGCAAAACTCGTGTCGTTCCTGATTTGGCACCGCGCACAGTTACCCAAGCGCGCCCCTTGTAGTCAGTGGAAATTGCACATGTGGGGGTAAATTCTCCCTGAAACTCCCGCTTTCCTGGCTTGAAGTGGACAATTTCCATTTCACTGCTGCGAGGAAAGTGGAAAGTCTTATCTACGTTGGCGCGATCGCTTTCAAACTCGTAGCGTAGTTGAGGAAAGGCTTTTGGGTTGTAGAACTGACGCAGATAGACAGACTCAACTGGTGCAGGACGCCCCCGGACGAAAGACCGTACTTCTAACTCGACTGCATGGTCTTCACCACGCTTCCAGTTTGGATGTTCTAGAAATAAACAAGCGTCATCTATCTGAAGGTTGATTTCTTCTTCTTGAACGAGAATTTGCGGTTGTCCGTTAGGTGCTGTCCCAAGGATGCATAAACCTTGCTGTTCTATTTCCTCAGACAAGTTTTCAAGCGGTTCTGCTAAAGGAACATCTACAATTCCACTGGTGAGTTGATGCGCTTGGTGTTGGTATTTTTCCTTTGGTATCCGCGCTATCAACCTTTTGCTGTCAACGGTACGCACTTCCAAATCACCCAAGTCAAGTTTGGGACCAATAGCGTGAGTTGGTCCTGGTCCCGGTTTGGGGGCGCGTCCTACACAGGGTACTGCTGTGACCATGTTTAAACTCACGCCTTGAGGGGTGACTTGCAAGGTGAGGTTAGACATTGGTCGAGATTCTATTTCCGATTCCGCCGCACGTCGAGGAGTGAGCAAGCGTCCGTGAGGATAAGTGCTGAGTTCATCTTGACACCATAATCCGATAGTTCCGTGCAGTTCCCAGAAAGTTGGTGAGTCAGGCTGAACTGGTGCAGACATATTACTGATGCCCAATTGCACAACTAACCCCAACACATCATCACGATTCATTGCTTCTCGTAACATTGATACTGTTGGTGACTGGGCGACTTCTTCACCCCAAAGGAAATCTTGAGTATCTTTGGGGACAGTAAATTGATAAACGGCTGCTCGTTTAAATTCACTATTGAGACAGTGTTGAGGTAATTCGCGGATATGGTTGAAGTTTTGCCAACGGGCTAACTGCAGACCTGAAATTGGTCCAGAAACCATATTTGGGGTTTCGTGAGAACCACCAAGGCGTCCGAAGGTTAATTGACCCAACATAATTGTGTTAGTCCAATTGGAAGCTGGATCGCATTCAAAGAAGCGGGCGCGATTGAAGCTTGTTTTGACGTAATCATTGTAGTGACCCCATAAATCAACACTGCGTCCGACAACTGGATCGTGTTGGTCAATCTGTCCAAACTCGCGTTGTGTGCTGACAATTTGTGCTTCAATCGAGAAGTGACCGTTTCCGCCAAAGTCCCACCCCATTGCCATGCTGAAGGGACCATTTTCATCTAATTCTCCTTGAGCATTGAACCGAGGTCCTAAGTTATACAGGTATTCGTGGTACTCGGACGCTCTACGCTGCTGGTCAAATGGCTTACCGTTCATGTAGACTGTGTTGCTACTGACATCTACCAGACCGTTTTTATGTCCTGTAGGGGCGTGGATGCGTGCGAAACCTTGAAAGTGCAGCCGGGGAAAATTTAAGATACTCATCTTAAAAAACCATTTTTATGACTTTGGACAAAAAGGGAAGGTAGGAAAGAAAATAAGGACTTTGCTGAATATTTGTGTTTATCTGACAAATCGGGAAAGTGGGCAAGTTATGGGAGTTAAAACACGAGATGATTAATTTTCCCGATAAATACTGATTTGTATTGAAATGGAACAAAATATGAGACTGTACTGAAGTTTAACCGTATCTAGAAATATTTCAGCCCTTCTTTATGTTAGAAAAATACCTCATTGACAGCAAGCTTGTTATCTATATGTTTTACATATACATTGATTTTTTGTTAACTTTAATACATCAAGGAGCTTGCGGTCATATTTTGTTTGAAGCATTGTGAATACGTGTTAAGTTTACTCCCAGATACATTGTCTTTGTCTCAAAGACTACTATCTTGTTTTCTTTTGTTTTTCTTCATAAATAGCGTTCCTTGAACAAGTCAGGGTTGATAGTCATAAGGTCACAACAAATATATAGAGTTGAGTCAGTCGAACTTATGCAGTTACAGATTTGAACAGAGGCATAATAAGTGCAGCACAGGAGCAAATCAGAGGGCGAAAACCCTTTTACTTCTGACGGGCGTGACTTCTGAATTCTACTGTATGTTCTCAACCTTCCAAATCTATTGAACGGGCGAGTTGAGATGATTAAGCCATTTGACAACCCTGTAATGGTTGGTTATCTTCTAGAGGGCGTTGCTGATTTGAAGTATGAATCTAGTTTTGTCATGCTGAATGTAGCGAAGCGAAATGAAGCATCTGCAGAGATTCTATGTCCTGCGGACACGCTGCGCTAACGCTTCACTTCGTTACGCTGTCCTGCGGACACGCTGCGCTAACAGAATGACAATTCATACGCTGATTCAGCAACGCCTTCTAGAGTCTTACCATTTGTCAAACTCCTCATCAAGTACTTTTTTTTTGCTTTCAATGTTGGTTTGTGAGAAACAATATCGTACACAGCGAAAAGTGCAGACTCGATAGAACCCTGAAGCCAAGCAGGGTATTTAGAACAATGTTCGCCAGCAAAGAAGAGAGTGTTTTGTGGTCTAGCAGCTTCTAAGTAATTGACAGTATGATTCGATTCATCAGACGTATCATCGCTCCAATGAACAGTGCATCCACCAGCACTCCACTCGTAATTACCCCAGGCAATTGAAGCCATATTTAAAACCATACTAGGAGTTTTCAGCTCTGGGTGAATTTTGCTGACTCTATTCTTGACATAAGCATGACGCTCTTGCTCAGACATCATCCCCAAGCGTTGTGCATCATCGCCGATAGTATAACTAGCAAGAATCGTACTACCACTTTCAGGGTTGAATTTCACAGAAGGATAGTATATTTGGCGAACGCCATCACCACTGAAAGATGCACCACCCTTGATACCTTGTTTTTCCCAAAAAGCTTGTTCTGTGTGAAATGCGACCTTGGTTGCTGGACAATATATAGTGTTGTCGATAGATTCTAATTTTCTGTCATCAAATCCGCTTAACTTCATCTTCCGCAAGACTGAGAAAGGAATAGTGCATAACACATAGTCACAACTGCGGGTATGCAACTGTCCATTTTCCAAGTAATCCAATTCTACGTGGTCTTGACATACGCGTATTGCCACTATTTTTTGGTTGCACTGAATCGGAGAGTTGATTGATGCTACCAGACGTTGGATGAGTTGATCCATTCCACCTTTGAGTTGTAATAAATCGTGACTAGTTTCAACTAAGATGTCACTGAAGAACATATCCAAAGCTTTGCTGCAACGAGCGCGAAAACTTGGGTTATCTTTGAGAAATTCTTGTAAGTCGATAGTTTCGCCGTCTTCGCTAAAATAAGGTTCTAAATCCAGTCTTTCTAATTCATCCATTAAATGTGATTTCAAGTCTTGTTCCAAACTTTCACGCAAGTTACCAGGAGAAATAGTATCGACGATGGTTTTCAGCCATCCAGCAAAGAGTTGGGTTTTCTCGCTGTAATCATTGTCGGTAAAAATTCCTTGATAACGCTCTTGAACGAGGCGGGGTGCGTCTTTCATCCGGAAAGTTTTGTCTTGGATGTTTATGAAGGCGTTTTGTTCTTCAAAGACTGTGACAAATTTGCAGAGTTTGTCATCCAACCCCATTTGGGATACATAGTGCAGTGTATGCTGATGTTCACTGGGGATACGCATTGCTCCCAGTTCTGCGTAGGGTGCGTCAGGTTCGTTTCCAAAATGGTGAGTCCAAATTCGACCACCGATACGTGGGCTAGCTTCCATAATATCTACTTGATGACCCAGACGTTCTAACTCATAGGCTGCAACCAAACCAGCAATCCCCGCGCCGAGAATGGTGATGCGCCTACTTTCGGGGAAGTTTGCTAGTTTGCACATATCGAGCATTGCTGTGGTGTCCATTTTTCAATTCCTCCAGTCAATGAGTTGGTTGTTTGTTTCGGGTGTTTCAACCGCTTCAAAAATTTCATACGGCGGAGGAATTTTTTTTATGCACTTGATGCTCAAGCTATGTGAAAAAAATAATCAGACTACAGTTAGATGACAAGCATAGATAAGTGATGCGTCAGTAGACAGCCAAACCCTTGCGCGAAAGTCCGGAGGACAGGCGATCGCAAAGGCGATCGCACAAGACTTGCGATTTAAACAATGCAAGTCTTGTGTCTGCTTCAATTGCTACATCTATGGTTAACGACATTGATTTCTCCTGAATTAACGCAAAAACGCTAGCTGTTAAATTCTTCTTGTTTTAGAATCTGATGCATAAACGGATAAGAGTATCAAAGACTTGATTTCTTTCTTAAATGCAATTTAAGTTGATTATTGACATTAGACGATATGAAAAAGTCGTAAAAAGTACGAAGTTTTCAAATAAGATTTCTAGGAACTTATCGAAAGATTTTTCTAAAAGTCTTAAAAAGTCATATGTCTGTCTTTTAATTATGTACAACTATATATAGCAGTCCTAAATCATATGCCCGTAGGGCACGCTACGCGCTCCGTGAAAAACAATATTCCCGATTTCTCAAAGAAGTCGGGAATATGAACCTTGGTATTTTCAAAAAATCAAACAAGCAAAATCAATTGCAAGTTTCTGTCCTAATCCTTGTGATGTCGGTGTGATTAATGACTACTTCAATGCATACTCAGGGTTATATTCAACGAACTCAATCTCATTTCCATCTGGATCATTGACATAAATTCTGTGCTTGGTTTCTGAGGCTGTCATTGTGTAATATTCAATCTTCTCAGTATCAAGCAGTTTTTTCAAAGCTTCACCATCTTTAATCACAAAGCCGACATGATTTATGCCAATGCTTTCATAGGGCGTATGTACACGCTCTTGATCCGTTTGATCATTGAGGGCAAGATAAAATTGATTATCTCCGAAATGCATCCAGTGTCTACCCTCAAATACGCCCTCAGCGCGTACATACCAATCAGGAAATAGGATTTGATAAAACTTCTTGGTTGCATCAATATCTTTGCAAGAAACGTTGATATGTTCAAAGCGAATAAAGTTCATATTTTTCTCCTTTGCGCCGAACCCTGTGTCATGAATCAATGAACAGTTATCAAATCGATAATTGATAACTGATAACTGATCATTGATTAGTAGTTAAATCGGCAAAGCACCGAAAACTGCAGCAAATCCTGCATCTAAGTGAGTAACCTCACTGACAACAAGGCTTTGCATACCTGGTGGGTTCTTAATTTCATCTATCTGTTTAAATCATAGTCGATATGAGTATGAGTTTGCCAGACTTTAGCAAAAAAAAATCGCTGACATTTTATCTGCCTGCGATTATCTGGTGAGTATTGAATCACTGGCTGTCACATTTGGGACAGTGTTGTGGTGGTCACAAATTTGGAGTAAAGATTGACAATTAAAGCTTTTTATGTAATCACAACGGATACGAAGAAGAAGAAACTTTCTCATCAAATCCGCATACGACCTTGTTGTCAGCCGGGTTGTAAGGCATTAACTCAGCAACTTGCGCTTTGTTAAGTCTGTTAACGCAGATGCGTCTTGTCGTTTGATCAACCTCAGATTCATCGTAAGGTAGTAATACCTGCTTGTTAGTCATTCCGTCATTAAGCTCGACAACCAAGTACTGAAAATGTCCAGCTTCATCAACCAAAATATCCACTACTTGCCCCGCCTTTTCCTCTTGAGCTGTATAGACTTCAAAGTGCATGAGGTCATGCTCCTTAAATGAACGACGGGAACTTGCTTCAAAATCTTCAATTCTTAAAAGTGTCATAATTTTCTCCAGTTTTTTATCTGGTTTTCTGCTTTATAAGTGCTCTCTTCTCACGACAACTCTATTTTTCTGAGTCATTAAGCTAAATCTAGGTAATAAAACTCTCTGCAATTTTAAAAACTCTTTACCAATTCATCCTTGGGGAAAATTGTTAGCTCCTTTGGCTCACACCATTTAATCTGAACAGTAATTCCTTGTGCTCCTTCGTTAACTAGATCCTCAATGTAGCCATCTTGGTCAACAATAGCTTGCTCAACATTATCGAAAGGTCCAAAGTAGTAGGTACAGCAGGGCTTATTGGAGATAATTTCTACCCAACAGTCCATTTTCATGAGCTCCTTTTCAATAGTTGGTGTGAAAATCATGGCAGTTCTGTGTAATTATCTTAATGGCACTACTTACGCGTTCCCGATTTGGTACTTACTTCAAAAGTGACCACAAAGTTTATTTTCTGAAGATTTGATTTATTTTTTAGATTATAAAAAGTAGTTGTCAAATTCAGTCGGTTACTTACCCAATTTTTATAGGTAGATATCCGCTTTTAGTTGTGAGGCTGAACTCAACCTTTGCTCTGGGAGGATGAATGGGGTAGTTGGCTCACAGTAAACTTATGGTCAATAAAAAAGCACTACCTCAACAGATGGATAGCAACTTAGAAAATATTTTACAAGCTCAACTCAACCAATCACTTCACTTCACTGGCTGTATGGGTGTCAATGTTGCTATCAATGATGAGAAACATGGAACCTTCTTAGGAAGCAGTGGTTTCTCGGATCTTGATGCCAAAGAACCTCTTGGTGTCAATCGCTCATTTTACATTTACAGCATTACCAAAACCTTTGTTTCTGTTTGCTTATTGCGTTTAGCTCAGGATAAACTGTTAAATTTAGATGATCCACTGACGAAATGGTTACCTCAAATGCCATTTGAGGATACTATCACCTTGCGTCGGTTGCTAAATCATACAAGTGGAGTACCGAGTTACACGAACCTTGAAGATTATTTGCCTGCTGTCTGTGAAAATCCTTCCGTTCCTTGGACACATGAGAAAGTTGCTGAATTAACCTGTACAGGAAAACTCGATTTTGAACCACCAGAAGGATGGAGTTATTCAAACACAGGTTATATGTTGCTGTATGAAGTGATTGAAGCAGTTAGTGGTAAAAAATTTGCCCAAGCGTTAGAAGACAACGTGTTTTCAGTATTGAATTTACAAAATACTTATGTTGCTCATCATGTTGACACAAAAAGCGTTCTGACACCTGGTTATTGTCGATACCTAAATTCAGAACGAATTATGGAGAATGTCATTCCTCGTTATCATCCAGATTGGTGTGCAACAGGACTTATTGCTTCTACGTCTGAAGAAGTTGTGAAATTTTTTGACGGTCTTTTCTCTGGTAAACTATTAGCTTCCACACAATTAGAGCAGATGCTCACCCTTGTACCTACTGGTACTCGCGAGCCTTGGTATAAAAAACCTTGTTATGGTTTAGGAATCATGGCAGATCCTGAATCTAGGTATGGTGAGAAGTATGGGCATGGTGGAGATGGTCCTGGTTATAATCTATGGGCGATGCATTTACCCAATTTTCACGGACGCAAACTGACGTTAGCAGTTTTTTGTAATACTTCTGTTATTGGTCATCCTTATGGAATGGTGAATGATTTATTGCGTGTTCTTGAAGCTGTATAGCAAACGGGTGAAAGGAATACCTTCCATCCGTAAAATTGCTTTATTTTAACTTCGTCGATTCACTTGGGTAACGCTAGCCTGGTCAACTGGCATAAGTACAACTTCGTTAATATTTACGTGGGTTGGTCGCGTAACGCAGAAAAATATTACATCGGCAACATCATCTGGAGTCAGAGGCTTGACTCCTTGGTAAACTTTTTTAGCACGTTCAGTATCCCCATGAAACCGTACCTCGCTAAATTCCGTTTCTACCATACCAGGGTCAACAGAACTCACGCGGATGGAGGTTCCTAATAAGTCTTGTTTCAAACCTTCAGAAATCGCTCTGACAGCAGCTTTCGTGCCACAATAGACGTTACCACCAGGATATGTCTGATGTCCAGCGATCGAACCAATGTTGACAACATGACCGCGATCGCGTTTCACCATTCCAGGGACAACATAACGAGTCAAGTAGAGCAAACCTTTGATGTTGGTATCAATCATTTCTTCCCAGTCTTGAAAGTCGCCTGAGTGGAGTTTGTCTAAACCGCGACTCAAACCAGCGTTGTTGATTAAGATATCAATTTCAGACCAGGAGGGAGGTAGGCTAGAAATGGCAGATTCTACAGCAAGGCGATCGCGCACATCTAATTGTAATAAATGAATGTCAGTCGCAAAGTTTTTGCTCACCTCATCTGCTAACTCTTGCAACCGCTCCAACCGTCGTGCAGCTAAAATGAGTTTTGCACCTGCATTTGCGAATATTTTGGCACAAGCCGCACCAATACCGCTGCTTGCACCAGTAATCAAAACAATTTGATTTTGAATCGAAAGCATTTTTATTCAAGGGTCAAAAGTCAACAGTCAAAAGCATTTTACTAATGACTAATGACCAATGACTAATAATTAGTTTTTCACGACTTGTATCCGTTGAGTTATCATGACCATGCCATCTCCACGCATGATGACAGCAGAAACCCATTGACTACCGGGAACAGCTGGTGCGCGTCCAACTTTAAAAATTCCACCAGATGTAAGTAATTCTAAATCCACAGGTGTAGGAGTCAGCAATTTGTCTGGTTTAACAGGTTCTTCTAACGCTGTTCCTAATAAATAATCATCACCTAAAGGTTCTTGGACAATCGCGTCAAGATTAAACTGCTGACCAACTTTGACTTGCTGTGGTAACTTGAACTCTACTTTAGGTGGCTTGGTACCAGAAGTCAATTGAGTACGTTCAGACAAAATGTCTTGGCGGATAATTTTGCCTCCTGCAATGTGCTGGCGTGACCTAATCGTCGCATTGAAGACCGAGTTTTCACGGTTAAAAGAAGGCATGCCAGTGATATTAGTTACTGTGTCGGCAACAATGGTATTACCTTCAGATTTCCAAGATTGTACCTGAGTGCTGTACTTCAATTGGGGGTATCGCTGCCAAAGTGCAGTTAAAGCTTTTTCCATATTTTGATGAGTTAAGCCGTCTGAGTGAGTGAAATTAGGACTGTAGAACTGCATAACTGCTTTGATATTACGTTGGCTTGCTGCTGCATCAATTTGCGTCAACAAGTTTTTCAGTTCAGCAGGTGTGTTTTGAGGAGCATTTTGAGGTGTGTTTTGGGGTATATTTTGGGGTGTGTTTTGGGGTGTATTTTGGAGTGTATTAGCTTGAGCAGATTTCCAACTCGTTAATAAACCGAGTGTCAGCAGTGAAGCAGGTGTGTTTTGAAGTGTGTTTTGAGGTGTACTAGCTTGAGCAGATTTCCAACTCGTTAGTAAAGTGAGTGTCAGCAGGGAATAAACTAGCAAGCGAGTCGGTTGCAACATTGTTTGACGTTTGTGTAAAAAGGAAGCAAAATTTGGCATGAGTAATAATTGGCAACTTGACGACAGAAGGGATGGAAGTTGTTTTATTTTAGGTTAAGCTAAGCGCTAACAGGGTGGAGAGTTGATGATACAAACCCCTATACGGTTATTAATAGCTGCTAGTGGGACTGGTGGACATGTGTTTCCGGCGATCGCACTAGCTGAACATTTGAGCGATTATCAAATCGAATGGCTTGGTGTTCCCAATCGATTAGAAACTCAGCTTGTTCCCAAGCAGTATCGATTGAATACGATTGCGGTTGAAGGTTTTCAGAAAGGTTTTGGAATTTCTTCACTTCGCACTTTAGGAAAACTGATTGGTTCAATTTTAAAAGTCAGGAAACTTTTACGACAAGGAAATTTTCAGGGAGTGTTCACGACAGGGGGTTACATTGCTGCACCTGCTGTCATTGCAGCGCGTTCCTTGGGTTTACCTGTCATTCTCCACGAAGCGAATGCCTTACCAGGTAAAGTCACTCGCTTTTTGGGACCTTGGTGTAGTACAGTGGCGGTGGGTTTTGAAGCAGCTTCTCAATACTTACCTCGCGTCAAAACAATTTACACTAGTACTCCCGTACGTTCTCAATTTTTGTCAGAAGAAATTGAAGCATCCTTGGATCTCCCTATTCCTCAGGATGTTCCTGTCATCGTTGTCTTTGGTGGTAGCCAGGGAGCAGTTGCTATCAATAAGCTGGTACGACAGTCTGCCAGTGCTTGGTTTGATGCTGGTGCTTGGGTTGTGCATTTGACAGGTGATAAGGATCCTGAAGCTGAGACTTTGAAACATCCGCAGTATATTTGTGTACCATTTTATGATAATATGGCTGCTTTACTGCGAAGAGCGAATTTAGCAATTACTCGTTCGGGAGCAGGTAGTTTAATCGAAATGGCAGTGTGTGGAACACCAGCAATTTTGATTCCATACCCATTTGCAGCAGAAGACCATCAGACTTACAATGCAAAAGTTTTTACCTCTGTTGGTGCGGCGAGCATGTTTCAACAATCAGAGTTGACGGCTGAAGTTTTGCAAAGTCAGGTATTGGATTTGTTACAGCATCCGGAAGAGTTGCGAAAAATGGGAGAGGCGGCGAAGGCGATCGCAACTCCTGATAGTGCAGAAAAATTAGCACAGCTAGTGCGTGAGGTGGTGGAGAGGTAACAATTCAAAATTCAAAATTCAAAATGGGCTGCGCCCCGCTGCGCTAACAAAATTCAAAAAGAAACGCAAAAGACCAACAGATCAGTTACCTAACTCACGATGAACTACGTAGACAAGATAAATCATGTCCTCAAACCTGCATTTTCTCGCAGTCCACTGGTGGTAGACTTATTTGCTGGCTGTGGTGGTTTATCTGTTGGGTTTGAAGCACAGGGATTTGCAACTCACGGGTTTGAAATGGATGCTGATTCCTGTGTTACGTATAGAAAAAACTTAAAGGGAAACTGTACTCAGGTTGTCCTCACACACCAGACAGAATTACCATCTGCCAAAGTACTCATAGGTGGACCACCTTGTCAACCTTTCAGTGTCGGAGGAAAACAAAAAGGTCTACAAGACTCACGAGACGGATTTCCAATTTTTCTGAGTGCAGTCAAGAGGCTTTGTCCTGAAATTTGGTTGTTTGAAAATGTTCGTGGACTTCTTTATAAAAACAAGTGGTATTTAGACGAAATTGTTCAACAGTTCCAGGATTTAGGATTTATAGTTGAATGGAAATTATTAAATGCCGTTGACTTTGGTGTTCCTCAAAATCGAGAACGTCTTATAGTAGTGGGACACAAAGGCAACTTCAAATTTCCTAAACTATTCGAGAAAAAAGTGAGTGCTGGCGAAGCTTTAGGAGAACTTGCGTTTTTAGCTCCAGAAGAATCCAAGTTTCTCACACCTAGCATGGATGAATATGTAGCAAAGTATGAAAAAGCATCTTTTTGCAAACGTCCCCGCGATCTTCATTTAGATAAACCAGCAAGAACTTTGACCTGCAGAAACTTAGCTGGTGCAACAGGTGATATGCACAGAATTAAATTACCATGTGGTAGGCGGCGACGTTTGTTTTTAAGAGAAGCTGCTAGATTACAAAGCTTTCCAGATTGGTTTGAATTTGCAGGAACACAAACAAGTTGTTTTAATCAAGTAGGTAATGCAGTACCACCATTATTTGCATTTTATTTAGCTGGAAGTGTTAGAGATTATCTGCAATCTCGTTGCGGATTGTCTCCAAGCGAGATAGAACAACGTCAATCACCGACACAAGAGTTGCGAAAAATGGGGGAGGCTGCGAAGGCGATAAGCCAGAGGCTTGACACTCCGCGTATCGCAACTCCTGATAGTACGGAGAAATTAGCACAGTTGGTGCGTGAGGTGGTGGAGGGGTAAAAAAGGGCACTTATAACCTATAAATTCACCTGGGATTTTAGTAGATTTTCCTATAGAGAAAAAGGCTTGGTAAGGAGTTATTCCATTGATAACTTCTGTTTCGCTTAAACCAGTACCATTGTCAAAGAACATAAACCCTTGATACTGTAAGAGGGGGTAAATCTCAATTCTTGATGCTTGAGCATCATAAGAGTTAGATATCAACTCACGGATTACTTCACAAGGATCTTTGCGATTAACTGAAAGCTCAGATAGGACATGTGTATAAGATATATCTGGATACTGCGCCATGCAAACTAGATTATAATTTCGAGCAAAGGCTTACTGAAAATATTATATACAAGTAAAACATGATTGTGTAAATATACTGATAAAAATGTCTGCAACGAACCCTAAAACAATTGCAAGATTGTGTTAGATTTTGTAAAATTAATACATAAATTAAGATTAGTTAAGATATTTGGTGATAATTGAAGGAATATTTGCAATTCGCTGTCAAACAAATGTCTGAACAAAAGCCTATTAATCCTTGGAAATACAAACCGTGGTGGTGTCAGCCTTGGTCTATTCTTCTCACAGGTGTGACGCTGATAAGTGGTAGCTGGGTCATATTTAGGACAGTTTGGTTAACTATTCTTGTCTGTGTACCAGTACTAACATGGATGGGTTTCTTTTTGATAATTTGGCCCCAACTTATGATCCGTAGTGGGATATTGGAGTCGTATGAAGATTAAGGACAGGATATTGTGGATGTTGAGAGACTGTACATTATTCGTCTGTGTTTAAAGATGTATTGTCAAAACCCATAGACTGCAACATTCTTTCTCGCTTCTTGCGTGCGATTTCTTGCAAGTCAACAGTTTTATCAGTCTCATCGACAATCTCACCAGTGATGACTTCAAGCACATCTTCCAAGGTGACTACACCAGAAACGTTCCCGTATTCATCTACTACTACTGCCAAATGTTCATGGGCTTCGAGAAAGTTTTTAAGCAGTTTATCTGCCCGAATTGTCTCAGGAACAAAGCAAACTTTTCGAGCTAGATGAGAAATTTTTTGATTTTCCTTTCCTTCAACCAAGGCTGTCAATAAGTTCTGTTTTAAGGCAAATCCAATAACTTGATCAATCGAATCATCAATCACAATAATCCGGGTATGTTGTGAGGTAATAATATCTGTTTTTCCCTCGGCAAGAGTCAAATTGCCACGTATATGTGTCAGCATAATTCGAGGTGTCATCAAATCAGCAGCTATCAAATCATTTAATCGAAACACTCGTTGAATCATTTCTGCTTCACCGCTTTCGATAATTCCCTCCTGTTGACCGATATTCGCCAATAGCTTTATTTCAGCTTCGTTCGTTGTTGGTCTTTTTTTACCTTTGGAAAAGGGCGCAGTAACAGTTTCTAGAATCCAAACTAAGGGTGTGAAGACAATAGAAAGTCCAGTCACAGGTAAAGCTGCTAGTATGGCTATTTGTTCGGCATAGCGCTCTCCAATTGTCTTCGGGATAATTTCACCAAAGATTATAATTAGGAAGGTCAAGACTCCTGAAAATACACCTAACCAGGTGTCTCCTAAGACTTTAGCAGCAATACTACCTGTGAGAATACTGCCAATAATATTGAAAGTATTGTTGAGTATTACAATAGTCGCAATCGGTCGATTCATGTTTTCGCGAATCGCCAAAAGTGCGACAGCTGAAGGGTTTTTTGACTGAGCTAATTGTCGTACTCTAAGCTTGGAAACAGAGAACAGCGCTGTCTCTGTACCAGAACAAAGCGCTGAACCTAAAATCACAGTCACGACTACAATAACAAGCTGTAGCATATCATTTGTCAACTGAACTCACTGCATCCCTGAATGTAGGGACTACCTCGCCGCAGAAAAATTGGTGTGGAAATCGAAAGTTCAAAATCAATTCACCACTTGAGCGCCATGACTGCGGGGATCATCTTGACTATTTGTTGGTGTTGTTGGTGCAACTGGTGCATTAAATTGCGAAACTCTCCCACTTGCTTGAGCATAAGGCAAAGGCGAATCCGCAACCAAGGCTTCTAAGTTACTAGATAAAATAGTGCGGGGTTGATCACCAATAGCTTGGGCGATCGCCTCCCCTTTCTGATTGAGATACACAAAATGGGGAATACCATCGACTCGATATTGCAACATCTCTGGCAGCCACTTTGTATTATCCACATTCAGCATGACAAAATTGACTTTGCCAGCATACTGCTGTTCTAGTTGCCCGATATCTGGTGCCATTTTTTGGCAGACAGTACACCAATCAGCATAAAACTCCACAAACGATGGCTTACCATTGGTTAAAG
Organism: Brasilonema sp. UFV-L1; assembly: GCF_012912105.1. Taxonomy (GTDB): domain Bacteria; phylum Cyanobacteriota; class Cyanobacteriia; order Cyanobacteriales; family Nostocaceae; genus Brasilonema. The sequence continues at coordinate 64,712 of NZ_QMEA01000063.1, forward strand.
CAACTTCTAAAGGTGTAGACTGCTTATCTAACTGAGACAGAGTTGCAGAGGTTGTCTCAGTTCTGAATCCCAAAATTAAGGCTACGCTAAGGGCGATCGCCACGATTGCGATCAAGAAATTTCTCAAGCGCGCCCCACTCTTGGATTCTGATGTTTCTTTTGAATGAACAGGTGAATCGGTACTCATAAGAAATTTCTTAAAACTTATTAAGTATTGTCTTCTCCAGTTTAACGTCCTCGTGATCTATAGTTGGTATTCTTGGCGGTTTGTAGATTCACAGATCTAAAATATGAATGTATCCCTAGATGCTTGGGAAATCCACTCAATGAGACTGTGAAAAAACGAGTCACTCTTTCTTTCCCCAAACGTGTCGTCCAAATGCCAGTCACTTACCGATTGGCAAGAGATTTCAACGTTGCTGCAAATATTATTCGCGCTCAAGTTGCACCAAATCAAATCGGTAAACTAGTGGTGGAACTTTCAGGAGATATTGATGAATTGGATGCAGCGATTGAGTGGATGCGATCGCAAAACATCACTGTCTCCCAAGCATTAGGAGAAATTGCCATTGATGAAGACTTGTGTGTTCACTGTGGCTTGTGTATCGGAGTTTGCCCAACAGAAGCCCTTAATCTTGATCCCCAAAGTTATAAGCTGACGTTTACGCGATCGCGCTGCATCGTCTGCGAACAGTGTATTCCTACTTGTCCTGTGCAGGCAATTTCAACGAATCTATGAACAAGGCAGATGAACCACTAAAAAGAAAGTCCCAGTTAGGCAAAGATAGCTTTTTCATCAAAGCGCAATAAGGCTGATCTGACATTTGGTGCCAAGGATTTGAAGATTTCAGCCGTCTTACGGGGAATAAACACTTTTGAAAACATAATTATAACAAACAAATTGCCCGAAGGCAACAAACCACCAAAACCCAGTACAGACTTGATGCCAAAGGGAATCACAAAAGACTCTTGGGCAGGAATGTAGGGGCTTTTTAGTGCTACAGGTACATGAAATACGTTAAGTTTCTTCTCCTCAGTTCCCACCATCAGTTGGCGAGAGGATCTGATAACCGTACTCACATCTAAGCCGAACTGTTGGAGCAGTTGTGAAATCATCGGAAACTGTGCAACCACATCTTCACTAACCAAGGGGATAACCTTATGTCCAACGGAAGTATGTCTTGAGTTCCATTCCGGTTTGTCGCCAATTGTTGCCAGCATCATCAAGCACTTCATAGTCAAATCTGGGATATAGCCCAACTGACTAAAGACTATCTTGCTCAATTCTGCATCAAGCTTGTCATAAGAGTGCGTCTTAAAACAGCGAATGAGAGCGCAGGCTGGAGCACCAGTTTGCTCGTCTATTAGAGATTCGTATAAATACCGAACAATTTTGTTACTAGCAGCCTCCATGCTTTCTACGCCCAAACCGAGCTGGCACAGATCCAGCCCACATTCAACCATATCTGTAAATGTAAAGTTTGTTAGACTGCGCATCTAAGCACCTCTGAGAGTCACCAAATTAACTTTGGGCATAAAATAATCAAGTAAAATTTTTATGCAAATTGTAGCAATTCTTTACTTAATGAGTGGTGATCATACTCACTTGTAGTTCAAGCCAAAGTTGAAAATACTAGCTCATATTGAAGATGCGATTGTTCTCTACATCGAAGTTCTGCAAGAGCAAGGTGAGCCTATTTCAGAAAACAGAGTTGAAGTTGTGCGTTTATGAGTAAGCTGAGTAAAGATGTGAAGCACATTAACTCACTTGTGCTAAAGAACTTCAGGTTAGAATTTCGCGACTCACGCAAGGCTTTAACAGCAGATACTGGAACTGCAATCACTGCAATTGACTCACCCAGCGCGTTGAATACATACTTCATTGCTCAAGCAATTGCCTTACTTGAGCTAACGCTTCTTCCCCAGGAATTGGTTGTGTCCAACCACTTCGGACTTCATCTCGCCGTCTTTTTGCCTCTGTAGTATAGCTGTGATGCAAGATTGTCCGACTTGAGACTTCAACCACAAATCAGGTCAACTTCATTCCGTAAAATCTCTTATTCAACTCAACCCTTATTCAGAGGGCGTAGACGCGTTTGCGCAGCGTCCCCTTAGGGGCTAGCGGCTTGTCGTCAGACATCGCCACCAATACCGTTTAGTTGAGTGTTAGCATTTGGATGAAGTCACCGAGTAAGTGTTGAGTAATGACAGTGGCAAAACCTCAAGCTGAATCTAAGCGCAAAGTACTGCTGTATCCTGGCGAAGATGGTTATTTTGTCGTTGAGGTACCGAGTTTACCAGGTTGCATTAGCCAGGGGAAAACTCGTGAGGAAGCTGTAGCGAATATTGAAGAAGCGATCGCTCTTTACATCGAAGTTCTGCAAGAGCAAGGTCAGCCTATTCCAGAAGATAGAGTTGAAGTTGTACTAGTATGAGTAAGCTGCCTGTCATTTCAGGTGCAGAATGTGTTAGAGCACTACAGCAAATCGGCTTTGTCGTAAATCGGCAGCGTGGAAGCCACATCATTTTAGTTCGCGAAGAACCTAAAACAATAGTTACTGTACCAGATCATAAGGAGCTAGATCGAGGGACTTTACGTGCTATCATCCGGCAAGTGGGTTTGACCGTGGACGAGTTTGTTGAACTACTGTGAGCAACTGAGGGCGATCTGCAAAAAGCGCGTAGCGTGCGCTTTGCGCCTAAGGCAAGCGAAGCTATCGCCCCACCAATTATGGGGGGTTGGAAGCTGTAACTTGATTTCTGTACACATCTGTACATTTCTGGTCATTTTGTACAGGTCTCGTCAAACGAGACCTGCTTATATGGCATATTCTGCCAACCTGATTTCTCAGTTAAGTTAGCCTCGACAATGATTTAAGAGCTTGTTAGGAAAGCGGCACTACAGCTATAAACCTGTTTGCTGATTTCTTAACCGCCTTCGACAGTGCTACAAACTGGCGTTCATTTGTAGGTGTCATGACTCAAAAATCGTAGACCGCGCTATCGCGCCGCTGCGAAGCGCGAAGGTCTTAGTCTGCACGCTCCGACTTTGTACAGATATGTCTAGCTTTTGCTAGTTTTGTATAGGTTTTTCGGAGCGGCTTCTACTCTGTGCGACTCTTCCAATATCCAGGCTCTCGACTGCAATGCATCACAGCCAAAATGAGGATGTAGTCTTGCTCAATTGTATAAAGAATTCCATACGGGAATTTTCGCGTCAGACATCGCCGAATATCCTCATCAATGGCGCGCCATCGAGTTGGAGACTCTCTAATTCGATAGATTGCATCCTCAACCGCATCAATAAAAGCCTGCGCTACCTCAGCACGGCGCTCTGTATAATATTGGACAGCCTCAGCATATTCAGATATTCAGTCAGCGCCTCAGGATGAAATACATACTTCATTGCTCAAGCAATTGCCTTACCTGAGCTAACGCTTCTTCCCCAGGAATTGGTTGGACAGAACCACTTCGGACTTCATCTCGCCGTCTTTTTGCCTCTGTAGTCCAAACTGCCTGAATTGCTGGATGAGTGTCAAATTCCAAGCTTTCTACCAGCTTCTCAGCTAGGAGTGCCCTTGATGCACTGGCAAAGATAGGACTTCTTCTGTCAGTTGCTCAATTGAACGCATTGTCAATACATAAAATATTGAATCCTGCTCACAGTGTAACAGCGATAAGCTGGCATCAGTTACGTATGCACTGTTGTGAAGCACATCAACTGGCTTGTGCTAGAGAGCGTACAGTTAAGATTTCGTCGGCACGCAAGGCTTCAACAGCAGATACTGGAACAGTAACCACTGCAATTGACTCACCCACCGCGTTGAATACCTCCAGTACACAACCATTTTCTCCACCAGTAGGATGAGGAACGAAATCAATTAACGTTGCAATATCACCCGCTTTAAGCTGATATTCGCTCAAGTCGAGAGTTAAAGCAACCTCCTTATACAACTCAAGTGTCATGGTGAGACTCCTTACGAGGTTTGAGGGTGACAAACTGAAATTTGCCGTCACTTTGTCGTTGTAGCCAAATTGTAACAACTGACAAGTTCACTCCATTAAGGCCGTTCAAATCTCCTTCAACACGATAGAAGATGCCATATTCATTAGTTCCATCTTCCACAGCTTCGACCAACTCAGCAAGTGACTTAATAGCTGTCTGTAATGCTTCCGGATTTTCTTGAGTGAATCCAGCCTGCGCTAGAAACTTAGACTTATCGTTTCTTGCTTTGTATACCAGCAGATAGCGGGTTAGTTTGTCGTTTGGAATAATTGCATCTGCTGGAATTTTCACACTGAAACCTCATTTCCTTTGCTAATTCCAAGACTGCGATCGCCTGCTCATGACTGACACTAGGAAAATGGTCTAGAAACTCATCAAGCGAATCACCTGCTTCAAGATAATCAAGCATGGTCTTGACAGGTACACGAGTGCCAACAAAAACAGCAGTTCCTCCCAATATATCGGGGTCGCTATGAACAACAGGCGCTATGGATCTCATAACAGCAAAAGCTTATCGCTAACGGATAACTTATTGATCCTAGCCCACGACTGCCATAACTTAACTCTTACTCTTATTCAGAGGGCAATACCGCGCACCGTGGAAAATACTATATTCAATACATTAGGGCAGTAACTCGAAGTACTCACAGTGTTTTGGACGAACCAGAGTAAAGTCACGGCGATCAAGAGTGAGTATAAGAGTGATGTTTTCTCTTTCTGCGAGTGCGATTATTGCTGCATCCGTAAAATCAAGTTGACTATCCGCATACTGCTCCAATATCTCATTAACTCGTTCTATATCGTTTAATGATAGTGATTCGAGTTTTGTGTCACTAGCTCTAAGCTTGAGTAGAAAACGACGCATTACCTGATGTCCTAACCTTGATGCGATTAGGTAACAAATTTCAGGGAGAACAGCAACAGGTAAAATGAGTGGCTCACGAATCGTTTGAGCAATGGTGAGAACACGAGAATGATTGCGGTCACCCTGATCTGTTAGCGCGAATAGGAAACTGGTATCTAGTATGGCTGTCATGCAAGATTGTCCGGCTTGAGACTCCAACCGCGAACCGGATCAACTTCATTGCGTAAAATCTCTTCATCTCGCTCTGAAAGGTCATTTTCAGCGGAAGTTCCTAGTCCTGCAATCGAAAGTAAAAAGTCAGAACTGCTATTCTCTACCTCTATGTGCTTGGTTGATTTGTAACGAAGATAGTCAACAAAACTAGCAAGTTCACTCAATGCCTCATTTGGAAGGGCGTTAATTATCTCAATCAATTGCTGCCGTTCGATAGTTGATGGATTCATTGTTATAACACAACGTTGCAATATCACCTGCTCTGAGCTAATCCTCGCTCAAGTCGAGAGTTAAAGCAACCTCATACAACTCAAGCGTCATGACGAGTATAAGTTAACATGGTGCAGCACTGACTCAAATCTTAGAACGTTATGGATCTGTTCAAACCTATCGTACCTGAAGAACAGCAACACCCCAATTTCCGATTCATTACACAACCACAATTGTGTAACCCAGAACTTGAAGTTATCAAGGGTTGGGCAGATGGGTTTATTGACCGAGATGATAAGTTCGTTAAAGAGTTTCAAACAACGTTTAACTCCTCATTCTGGGAGTTGTATCTCTTTGCCTGCTTCAAAGAACTTGGTTGTACAGTTGACTTTTCGTATGAGACACCAGACTTCGTAGTTAGTTCTCCTTATGGGGAGTTTATTGCAGAAGCAACTACAGCTCATCATCCAAACGGTTTTCGTCCAGAATGGGAGAAAAATATTGAATTATTTGAGAAGACCAGTAAGGAAGATATCCTGAGACTTGCTACTATTAGATTGTCGAATGCAATCTCATCAAAATACAAAAAATATATTTCCAAATACTCCAAACTTTCTCACGTTCCAAATAAACCGTTTGTTATCTGTGCTGCTCCTTTTGAACAACCATTTTTCTTTTCTCAAGATTCTCTACCTATTGTTCGAGTTCTTTACGCCTATGAGGCAACTTTGACAGTTCCAGGTAATCAGGAAGGTGAAATTATTATCGTTGGTGAGTCAAGAAGTTTCCGTGTCCAGAAAAGCCCAGGTGTAGATATTCCTTTGGGATTATTTACTGATAGTAGAATGGCTGATGTAAGTGCAATCATCTTTAACAACAGAGCAACTTTCTCTAAAGTTCGCGCTCTTGCAAAAGAAGGAAGTTACCCGATAATTTTTAGTGGAGCTAGAGTAGTTCAAGCAGAGAATGTGACAGGATTACGACCATTCTTTGAGCCGAGACCAAACTATCAAGAAACGGTTCTTGATGGTCTTCATATCCTTATTAATCCATTCGCAAAACATCCTCTCGATTTGAGAATGTTTGAGAATAGAGAAGTTGCGATACATAACTACGATCCGCAAACAGATAGCTATCTCTCAGAACTGCCCGATGGCTTTTTACTTCAGAGAATGTGCCAAAGCATAGTTTCTGGAGAGAATACTGTAGAGTTCAAACGCTCTCTCAGCGAAAAGCCTTATCAAGAATTGAGTCCTGAAATTTGGCAAGAGAGTAAATTAATCTACGTCGGTGGACAAAATGGACCTTTTCGCGATAATCACATGGCACACTACCGTAGATGGACGGTTGTAGTATCTTGTGACTCAATTGATGAAGACTGGGGCGCACAGGCAGTCAATAGCCTCTGCTATAACATCCCACAATATATGCAGGCGAATCGGGACGACAGCATAGCCTCCACTGGTATTCCAGAGTGGTTTCCAACAAAAGAGGAGGCTTATGCTGCAATCAGGCGTAAAATCGACCAAATTTCTGAACAAGAAAATACAAATATGATCTAATAAAGTAGGGGCAGTGCGTCTAACTCATTATTAAACGGAGTTTTTCTACGTATTATACTGCCTTCTGTCTTCTGCCTTACAACTTCCTCACCACCCACTGCGTCACAGGCACCATCGGCTTCCACCCCAAAAACCCGCCAATAGGAGCAGCCCTTTGCACAGCAACACGAATTAACTCCCCACCTACCTGATTGTGCCATTGCAACAACTTCTGCTCACTTTCAACTGTCACAGCATTAGCAACAAAACGCCCACCGGGACACAAAGCTTCCCAACACACCTCGAATAAACCTTCTGCCGTTGCACCACCACCAATAAAGATGGCGTCGGGTTGGGGCAAATCTTTCAATGCAGCGGGAGCTTTGCCTGCAATAATTTGTAAATGAGGTGTACCAAGAGCGGCGGCGTTGTCAGCAATATATTGTAGTCGAGTGGAGTTTTGTTCTATGGCGATCGCCCGACACCGAGAATGACTGCGCATCCACTCAATACCAATAGAACCACACCCTGCACCCACATCCCACAACAATTGTCCCGGCGTGGGAGCTAAAGCAGAAAGTGTTATTGCTCGCACCTCGCGCTTAGTTAACTGTCCATCATGATGATACGCATCATCTGGTAGTCCTGCCAGCCGAGGTAACGGTACGACTCCAGCATCGGCAACACACTCTACAGCGATGGTATTCAAATCAGCTATTTCTGTTGTTGTCCATGACGCGGCTGTGCCTGCGATAATTCTCTCCTGAGAACCGCCCATGTGTTCTAGGACGGTAATTTTACTACCACTAAAACCACGCTTTGTCAAGATACCAGCGACAATTGCCGGGGTGTCCTTGCCTTCGCTTAAAATGAGAAGACGCGCTCCTGGGTAGATAGCGGTTTGGATGAGAGCAGGGGGACGAGCGTTTAAGCTTAATGTCTCTACTTCGGTGAGTGACCATCCTAGTCTGGCACAGGCAAGGCTGAAGGATGAAGGGGCGGGGATGATAGTCATCTCAGAAATGGGTATGTGGCGGGTGAGAGTGACACCGATACCAAAGCACATGGGATCGCCACTTGCTAAGACGCACACAGATTGACCCCGGCGACGGAGAATTTCTTCTATCGAATGACTAATGGGGGAAGTCCAAATGAGTTTTTCTCGTGAATCGTCTGGTGGTAACATGGCAAGATGACGTTTTCCCCCGACGAGAACTTGTGCATGCTCAACTAAAGAACGGGCGATGGGCAAAGCCCCGCCAGAGGCGAACGCACTCAATCCCGATAGCCCATCCTCACCAATACCCACAACTGATAACCATTTCTGCATCTAATGATTGATGGAAAAATTAAGAAGATTTGGCAAAAAGAGGTATGGCTATTATCTCATGCTAAACTACACAAACTTAGAGTCGGGAAAGTCCGGTGAAATTCTGGCACTGTGCCGCAGCTGTAATGGGTAAACCCTAGTCAGAATACCGACTCTAAGGGTGTCTTGTAGACACAATGATTATCTGCTCTCCGCGTCGCACGGGGAAGGAGTTGTAAACGTGTCTGGTTGTCCTGGTCTTTTTTATCAAACGTCCGCGCGAGACGGTACATTATCTCGCATCCGCATACCTGGAGGAATATTGACGAGTCAGCAGTTTCGTGTGATAGCTGACTTAGCTGACGAGTTTGGAGAAGGTTACACGAATATTACCAATCGTGCCAATCTTCAAATCCGTGCAATCCGCAAAGAAATTCCCGGTAATGTTTTAACAGTCCTACAGGAGATTGGTGTAGCTTCAGCTATTCCAGAGATTGACCATTTGCGTAATATCATGGGTAGCCCCACGGCTGGGATCAACTTATACGAACTTATTGATATTCGACCGCTCATCTGTGAATTAGATAATTATATTACCACTCACGCCGAGCTAGCACCACTTTCACCGAAATTCAGTGTCGCATTTGATGGCGGTGGTTCTGTATCGATTGGCGATCGCCCCAACGATATCGTCTTGAGTGCAGTTATGGTTGATCATAACGTTTACTTCCGCCTCAAACTGAATTTGAGTACATCAGTGTTTGAACCATTGATAGATACAGGCATTCTGTTGAAACCAGAGGAGTGTATTGAAATTGTGGCTGCATTAGCAAAAGTCTACTTGCAGCATCTAACAGTAAAGACTGAAAACACAATTCCTCATCGCAAATCTCGTCAGCCGCGTCTTTGGGAAATTTTGAACAATTTAGGTATAGAAAGATTTCTGCAAGAAGTTGAATCTCATCTTTCCTATCCAGTGCGGCGGGTTTTCCAGGAAAAAGAGACAATAGGAGGAGACAAACAGACAAACAGACAAGGGGAATTCTCTTTGTCGCCTTCTGACTCACTACAAGTGAACCCAATTCGATATAAGCACATAGGTGTCCATCCCCAACGACAGAAAGGATTATCCTACATTGGTGTTGTGGTACCCGTTGGTAAGTTAGACACTTGGCAAATGCGTGGTTTAGCGGATATAGCTGAAACCTACGCTAGTGGTACACTGAGACTGACACCTTGGCAAAATCTCTTGATATCAGATATTCCTCAACAGTGGATTCCCAATATACAAAGTAAAATCGACAATTTAGGATTGCATTGGTCTGCAACTCACATTCACAGTGCTTTAGTTGCTTGCGCTGGTAATACAGGATGTGCGTCTTCAGCAACAGACACCAAAAGTCATGCCCTTGCATTGGCTGAATATTTGGACAGTCGCCTGATTCTCGACCAAGCAATCAACATTCACTTCACAGGTTGCGAAAAATCCTGTGCTCAGCATACCAAGAGCGATATTACCCTTGTTGGTCTCAATATTGAAAATAAAGGGGAAGTGGTGGAAGGCTATAAAGTCTGCGTAGGTGATGGTAATAGTAACGAAAAATTTGGACGAGAAATTTACAGCTGGGTACCTTTTACAGAATTACCCCAATTGGTAGAACGGATGCTGCAAATATATATAGCAGAACGTAATACTCCCAATCAATCATTTCGGGAATTCGTCAACCAGTATATTATTGCAGACTTGCAACAATTATTTGAGAAAAGAGAGTGGTTAGTGGTTAGTAAACAAACAAACAACTAACAACTACTTTCTTCAATACTACAAAATTACCTATCTTTATTCTTGGCGTCCTTGGCGTCTTGGCGGTTCGTTTAACAATTAACAAATGACTATTAACTATATAAAAAACGGTAACGAAATATATAGCAAATCCTTTGCCATTATTCGTTCTGAGGCAAATCTGTCTGTGCTTGCTCCCGATGTCGCAAATGTAGCCGTGCGTCTCATTCATGCTTGTGGTATGACAGATATTGTTGATGACTTAGTAGCTTCACCAACGGCTGTACAATCTGGGCGTACAGCCTTAGCAGCAGGGGCAGCGATTTTGTGTGATTGTCGAATGGTAGCAGAAGGTATTACGCGCCGACGACTACCAGCAGACAATTCAGTCATTTGCACTCTCAATCATCCTGATGTGCCAGAACTTGCTCAAAAATTGGAAACCACCCGTTCTGCTGCTGCTTTGGAATTATGGTTACCAGTATTACAAGAGGCAGTGGTAGCAATTGGCAATGCACCTACTGTTTTGTTCCGGCTATTAGAAATGTTAGACGCTGGAGTTCCAAAACCGGCGCTCATTCTGGGTTTTCCCGTTGGGTTTGTGGGAGCGGCAGAGTCGAAAGCAGCACTGGCAGCAGATAGTCGGGGTGTGCCATTTATGACATTGCATGGACGACGGGGTGGGAGTGCGATCGCCGCCGCTGCAGTTAACGCCTTAGCAACGGAGGAAGAATGATGAACAAAGGTCGTCTTTACGGAATAGGAGTCGGTCCTGGCGATCCAGAACTTCTAACACTAAAAGCACTGCGGCTATTACGTTCTTGCCCAGTGGTGGCCTATCAATCTGCAGACGATAAAGAAAGTATTGCTAGAGGTATTGTAGCCCAATATCTGCCTGGCAATCAAATCGAGCTACAGTATCATCTTCCCCGCGCTCTTGATCAGTATGCAGCACAACCGATTTATGATCAGGTTGTCATTCCTATAAAAGAACATCTTACCGCCGGACGGGATGTGGTGGTACTGTGTGAGGGTGATCCGTTGTTTTACGGCTCCTTCATGTATGTGTTTACACGACTATCTGACCAGTTTGAAACAGAAGTTGTGCCAGGAGTTTCTTCACCGATGGGGTGTGCTTCTGCACTAGGAGTACCTCTGAGTTATCGTAACGATGTTTTTAGTGTACTACCAGCCCCCTTACCAGCCGAAGTTTTGGAAGCACAATTGTTAAATGCTGATGCTGCTGTCATTATCAAGCTGCGACGGCATTTTACAAAAGTTCGTGATGTGTTGCATAAATTAGGACTGGCGTCACGGGCGCGTTACATTGAACGAGGGACGATGGCAAACCAGCGAGTTGTTTCCTTGGATGATATGGATCCATCCCAAGTGCCTTATTTTTCGATGATTTTGGTGCCCAGTAAAAGTCATTTATAAGTGAGGTAGAAAACAGCAACAAAAGGAGGAAAATAGATGACTCAAACCCTACGCAAACTAGTCACATTTCAAGAATTTGTGGAGTGGAAACCAGATGGAAAACGCTATGAACTGCATGATGGGGTAATCGTTGAAATGTCGCAACCATTGGGAGATCATGAAGACATTGTTGGATTTTTAGCGGAAAAATTCACTTTAGAATATGTTCGCCTTAATCTTCCCTATTCCATACCCAAAACAGCACTAGTTAAACCACCTGAAAGTGAATCAGGTTACTCACCAGATGTGTTGATACTAAATCGTCCTAATTTGGCAACTGAACCACTTTGGAAAAAGGAATCTACTGTAACTCAAGGTGCATCAATTCCTCTGGTGGTTGAAGTTGTGAGTCAGTGCGTTGCGCGGGTTCCCCGCGTTGAAGCAACTGACGAACCCGTAAGGGTTAGTACCAATTGGCGTGATGATTACTACAAAAAATATGGTGAGTATTCAGGAATTGGAATTCCTGAATACTGGATTGTAGATTATCTTGCTCTTGGCGCTCATAAGTTCATTGGTAACCCCAAACAACCTACTATTTCTGTTTACTATTTGGTGGAAGGTGAATACCAAGTTACCCAATTTAGGGGAGATGATGCGGAAGCCGCCACCTTCGGTGAACGCATCCAATCCCCAACATTTCCAGAACTTAGCTTAACTGGCCAACAAATTTTTCAAGCTGGGAGTCATTCTTGAGTTTAGTCACTCAGATATATAGCAATCCTATTTGAGTTGTGAGATTTGTTTTAACAAACCACAAAAGATATAAACAGGACTTACGCACAGACACGAAACAAACCGGGTTTCACAGACAGAGATTTATGGCTAAAACGACAATTTTTCGTAAAGAAACCCGGTTTCTGCGTAAGTCGTAATAAAGAACAGGAAGAGAAATTCTCGCAAATGATTTTGGACTGCTATAGCACTTTGTATTTCTATCGTTAAATGCCCAGTCTTTTCTATGCAACTCACTAGTTTGATAGAAAAGACTGAGCGGTCTGTAAATGAACAAAAAAATTGTTTAATGATTTCTATCGTGATAAAGACGTAGTGCAAAAGCTCCCGCTGGGGTTTCACGGAATTTTTTGATCTCAGATATCAATTTGGATGGCAATTCCTCCAAGCTAGCAGAACTCATTGGATGTTCTGGCGGTCTAACAACGGGAGCAGCAAGCGCCGCAAAGGTGAGATCAGCAGCAGAAAAGTTGTTTCCAACTAAATAAGTACGTCCATCTGCTAATAATTCGCTCACTTGCTCAAAAATACTGTTGATTTGTTCGTAAGCTTGTGCAGAAGATTCTGGGGTTATATTTAGTTTCTGCTGAACAATTGAACGGACTGTAGGAAAAACGACTGGAAATAATGCCCGTTCAATAAAGGGCACACCATTAGACCATATACGTTTCATCAACTTAGAATTATTCATGAAATGAAAATAAGCCCAACGTCGTGTAGCAGGTCCAAGCTGCTCGTCAAATAAATCTTCTAGTTGTTCTACTTGTTGGCGTGAGTCAGAGTCAGTGGAGTATAACTTGGCGTTATCAGGGGCAAGTTTGTCCAAGTATTGTAAGATATCAGTTGAATCTGTTAAAGCACCATCTTCAATGATCATAACAGGAGTTGATTTTCCACCAACTCGACCTGTTGCTAATAGATGAAATGGTGGCATATGAGGTTCTTCAATGTAAGGAAGTTTCAGTTTAGTGAGTGCCCATCTTACTTTTTCACAATAATGACTGATAGGGAGTGTAATCAGACGAAAGGGTTTTTTGTTACTAGTCAGGGTATGAGACAACATATTGATATTGGATTGGTTATTTTCTGTGTTCATAAACTTTGCTTTACCCATTGAATGAGATTTTGTAATTCTTCTTGCAGCATGTGTCTAACATTCTCTTCTGATGGAAATATCTTTTGCTCAACTTCTTTTTTGTACTGTTCTATTGCTTGAACAGTCAGAGTTTGATAATCCTGATATTTTTTTGCCAGTCTCAGTTGACGAGGTGTGATTCCTAAAATGTCGTTAACAATGAGAACTTGTCCATCAGTAAACCGACCTGAACCAATACCAATCGTAGGTATTTTTACCTTGGAAGTGATGATTTGACCTAGCTCTTCAGGAATCAGTTCAAGTAAGAGTACAGATATTCCAATTCTTTCTAGAGTGAGCGCACCTTCAATTAATTCTTTAGCTTGTTCAAAACTTTTTCCTTGTACTTTCTTCTCTTGTTGAGTTTGTGGAAGCAAGCCAAGATGACCGCACACTTTTATATCATTTTCAATCAGATGCTTGACAATTTCTTCTCGAACACCTTCTAACTTAATAATGTCCGCTCCACTTGCTGAAAGTTTTTTGGCATTTTCTAAAGCTTGCTTTGGAGTTTCATAAGAAGCATAGGGCAAATCAGCAAGAATATATGCTTCCGATACTCCTCGTCGAACAGCTTTGAGATGATGGACTATATCATCCATCGTGACTTCCTGCTCACTGTCGTAACCTAAGATATTTGTTCCTACGCTGTCACCAACAAAAATGACATCTACCCCAGCTCTATCTTGCAACAGCGCTGTAGGATAGTCATACGCTGTAAGCGCTACTATTTTCTGATGATTTTGTTTTTTGGCGAGCAAGTAAGCTGAGTCTTTTTTCATAAGAAACTCTTTTGGTTTAATTGTGCCTGAGCTATCTCCCATTCTGTACTTCCCACGAAAATAGTTGCTCCACTTTCCAATTGAGTATTTGCAGCACAATCAACAATAGCGTGGGCAAAGTCTTCAACGCTAGGGAGAGAACCTGCCTGTTTGCGACGGGACTCTATCATACCAGGGTTATGCCGTTGCATGAGTTTTGGGGTGATAGTGCCTTCAATTAGGTCGCCACTGACTACTAGCAGTTTAATACCTCTGGTCGCCAGTTCCGCTATACGAGATCGCACAGCCTCCTCGCCAGCTTTTTTGCTCTGTGCCACTGGCTCGTATACTATCGGAGAAACAGGCTTCTGCCCGTAAAAGTGTGCAAGGTGACTAGTCACAAAAATAATGCGTCCACCTCTTGGCATTAGTGGCAACGATCGGTCAACGGCACGGACTTGGGCTACATGGTTGAGTTGCATAGCATAGTCAATTGCTTTATCTTTTTCCAATCCTCCCTCCGGGTTCACCAGATACCTGCGGAGGGAGACCCTCCCGCAGTACTGGTTCACCACTCGCGTTCAGGATAAGCAGATCAAGGCGTGCAAACTTCTCCTCTACAAGCTTTATCATTTTCTTCATATCGCTTTCACTGGTCATGTCAGCTTGAGCCACCAGGGCACGGCGACCAATGGAACGTATTGTATTGGCGACTTCAAGAGCACGTGAACTTTTGCTGTGGTAGTTAATGACTACATCGGCACCACGTTCAGCTAATATGCGGGCGACGCTTGCGCCTACACCTCGTGATCCTCCCGTCACCAACGCCACCTGACCACAAAAATCACTCATTGCTTTCCTCTCATTGAACTATGATTTTTCACTCCGTCTTTTTTCAGACTGAACGGTCTTTTTTTGAGCCAACGAAACTCAAGCAAGTTTACTTGCTTTAAATGCGCAATTGACTGTTGAGGTAATTAGTCAAATGATTGATTGCTCGCTCAAGATGAATTGAATCTCCATAAAGCTTGCTCATCATTGCAGCTCCTTCAAGTGTGGAAATAATAATGGTGGTCACTTCATCTGCATCAACTGTTGAGTGAATTTCACCTTTTTCTATTCCTTTTTGGATAATTCGATAAAAAAGCTGACGCCAAGAGTTCATCGCTTGTTGAGTGCGTTTACGCAAAATAGGATGAGCGTCATCACTCTCAACAGCAGTATTCAGAAGGGGACACCCTCCCTTGATGATTGGGTGATTTATATTGCTGTTAAATACATCAAAGATAGCTTGCAGGCGCTCAACTGCATGACGCTTGGTTCGGATTGCGGCTAAATAATGCTGTCTCAGTTGGGCGATCGCAAAGTCAAAAGCTTGCAGTGCTAGTTCATCTTTGCTTTTGAAGTGGTTGTATATCCCTCCTTTCTGCAATCCTGTGACACGCATAATGTCTGAAATAGAAGAGCCAGCATACCCCTGTTGATTAAACAGTTCGGCTGCTTGTTGAAGAATTTTCTCTTTTGTTTCTTCGCCTTTAGACATGTACGTGTTTCCGACCGATTGGTCTACTTCACTATAAATGGAAATATTGTTTTTAGTCAAGCCCAGATGTAGAGACTGCTGACTGTCTTGTAGTTGCGCAAAGAGCGCAACTACAAGTTTTATCCCGTTATTTTATTAAGCACACAGAGTCAGGATTTGTTCAACAACCTGAGGATTAACGTCCTGGTGTTCGCCCAAAGCTACATAAGTCAGATATTGAGTACCAATCAGCGAAGAGATGCCGATTATTCGTCGCTTCTGGCGGGTTATCTTCGGTAGAAGAATTGATGTCAATCCCAAACTCGTGATTCCAGATTTAAGAGGAATTCGACAAGCAATAACTTATGGTTTTGGCTTTAGCATGCTTCCTGATTATCTGTGTCAGGAATGGGTACAGACAAATCAATTAACGCTAATTCTTAAACCTGCAAAGTCTGTCACCAATCACATCTGGCTTGCTTTCAGAAAATCTGAAAGACAAGCGCAGAAAATCAAGATGATGTTGGGTATATTTCGTAGTGACAACAGTTTTTATAGTTAAAAAAGTTTAATGATGGTAATATCAGTGCTTCAGCTGTTAACTACAACAGACAATTGTTGCTAATATGAGTGAGTCACAATGATACAGGGGAAATTGAAAGATGGAAGTCAGTGCGCGTAATGCTTTTAAAGCTACTGTGAAAAAAGTCGTCGAAGGAGCTGTTAACAACGAGGTAATATTGGAAATTGCTCCAGGAGTAGAGGTGACTTCAATCATCACTAAGTCCTCAGTGGAAAAGCTTCAACTGACTGAAGGTAAGAAGGCATACGCCATTATTAAATCTTCAGATGTGATGGTTGCCGTTGATTAAAATTTCTATTTAATAAAATTCTGAATAATTCAGAGACGACAGTAGAAACTTCCAAAGCCCTCTCTACAATGAGGGTTTTATCTACGAATATATCATTTGGCAATCGACAAGAGTCAAGCGGGTAATGGGACTCGAACCCACGGCATTCAGCTTGGGAAGCTGACGTTCTACCACTGAACTACACCCGCAAGTCAGGTAAGCACCCTCGGATAAGCTGTTCGCGTACAACTGTACTATCGAGAGTGTTAGGGTTTGCGCAGCGCCCCTCCAGGGGCGCTTCGTGCCGTAGGCTGGGAAAGGATTTGACGGTTTTTTTCAAAGTCAAAAAATGCATTTTCTAAGCGCAACAAACAGCTTAATGCTAATCTTAGCAAATATTTCGACCAAAGATGGTTAGAAACTTCCAAAAAATAAATTATCCAAAAGAATTCAAAAAAAGCATCCACTTGATAATAATAATCATTGAGAGAGGAGAGAGAAAGGGTTGCTAACGGCAACCTTTTCTCGGTTCAAAAAATCATAAAAAGTCTGCACGCAGAAACTTTCTTTCTGATGCAATCTTAAAGAGTTAGTATCGTTAATTATACTGGTCTCAAACTTTTGTAACTATCGTACGTCCTTGTAAATTCTCAAAAGGTTTTGCTTAGAGAATTTGAGGTGTTTATTCCGGTTTTTTTAAAATACCATAGATTTGTCCTTAAATGCACACTTGACATAGATATATCATGTATTAACTGATACTTTTAATCCAGACAACTCTTGGTGGTACATACTTGGACATTTTTCTATTTTTAAGCTACATCTAATTATACAAACGATGTCTGGCTTATTCGGGAAATGTCTAAGTTTTTGTGCTTCTAGTAATTACTCTCGTAATGACATTTGTATAGTACATTTGCACTGAAAATACGGTGCGGAGCCGGAGCCTCCGGAGCTTTGGTCGAAGTTTTAATCTCACGTTTTTTAGCATGGGTTGCCTTCTGCCTTCATGAAGACTTCCGCACCAAAACGAGTAAACACGGGCACACCTCTAATTCTGAAAAATTTTTCTCACCCACAGTTATACCTGCATTTTCTCAAACACTTTTAGGCAGTTTTGCTTAAGAAAGCTTACAATTAATTACTGTATATTAACTATGACGTATCTTTTGTGTTGCTAGCTGTAATATTTTCAAATTTATCTTTCAAATTGATTAGTGACTATTGTCACGATTTTGCCAAAGCAGGAACAAGTTACTTAATTGAGTGATGCTAAGGTAACAACAAAACTGTACTACTACTGATTAGTAGTCTGGAACCATACACAACTTATGAAGGCAGGTTAGTATTTTGCTAAATTCATAAAAATTTCCTATCTCTTGCATATAAGCGCTGTTAGTAGATATGTTGAGACTATGAACAGCTACAAGCAGTAATTTGCCTTTTTTTCAGTGCTTCAACGGTCACCAAATTATGCAAATTTGAGATAAACCAATAATAAATAATGATTTGGTATGTAACTGAGTCACTAATTATGTTTAATGCCACTGAAATTTTGATTAATGCGTTTGTAGCTCAAATTCGCGAAGGCTACCGTCGCACCTACGGCGGCTTAAAAAAAGATTACCAGGACATTATAGCTTGGGCAGGTAACATGGCGTTGGAAAATATCGCCAATAGTGACGCTCTTTATCATAACGTAGAACATTCTATCCTAGTAACTTTGGTTGGACAAGAAATTTTACGCGGTAAACATATTCGTGAAGGAGGTGTTTCTTGTGAAGACTGGTTGCATTTTATTATATCCTTAGTGTGTCATGATATTGGTTATGTCAAAGGAGTTTGCCGACAAGACCAAGAGAACGAAGGTTTGTACGCCTCCGGTAAAGATGGAAACATGATTTCTCTGATTCCTGGAGCTTCTGATGCTAGTCTCACACCATATCATGTAGATCGGGCAAAGCTTTTTATTGATGAGCGTTTTGGCGGTCACAAATTGATAGACTCAGAAGTGATTAAGAGCAATATTGAATTGACTCGGTTTCCAGTACCAGCACAAGACGACCACCAAAATACAAATAATTTTGCAGGTTTAGTGCGTGCTGCCGATTTAATTGGACAATTGAGCGACCCACGTTACCTAAACAAGATTACCTCTTTGTTTTACGAATTTGAAGAGACTGGAATGAATAAGGTATTGGGTTATCAAAACCCTGGTGATTTACGCAAGAACTATGCCAAGTTCTACTGGAATGTTGTTTCTCTCTATATCAAGGATGGATTACGCTACCTTTCGCTCACACAACAAGGAAAGCAGATTGTTGCTAATCTCTACTCAAATGTGTTTGTTGTAGAACACGAAAAACTTCAAGAAGAACCTTTATATCTTGTTGAAAAACTCCGTGCTTAGAAGTTATAAATTATAAATAACTAAAAAAGTTTCAGAATTTATAATTTATAATTCATCACTTATAACTCATAACTCGCAACTATTATGAATTGGTGGCATCGATTAAAGAAAAATTCTTTGGCAAGATTTGGGGCAATTTTACTCTTGGTTTTCTATGTGGCAGTCATTTGGGCTGATTTTGTCGCCCCTTATAACCCTTACACCTCACAAGCTAATGGTTCTCTACTACCACCAACTCGTGTTTACTGGGTTTCTAAACAATCAGGGCAATTTATTGGTCCTCATATTTATCCAACAATTCAGGGAGACACGAATTTAAAAACGGGCGATCGCCAAATCATCGTAGACTTTAAAAAGCCCTCTCCCCTAAGACTATTTGTCAAAGGACCTGAGTATCGTCTGTTTCAGCTGAATTTACCATTACCCCCAAAATGGGACGAGGTAGAAATATTTGGTGGTATCCCGCTAAATATACATTTGTTTGGTGCTGTTGGTGAGGCAAAGTTTAACCTTTTAGGTACAGATGACCAAGGTCGAGATCAACTCAGTCGCCTGCTGCATGGTGGTCGAATAAGTCTATTTATCGGTATTATTGGAGTTGCCCTGACTTTTCCCTTAGGAATGTTGATTGGAGGAATTTCTGGCTATTTCGGTGGCTGGACTGATAGTGTGATTATGCGCTTAAGCGAAGTGCTCATGACTTTTCCGAGTATTTATCTTTTGGTTACCTTAGGTGCTGTCCTACCGCCAGGGTTATCTAGTACAGAACGCTTCTTGCTGATTGTTGTAATTACTTCGTTTATCAGTTGGGCTGGATTAGCACGAGTCATTCGCGGACAAGTCCTCTCTATTAAAGAGAGAGAATACGTCCAAGCTGCAAAAGCAATGGGTGGCAATCCACTTTACATTATTGTTCGTCACGTGTTACCACAAACCGCCACTTATATTATTATTTCTGCTACACTCGCTGTTCCTAGCTTTATTGCAGCAGAGGCAGTACTCAGTCTTATCGGGTTAGGAATTCAACAACCGGATCCTTCATGGGGTAATATGTTATCTGTTGCAACTAACGCTTCTATTTTGGTGTTGCAACCTTGGCTAATTTGGCCTCCAGCTATGTTGATTATTCTGACAGTGTTAGCTTTTAACTTGCTAGGTGACGGGCTAAGGGATGCTTTAGATCCCCGTAGTTTGCAGAGATAGATTTTGAAAAACTCAAATAGACCTGTTCGCAATATTATATTGGTGTCAAAAAAATGGCGTTGCAGAAGAGAAAGATGAATTAGGGCGATTGCTATGCAGTGTCCAGAGTGTCCATCATCAGCACACTTCGGAGTCCACTCTATCAACATTGGTTTAGCATACACCCCTCCTAATTTTCTGAGTGGAGGGAATTTTTCAGAAGCCTACACTGATGCAACAGACCTCTGTTTGAAATTCAACATTAACCTAGACAGCACAAGGCTTTAAGAATAGTTTTTGGAGATGTCTAGCGCATACAGTGTAGGTAGTTCACTTTTTACTAATGCACAGTTCTAATTGATTGTGTTTCCTCAATATCCGGACTGCGTAAATCCTCCACTAGTGTCTGAATCTCTGCTGGAGGAGGTGGCGTTAGACGAGACACCACAAGGGTAACAACTAAGTTTAGCAGCATACCCACAGTACCAATTCCTTCAGCAGAAACCCCAAAGAACCAAGGTGGCATACCCCCGAACTTTACACCTACGATGTATGCCACTGTGAAGATTAAACCTGTCACCATACCAGCGATCGCCCCTTCTTTGTTGGTGCGTTTGTCAAATATACCCAGGAAGATAGCTGGAAAGAAGCTAGAAGCAGCCAATCCAAAAGCAAAAGCCACGACTTCACCCACAAAACCTGGTGGATTCACCCCAAAATATCCAGCACCAACCAGAGACAAACCGACCATCAAGCGTCCGACAAACAGCCGTTTTTGTTCTGATGCTCCTGGGTCAACGATCCGGTAGTATACATCATGGGCTATGGAACTAGAAATCACCAGTAACAGTCCTGATGCTGTAGATAAAGCGGCTGCTAATCCGCCAGCGGCTACCAAAGCAATGACCCAAGGAGCCAGTTTAGCAATCTCTGGAGTCGCAAGTACAATGATGTCTCGGTCAATCGTAATCTCGTTCGTGTCTTTTTTTGGAGTTAACTGTAGACGCCCGTCACCATTTTTATCTTCAAAGGTCAGCAGTTTTGTGTTTTCCCACTTTTTTACCCAGTCTAACTGCCGCACTTCCTCAACAGTATGATTGTGCAGCGAATTAATTAGGTTATAACGGGCAAACATGGAGAGGGCGGGAGCGGTAGTATACAAAATAGCGATGAATAACAGTGCCCAGCCAGCAGAAAACCGAGCGGAACGCACGTCTGGAACTGTATAAAAACGTACTATTACGTGGGGTAGCCCAGCGGTTCCTACCATCAAAGCAATCGTAACTAACAGCACGTCCAGCATGGGCTTGTTGACGAATGGCTGAGTATACTCTGCAAACCCAAGATCAACTTGGATTTGATTGAGCTTGTCGGCAATGTCACTAAAGGTAAATGCAAACTGGGGAATCGGATTGCCTGTGAGTAGTACAGCAATTGCAATTGCTGGAATGAGGTAAGCAATAATTAAGATGCAGTACTGTGCCACCTGTGTCCAAGTGATGCCTTTCATACCGCCTAGCACAGCAAAAAAGCCCACGATCACCATACCGATGACGACACCTGTGTTAATGTCTACTTGCAGAAAGCGACTGAAAACAATGCCAACGCCCCGCATTTGTCCAGCAACATAAGTTAGGGAGACAAAAATGGCTGCCACGACCGCCACCAGACGGGCTATGTTAGAGTAGTATCTGTCTCCGACAAAATCCGGTACTGTATACTTACCAAATTTGCGGAGGTAAGGAGCGAGCAACAGTGCCAACAGCACGTAGCCTCCAGTCCAACCCATTAAATAAATGGAGCCATCGTAGCCCATAAAACTAATTAGCCCTGCCATTGAAATGAAAGAAGCCGCAGACATCCAATCAGCAGCAGTAGCAGCACCGTTTGCAATAGAGGGTATTCCTTGATCCGCTACAAAAAAACCTTTACTATCTTTAACTCGTGATTGCCAACCGATGTAAAGATATATTAGGAAAGAAAGTCCAACTATTAAAATAGTCCAAATTTCAACTGACACAGTTTTTTCTTACCCTCTAATATTATGTTTGCGGTCTAACTTGTCCATTTGGAAGGCGTAGATGAAAATCAATACCACAAAAATTAAGATTGAGCCCTGCTGTGCCATCCAAAAGCCAAACGGTACGCCAAAAAAACGTACTGTATTCAATGGTTGTACCAGCAAAATACTGAAAACGAGAGACACTAGCGCCCAAACTATTAAAAGGTTGCGAATTAAAGCAGTATTAGCACGCCAATAAGAGCGACTCTTTTCGCGATTCATTTTTTAAGTAACTGCATGAAAAATGTAACAAAAATCTTACCAGAAGTGGGACTTAGGGTCTAGAAAAGTTTAAAATTCAAAATTTTTTTTACGATTGACCAATAAAACTGAAGTCAAAATTGCCAAAAGCCCTTCTATGCATACACTACACTTTTTTGTCAAAGGGGAACTTCAGCTTTGTCAAAGGGGAACTTCAGCTTAACCGAACCGTATTGGATGTCTAGTGGATAAACAAAGCATTAAAAACAAAAGCCACCTCAACCAAAGGAAGAGGAGGCTTTTGTGTCAAAAAAAGT
>NZ_QMEA01000064.1:0-28766 GCF_012912105.1 Brasilonema sp. UFV-L1
CGTTTGCGCTTTCGCGACGTTGTAATACGGTTGTCATGGTTCTTATGATTGCGTTACGTACGTTTTATGTATGTATGCTATCCAAAGGTGTTTTGTTTTTCCTTTGTGTCTTTATATTAAGACATATATTTTGTTTTGTAAAGTACTTTTGAGCCAAATTTATTTTTGGTCGTAATTACTAGGGTGTTGGAAGGTGAGGTGCAATGCCTTACACCCCAAACTGTGCCTTTGTTCTGGCCTTTGTGAATCAATGCGCAGGAGTGACACTGCTTGAGCCAAATACTTATCTAGAGGTAATCTTATTAAGAGAGCGATCTGCCGGAGCGCGTAGCGTGCGCTTTGCGCTTAGGCAGCAGCGTTAGCGCAGGCCCCCTAAGGGGCTAGCTATCGCTCTCAATACGGTTGCTGTTAACGTCATTGTCGATTAAAGAAACTCGGTTTCACAGAAGTTACCGAATTTGTGTCTAGTGCTTATCCGAACCGTATTGCGATCGCCCCATATGTCAACTTCTCATCTTCCAAAAATTACCTACAGCCCAGCTTACACAATCGTTCCGACTTACGAGTGCTTTAATCGCTGTACTTACTGTAACTTTCGCACAGAGCCAGGTAAGAGCGAATGGATAACAATTTCAGAAGCAGAACAACTCTTAACACAACTTCACAATAACAACATTTGTGAAATTTTGATACTCAGTGGAGAAGTGCATCCCCATTCCCCACAGCGTCAGGCGTGGTTTCAGCGGATTTATGATTTGTGTGAATTAGCTTTGGCGATGGGATTTCTGCCACATACCAATGCTGGACCGCTGAGTTTTGAAGAAATGCAACAATTAAAGAAAGTTAACGTTTCGATGGGCTTAATGTTGGAACAGTTAACGCCAGAGTTGTTGAAGACAGTGCATAAACACGCACCGAGTAAGATACCAGAACTGCGTCTACAACAATTACAGTGGGCGGGAGAGTTGAAGATACCCTTTACCACTGGCTTACTGTTGGGAATTGGGGAGACAGAAAAAGATTGGTGGGAAACATTAGAAGCCATAGCCGAAATTCATCAACGTTACCATCATATTCAGGAAGTTATCCTGCAACCCCACAGTCCAGGACATCAGCAAACTTTTGACGCACCACCTTTTAATCCTCATGAACTGCCAAGAGTCATTGCAAAAGCACGTCAAATTTTACCGCCAGATATTACAATACAAATTCCCCCGAATTTAGTGAAAGATGACGAATGGTTACTCGCTTGTTTAGAAGCTGGTGCGAGAGATTTGGGTGGAATTGGACCAAAAGATGAAGTGAATCCTGATTATCCGCATCTTCAAGAGCAGGAATTAAAAGAAATATTACAGCCTGCTGGGTGGAATTTAGTGCCAAGATTGCCAGTTTATCAGCTTTTTGATGATTGGCTATCAGTGGAATTACAGGTGGCTGTTAAGCGATGGCGAACTTTCTTCTACAATTTGCATCCCTCGTTCCTGGGCTGCTGACTGGGAATGCCACACAGTGGGCTGCTGCCTCCCCCGTGTGATTCCCAAGAACAAAAATGAGATATTCAATCAATCTGTTCCAATATTGATGAGGCAACAGTGGTGTCATAATTTCCAGCGTACCTCTGTCGTAAGTAAGTCGGGAAGCTCGGTCTTCCCCCATTTCTGCTAGCATGGTTTCAAAGGTCTGCCTGCTGATGTTTCTTAAAACAACCCTTGATTCTGAGGGGATGCGTGTTGTTACCATTGCTCTATTAGGTACAGGCTCATATCATACAACATAGCGTCATATAAAAAATTAAAGTATTCTAAAAAAAACATCCTCCCTAAGTAAGAGTTTTGACACAAAAACAGTGAGATAAAATAGAGGAAGTAGGATTCGGGGGACCATTTTACTGGTCATAGATGCTTATCGAGACTATCTTTGGTAATCTCCAAGGTTTAAAGTCTAGTCAGCTCAAACAAATACAGCGACTGTATCACCAGCGCATACCAGGCGATCGCATCACAACGCCTGAGTTTTCCCAGCGACTAGCAGCAATTAGCACTGAAATCAATCAGCCTGTGTGTGCTTACCTCAACCGTCGCGGACAAGTCATCCGTGTCGGGGTAGGTACGCCCCGTCAAACGCAAATTCCACCTTTGGAATTACCGCGTTATGGCGCAGAACGGTTGAGTGGTATTCGTTGCATCGCTACTCATCTCAAACCAGAACCGCCTAATGAAGCGGCGCTGACATCTATGGCATTGCAACGCTTGGATGCCTTAGTCATGTTAAACATTACTGGGACAGGATTTCAACGACGCGGTGGTGGCGCAACTGGGTATGTTAAAGAAACTTACTTGGCTCACTTGACACCACAAGACGCTCGCGCTCTCATCACCAGTCCAGCTATGCAAAAAGTTTCTCATTTGTCTTCTGGTGGTGAGGAGAATCAGGGAGGTAAAGAAAACAAGAGCAACCTCCCATACACGAGTTGGAGCGTTTCGCCACCCATGAGTGTGGATATGCTGACAAAGCAGGATTTCATCGAGTTGGTGGAAGGACTGGAAGCTGAGTTCCGGCGGGAATTTGTTGCCCAAGATGTAGACACCGACAATGATCGCGTCCTGATTGTTGGAGTCATGACTGATGAGATGAGTGCTCAACAATTCCAAGACACTTTGGAAGAATTGGCACGGTTGGTGGATACGGCTGGAGGAGAAGTGTTGCAGATGATGCGACAAAAGCGATCGCGCATTCATCCTCAAACAGTTGTTGGTGAAGGTAAAGTTCAAGAAATCGCCGTAGCTGCTCAAACCCTAGGAGCAAATCTTATCGTCTTTGATCGCGATCTCTCACCCACACAAGTTCGTAATTTAGAATTGCAAATTGGAGTTCGGGTCGTTGACCGCACTGAAGTTATTTTAGATATCTTTGCTCAACGTGCTCAATCTCGTGCTGGTAAATTGCAAGTTGAGCTCGCACAGTTAGAGTATATGTTACCAAGACTAGCTGGTCGAGGTCAAGCAATGTCCAGGTTAGGGGGTGGAATTGGGACTCGTGGTCCTGGTGAAACCAAACTAGAAACAGAACGTCGTGCGATTGGGCGACGTATTTCCAGACTACAACAAGAAGTGAATCAACTACAAGCACATCGGGAGCGGTTGCGCCAGCGGCGACAACATCAAGAAGTTCCCTCAGTAGCTATTGTTGGTTACACCAACGCTGGCAAATCTACATTGCTCAATACTCTCACAAACGCAGAGGTTTACACAGCCGACCAATTATTTGCCACTCTTGATCCCACGACACGCCGCTTAGTTGTTCCCCACGGCGAAACAAATGAACCTCAAGAAATTCTGGTGACAGATACAGTGGGGTTTATTCACGAGTTACCCGCATCTTTAATGGATGCGTTCCGCGCCACTTTAGAGGAAGTCACAGAAGCTGATGCTCTGTTGCATTTGGTAGATTTGTCTCATCCTGCTTGGTTGAGTCATATTCGCTCTGTCAGAGAAATTCTCTCACAAATGCCCATCACTCCCGGTCCCGCGCTGGTGGTCTTTAATAAAATTGATGAAGTCGATAGCAAAAATTTAGCATTAGCGCAGGAAGAGTTTCCTCTAGCGGTGTTTATTTCCGCGAGTCAGCGTTTGGGATTAGAAACCTTACGTCAGCGTCTCGGACAACTAGTTGAATATGCCGCTTCTTATCAGTAAATAAATTTTATTCTCTTTCAGTATAAGGGTGTGGGGTGTAGGTGCAGAATATGTGCAGCCCTACACCTTAATTCTTTGATATACTCCCCGCGTATCGCACAGAAGCACAAAACAATGACACAGATTCCATTAACAGAAGCTCAACTTCGTTTACCCGAACTGATTGCCAGTCTGCAACCCGGTGAAGAAGTGCAGATTTTTTCTGGCGATCGCATTGTCGCCAGACTGATTGCCGAACTCCAACCACCCCGCAAGCCTCGCCAGCCCGGTAGTGCAATCGGAACCCTAACCGTCCTGTCCGAAGACGAAACCCACTTGGAAGACTTTCACGACTACATGCCATGAGGTTTCTGCTCGATACTCACGCATTCCTCTGGTTTGTACTCAATGATCGCGCTCTTAGTCAAGTCGCCTGTGATTTGATTGTCGATCCCCTCAATGATATCTTGCTCAGTCCTGCAACAATTGGGAAATTGCCATCAAAGTTAGTATTGGTAAGTATCAAATTCCTGGAAATTTTGAAACATGGATGGAGCATCAAATCCAAATTAACGAATTGGATATATTACCGATTAAAGTTGCTCATGCAGCCGCGCTCGTAGCTCTACCATTTCATCATAAAGATCCCTTTGATCGGCTTTTGGTTGCCCAAGCACTCACAGAAAAGATCCCGATCATTAGCGTGGATGCTGTGCTAGACAATTATGCAGTCACTCGTTATTGGTAAGTACGATAACCTGCGGTCAGTCGCAGTGCAATCTCCGCTCCGCGCGGCAGCGAAGCTATGGCTCATCGCCGTAGGTAGGGGTAAGGAAACCCAACAGCCAGAGCGAAGTAATCGCCAAAATTCTATCTTACGTTTTTCAATGTTGAGATACATATCACTTGAATGCTGTAACAATGAACAATAACGCTCCATGCATTTATTTATTTGCTGTGCTGTTTACTCGTTGAAAAACTGTAAGGAATGCGGAAACATCCGCGCTCCACGTGTATTAAATATATTGTAGACAGCAAATAATGGTTTTCATGGAAACACTAACAGCCACTGCTATCGCCACCCTTCTCCTGACGAAGATGATTGAAAAAGTTGGAGAAAAGATGGGTGAGAAGTTGCCAGAACTGGGAAACAAGGCTTTGGAACAGATGGGCAAGCTAAAACAAGCATTGTGGCGTAAGGCACCAGAAACAGCCAGCACCATTGAGCGAGTTACTTACCAACCGGAGTTAGTGGAACAGCAGCCAGAGGAGTTTGGTATCGAAGTGCTGACGGCAAAATTGGAATCAGTTGCTAATGCAGACTCAGAAGTTGCGGAAGTTGTGGAAGCACTTGCAGCAGAAGTTATGCCCCAACTCCCATTAAAAGTAGTACAAGAAATGGGGGTAGGAATTAAGGCTAAAAGCTTAACGGCTCAAGATTTGACTCAGAAAGCAAAATCAGGTAGCACTGATGTTAATCAGAAGATGTTAAAAGATGTAGAAGTAGAGGCGGATATAAACTTGGGTAACTTAAGCCAAAAAGTATAGAAAAGATATCCGACGGTATCTTTACCGAAATTTTAGGCGATTTTAAATGCTGATGAAAAGAATTATAGCGATCGCCTCTTTAGGGTGGGCGCTATCTGCCATCGCAAATTGCAACTTTGGTAAAAATGGATTTATACAAAAGTGTTAAATAATTCGTCAGGAGACAATCGAAAGCCAAATATTCAGCAGGAATTGCTGAAAAAGATTATGGGAAATGTGAACACGGGTGACATCACTCAGCAAAACACTACCAACATTGAAACCCAAATTGTCATTCAGGGAAATACACTCCAAACTAACCGCTTACACCCTCAATACCACAAAGTTTTCAAGTCACTGATAGAAAATCGCCTCACTTTATTCGGTGGACGTGATACCGCACTTGCTCAAATAGCAAAGTTCATCAACAAACTAACAGGAGGTTACCTAGTAATCACAGCTCCTGCTGGCTTTGGCAAAACTTCTCTGATGGCGAAGTTAGTAAGTGAAGCATCAGAAACATTTGCTGACCATTTTTTCGCCCCTTATGAAAACCCCAATAGCGTTACAGAGGAAGGTTTTTTAAGAAATGTAATTGAGCAAATGGCGCATTGGCACGGTTATACTGATACCCTTCCAGAAAAGCTGCCCGATTTGGACGCACTGTACCATCGTTTATTGGGTGAACCACTTGAGCATACTCATGTACTAGTAATTGACGGACTAGACGAGGTGACAAACTGGGAAATTGCTCGTTATCTGCGTCGCCGTTTACCCGACAACCTACATATTATTGTGACAGTGCGAGATGTAGGTCAAGATTTGACGCTTGATTACGACTTCCCAAAAGACCAAACAGAGTATTTGCCACTGGAGGGATTAACTCGCAATGACGTGGCAGATGTTTTGCGAAAAGCAGGGAAAGGAGCAACAGTCTTTGCTGATAATCCCACACTTCTTAAAGAAGTGATGCGGATTTCAGCTTATCAGGAAGAACCAAGCTTGGGCGCAGATCCATTTTATGTGCGCTTGCTAGCGGAGGATGCAGCAGATGGGCGTTTGACTCCTGCTAATATTGCAAGTCAGCCGAAGGGGCTGAATAAATACCTCAGTGCTTGGTGGCGAGAGATTGAAGAGTCAGAAGAAAACAATGAGCCATTAGAAGACTTATTTGGTACGCTCACTGTAGCGTTAGGAGCAATTTCCCGTGCTGATTTAGAAACTATAAATTCCAGCTTAGTATCTAAAAAGAAAAAGAATTTCTTTCACAAAATTCTCGACCAAGTGCGGCGATGGATAGTAGGCAATGAGGTAAAGGGCTATGCTTTGGTTCATCCTCGTCTGCGCGATTATATATGTACTGAAATTTATACTGATGAACTTCTTGAAGGTTATAGAGAAAAGCTGCTAACTTTTTGTGCTTCTTGGCAAGAACATCGTAGTTTATACGCCTTACGGTATTATGCGGAACACTTGCGAGATGCGAAGCGGTGGGATGAGTTATATGAGTTAGCACGGAATAAAGCCTTTGCAGATGCTCAACGCCAACAACTACCCGATGAACCAGAGTTACCGTTAAAGAATATACGGATAGCATTGCAAACAGCAGCAGAGAGAGATGATGCGGGTGCGATCGCGGAGTTTTTGCTAGCACATGCACGACAGCTTTTACTGCAAGAGTCTCCTTTGGAGGTATTGCGTTCAGGCAATTTAAAACGTGCTTTAGCAGTAGCAGATATGTGTGAGAGCGAACGCTCTGTACTTTGGTATCTGCTTTTAGCTTGGGAGTTGAAGGATAAACATAAGCAGAAAGAAGCACATGAAGTTTTGATACAATTGCTGCAAAAACAATTACCTTGTTTCTCGATACATTTTGCACAAGGAGAATGGGCTTTTTATCTTTTAACTCAGATTTGTCAAGTCAATGAAGATACTTTTAGCACCCTATATCAATGTATTTTGCCTTCAAACGAGTTATATGAGTTTTGTATCAAGCTTCTTGATGAAGGTTATTTAGATATCGCCCTCAAAATAGTTGAACAAATTAACTGGTCAACAAAGTCAATTATATCTTTAAATTCAACGCTAGAATTCCAAAATAAAATTGAAAATAAAGATTCATTAAATGCAAATTACTGGTATAAAGTAAAATCTCTAACTGCTATTGCAAAAGCTTATTTTGATGTAGTGAACAAAGAGATTGCGCTTACTACTGTTAAAATGGCTATTGATACTGTGGGTAAAATTGACAATTATCTCAACTTGGATGCTGAAAGAATTCTAGCCGAAGCTCTTCAAGAAATCGTATCCGCGCAAGCATACATTGGTGAATATAACTATGCTTTACAAACTGCTGAGTTAATTACTAAAGAACATTACAGAATAACAGCAATAGAAGCAATAGTAGAAGCTTTAGTTAATCAAGAGCAGCTTGATATTGCTATGAAGATAGCGAAAGTACATGACGTCGCCACATTAGAGATATGGCTTTTGAGACTAAAAGCAGAAGTAGAGATGCGAGCAGGGAACACAGAAACATTTCAAGAATATTTACTGGAGGCACTAAGAAATGTAGATAGAATTAAGTATAAGTGGCAACAAGCTATAGAAATTGCATACATTGCATCAATGCAAGCTAGATTTGGAGATACAGACAAATTAGAAGTTCTTCTTGCTGATGCTTTTGAGCGTGCTAAAGAAACTGATGAACACAAAAACAGAAATATGATAGCTATGGCAATTATTGCACAAGTTATTGCGGAAACAGGAGATATTGAAAAAGCTAAAAATGCTTTTAATCAAATATTTGAGTATGCTATGAAAAATCTTTACTCTCCTGGTTACGTTACAGGATTTATAGAAATAATTACTACGGGTCAAGTACAAGTGGGACTGCTCAATGATGCTCTAGAATTAGCAAAAAAGATTAATCACCAATGGCAGCAAGCAAGTATTCAAAACTGTATAGCTTTAGTAGAAGCCAAAGCGAAAAGATTTACAAGTGCGCTTGAGATAGCTCGTTCTATTAAAGAAAATAATGTACGTTCCAAAACTATTGCAAAAATAGCAATAGAACAAGCACATACAGAAGAACCAAATATTTCTCTTGAAACTATTAAGGAAATTAATTTTTTAGAATCTTATTCAAGTCAAGTTGAAATTGCTAAAATCCTATATAAAAGAGGCTATAAACTACTAGCTAGAACTATTTTTTCTCAAGTTCTCCAGGGAAGCTATACAATTAATAATCAATATGCCCCAGTCACAGCGCTGATTTATATTGCAACTACACAAGCTCAAACAGGGGATATATGTAATGCTCAATATACATTTTCAACTGCTCGTCAGACAACTAAGGTAATTGAGAAGCAAGTTTTTCAAGTAATGGCTCTATGTGATATTGCTGTTGCACAAATGCAAGTTGGGGATAGACAGGAAGCAGAAATTACATTTGATGAAGCTTGGCAGATAATTCAAAATATTAGTAGTCAAACAGATAGAGCATGGGCATCAAAAGAATTAGCGAATCATCAAATGAAATTGAAAGATTTAGATATTAGCTTTAAATATGCTGCTCTGCATACAGTTTTATCTATCGATGATTCTGTCAGAAAGTCTGCAATTTTAGAAGAAATAGCGCTCATGCAAGCCGAAGAGGAGGATATTGATTATGCTTTTACTTTTCTGCAAGCAATTACTCATGATAAATCTAAAGAATCAGTCATTAAAAAAATTAAAGATTGGCATAAATCACAAGAACTTATCACACAATATAAGCTAGGATATATACCGAATACTTTTGAAATAGAACAGATAATTGACAGTCAAAAAGTACAGGCAAAAACTCTGATAAAATTAGCGAGATTTCAGTTCAATGATGGTCTAATAGAATTAGCAAAAGAAACTCTGGCTGATGCTTTAAATATAGCTCAAAAAGTTTCTAATCAAGGGTATGATACCGAATTGTTAGAAGAAATTATTATTGTCCAAGCAGAAAACGATTTATTGTTTAATTTTTTTGATGTTAGAAAAATTATAAAAATGAAATATAAGCAAGCCGAAGTCATAAGAAAAATAGGTAAAATCAAAGCACAACAAGGACAATATGAAGAAGCAAAATCTGCTTTTGATATAGCTTTAGAAATTTCACAACAAGTTGATAGGGAA
Organism: Brasilonema sp. UFV-L1; assembly: GCF_012912105.1. Taxonomy (GTDB): domain Bacteria; phylum Cyanobacteriota; class Cyanobacteriia; order Cyanobacteriales; family Nostocaceae; genus Brasilonema. The sequence continues at coordinate 9,369 of NZ_QMEA01000064.1, forward strand.
CTTACCCACTCCAGCACCATTAGTGATGTAGCTCAGGAACAAATATTAGCAGGGTTCCCTGAGCAAGCAATCAGGACTACACAGATGATTCTCACTAATCAAAATTGGTGTCTTCCAAAAATCGCTGGTGCTTTCGTGAAGACAGGCGATCACGCCAATTTCAAAAAGCTATTAATCCCCTGTGCCTATTACTTAGATGCAGCTTATGAGATGTGCGGATATTTAGCACAGCTATACCCTGAACAAGCTGAAGTTGTGGCAACAGTGGTAAGAGCGTGATTAGGGATGTGGTCAAAACTAGCCCTCACTCCCTATCGTACTTCTCCTGTTGTCAGAGGTGTCACTGGCTGCACCATAGATAACCTTCCTTGAACCTCTGCAAGTCTAACATTCGGCAAATGAGGTAAGACAAGCTTGGCAAAATAGTGAGACTCCTCAATCAGGGGATAGCCAGAGAAAATAAATGCTCGAATTCCCATATCCAAGTAACGATGCAGTCGTTCAAGTATCTGAGAGGGATTTCCCACGAGTGCTGCACCACATCCAGAACGTGCTCGTCCTATTCCCATCCATAAGTTCCCCTCAATGTAGTCATCTTCATCAGCAACTGTTCGCAGAGTATCCTGTTTCAAGACACCTACAGAGTGAGAATCTTGGGCGCGAGATTTCAATTGTACACCGCGAGCTGCATCAAGTTCTGATATTAAAGTTTTTGCCCATAAACGAGCTTCTTCCTCAGTTTCGCGTACAATAACATGAATGCGCAGTCCAAAATCGATACTTCGTCCATAAGCTGCAGCCCTCTTTGAAAGGTCCTGCATACTTTCAAACAGTCCTTCTTCAGTATCAGGCCACATCAGAAAAACATCGCAGTATTGAGCACAAACTTCACGAGAACCTGGTGATAGACCACCGAAGTAAAGCAGCGGTCCGCCATTTTGCTGATATGATTTTACTGGGTAACTCGGTAAGCTCAAGCGATAAATCTCTCCTTGAAGCTCTATTCTCTCTTGCGTCCACGCTTGTTGAAGAATTTGGATCACTTCTTTGCAGCGTTGATACCGATATTCAGGATCTTCAACAAAACCAGGAAGTTCAGAATTAATGATGTTTACAGTAAGTCTTCCCTGTAAAAGATGATCTAACGTCGAAATATGACGTGCCAACATCGGAGGGTGAATCTCCCCTGTACGTATTGCGGTGAGTAAGCTGATTTGCTGCAGTTGGGATGCGATCGCCGCCGCAAAAGGTAACACTTCCTGACCCAACATATAGCTTGTGGGCAGTAGAATATTCTTGTAGCCCAACGAATCAGCTGTGAGCACAATATCACGGCAATGTTCGTAGTTGCTGCGCCGAGAGGGGTCAAGCTTTCCTAAACGATCAGTGTCACCCCCGCATAAATCGGCAAACCAACCCACCTCAGATACCCTCTGATGCGTCCTAATACTGTAAAGCTGAGGCACATTGCCCAAAAACATATTCTTATTCTCCAAAATAACTCTGTCAGTTTTACTCGACTTTTGCCATTTTTTAGATGAAATGGCTCAATGGAAGCAGAACTACAGAAAAATGAGGTAAGAATAATTTATCAGTAATTATCCTGACCTTGTAGAGAATAATTAAAACTGCTATGAAAACTCTTACAAATCTGGTAATATCAACCGTAATAGCATTATGGGTAATAGGAGTAGCCATCCTGTCAGTGCAAAACGCTGAGTCAGTATCTTTGAGATTTCTCAGCTTTCAGTCTGTTCAAATTCCAGTCGGTTTAGTCCTAGCTTTTTGTGCTGGATTTGGGATAGTCAGCGTAGCGTTGCTGCAACCCCTTTGGAGTCTTGCTGGTTCTGGGCAAAGAAATTCTCAATCAGAAGACGAAAACGAATTCTTTGTCGATGAGGAATTTTGAGAAGACAGTTTCACCGAGTACGCACCAATTGTGGTGAGAAAAGTGTACTCGAAAAGCCAACAACAACTTTTAAGTTGACAATGGCGGCGGAAACCGGATATCAGAATTGAATTGCTCAATATTTCCTGATTGATGAATCGGCAAAACATATTCTAGATTTTCATGGGGACGAGGAATGATGTGATGAGAAAGCACTTCACCACCATTCACTTGCACAACCGCCTCCAATCCTGCGGTGACAGCAACATTCACCTCACCCACATTCCCCCGGATAAGCACAGTAATTCGCCCGAAGTCAGTATTTTCATACCCAACAAGAGTGATACGGGCAGCTTTACACATGGCGTCGCCCGCTTCTATTGCTGTAGGAACGCCATAGACTTCAATCATACCAAGTGCTAAAGTCACTCGCTTTTTAAAATTCAAAATTATTAATGGACTGCGTCCCGCTGCGCTAACAAAATTCAAAACCCACGGAGAAATCCGAGGGCTTTAAACAAGAATGTATTATACCGCACTTCGTGCCGCTTTTCTAACGCGCTGCGCGTCTGGTGTATCATCCTTTTTTTTGAGGTAGGCTTGATACCCATAACTAAAGCTTTTAATCAATTTTGAATTTTGAATGAGCGAATGCGTGAATTGTTTTATCATGCTCACTCTAAACACTTGCTACAACTTTTCGAGATTCTTGAGACTTCCGTTCACCTGTAATCATCATCTTGACTTTACCGCTAGGAGCAAGCGTCACTCCTCGTCGTTGAGGTTGTTCTGGTTGATTCGTTGTGAGTGCAAGCTGATAATGTGAGAAAATAGTAGCCAAAACAAGCTTCATTTCAAACAGAGCCAAAGCTTCACCAATACAGCGACGGGCACCACCGCCAAATGGCATAAATTCATAAGGAGAAAATTGGCGTTCTAAAAAGCGCTCTGGTTTAAATTGATTGGGTTGTGGGTATAAATCTTGACGATGATGTAAAAGATAAATGCAGCCACAGACTGCCGTATCAGGCTCTAACTCATGTTCCAGTAACTTAACAGGTTCCTTGACAACCCTAGCAAATGTCAAAATTCCAACAGGATAAATACGCAAAGTTTCATTGCAGACAGCACTTAGATAAGGTAATCGTGCAATGTCTATGGTATTTGGGGAATCACCTAGGTTACCCAGTTCTTGGAGGAGTTTTTCACCAACTTGCGGCAAATGGTGAAGCCAATACAATCCCCAAGCCATTGCTGTTGCTGTGGTGTCATGTCCAGCAAATAACAGGGTCATTAACTCATCGCGTAACTCTTGTTCCGTCATTGGTTTACCCTCTTCATCTCGTGCTGACATCAGCAATGAAAGGATATCAATGCGATTTGGATCTGATTTCGTACGGCGTTCAGCAATTTCAGCATAAAGCAATTCATCAATTTGCTGACGTTGGCGCACAAACCTTCCCCAAGGACTCCAAGCCCCTAAATCTTTTTGCAGGAAGCGGAAAAACAGGAAGCTAGAACCAAGCGGTGACTGAAAAACTTCCAACACTGAAGTGATTAAACGCTTGATCTGTTGGCAACGTTCTCCCTCGTACAAACCAAAAACAGCCTGTAAAATGACTTGCAGGGAAATTTCCTGCATTGTAGTCCGAATCGACACGGGTTGGTTGTGTGGTAGCTGACTAAAGACTTTTTCAGTTATATTGCGGATGATTTCACCGTAAGCTTGCATCCGTTCCCCATGAAAAGGGGGTATCAGAAGTTGGCGTTGTCGTTTGTGGCGATCAGAGTCCAACATCACAATTGAATTGTCCCCCAATAAGGGTTGCAAAATTCTGTTCTCCCGACTCAGGGCTGCAAACTTCTTTCTATCGTTGGTGAAAATTTCTGCAATTGCTTGGGGATGCTGCACGAATATCACAGGACGCTGAGAACCAAGTACTCCAGAAGTAAAAATGTCAGGATATTGCTGAACTGCTTTTTCCATATATTCTACAGGTTCAGCAACCCATTGGATTTGTTGGAAAAAAGACGGAGTTTTGATAAGATTCGGTAGATTCATATGGTTATTTTGACAAAAAATATATTTTCTGCGCTAGTTTGATTCAAAAGGCTTAATCCAACCAAATTGCATAGCAGTCTCAAGAAAAAATGCCGCCAACACAAACCACAAAATACTTTCGACTCCCAAAACCGCAAAAGGTAACATATCTCTAGAATATGACAGCCCAACATCTACCTGGGTTAAACCGCGCACTAAACCAAACGCTAACACTCCCCCAGCTTTCAATTGAGGATTTTTATCTGAGCGGATGATATAGCGGTAGGTGACGCCGAACAGCAAACCAGAGAAACAGACAATTCCAGCCCTGACTAGCCATTGTAAATCTAGCGAAGCGATCGCCAGACTGCCCAGTTGCTCAAAATATTTTGCTAGCACCAGATTATTCAGCAAGGTGGTGAGAAAAAAAGCTATCATCAGGCTCAAACCCCCGAGTATCCCAGCTTTGAGGGATTCAATGCGTTCTGCCATAAGTTGAGGATCTAAAATCTTGTTCACTCTCGTCCAAACTTTAGTTCTGAACAGGCTTCTAGTATTATTAAACTTAGAGACGTTTTCAATTGAGTTTAAAAGTAGCACTATGGAAATTTTGACACTCGGCTGGGTTGCTTTACTTGTTGTTTTCACTTGGTCAATTTCAATGGTAGTTTGGGGTCGCAACGGACTCTAAGAAAATCGTGGAAAGTCCATTCTTGACTATTTTGGCTTCAGTTGCTGCAGTGCTGCTTGTAGCAGTTACGGGAGGCGTTGGTTATTTGACGCTGGCAGGTTGGCGCGATCGCCGTTTGCGAGAAGAAGAAAAACGCGAAATGCGACGCGCTAGTTCTAGCACCACTTCTAAGAACACTGCTCCCAAGCTTAAGAAGAAAAAATAATTCTGCTTGAAATCTTGGGCAGAGGCGCTAGGACGTAGAATATTTCCTAGCGTCGTCTGTTTGCGCTTCGTTTTTCTGCTAAAGGGGAAGAGTGCAGAGACTTCTTGTAGTATGATTATTTAGTAAGACAAAAAGGTAATACTGAATGATCAAAGTTACAATTACCTTAGAAGAAGACATTCTCCAGTTTATAGATCAGCAGGCACAGGGCAACCGCAGTGGTTATATTAATGCGTTGCTGACACAACACCGCCGCCGAATTTTGGAAGCAGAAATGATTGCAGCCCTCAAGCAGGATGCTGAAGATTCAGAGTATCAAGCTGAGATTGCTGTTTGGGATAATGTTGTCGGAGATGGCATTCATGCCAGCGAGTGATTTAACTTATCGGCGGGGAGAAATTCGTTGGGTGAACCTTGATCCAACTGTAGGGGCTGAGGCGCAAAAAATCCGGGCTTGCTTGGTTGTGCAAAATGACATTATGAATCAGTATGGATTGCTAACAATTGTGATGCCATTTCGACCTGGAAGTAAACAAGCTCCATATGTTGTCAACGTGAAAGCAACACCAACTAATGGATTAGATCGAGATCGTTTTATTGATGTTGGGCAAATTCGTTCTGTTGATCATCGTCGCGTGTTGGGTTTGGTGGGTGTGTTGGAAGAAGAATATTGGGAACCCATTCGTACAGCTTTAAATGTGGTTTTGGGATTTGTGGTTTAAAGCTATTAAGGAGTTATAGGAAATATTAGAATTAGGCGATCGCCGTTTGCGAGAAGATGAAAAACGCGAAATGCGAAGCACCACTTCTAAGAACAATGCTTTTAAGAGCACTGCCCCTAAGCCTAAGAAGAAAAAGTAATTCTGCTTGGAATCTTGCGTAGAGGCGCAAAGGCGCAGAGTGTTTGTTGGCGTCTTTGCGTCTTTACGTGAAATATCATTTTGCCATTTCATCGCGGAGGCGATTGAGGTTGCTTTCCGTTGTCTTCGTGTCGGGATGTTCTGCTCCCAGCACTTTCAAAAAGATTTGCAGGGCTTGGTTGTACAGGGGTTCGGCTTCATCATACCGTCCTTGGGATTTGTACAATCCTCCCAAGTTGTTGAGACTTGTGGCTGTGTCGGGATGTTCAGCTCCAAGCACCTTGAGACGCATTTGCAGGGCTTGGTTGTACAGGGGTTCGGCTTCATCATACCGTCCTTGGGATTTGTACAATCCTCCCAAGTTGTTGAGACTTGTGGCTGTGTCGGGATGTTCAGCTCCAAGCACCTTGAGACGCATTTGCAGGGCTTGTTTGCATAGGGGTTCTGCCTCATCGTACCGTCCTTGGGAATTGTACAACAATGCCAAGTGGCTGAGATTTGTGGCTGTGTCCGGATGTTCAACTCCGAGCACTTTGCGACAGATTTGCAGGGCTTGGTTGTACAGGGGTTCGGCTTCATCGTACCGTCCTTGGGATTCGTACAATCCTGCCAAGTTGTTCAGACTTAGGGCAGTGTCGGGATGTTCAGCTCCGAGCACCTTTAGACGGATTTGCAGCGCTTGGTTGAGTAGGGGTTCGGTTTCATCGTACCGTCCTTGGGATTCGTACAACGATCCCAAGTTGTTGAGACTTGTGGCTGTGTCGGGGTGTTCTGCTCGCAGCACTTTCAGGCGGATTTGCAGCGCTTGTTTCCATAGAGGTTCGGCTTTGCCGTACTCACCCTTTTTATAAAGCACATCACCAAGATTGTTTAACCTCCTAGCAGCATCAGCAGTTTCTTCAAAATTACCAAGTTGAACATGGGCATTATGGCATTTTGCAAACTCATCCGCCGCATCGTATTCTCCCATTCTTCGGCACAAGTGCGTCAGTGCTTGCAGCAGTTGCAGGGTTTGCGGATGGCTGGGACTAAGGCTGATTTCTGCTGCATCAAGAGCTAGCTGATACTGTCTCAAGCAGCTTTGTTGCCAAAACTGCTTCAGTTAAATCTAAACCATTGTTGATATTCTCTAACCAATCTTTCCCTTTAGCCGCCTCAGGTGAAATTGTTGCTATCAAGGGACTTGTCCCGGTACGATACATCAGGTATGCCAGATCAAAGCAACTGAGATCAACTCTACTTCGAGCTAAATCTGCTCGTAGCTGTTGTAGTGCTGGTTCAATCGGTTTACGTGCCAAACTGTAGTTAAAAATTCCCTCTCCATCCAACCGAGCACACACCAGATAGTGTGACTTAAAATATTGAAACAGTAACTTCGATAAATCAGTTTTGCCAATACCTGCTCGTCCGTAGAAAACGAGTATATTGTGCGGCTTATTGCCAAGAGTCGCTAGCGTTTCCTCTACCTGTTCTTGATACCTGTGCCAGGAAACCATAAATCTCTGCTGCTGTTTTCCCATAGCAACCCTCTTGAGCAATCAACAATAGCCGTTCTCTACTAGTATTACTTTTAACTCATAAAAAAGCTTGCCTTGTGGAATATCATATCCCCAAGGCAAGCTCACTCTCTAATTCTTCCTTTCTAATTCTTTCTTCGCGCTCTTTGCGCCTTTGCGGTTCGTTTCTCTTACAACTGCTTCACCTCAGAAACCAACTTCGCCACCATATCCTTAGCGCTACCAAAGAGCATCGTAGTTTTATTCTTGTAGAACAACTCATTATCCACACCAGCAAAACCCGCACTCATACCGCGCTTAATCACAATCGTCTGCTTCGCCCGATCCACTTCCAAAATGGGCATCCCATAAATCGGGCTATTTGCATCACTCCGCGCCGCCGGATTCACCACATCATTCGCCCCAATTACCAAAGCGACATCTGTCTGCTCAAACTGAGGATTGATATCATCCATATCGTGCAGCTGCTCATAAGGCACATTCGCCTCAGCCAGCAACACATTCATATGTCCCGGCATTCTACCAGCAACAGGGTGAATTGCATACTTTACATCCACGCCCATACGTTCTAGCTGATCTGCCAACTCACGTATGCTGTGCTGCGCTTGCGCAACCGCCATCCCGTAACCAGGAACAATCACCACAGAACGAGCATAACCCAACATCATCGCGCCTTCTTCGGGATCAATGCTGCGAACAGTTTTATCAGTTGTACCTGCATCACCACCAGCACCACCAGACGCAGCCCCTGTACCAAAAGCACTGAACAGTACACTAAACAGAGAACGGTTCATCGCCTTACACATAATCTCGGTGAGGATGATCCCAGATGCTCCCACCAATGCGCCAGCGATGATTAACATATTGTTCATCACCACAAAACCAGCAGCAGCCGCCGCTAACCCGGAAAACGAGTTCAACAGCGAAATTACCACAGGCATATCGCCGCCACCGATGGGGATGACGAACATCACACCCAACACCAGAGAAACAGCAACAATTCCTAAGAAGACAGGTAGGCTGTGCGGAGAGATAATTAAATAAGCACTACCCGCAATAAAGGCAACCAGAAGCGAGAGGTTAAATGGTTGTTGCAAAGGAAATGTAATTGGGGAACCGCTCATAATACCTTGCAGTTTTGCAAAAGCAACAAAGCTTCCTGTGAAAGTCACACCACCAATTAACACATCCAGCAACATAGAGATGTTGGCATCAAGGGGTATTGCTTCACCGTTTCCTAGCAACCGCCAAAATTCGGCAACTGCAACGAGTGCTGAAGCTGCACCACCTAAGCCGTTGAGCAAACCCACCATTTGGGGCATATCCGTCATTTGGACTTTGTAGGCGGCGACTATACCAATCAAAGATCCAATAACCAACCCCAGCAAAATCATTTCATAGTTCAACACATGCTGATCCAGCATTGTTGCCACAATTGCCAACAGCATCCCCACAGCTGCGACAACATTACCTTGTCGTGCTGTCGCAGGTGAACCCAGTTGTTTCAAACCCAGAATGAATAAGGATGCAGCGACTAAATACGATAGCTGAATCCCAGTTGGTAAAAAGTCGCTCACGCCTTAACCTCCTTTTTCTTGAACATTTGCAACATTCTGTCTGTGACTAGGAAGCCACCCACCACGTTAACCATTGCCAATATCACGGCAATCAAACCTAAAATGACTGATAAATTCGTCTCTCTAGCACCAGAAGCCACAATTGCACCCAGTACAGCAATTCCAGAAATGGCGTTGGAACCTGACATTAAGGGTGTGTGGAGGGTTGGTGGAACTTTGTTGATAACTTCAAATCCTGTAAAGGATGCCAAAACAAACACAAACAAAGCAGCGATTAATGCTTCTGTCATCGCTCAAAAAACTCCTTATGCAAATTGAGTTGTAGTAAGCACGCACTTACTACGAATTAATTAACCTGCCACACCGCTTAAAGCTTGTAAGGCATCTTTCACTCGTTGGTTACGAATTTCGCCACCGTGGGTAACACAAGCCGCATCAACGATGTCGTCGGCAAAGTTCACCTGCAACGCTTTGTCTTTAATCAACAGTTGTATCAACGACGACAAATTCTTGGAATAAAGTTGGCTGGCATGAACTGGCATTGATGATGGTAAGTTGATAGGACCGATGATAGTAATGCCATTCCAGACAATATCTTTGCCGGGATCAGTGCAAGCGCAGTTACCACCTTGTTCAGCCGCGAGATCCACAACCACCGAACCTGGTTTCATCTGCGCTACCATTTCTTGAGTGACTAAAAGAGGTGCTTTTTTACCAGGAACTTGGGCAGTCGTAATCACCACATCAGCATTCTTGACGTGTTCGGCGACAACTTCCTGAGTGCGCTGTTTGCTCGCTTCAGAAATTTCTTTGGCGTAGCCTCCGGCGGCGGTTGTTTCTTCTTCTAGTTTGACTTCGACGAATTTTGCCCCTAAACTTTGGACTTCTTCTTTGACGGCGGGGCGAATATCAAAGGCTTCGACGATCGCTCCCAAGCGTCTGGCGGTGGCGATCGCCTGCAACCCAGCAACACCAGCACCCATAATAAACACTTTCGCGGGAGCGATTGTACCAGCCGCTGTTGTCAACATCGGGAAATATTTTGGTAATGCTGCTGCACCAATCAGCACCGCTTTGTAACCTGCAATTGATGCTTGTGATGATAAAGCATCCATGCTTTGCGCCCGAGTTGTCCGGGGGATCATCTCCATACTCATAGCAGTTACCTTGCGTTCTGCCAGTCGCTGTGCTATTGATGGATTCCCTAAAGGGTTCAGAAAGCTAATCAGCACAGCTCCTTCCTTGAGCAAGTCAACTTCTGAACGTCCATCTTCTCGTTCTTGAGGTGGACTCACTTTAAGCAGAATATCTACTTCACCCCATAATGTGGCGCTATCAGTGATGACTTTCGCCCCCGCTGCTTCATAAGCAGCATCAGAAAAGAAAGCTCGCTCACCGGCACCAGTTTCTACCCACACTTCCACACCTTGTTTAACCAATCGGGCAACAGTGTCAGGAATGAGAGCTACTCGACGCTCACAGACTTCAATTTCTTTGGCAACTGCTATTCTCATGCAATCTCCTTGAAGATAAATACCTATTTTTTTGCAAGCTATGAAATTTTTCTTAAGAGGCAGTAGGTACATTTAATTGTGCATGGGCAGCAGCTATTAGCAGTTGCTTTGCCCAGTCAACTTTACCTTCGCTCTCAAACTCGACAGTGACTTACGCAAAGCCCTAACTCAATGTGTTTGTTTCTTGCAGAATTTCAAGATTCCCATGTATTTGCAAAGATGGTCGTCTATTGCACATCCTATGTCAATCCCTAAATTTTGCTCCTCTGTCTTTAACTTCTTTTAGGAATTGAAGAATTTTTTCCTATTTTTTTTACATATTGTAATATTAGTCGAATTCTCAAAAACTATCCCCGAATAATATTAGTAAACTCTGATTTTAGTACAACTTGTTTTAGTCAATATAGCCCAATTTCACAACTGATTTCATTATGAAATGATTCAAGTTTTATAACAAATTATATATATCTATACATATTTAGTAACAAAATCAAAATTCAACCGTGTTTTCAGTGATTCTGAATTTCTAAAAATTCTGAGCTGAAAAAAGTCTTGAGCCTGATATGTAACTTTAAATACGTTATTTTTTTAAATACTGAGAAGGGCACATTTATAAGGAATTTACGTCTCATATCTAAACTATGTTTCAGTAGTAAAGTAAAGTTTACGAACGTTTAATCTTAGTTATTTAAACAAAAGACCTATTTCTGGCTCAGGAGCTTAACCATGCGACGTTTCCTCTCGACTTTAGCTGTGACTGGCTTTTTGCTAGCTGGGGTACCAGCGATCAGCTGGGCACAAAGTTTGCCAGGGTTGACGCTATTTAGCGGTGTCAAAGGCGAAAATCAGCTACCGTTCCGATTAGATTTTGGTGGGCAAAGCAATGGCTGGGATAGATACCGGCTGAAAATTTCTAACAAAAAGTTAAAAACAGCAGTTGCTCAATTTGTCATTTCTTATCCTGAGTACTACAAAGGAACCTTCGACACCAAAAGCGTTGAAGTCAAGGTTAGGGGCAAAAAGATTCCACTATCCGAGGTGAAGTGGGATAAAGAAAATCACGTCATTGAAATCTATCCCCAAGAAGCAGTACCAGCAGGTAACAGTGTTGAGTTGGTTTTCTCTAACGTCAAAAACCCTCCTTCTGGTGGAATGTTCTATTTTAACTGCTCAATTCAGTCTCCTGGCGATGTGCCGTTAGCACGCTACGTCGGCACATGGATTATTAGTATTAGTTAAGTTATCACCTGAGGAGAAGTCAGGAGCCTTCCCCCTGCCTACACTCCGCGCCAAAGAGTCACAATGTCATCAAAATGCCATGCCATAGTGTTGAATACAGACGAAGCTTGGCAACAGACAACTCTTGGCACGGCGCTGGACTCACCACCAGGCGCAGTGGCTCCTCAACTCCTGCTGAGTTGCAAAGAAAAGATAAATATGTGATATAATAATCAATTGTGGCTTTTTTTATAGTAATTGTCTAAGAGGATAAAAACATGAAGAGAACACTGGAAGGGACTTCCCGTAAAAGAAAAAGAACCTCTGGTTTTCGTGCTCGGATGCGAACTTCAAATGGTCAAAACGTCATCAAAGCAAGAAGAAAGAAGGGACGCTATCGTTTGAGCGTTTAAGGCAGAGAAAGCAATCATAGTAACTGTGGCATTGCCCAAGGTAAATCGGCTAAAATCCCGAAGAGATTTCCAGGCAGTTTTCCGGGAAGGAATCCGTCGTCATGCTTCACATTTAACATTGAGAGCGTTACGACCGTCACCTTCCTCTAAGCGATCTTGTGATGCGGCTGCTGAAAGTGTAAAAACACAAAGCGCAAAACAGATGACTCCTCCAGCCCAAATCGGAATTTCGATCAGCACAAAAGTTAGCAAACGGGCAGTTGTTCGTAACCGCCTCAAACGGCAAATTGCAGCAGCTTTTTATCAGTTATTGCCTAAAATATCACCAGGGTGGCGGCTTGTGGTCATAGTCAAACCAACAGCAGATATAAAGTGCGTAACTCAACAATTTCTGCAAGAATTAGAGCAGTTGTTGGAACAAGCCGAGGTGTTCAATGGGCATTCGTGAAGAAGTATATTATGAGGGTGGTCCCCATATTGGGGATTTAATCACGAACATATTGATTGGACTAACTGTTGTTGGTCTTCCATTAACAGTTGGGGCGATTGTCAGGGCATTGTGGTTACGCTTCCGTATCACAGATCGCAGGATTTCCGTGATGGGTGGTTGGATGGGACGTTCTCGCAGCGACGTCATTTACTCAGAAATTGTCAAAATGGCTAAAATTCCCCGTGGTATTGGCTTGTGGGGAGATATGGTTATAACCCTCAGAGACGGTAGCCGTCTGGAACTACGAGCAATTCCCAAGTTTCGGGAAATTTATGACTACATAGAAGAAAAAGTTATCGCCAAAAATCCCAGCTACGCGGGCGCTAAGAAGTGATGAAGAGGATGCTGTCGGGAACGAGGGAGGGATATTTTCCCACACTCCCTCACTCTCTGACTCATATAATGTGCGGCTATCCGTAGTACGATGCAAGTCGCAATCTAAATCATGATTTAGATAAATTAGATTAAGTCAATTTACAGTATCTCAGGTTGAATTCAGAATAATGGATTTTGGTATAGGGTTTCTTTCAAACAACGTGATGCTGCCAATCATAGACTTGTTCTATAGCATCGTGCCTAGCTATGGATTGGCAATTGTGGCATTGACATTGATCATCCGCTTCGCGCTCTATCCCCTGAGTGCTGGTTCAATTCGCAGCATGCGACGGATGCGGATCGTGCAACCTCTGATGAACAAGCGGATGCAAGAAATTAGAGAGCGCTATAAGGACGATCCGCAAAAGCAGCAAGAAGAAACGATGAACGTCCAAAAAGAATTTGGCAACCCGCTTGCAGGTTGTTTACCATTGCTGCTACAAATGCCAGTTTTACTGGCACTGTTTGCGACTTTGCGAGGTTCACCTTTTGCTGGGGTTAACTATAGTGTTAACCTGCAAATTTTTCCTGCCGAACAAATCGAAAGAATTCAACCGCAAGCCTTTGCGACTTCCCCACAAAATATCTATGTTTCTGAAGGGGAACATCTTAAAGTCAGTGCTATCCTTCCCGGAGGTAACAAATTAGCCGTTGGAGAAAATACGAAAATAGAATATCAAACTCCAGAAGGCAAACCCTTTGAGACGCTTTTAAAAGAACATCCCGGTAGTCAACTTATTCCTGAATGGAAAGTGATTAAAGGGGAAGAACGGATAAAAATTGATGCTGAAGGTAACATCCAAGCGTTACAGCCAGGAGACGTCACCATACAGGGAACAATTCCGGGACTCGCAGCTAATCAAGGATTTCTCTTTATCGATGCCTTGGGTAGAGTTGGTGCAATTGATCCAGATGGCACTGTTCACTGGGATGTTGTCGCGATGGTTGTTCTGTTTGGTATTACCCTCTACGTCAGCCAAATCCTTTCTGGGCAAAATACTACTAATGCTAACCCACAGCAGGATACTGTCAACAAAATCACTCCCATCATCTTTTCTGGGATGTTTTTGTTCTTCCCCCTGCCAGCTGGGGTATTGATGTATATGGTGATTGGTAATATTTTCCAGACACTGCAAACCTATCTTCTTATGCGCGAACCTCTTTCAGAGGAACTACAAAAAATTGTAGATTCTCAGCAGAAGGAAGAAGAAAGCGCCAAACAAAAAGCACTCCCGTTTGAACCAAAAAGTTCTAAGAAAAAGACTACAGGCTAATGATGAGGTGACAGTCGAATGAAACGAGGTCAGGAGTGGTTGAAAACACTGCTGCAACTTAGCGGACTATCTGTTGATATTGAAGCTGAGAAAGAAACAAACCTCACTCAAGATGAGGAATCCTCAGAACAAGATAGTTACTGGTTGACAATTCGTGAAACCAACCTATCACCGGAACAAATCGAAATTTTAATTGGTCCGGACGGTTCAGTGCTAGATGCTATTCAGTATCTAGCAAATTCTATTCTCAACTTGAGTCAACAACAGGAAGAACAAGCCTCTTACACTGTTGAATTGAATGGCTATCGCATCAGGAGATATGCGGAAATTCGCGCAATGGCCGAAGCAGCCGCAGAGCAAGTGCGTTCCTTTGGTCAAGAAGTAGAAATCAAGTCACTCAGTTCAGCCGAACGCCGCCAAGTTCACACATTCTTAAAAGAGTTTGGTGACTTAGAAACCTTCAGCCGAGGAAAAGAGCCGCATCGTCACCTTGTTGTACGAATTGCGTCAACAGAGTAACTGAACGCAGTCAGTTGTTAGGAGTGAAGAGTGAGGAGTTAACACCAACAGTGACAACTCATCACTCATAACTCGTTAGCTTATACAAAAACAAAAAATTTTCCGAAATCCCAATTCAGCACTCATAAACTGATTTCTAGAAAAGCTAGACTGAAATATGTATTAACAGCTGCATCGCGCTATGATACACAGAGTTTGTCGTCGTGAGGATGTCTCACAAGTCCTATGGACGCAATTTATATTCCGCAGCTTACTAAAGCGCCCCAACAAACAGAAGAAATTCAAGTCAAAGAATTCCTACCTGGTTTGGAAACTTTGACACCAGTTCGCGGTCACATTCGCGTGCAGCATCATGGTAATTATTTAGAAGTCTCTGGTCAAGCAGAAACAATCATTACTTGTACTTGCAATCGCTGCTTGCAAAATTACAATCATCGTTTAACGGTTAATACTCAAGAAATTATCTGGTTAGATGAAGCCGCTAACGAAACAGATGACCTACCTTTAGAACGGGAAATTGCATTTGATGATTTAGTAGAAACTTTATCACCCCAAGGATATTTTGATCCCGGTACATGGCTGTATGAGCAAATGTGCTTGGAATTGCCTCAGCGACAGTTGTGTGATGCAAATTGTCTGGGGATTCAACCAAGCGCCCAAAGCAAATCAGATACGCGAGTTGACAGACGTTGGGCTTCTCTGGAATCTTTGAAAAACCAATTTCCGGGACCTTAGTTTTGATGGGTTTGTAGTCAGTGCTATCTTCGCGAAACCGCTGACTACAAATTAGGAGGATGCTTTGATTTTAGGGTTGACTTTTAACGAGTTGACAGGATATCATATATATGATGGAAAAGGTGTGCGCAGGGAAGCCCATTTTCTCAAAAAATTGAAAGCTTGGTAAGGTGTGTTGCGGCTGTCCTGACGTACTTTTGATTTCTTTAGCTGCTAATGGAACAAAAGGCGCAGAAGTCGCGATAGTCTCAGCGGTAAGGAAATCAAGTTTATTCAACCGCGCTTCTGTTCCTCTTTAGCTTGCTCAAAGGAAGACGTATTAATTTCAGCTATCTTATTTTGAGCGTATTTAAAAAAAGGTTCAAAGTTGATGGCGGTGGCGAGTTCAGCCGCGCGATGTAAGGAGTCAACAGCGGCGTTTGGCTGTGCCATGTTTAATTGAACATCAGCGATGAAGTAGAGTAGATTACGGCATTGGCTGTAGATATCGCCAATTTGAACATAGAGGTTTTGAGCCTGTTGGAGATATTCTAGCCCTTGCGCTGGGTCATCTTGTAATTTACCAAACCCTTGCAGTACGTTGGCTTCACCTAAGCGATCGCCGATTTCGCGGTAGAAAGCCAAAGCTTGTTCGTAACGTTGTAATGCTTCATGACTACGTTTAAGGAACTGCAAAACATCACCGATGGCTTTTAAGGTGTTAGCTTCACCTAAGCGATCGCCGATTTCTTGATAGATTTCTAATGCTTGCTGATAACACTCGTCAGCTCGTTTCACCTCATTTTGAAGTTCAAAATACAAATCTCCCAAATTTTGCAAGCTATCAGCGGTGGCAGCCTTTAACCCTCAGAGGATGTTTGAGCGGTTCAAGCAGCTTTTGAGCAAGTAAGCGGGTTATAACCTCACCTTGCCCTGTCGGGTATCCCTCTGGGAACTTCGGCTACGGTGTACACACAAGTCATCGAATTACCCCTCATCCGGTGCAAAACCTCACCCTGCCCTATCGGGCATCCCTCTCCTTGCTAAGGAGAGGGAAAGATTTTAGCGCACCCTAAAGCGAGGGTGAGGTGAAAAGCGATCCGGTGTGTACAGCGTAGCCCCTGAACGAGGCGAGGTGTGGATTGAACGATCGCCAAACAGAGGAAACAAAACAAGAAAGTTGTTAGAACCATGACAACCATTAACAATGAGAAAGAGAACTAACAACTAACTTTTAACATCTACTTATGAGCTTCCGTGACGAGTTTAAACTGCTGCTACGCGCCCGCTATCCTTTAATTTACATCCCAACTTACGAAGAGGAACGGGTGGAAAGCGCTATCCGGGAAGAAGCAGCGAATCAGGGGAATCGTCCAGTGTATACTTGGGATTTTGTGGATGGTTACCAAGGTAATCCTAATGATGCAGGATTTGGTCGTCGTAACCCATTACAAGCTTTGGAATTTGTCGAAAAACTTCCAGCTTCTGCGCCTGCTGTCTTTATTTTACGAGATTACCATCGCTTTTTAGAAGATGTGGCGATCGCCCGCAAACTCCGCAACCTCGCCCGACTCTTCAAGTCTCAACCAAAAAACATCGTGTTGCTGTCGCCTCGTATTGCGATTCCTGACGACTTAACAGAAGTTCTGACAGTTCTTGAATTTCCCTTACCCGCAGCAGCCGAAATTAAAATAGAAGTCGAACGCTTGTTAGCTGCAACTGGTCACTCTCTTTCTGCTAAAGTTTTAGATGACTTGGTACGCTCTTGTCAAGGGCTTTCGATGGAACGCATTCGTCGGGTTTTAGCACGAGCGATCGCCACCCACGGAGAATTGCAGCCAGAAGACGTCGATTTGGTTTTGGAAGAAAAACGCCAAACGATTCGTCAAACCCAAATCCTCGACTTTTACCCAGCCACTGAGCAAATTTCTGATATCGGTGGACTAGATAACCTCAAAGATTGGCTTTTGCGTCGGGGCGGCGCGTTTACTGAAAGGGCACGACAGTACGGATTACCCCATCCCCGTGGTTTAATGTTGGTAGGAATTCAGGGAACAGGAAAATCATTAACCGCTAAGGCGATCGCTCATCACTGGCATTTACCTTTGTTGCGTCTAGATGTGGGAAGATTGTTTGGGGGTTTAGTCGGTGAATCGGAATCTCGTACACGACAAATGATACAAGTAGCCGAAGCTCTTGCTCCTTGCATTTTGTGGATAGATGAGATAGATAAAGCCTTTTCTGGACTTGGTAGCAAAGGTGATGCAGGAACCACGAGCCGTGTTTTTGGTACATTTATTACCTGGCTTGCCGAGAAAACCTCACCTGTGTTTGTTGTTGCGACTGCGAATGACATTCAAGCACTACCACCAGAAATGCTACGAAAAGGAAGGTTGGATGAAATTTTCTTTGTTGGTTTACCCACCCAAGAAGAGAGAAAAGCAATTTTTACTGTACATTTATCTCGACTGCGTGCTCACAACTTGAAAGATTACGATATCGACAGGTTAGCTTATGAAACTCCTGATTTTTCAGGTGCAGAAATTGAGCAAACCTTGATTGAAGCGATGCACATCGGATTTAGTCAAAATAGAGACTTTACAACCGATGATATTTTAGAATCTGCTAGTCAGATTATACCACTAGCACGAACTGCCACCGAACAAATTCAGAAATTGCAAGAATGGGCTGCAGCTGGGAGAGCACGTTTAGCTTCTAAACATAGTCCATTAAGCGATAGCCCGTTTATGCCCAGAGGGTTTTCTGGAGGAAAACCTTCTGGCTGAGTGAAACTCAGGGCAAGATGTCGGAGGTATTTTAGGGCATAGGCAGGCGAAGCGATCGCATTCAACGCCAGCTGCAATAATGAGGTCGTAATTATGAATTATGAACAATCAAAAATTTCATAATTCATCATTTATAATTCATAAATTTATAGTGTGAGGTTGTCACCGTGGTTATCATCAAGATACTGAAATACACACTTGGGATTTTACTGGCGATCGCCATTTTAGCTGGCGGCGGAATTGCTACTGGTTTGTACTTGATGAATCGAACTTCTATACTCCCCGCCAAACCGATTTTTGCCAATGATAGCCCTTCTGTCAAAGGGGAAAATCCAAAAGCAACCATAGCTAAAGGAACCAAAGACACCTCTACACCTAAAGCTAAAAGCAAAGCTTCACCCAAATCAACTCCTAAGCCTACCCCATCTCCAAAGTCATTACCACCGGGGGCTTATAAAGCGCGTGTGACTTGGAAGCAAGGCTTAGTTTTGCGAACCGAAGCAAAGCTAGATGCTGAACGTATTGGTGGGGTTGGGTTTAATTCAAGAGTAATTGTTTTGGAACAAAGTAACGATAATGTCTGGCAAAAAATTCGTGTTGAAGGTGGCGAAAGTAAACAAGAAGGTTGGGTAAAAGCAGGTAACACCCAAAAAGTTGACGAGGAAGATTCGCCACAGACAGAACAAAATGAGCAAACAGAGCAATAATAATTCACGCATTCGCAATCCGGAGAAATTCAAAGTATGCCTGCGGTAGGCTGAAAAGATGAAACTCACAAACCCCCAGAAAAGACGTTTTACAAAGTTTTTAGCTGCTGTCGCTTTATGTGCCCCATTGTTAGTAACGCTTCCAGGTAACGCGGCAAAATCCGAACACATTCAACAGTTGCAGGATACAAAGAAATGTCCCAAATGTGATTTAAGTGGTGCCAACTTAAGTGGTGTCAACTTAAGTGGTGCTAACTTAAGTGGTGCCAAATTAAGTGGTGTCAACTTAAGTGGTGCCAAATTAAGTAGTGCCAACTTAAGTAATGCCAACTTAAGTGGTGCTGACTTGAGTGGTGCTAACTTAAGTAGTGCCAACTTAAGTAGTGCCAACTTAAGTGGTGCTGACTTGAGTGGTGTTAATTTGAGTGGCGTCTCTCTCTATAATGCCAACCTTACAGGTGTCCGACTTAATAATGTCAACCTCAGTGGTGTCAACCTCAGTGGTGTCAACCTCAGCGGTGTCAACCTCAGTGGTGTCAACCTCAGCGGTGTCAACCTCAGCGGTGTCAACCTCAGCGGTGTCAACCTCAGCGGTGTCAACCTCAGCGG
>NZ_QMEA01000064.1:28776-36636 GCF_012912105.1 Brasilonema sp. UFV-L1
ACCTCAGCGGTGTCAACCTCAGCGGTGTCAACCTCAGCGGTGTCAACCTCAGCGGGGCTTCTTTGAATGGTTTTAACTTGAGGGGTGTGGAACTGAAGAATGCTAATCTCAGTAATGCTAATCTGAGTGGTGCTGACTTGAGTAATGCCAATCTGGGTGGTGCTGACTTGAGGAATGCTAATCTCAAGAATGCTAACTTGAAGAATGCAAAACTGATTGGAGTTAGTCTCAATGGCGCTTCTTTGCAGAATGCTGACTTAAGGGGCGCTAACCTAGATGTAGAGAGGCTACCGAATGACAACATCGTTGCGGATGCTGCTGACTACATGATGTGGGGAGATAATCGCTACAAAAAAAGTGACTACAGAGGTGCGATCGCATATTACAATAAATCAATTGAAATCGATGGAAATTATAAGGAAGCTTACGCCAATCGGGGTCTGGCTCAAAGCCAATTGCAAGATTATCAAGCAGCATTAGCAGATTACAACAAAGCGTTCTCAATCGATCCAAACTATGCCAAAGCATACAACAATAGGGGCATGACTCGCACAGCGCAACAAGATTATCAAGGTGCATTAGCTGATTTCGACAAGGCTATTAGCATTAACTCTAACTATGCAGAAGCTTACAATGGACGAGCAACAGTCCGTCTTATAAACAAAGAGTATGCGGCGGTAATTACTGATGCAACAGAAGCGATTCGCCTCGATCCTAAATTAGCTGCGGCATACAATAACAGAGGTTTAGCCCGGTTTGCCAATAAAGAGTACCAGATGGCTATTAAAGATTATGACAAAGCTATTGATAACTCTGAGCGCTGGGCTTGGGCATACTTTAACCGGGGACTCGCCCGCTATGCGAACAAGGAATATAAAGATGCCACTAAAGATTATGATCAGGCAATTGATATAGATAAAAACTACGTTGATGCTTACTATCAGCGAAGTTTAGCCCGCTTTGCCCGCCAGAAATATGAGGATGCGATTAAAGACTGCGATCGCGTGATTGCGCGCAATCCTAACTATGCCGAAGCATACGAAAATAAAGGTAACGCTTTCTTGGCTTTGAAAAAGAAAGCAGAAGCGAAGCAGGCTTTTGAGCAAGCTGCCAAAATCTATTCTCAAAAACAGGATAACACCAGCTTGCAACGAGTGCAGCAAACCATTGTTGGGATTTAGCAAAGTAGTGATTGTTAGGAAAAGAAGAAAAAGAAGATAGGTAATCTTAGACTGGGAAGGGAGTAATACAGCATGGAAAAATCAAAATAAAAATCCCCCACATTCCAACAAATCCAAGACTGGCTGTTAAAAATGTGAAGGACAAATATCCAACTACATGGAATTTATTTAGCTATCGAGAAAGAACTTTTGAACTTCTAAATTTAGTCTTCCCCATCGCAATTCTTTCCTTACATAGCTCAACCATATGTTGTGCTACAGTTAAGTAAACTGCAAAAAAAAGTGAAACAATTTGTCAGCTTGCTATTGGTGATGTTACTAGGAAAAAACTTACTGAACCGTAAACCCTTGAGGTCTTATTACGTCTTCTAAATCAGCACCTTGGAGATTTGCACCTAATATATTCGCGTTTGTTAGATTTGCCTTCTCTAAGTCCGCATCAAAAAGATTTGCTCTTTCTAAGTTGGCTCCTGTAATGTTTGCCTTGCCCAAATCTGCACCTTGCAAATTCGCACCAGCTAGGTTAGTTCCCTGTAAATTTGCTCTTTCTAAGTCAGCATTTTGCAAGTTCGCGTTCTCTAAATTTGCTGCTTGCAAGTTTGCATCTTTGAGTGTTGCTCCAATTAAATTGCACTGTACACATTCGTTGGTTTCTAGTAAATGCCTAACGTTTGTTGCTACAGATGTTATCGGAGCAGGTGTAGATGGCGTGGTTATAGATGGTGTTTGTGATTGAGCACTAGCACTGGGTTGCTCAAGCAGAGAAAATACTGCTACAAGTACTATAAAAACTGCAGTTACAAACCAGCTAGTTAATGTCTTTGAATTTGGTTTATTCATTTTTACTTCAGAGCCTTTGCTTTGATACAAACCACGACTGAACTGTCTACTGTTCACTTTAGATAAGTTGATCAATATAATCAAACATTATTTTTATTCAAATTTATAAATGAAAGTGATGAAAAAATCTTTTTATGGAAAGTGATTGATGGAGTCCCAGTAAATACCAAGTTGTGTTCAAAAAATTCACCCCGTCTGCAAAGGCGGGGTGAGGTGATACGTCTGAATGCAACGCGGGTATGAGTTGTATAATCGAGGAAATCGCGCTTAAATCTACACAGAAGCTCTCAACTGTTCCTCAGAAACCCAAGCACCGTGGAACCCATAGGGCACACGCTGAGGAATAATCACTCGTGCTATTGGTTTAGCTGTTATATCCTGAGCACTAACCACCACGAGTTCAGAAGTTTCTTTTGTAGTATCATGAACAAAAGTCACAAGCCAACCATCATCCTCTGCTTTTGCATTAGGACGTGGTGCAAAGACAGATTCACCACCATAACGTCCTTTTCCGAATTCATGGGTTTGCGATCGCCCTGTTTTGAAGTCGTACTTAATAATACCATCGAACACAAGTTGATCCTTTGGTAGTTTACCTGTATATCCATATCGCGTTTTTTGCCCCAACAAATTCTCATTGATACGGGGAAATTCTGAGGGCACATCATCCAGCATTTCCTCACTTACCTTACCTGTACTCAGATTAAACCGCCATTGATACAGACGGGGAATACCTGCTTCGGGATCAGGTTGTGAGTCAAGCGATCCCAAAACACTAGTGGAATTCATGCGACAAGCAATCAGCACCACCTCGTCGTCTTCCTCATAAGCGTTGAGAGTGTGGAAGACATAGCAAGCGGGAGTCTCAAACCAACGAATATTACTGTTATTGCCATAACGAGGAACAATACCAAAGCGACTCGGTTTATCGCGCTCAAACTTCATCTCAACCCGTTTTTTGCTTTTCGTATTGTAAATCAGCGGCAAATCCATGAAAATCGTGTAGTCTTCAGTGATGGCAAAATCATGCATCATCACTGCTGTCGGTATGTCAATCGGTTCTGTCTGCAAAAGTTCGCCTTGTGGTGAAACCACACCGTATTGCAGATACGGCGGTGCAAAGCCGTAACCAAAAAACATCATCTCACCTGTGAGTGGATCAACTTTAGGATGAGCAGTCATGGCTGAAACAAGTTTACCATCGTAAGTATGCTCACCAATAGTCTTTAACTCAGGAACCTTGATCGCGTAAGGTACACCTGCTTCCCACAAGGCCAAAAGTTGACCTGCATGCCACACAAGAGCAGTGTTAGCTACATTCTTAGTTGGTCCGTGAGGATTGTCCATTTGTACTGGTTCTAGTAATCCACTCCAAAGAGCTTTACCTGCTTCGTTCTCAATTTTCCATCCTTTTGTCCGCACATAGCGATTGCGATAGGTCGCTTTACCATTGCTAATTCGCACGCCATGCAACATGCCATCCCCATCAAACCAATGGTACTGTCCAATAGGTTTCCATTGGGGATTAGGACCATTGCGCACAAACATTCCTGATAAATCAGGAGGTAATTCACCTATGACTTGCAGGGTGTTTGTAGAGATTTCTTCATGTACTGGTGCAAAATTACCATCGAGAAAAGGATTGATTTGTGTTGTTGCCATGATTCCTGTCCAAGCTGAAATAAATAAGCCACTGCACTGCCTGAGGCATGTGGCGTTATGCTATCGGCACTTCGTTATCTTAGCCATAGCCCTACTCACTTTGCTGCCTACAGCACGCTGCGCTAACAAATTCAAAATTCAAAATCAAAATTCAAAACCATAACAAAACTTAAATATAAAAAATTTTTTGAATTTTGAATTCCTCCAAGGGGTTGACTAATGAGTAGTAACTAGTGACTAATGACTAGTGAGCAATTTAAAATTCCAATTGGTATGAGTCTGACTCTTTATTTCCTTCGTCACGGACAGACAGAATGCAGCCGTAATAATTTCTTCTGTGGTTCGGTAGATCCAGAACTGACCACAGACGGCTTGGAGATGGCAAAAGCTTTTGGTACTGCTTATAGTTCTACACCCTGGACGGCAATTTTTTGTAGTCCCATGACACGAACCATAGCGACGGCAAAACCTTTGTGTGACGCAATCGGGATGCAACCAGAACTGCGGGATGGCTTGAAGGAAATCAACTATGGCAAATGGGAAGGAAAAACACCAGAGGCAGTAAATCTAGAATTTCATGATGATTATATACGCTGGTTAGCAGATCCGGCTTGGTATGCGCCTACAGGTGGAGAAATGGCGATCGCCATCGCATCTCGTGCAACCCAAGTTATTGAAGAAATTAAGCATCGTTACACAAGTGGTAATGTTTTAATTGTTTCCCACAAAGCAACTATCAGAATTATGCTGTGCAGTTTGTTGGGAATTGATGTCGGGCGCTTTCGCTATCGTTTGGGATGCCCTGT
The DNA here is from genome assembly GCF_012912105.1 of Brasilonema sp. UFV-L1. Taxonomy (GTDB): domain Bacteria; phylum Cyanobacteriota; class Cyanobacteriia; order Cyanobacteriales; family Nostocaceae; genus Brasilonema. The sequence goes on from NZ_QMEA01000064.1 coordinate 33,266, forward strand.
AGGTTCGGTAAGTATTGTAGAATTTGGCTCACATGGTCCTCTACTCAAGGCGTTAGCTGACCGTACTCATTTTGATGAGCGGTTGCGTAATTTACCGGGAACTTAGCAGTTACGACTTAATAAGCACATTTTTTTCTTAGGCTTACACACCAACACCATCCAATACTTGTCGGTTAAAGATTATTGAGGTTCCACTAAACTCGGTTTCGCAAAAGTTACCGGGTTTCTAATTACCGTTAGTTCTGTTGATTTTGTCAATGATTGAGACATTCATCTGTTGAAAATCTAAAAAAAATCAAATCAAATATGAAGTTAAGATAAACTTTAGACTTGATTTCAAATAAAGGTTTTGCAAAATTATAGTATTTAGTCAACAATGAATGAACTGCTATAAAAAAGCAATTTTGACATCAAAGACTAAGGGCTTGCCTAAGAATGAATAATCAGACTGTTAAAGTTCCTTTCGTAGACCTTGCATTACAACATCAACCAATTCAAACTCAATTACAACAAGCAATTCAAGCTGTCATAGAACGGGGGGATTTTGTTTTAGGGCAAGCACTCAAAGAATTTGAAGCAGCTTTTGCGGCTGCGTCTGGAGCAGAATATGGAGTTGGTGTTGCTTCGGGAACTGATGCGATCGCCCTTGGTTTACAAGCTTGTAATATTGGTCCTGGAGATGAAGTCATTCTGCCAGTAAATACCTTTGTTGCCACATTAATTGGGGTGATACATGCAGGAGCAAAGCCAATTTTTGTAGATTGCGATCCACAAACAGCTTTAATTGATTTAGAAGCAGCAGCACGAGCAGTGACACCTCAAACTAAAGCCATAATTCCAGTGCATCTTTATGGACAAATGGTGTCACCACGGCAATTGTTAGACTTTGCCGACACTTTCAAAGTGTTGATTTTTGAAGATGCAGCACAAGCCCACTTAGCTGAACGAGAAGGATATCGCGCTGGTTCTGTGGGAAGTGCAGCAGCTTTTAGTTTTTATCCCAGCAAGAATTTAGGAGCATTTGGAGATGGCGGAATGTTATTAACGCGAAATCCAGATATTGCTCAAAAAATGTTACGCTTGCGGAATTACGGTGCAGCCCAAAAATACATTCACGTTGAAGCAGGTACCAATAGCCGCCTAGATACAATGCAAGCAGCGGTCTTACATCAGAAATTACCATATTTACCACAGTGGAATCGCGATCGCTTCAATGCAGCCCAGCACTACAATATTGAACTGGCACCTTTAGCATCAAGCGGACTTATCCCCATACAAAATCATAGCGGTGAAGGACACGTTTATCATCTTTATGTCATCAGAGTAGATGATTCTTGTGTCGTACAACGTCAGCAACTTCAAGAACAACTCACACAACTAGGAATTCAAACTGGCGTTCACTATCCAATTCCTTGTCATCTCCAACCAGCATTCATCCACCTGGGTTATCAAGTCGGGGACTTTCCCAATGCTGAAATGCTGTCGAGGCAAATACTATCCTTGCCCATGTATCCTGGTTTAAGTCATAGCCAAGTTCAGGAAGTCGTTTCAGCAATCACATCAAGCCTGAGTACTCAAGAACAAAAGGTGCTATGCATTTGACATAAAAATGTCATAATAAGTTGTGAATTATGAATTCAAATCAGACTCAGAATTCAGAATTCATAACTTAGAAAAATCATCATTAATAATTCATTTTTATAAAAAATATGCAAATTCAGCGTCAGTTTAAAAATGCCAATACCAAACAGTTGATTCCACTCGCAATATTAGCTATATTGCTGCTGCTTTACGCTCCTATATTACTGTATTGGACAGAAGGTTGGATCAAAAAAAGTATCAGCATCGAACACGAATATTTTAGCCACGGTCTTATTGGTTTACCCTTTGCTGCATACCTTTGTTGGTTGAACCGAAAAAAGTGGCAAAGACTAGCAGATATTTCCCATCCTTTTGGTGTGGTGTTGTTAGTAGTAGGAGGAGTTTTTTATCTGAGTGGTGTGAGTGAGTTGGTCAACATTTCCTTTCCAGCTATACTGACAGGATTGTGCTTATGGCTGAAAGGAATTCCTGGCTTAAAATTGCAAGGATTTCCTTTAATACTAGTGCTTCTTGCAACACCAACATCAGTTCCTTACCTAATCACTCCCTACACATTGCCCCTACAAAGTTTCATCGCAGGTACTGCTGGCTTTATACTCAGTCAGCTTGGTATGCAAGTCACTGTCGATGGAATTAATATATATGTAGGGGGAAGAATTGTAGAAGTTGCACCCTACTGTGCAGGGCTAAAAATGCTATTTACAACTATCTATGTTGGCTTGATGCTCCTTTATTGGACGGATGCTTTATCTTCGGGCCGCAAAAGCATTTGGTTTTTATCTGTTGCAGTCTTAATTAGTGTTGTTGCCAACATTGTTCGCAACACATTACTCTCCTTCTTTCACGGTACAGGACAAGAAGGGGCTTTTCATTGGCTGCATGATGGTTGGGGTGGTGATTTGTATTCTGCAGTGATGCTACTTTCATTGGTACCGACTCTGAATTGGATTGATAAATATTTTTCAGAAGTCTCAGGGTAAAATTTAGTCCAAGTACCGTAAACTTCGCCAATGATTTCCTTTGCTAAATTTTTCAAGGAGCACCAGTTTTCTCAAGTCATAGCACTTTTGTTGCTATTGCTACTATTATTTATAGGAGCAATTCCTGGTTATCTGACAGGACGCTGGGAATGGCGGGAACTACCACGATTGACTAGTCTCCAGGAGTTGAAACATTTACGTCAAAAAGGGTTGATCCTTCCTGGTTGGCAAACCATAGAACAGCGAGAACAACAAATAGGGGAAGGCAAATGGTCTTATCAACTGATTCAAAAAAAAGGCAATAAAACCAAAGCAATTCTGCTTTTGCTACCACAAACAGGAGCTAGAGATCAACCTCTAGTGGAGTGGACGGAAATAAACAGCCTTTGGCAGTGGCAGATAGCTCAGTTCCGCTCTGCTGATTTTACAGTGAAATCACAACGAGCAGAGTCAAATGCTGCTGAAACAAAAGTACAAGCGAGGTTCTTTCGTGCCTCAACAAAAAATCAGCAGACTTTCGCTGTTTTGCAATGGTACGCTTGGTCTAATGGGGGTCATTCATCACCTTTATCGTGGTTTGCCGTTGATCAGGCAGCACAGTGGCACAGAAAACGCGCTCCTTGGGTTGCTGTCAGCATTCTCATTCCAATGGAACCATTGGGGCAAGTGGAAACAACTTGGAATGAAGCGAAATCTCTCGGTCAAACAGTGCAAGCTGCTTTGATAGCAGGTCCTTTATAAGGAAAGCTGGCTGAAAACCCTTGAAGAACAGGCACTACGTGCCGTATT
>NZ_QMEA01000065.1 GCF_012912105.1 Brasilonema sp. UFV-L1
ATATTCACGTAGCCAGGGGAGTGTCAATTCTTTTTCTCTCCCTCCCAACCTACGGTAAGCTGCGCTAACACTCCCTCACTCCCTCCCTCCCTCACTCCCTCACTCCCTCTTTTGGTTTCAGTGCAAGCAGCATCTCAACTTGGGTAGTTGTTTTGTCGGGGCTTGTAGCAGTCATACCCAAACCGCGAATCGAACTGATGACAGCAGTTGCTTCAGGAGTGATTGACTGCTGTTGTGCAGTGGCGAAACGATTTAATAAGGGTACAGCTTTGTCCATATCTAAGTAAAAATATCCACCGTTAGGTCTTTGCAGAGTGCTAGTAGTGGCTTTGAAGTTGTCACTGCTTTCTAAGGACTCGCCTTTGCGTTCTGCTAGTGTTTGAGCTATTGGACCACCAAAGGTGACAAATACGGAGTTATTATCTAGCCATCCGTGTGCTAATAAAGCTCCTTGTTGGGGAATTTGCCATTCAGTAATTTCTTTTCCACCGATACTTGTTTTTGCGACATTTACTGATTGTGCTTTCACAAAATCATCCAGTTTGTTGAGCGTGGCTTGGGCTGTTTTGCGATCGCTTGTGTGAAAAACTAACGCTCCTCCAAAACCAATCTGCGCCAACACACCTTGATTTGATGGAATCGCTGCAAAAGCGAATTCTCCATCCATCCACCCGAAAATCTCTTTATCCAGGTCAAGATTGACTAATTTCAGTTGTGCTCGAGTTTGTTCAATCGTAAACTTCAACTCAGGAGCTTCTTTTGATTGTTCCACAAGTGCTGACCACCAGTTGCTAATCCCCTTTCCGCTCATAAGAGCGATTGTATCAGCAGGAAATTGAGAAACTACCTTGGCAGAAGTATTTTGATACTGGTATTTAACCTGTGCTGGATCTAACTTGGCAACAGCTTTCATCCTGACACCCGCATTATCAATCCCTACACCTGCCACCATAGATTTGAGCTGCTTTAACTGCTTCATGGTTTCTGGAGGAATCGGTGTGTTGGGAGTTGCACTTATTTGTTTTACCATGCTGCCATAGTCAGGCACATAAATTTGTGCCAAAGTATTGTCTACATTCACACCGTTTGCCAGCATACTGTTTACACCTTCTTTACTTGCAAAGGAAGGTTCTCCTTTAAAAGTGTCAATTGCATGCTCTACAGCTTGCTTGTGAGAAGATCTCACAATATGGGTCGTATTTAAAACTGCAGTATAATTCTGTTCACCATTACCAGTTGTTTCAATAATCTTTTCGCCTTTGTAGTCAGTTTCCTGTACTTTTACACCTTTTTGTGCCTTGAATTTATTAGCAAAATTCAAAGCAGCTAATTTGTCCTTAATTCCAACTACCATCAAGACTTTCGGTTCTTGTACCGCTTGCGGAGTATTTTGTGCAACAGGTTTTACTGAACTTGAGGGTAGCATGGCAATCATGACACCACCTACCCAAGGTTTTAAATCTTTCTCATAAGAAATGCTATTGTCAGTGGATAGGTTTTTATTTAAATCTTCCAAACTTTTGGCGACTATCTTTTGTGCTTCTTGTGTGCCAAACTGCTCTAATTTCGCCCAAACTTTTGGCTCAGTAGAAATGTAAGTTGCTAAGACTGCTTCATCTGGTATGACTTTAGCAGCACTTAAAACACCAGAGATATCTCCGGACGGACCACCCTTAAAATACATATATGCTGCTATTCCTCCTGCCACAACAATGGCACTACCAACAGCAGGTATTAAAAACTTTGATCGACTTTCGGGCATTGTAAATATTCCCTTTTTCTTCAACACTGGAGGTTAGTAAAAACATCATTGTGGAATGTTCGGATTCATAATTTCTTTCAACTTATTTATCGAAATCCACGGATGAAATTGTCAATTCTCATAAACTATGAGTATAATAGCGCTCTAAGTAATATTCAAAAGCGTCAAGAACAAATCCACAAATGATATTGTTCTTTATCTGAAAAATATATACCTTTTGGTAGGAGCAAGCTATTCTAAGCTATATAAAACCATCGGTGTATGATTACAGAACTTTAATCGCTTAGACGCAAAACGCTGTATGTGTTTTGATGACAACAGTGTACAAAATCTTCAGGGTGTATCGTAGGTTGACGTGGGGATGACACGCGAGCAAGCTGTTTTTCCTTACAACATCCATGAGGAATTTTCAGGGTTACCAAGATACAGTAAACATCAATGTCGCAGTCTTGTTTTGATACAAAAAATAATCGGTATAAATCTTTTGAGTTACCTGGGGCAAAACCGCACTACAATCCTGATCGTCCTGGACAAGTAGAGCATATTTTTCTAGACCTCAGCCTGGATATCGTTAACAAAAGGTACAATGGAAGTTGTAGCATAACACTCAAACCAATCCGCAACAGTGTTGACCATTTAAATTTAGATGCTGTCAACTTAAACATCGAATCCGTACAGGTGGATGGAAAAGCACAAAAGTTTGAGTACGATGGGCAACAGTTATCTATCCAACTCGAATCACCTACAGAGGTTAACAAGTCCATTGTAATTGTCATTGCTTACTCAGTAGACAAACCACAACGCGGTCTTTATTTTATCCAACCAGACAAACACCATCCTCATAAACCTTTCCAAGTTTGGACTCAAGGAGAAGACGAAGACTCTCGGTTTTGGTTCCCTTGCTTTGACTATCCTGGACAACTCTCTACTTCTGAAATTCGCGTTCGTGTCCCCAAACCCTTGATAGCAATTTCTAACGGCGAACTGATTGCGACAGAAGAACAAGGTGACGACCAAATCTATCACTGGTCACAGCAGCAAGTTCATCCAACTTATTTAATGACTTTAGCTGTTGGTGAGTTTGCCGAAATTCGTGATCAGTGGAATGGTATACCTGTCACATACTACGTTGAAAAAGGTCGCCAAGAAGATGCCAAACGTAGTATGGGCAAAACTCCTCAGATGATAGAGTTTTTGAGCGAAAAATACGGCTATCCATACCCTTACCCTAAATACGCTCAAGTTTGTGTTGACGACTTCATCTTTGGGGGAATGGAAAATACTTCTACAACGCTGTTAACTGATCGATGTTTGCTGGATGAAAAAGCAGCATTAGATAACCGCAATACAGAAAGTTTGGTTGTCCACGAACTGGCGCACCAGTGGTTTGGTGATTTGGTGGTGATTAAGCATTGGTCGCATGCTTGGATTAAGGAGGGGATGGCTACTTACTCCGAAGTTCTCTGGACAGAGCATGAATATAGTGCTCAAGAAGCAGCGTACTATCGTTTACAGGAGGCTCGTAGTTATCTGGCTGAAGATGGTGCTCGCTATCGCCGTCCAATGGTCACGCATGTTTATCGGGAAGCTATTGAGCTTTATGATCGCCATATCTACGAAAAAGGGTCATGTGTCTATCACATGATTCGCTCAGAATTGGGAGAAGAATTGTTTTGGAAAGCAATTCAGACGTTTGTACAGGATAATGCCCACAGAACTGTAGAAACAGTTGATTTATTACGAGCGATTGAAAAAGCAACTGGGCGTAACTTTTTATTTCTTTTTGACCAGTATGTCTATCGAGGTGGTCATCCTGATTTTAAGGTAGCTTACTCTTGGGATGGAGATAGCAAGCTGGCTAAAATCACAGTGACTCAAACCCAAGCAGATGCTGGAAATAGTAGTGATTTATTTGACTTAAAAATCCCTATCGGTTTTGGGTACGCCAAGCAAGAGGACATCCCTCCGGAGAATTCAAAATCACCGCTAGCGCAGCGTGTCCTCCGGGCACAGATTGGAGTCTCCTCCGGAGACGCTGCGCGAACGGAGGAAACTTCCGCTCCAACTTCTCTCAAAATTCAAAATTCAAAAGTTGAAATCACTCGCTCATCCTCCTCATCCCCCTCACTCCTGGCGTCTACTAAGTTTAAAACTTTTACAGTCCGAGTGAATGAACAGGAACAAAGTTTTTACTTTCCTCTTGAGGAAAAACCTCAATTCGTCAGCTTTGATGTCGGAAATAACTTTCTAAAAACGGTGTCTCTGGAATATCCAGTACCAGAGTTGAAAGCACAGCTCGAATTTGATCCCGATCCCATCTCCCGCATCATAGCAGCGGAAGCTTTGGCGAAAAAAGGGGGTTTAGAGGCGCTAAAAGCATTGTCAGCAGCACTAAAAAATGAGTCTTTCTGGGGTGTACGTGTCGAAGTCGCTAAACAACTCGCAGAAATAAAACTGGATCAAGTCTTTGATGAGTTGGTTGTTGGTTTAGAGGATAAAAATTCTTACGTGCGGCGTGCTGTAGTGGAAGCACTTGGAAAAATCAAAACTCATCAAAGCTACAAAGCGTTAAAAGAACTTTTGGAAGTGGGTGATCCTAGCTATTATGTAGAAGCCACAGCAGCTCGTGTTGTAGGAACGATCGCAGCCCAAACAACAGAAGACAAACCTAAGGAAGAAAAAGTCATCAAGCTGTTAAAATCCATTTTGGAAAAAAAAGCGGGTTGGAATGAGGTTGTACGCAGTGGTGCGATCGCAGGTCTTGCTGAACTCAAAACCTCAGAAGCCGCTTTAAATCTCTTGATGGAATACACTCACCTTGGTGTACCACAACCTTTGCGTTTAGCTGCTATTCGCGCCCTTGGAAAAATTTCTGTTGGTCAAAATAGTGCCAATGTGGAATCGATTTTAGAGCGATTGACAGAAATTTCTAAAGAAACTTTCTTTTTAACTCAAATATCTGTGGTCACAGCCCTTGGACAAATGGAAAATCCCAAAGCGATTGGGATTTTACAAGCCTTGGCTGACCAAACGCCAGATGGGCGTGTGCGTCGCTATGCTGAGGAAGAGATTTTCAAAGTGCAAAATAACATTGGTTCTGAAAAGGCGCTTCGTCAGTTACGTTCTGAAGTTGACCAACTTAGACAACAAAACCAAGAACTTAGAAGTCGCCTAGAAAACTTGGAAGCAAAATCTAAATCGTCATAGATACAATAGCGCTTCCAAGTTACGTACTGACTGATTGACTTCTCCCTGGGCTAAGAAGCGCAGTTTTTCAGTCGTTTCATCAAGCAGGGATTGGACGTAGACAGAATATGTTTACGTCTTTTTTTTACAATTTAGATTTATTAAGTTTTTGTAAAATATCTCTACAATCTTTATTTATGTATAAAAGCGACTAGGATATCATAAATTTGATGCTTTAAGGATAAAATTTATACTATGAGTGTAAAGATTTCATGAAGATTGAATTTTGGAAGTAAAAATTGCCTTCAGAAATATTACGATTTGATAGGTGTAATTAAGCTCAGGTGTAAAAATCACATACAAACTATGTGCATTTTTAAAAGGTGGAAAACTGTCTATGTGTTTGTACGAAAGTTGTAATATATCTCACAATGTGTAAATATGATACTGAGATTTAGAACAAGTTCACTCTGATGATTATGACTATCGGAGGAATGCAGACACTGTTATATATATTTAATCTGTAGGAGGGAGTTTTAAACTTTTTTGAGTAAGTGTTTTTTGATAATTAAAAAACATTTGAGCTTTTGTACTTAAGTTATGCAGGGTAGTTGCCATGCGTAAGCCTGTTCTCACGATTTTTTACCAGTTCAATCCTTGGAACGCGACAATCGGAGGTATACAAACACTCATTAAAACGTTCATCAAATACGCTCCAAGCGAATTTGAGGTAAGACTTGTAGGAACATGTGTCGATTCAAAAAAGCCTGTTGGTGAATGGCAACAAGCAGAATTTGCAGGTAGAGAAATTAGTTTTTTGCCTTTATTGACACTACAAAATGACAATGTCCGAAGTTTGATACCAACAACGCTCAAATATACTGCGGCTCTTTTAGGGCGTTGCTTTGCTTCTGACTTTATGCACTTTCATCGGATAGAGCCAACAATTGCAACTCTCAATTGGCAAGGAGAGAAAACTCTGTTTATCCACAACGATATACAGACGCAAATGCAAGCCAAAGGTGATAAGAATGCAATTCTTTGGCGAAGATATCCCGCCGCATATTTTGCATTAGAAAGTTTGTTAGTTCGCCAATTTAGCCAAATTCTCTCGTGTAATACTGATGCAGCGCAATTATATAAGCAGCGTTATCCTAAGTTGCAAGACCGCATTGCGTACATCAAAAATTCTTTTGACAATGGAGTTTTTTACCCATTAACAAAAGATGAACGGGAAGTAAAAAGGCGAGAACTGGCGTCTCGGTTAGGTGTTGATGAGCAGACTCGCTTTATGTTATTTGCTGGTCGGCTTCATCCTCAAAAAGACCCAATTCTTCTGGTACGTGCATTTGCGAGTTTAAACGAGCCTGGTATTCACTTACTCATAGCGGGAGATGGCGAGTTAGGAGCAGAAGTCCGTGCGGAAATTGCAAGATTGGGATTGTTGAATAAAGTAACGATGCTGGGAGCAGTTACCCAAGATACACTTGCACAGCTCCATCGTGTCTGCAATGTCTTTGTCCTCAGCAGCGCATACGAAGGTCTACCTTTAGTGGTTCTTGAAGCGCTAGCGAGTGGGACTCCGGTCGTAACGACTCAATGTGGTGAAACCCCAAAATTACTAAGTGCTGATAGTGGGGTTGTTTGTTCTGAACGAACGCCTGCGTGCATAGCAGATGCTTTACGCAAAGTACTGCAGCATCCAGGAGATTATCCAACAGAGTCTTGCGTGCGGATTGCAAAACCTTATGCAGCTCGTACTGTTGTTCAGCAAGTTTACAGCGAAATGTTACATCGCTGGGAACAGCGGAATAGCATTGCTATTCAAGTATAAATATCAACTCGCTGTCAAAACAACAACTCACAAACATCAAAGACAAAAAAAATTATAGTTATCAGGGAGAGACAATGCTTTTTTAGACTCAGGAAAATTGAAACAAAGAAACGGAGCTTTTTTGTGTTCCCGCCTGCTGTGTTCTTGCTTCAATTCATGTAAAAAAACGTAACAAAGTTTCAATTTGTACACCCTTTTCCAGAGCAAAACTAGCACGACTAAACTCGTATGAAAATTGCTGTTATCGGTACAAAAGGTCTACCTCCCAAGCAGGGTGGCATAGAGCACTACTGTGCAGAAGTCTATCCTCGTATGGTGAAGCAGGGACACTCTGTTGATTTATTTGCCCGCTCTTCTTACACTGACTGTTCTTGGCAAGACCCTTATGACTACGAAGGTGTCAAAGTGATGTCGTTGCCGAGTTTGAGTTTAAGAGGAGTGGATGCTTTTGTGACTTCGGCACTCGGAGCGATCGCAGCCTCTGCTACAAAATACGATATCATTCATTTCCATGCCCTTGGTCCATCCTTGTTTACTTGTTTACCAAAACTTATTAGTAATGCAAAGATTGTGGTAAGTTGTCAGGGCTTAGATTGGCAACGTGCTAAATGGGGCAGTTTTTCAACTCGTATCATCCAAATGGGAGAAAAAGCTGCAGTTCGTTTCGCTCACGGGTTGATAGTTGTATCTAATGTGCTCCAAACCTACTTTTTAGACACTTATGGTAGGAACACAGTCTACATCCCGAATGCGCCAGCGAGATATGGTGAGTCAGATCCCAATTTTAGTTATGGGACTCAACTAGGTCTTGAGCAAAAGCGCTATCTTTTGTTTTTGGGCAGAGTTGTACCAGAAAAGCGTCCCGACTTGCTAGTTGACGCCTTTAGTGCCTTGAATCCTGTTGGATGGAAACTTGTGATCGCTGGTGGTGTGAGCGATACGAAATTATTCACTTCACAACTATTAGAAAAGGTTGCAAATAACCCAAATATTGTTTTTGCAGGCGAACTTCGGGGACAACGTCTTTGGGAAATAGTCCGGGGAGCAGGGTTATTTGTTCTTCCTTCTGATGTCGAAGGACTCCCTCTTGCAATGTTAGAAGCAATGCAGGAAGAGGTACCAGTTGTCGCAAGCGATATTCCGCCTCACAAGCAATTAATTAGTGGAGGTCGGGGAAGGCTGTTTGAAGCAGGAAACCTGACTTCTTGTGTTCGCACCTTAGATTGGGCAATCAATCACCCAGAAGAACTAAGAGCGATGGCTGTGCATGCAAAAAGGCACGTACAACTAAACTATAGCTGGGATCACATCACTTGTGAAACCTTAAAACTTTACACGACACTTTTGAACTCACCCGAACCAGTTCGTATTTACGAACAACAACAAACTGGACTTGCTGAAGTTTTGAGCAAAAAATAGATAGTAAGAGTAGTCATATGTCATTAGTCAAAAGTTCAAATTTTTATGAGTGATGACTGATGACTTATGACTCATCAAACAAGAGGGATAGGTGATGGAAAAAGGAATATCCACTGTACTAGCAGTGATGAAGCGGCGAAGTCTTCCCGCAATAGCTGCATTTGTTGCTGTAATTGGTGGGGCGATCGCCTACCTTGCGGTTACCCCAAGTAAGTACGAAGCTTATGCGCGACTGATGCTGGATGACAAAAGAGTCAGTGTCTCAGAATTAGGTCGTGATTTGACTCAAGTGTCCGCAAACGCACCAGGAATTAGTCCCTTAGCTGACCAAGCAGAACTCATCAAATCGCAACGTGTTCTCGAACGAGCGATTGCTATTGCTTTTCCCCAGACAAAAGGTGATGTCTCTCAAAGTCCTGTATCAACTGCAGAACTCAGTTATAATTTAAAAGTCAAAAATGTCCCAGCAACCAATATTCTTGAGTTGAGTTATCAATCTCGAGACCCTCAGCTTGCTGCGAAGATCCTCAATGCGATTTCTAAGGCGATGGTTGAGGAGAACAAGGAAGCCATCAGTTTAGAGGCGAAAAACGTACGGGTATTTTTGAAAACAAAACAATTACCTGAGGCGGAGAATCTTCTCAAAGGTGCTGAACAGAAAGAAAAGAAATACAAACAAGACAACGATATTGTTTCCGTTGAAGAACAAACAAAAAGCTTAGTGCAGAGTATAGCTGCTGTGGAAGACAAAGAGCGTACTCTGTCTGCTCAACTTCAAGAGATAGAAGCAAAAGACGAAGACTTGCGGAAAATTACTAATACTGCAAACCCGAACAATGCTTATTCATCAGTTCGCAGGGGACAAGACGATGAAATCAAGAGGTTACGAGCTAAGTTATCAGAACTAGATAATAAGCTCATCGAAGCTCGTTCGCGCGGGACAGAGGAGAATCCAACTGTTATCAGATTGGTTGAAGAACGGAACGCCTTGGATGCAGTTTTATCAGAACAACTCAAGCGCGTGTCTCCTAATGATCAAAGTGTTTCCACAAACAATTTCGCAGGCGATCAACTCTCTCAAGACCTGAACTCTAAACTTGTCCTCAATAATATCGAAAAGTCTGCAGTCAGTAAGAGCCTGAAAGATTTACAAGACAAGAAAAAAGACCTCCAAAGGCGTCTTGAAGAATTACCCCGTAAACAGCAAGAACTGACTGTACTCACTCGGGAACGGGAAGCAGCTGCAGCATCTCTAAAGTTCCTACAAGGCAAACTTGAACAAGCACAGCTGACAGAAGCACAACAGGTCAGCAATATTCGTGAGATCGAAAAAGCTGTAGTACCATCATCACCATCTGAGCCAAAGCAGAAAGTCATATTAGCACTTGCTTCTGTTTTTGGAAGTATGCTAGCCGTTGGCATTGTCTTACTTTTAGAGGTGATGGATAATACACTACGTGATGCTGCCGAAGCCGAGGAACTACTACAGCTATCATTGCTGGGAATCTTACCACGTCTACCTGGTAAGACGCTTGTTCTTGAGCCAGCCAGTCGATTCCTAGATAATATGGACTTGGTTGAACCTTACCGCACACTCTTCAAAACTTTAGAGTTTCGTAGCTCGAAACAATTGCGGGTGATTGTTGTCAGTAGTACTATATCTGGAGAAGGTAAATCAGTCGTCGCATCACACCTTGCTGCCGTTGCAGGTATGCTATCTTGGCGGACATTAATGATTGATGCAGATTTACGAAGACCAACCCAGCACACACTGTTCAACATCGCACCTGGTCCGGGGATGACAGAAGTATTAGAAGGAAATGTATCCTTACTGGATGCTGTGCAGCCAACAGATATTGAGAACTTAGATGTCTTGACTTGTGGCGAATTACACGGACGTCCCTCGCAATTGCTAGAATCAATCGCGATGAAGTCTCTAATGGCAGAAGCTGCTGAAAATTACGATTTGGTGATTATAGACACACCTCCCTTAACTGCTTGTGCTGATGCTGCAACATTAGCTCAAGAAGGTGATGGAGTCATGCTGATAACACGTCCAGGCTTCACCGATAAAGAAGTTCTCTCAAGATGTGTATGGGATTTAACACAAAATCGGATACCTATACTGGGAGTTGTGGTGAATGGAATGACACAATTGACACCACAAAAATACCGTTATCCTATTCCTGGTTACCAGCCTCGACTACCCAAGCCGGCCAAGCAATTGATTGGTGCAGGAGAAAATGCTAAAAATTATGGAAATCGTATGAGGCACAAGTAACAATGTTGACCAAACAACTCTCAAGTCGTTCTTCTCGTCTGGGACTCTTGGTTGGGTTAGCAGGTGTGGTGGTTGGTTTGGTAATCGGGTTCTTGATAGGAAGCACCAAACCTCTTTACTTGGGCTTGGCTTTGGGTATAATACCGTTTCTTTTTTACTTTTTTACTCAGTTTGAACAAGTTGTTCTCGGACTTTTAGTTTTACGGACTTCTCTGGATCCTTTCTCTGGGCAGCAAATACCAGCTATATTTGCTCTGGGGCTAGATGTCCTCGCTATACTTTACGTAACAGTGATGTTACTGAGAAGGAAAACTGTACAGACTGACCGCTTTTACTGGTTCTTTGCTGGTTGGATGCTCTTACAGGGTTTTTGGGTAGTCCTCCTTTTTTTAGGAGGGTTGGGATTAAGTGCTGGATATTTGTCAGATAGCATCCGTGAATGGATTCGTCTTTTTTCATGGCTGATGGTTTATCTGTTGGTGATGCAGCTTAAAGACCGAGTTCCTCCTCAGAAAGTGATTTCTGTGCTGTTCTTAGCTCTAGTGGCACCAGTCGTGGTAGGGTTGATGCAAATGTTCCTACCCTCTATTTTACCCTCTTTTCTCTCAGCGCAGAATTATGATGCTGGTTCAATATCATCTGAAGGTTTTCGCATCAAAGGGACAATCGGTCACCCCAATGGCTTTGTAACTTTGCTGTTGCTATTTATTGGTTTAACTTGGTGGAAACTCAAGCAATCAAGACAAAGCTTTGTGTGGTTGTTGTTGCTAGGTTTACTAGCATTTTTTTATGTGAGTACCAAAGCATTATTTGGCTTGATGATGATTGCGACTTTTGTTTTCGTTTTGGTTGCTCCCAGATTAAACCCAGTTAACCTCATCGGTGGAATTTTATTTGTCGTGCTAGTGCTAGGACTATTTGCAAGTACAGAGTTTGGACGAGAACGTCTGAGTTCACTCGCTAACACACCGCTACTCAATCCGGATATCGATGTATCACGAGCCATTCTACTTTCTCAAAGCGACAACAATAGTTTTAACTGGCGAATTTCTCAATGGTATACATTGCTAAATTCTTGGCGTCAGCATCCCATTTTAGGTTACGGTTTAGGATTGAGTATCAATGTAGCCAGTAATAGATTGCTTCCTCACAATGATTACGTCCGAGCATTGGTAGAAGGTGGAATACTTGGTTTTATGACTTTTTTGGTGTTTCTTGTGGCTCAAAGTATACGTCTGATCCAGCTGATGCTATCAACACCTTCTGGGAGTGCTCAACGTGACTTATGTTCAATCTTGTTCGCGATTTCTCTGGCGATACCCGTCGGGATGATTACGGAAAACATCTGGAGTCATACGACTCTGTTTTTTTATTGGTTCACTCTGATGGCGATCGCAGGGTGGAACTGGAATGAACAGACTGTTGTAGACACAAGCGTTGTGATGTCGCTGAGTCCTCCAGGATGTATGAAGTGATGAACTACAGAGGACATAGACAATTGCACGACTCAATTATAGTTGCTATTTTTTTTGAAATAGTTAAAAAACCTAAATTATGAATACCGAACTGAAAACAAAATCTGACACGAAACTGACAGAAAATACTCAAAAACTGCTTTGCTGTCCGGTTTGCCAGTCTCAATTGGAATTAGTTAACTCGCATTTAGAATGTAAAAATTCTCAATGCAAAGCCTCTTTTCCGATTATTTCTAAAATTCCTATTTTGATAAATGACTCGTCTAGTGTGTTTTCTATTAGTGATTATCTAGATAATAAAATCTCTACTCTCAAACCAAAATCAAAATTAGAAAGACTGTTGATAAATTTGGTACCAGGAATTAATCTCAATCTCAAATCAAAAACAAATTTTCAAAAATTTGTCCAACTCCTCCTTAAGGAAAATAAAAGTCCAAGGGTTTTGATCATCGGAGGTAGCGTCGTTGGTCAAGGAATAGAACCTTTGTTGTTAGTTCCTGAAATTGAACTTATTGAGACAGACGTCGCTTTTGGTGACCGTATATCAGTCATAAGTGATGCCCACAATATTCCTTTTGTAGATAGTTCATTTGATGGCGTTGTCGTACAAGCGGTCCTTGAACATGTTGTAGATCCAAACCGTTGTGTAGAAGAAATTCATCGAGTCTTAAAACCTAATAGTTTAGTTTATTCCGAAACTCCATTTATGCAACAAGTACACTTAGGAAAATATGATTTTACTCGCTTTACTCATTTAGGACATCGGCGATTATTCCGAAAGTTTGAAGAAATTGATAGTGGTGCAGTCTGTGGACCAGGAATGGCATTAGCTTGGTCATATCAATACTTCCTTTTAAGTTTTGTTAAGAAACAACTTGCTAGAGGATTAGTGAAGGTTTTTGCTAGAGTCACATCGTTTTGGTTGAAGTATTTTGACTACTACCTTATTAATAAACCTGGTACGTTTGATTCCGCATCAGGATATTATTTTTTGGGTAAAAAGAGTGAAAAAATTCTTTCTGACCAAGATTTAATAACACTTTATAGAGGAACTCAGTCCAGTTCTTTTTAAAAGAAAAAACTCAATTTTACCTTACCACAAGATTTGATTCTGATGTTGCTGTAAGAATTTTATGTCAGCTAAAAGACTAAATCTCATTCAAGTTTTTCGAGGATTAGCAGCAGTACTCGTCGTATTTGCCCATACAGACCTCATCTATAACCAGAATTTAAATCAAGATTTTTTATTTAAAATAACCACTTTTGGAGGCTCAGGTGTAGATTTTTTCTTTGTCTTAAGTGGTTTTATCATGTTTTATATTCATCAAAAGGATATAGGTCGTCAAGAGAAATTAGGAATATTTTTGTTTAAACGCTTTACACGCGTTTACCCACTCTATTGGGTCATCTTAACCAGCAAAATTGTTGTATCTTTCATTTTGTCTGAGAACTCTAACATCAAGGATGTTGGTGTTGGGGAGTTTATCAAAGCTTTTCTACTTTTTCCCCAAGACAGAGGAATTCTCTCATCCACCTTTCTGGGAGTCAGCTGGACACTTAGTTTTGAAATTTTCTTTTACCTGATGTTTGGAATTTTGATTTTGTTGAAACCTAAGTTTTCTTTTCCAATCATTATTGCTTGGTTATCAGTTGTCTTTTTTCATTTTCTTGGTGTCATGAAATTTCCTCAAGATAATATCTTACTTCAATTTGTGTTTTCTGAATACAATCTAGAATTTGTCTTAGGTTGTTTAGCTGCCTATACTTTGTTAAACAAAAAAATAAACAATGGAATGTCATTCCTATGTGTAGGAATTTTCCTGTATACCTTATCAGCTATCGATTATTACTATAAAATTCTCGGAGTTTCATCTGTGATTACATTCGGCATTGCTTGTACATTTCTTGTTCTAGGCGGTGCTTGTTTGGATCTGAGAAAAACGGTTAATGTCCCGACTTTTCTTTTGTTTTTAGGCGATGCATCATACTCTATCTATCTGGCACATGGTTTTTTGATCAACAATATAACAAAAACTTTGAATCAATTCCCATTGGATGTTTTTAAAAACCTAGTCTTGTCAAGTGTTTTAGGATTCATCATTACTATCATAGCTATCACTTTTGGGTGTTTTCTATATTTGTATGTTGAAAAACCATTGCTCATATTTTTCAAACCAAAAGCCGTGACAACATAAGTAAGTCGGCATTAATAAATCCTGTTGAGTAGCGCTTAAGCGCCACTACAAGCCGAATTCTTGACTTTTACATTTAGTAACATAGATTGGTTTATTCTCGCCTTTCTACTTAGCCAAATTAGTTTCCTAAATTTTTTTCGTTGCTTATAGAGTCGTTTAAGAATGAGCCAACAAACTCTGAACTCCACGAATAACGCCCAATTAAACACCAGAGGTGAGCGACTCTACCGAGTTGTTTTAGTCCATCCTAGCACCGGAGTGAACTGGAGTGGTGGAGCAGAAATTGTGGCTATTGAACTTGCTCGCCGTCTGAGTTCCTACTTTGAAGTTGAACTGCTTAGCGGCGCTGATTGTGGATCTTTTAGCCGCCCTATTCCATGTATTCCCCGTTCCCACGCTTATCATGCTGTGCGTCACCCTCTGGTTGCTCCTATACTGGGTAAAATCTCAACTCCTGAGATTGTGGTGGAACATCTAACCAGTTTTTTCCCTTGCTTATTCCATTTGCTTAGGCGTCCAGCTGATCTCATTTTTCCTCACAATGATTATGGTGGATTGGTAATGGCTGCTTGTGTTAGAGCACTAACAGGTACACCGATACTCTTTACTGAACACAATAGTTTACATGCAGATGGGAAATGTTTGCAGCGGAATCTTCGCTTTCGTCCAAATCACCTCGTCGTGTTAAATGAAGCAACAGCCGCATTCGCCCATAATTTGAAACCGACGCAACCAACAAGTGTCATTCCCAATGGTGTGAATCTTGACCGATTTACACCACAAGGGACAGCTATCAATCTTGATTTACCAAAACCAATAGCGCTATGTGTCAGTAGTTTAAGTCGCAAGAATCACAAGCGAGTTGAATTAGCCATTCAAGCAGTAGCTCGCTTACCTCATGTTAGTCTTTTTATATGCGGAGATGGACCGGATCGTGCTTACTTTCAAGCGTTGGGAGATGAGTTGCTCGGATCACAACGGTTTGCTATTAAAACTTTCCCTCATGACCAGATGCCTGAAGTTTACCGCAGTGCGGATGTCTTTACACTCCCTTCTATTAACGAACCATTCGGGCTTGTCTACTTAGAAGCTATGGCTAGCGGGTTACCTGTTGTTGCTACTGATGACGAGATGCGGCAATATCTTGTCAGTGATAGTGGTATTTTATGTGATGTTACAAAACAGGATATTTACGCAAGCGCCATCAAAGACGCGCTGAGTGCTGATTGGAGTCTAAGTCCAAGACAGAATGCTGCTCGCTTTAGTTGGGATGCTATGGCACAGCGTTATCGGGATGTGATTTTAGAAACAATTTTGCAGTCCAAGAAAGAAATGTCGTTACCAACTTATTGATACAAGAGGGTTATATGCCGAAAGTTTCTGTGATTATCCCAGCGTACAATGCGATCGCCTACTTAAAAGAAGCCGTAGAAAGTGTTCTCAAGCAGACATTCACAGATTTTGAAATCTTAATTGTTGATGATGGAAGTTCTGATGGAACCGTAGAGTGGGTTTCTCAAATAAAAGATCCACGAGTTCGATTGATTTCACAACAAAACCAAGGTTCATCAGGGGCACGTAACACAGGAATTACTGCTGCTAGTGGAGAGTATATCGCGCTTTTGGATGCTGATGATATCTGGGAACCAACCAAACTAGAAAAGCAAGTACGACACCTGGAAGAAAACCCATCAGTCGGTTTGGTAGATACGTGGACAGTTTTAATCAACCAACAAGGCAAGTCTACAGGAAGAGTTGTTGTTTCGCACGCAGAGGGAGACGACGTATGGAAACAACTTGTCCAGTTTAAAACAGTATGCGCTTGTGATAGTACACCTTTGATTCGTCGCAGTTGTTTTGAAACGGTAGGGTTATTTAACCGAGAATTACCATTTCTTGAAGATTTAGATATGTGGATTCGCCTTGCTGCGCGATATCGTTTTGCAGTCATTAAAGAAGTTTTAGTTCGCTATCGTCAACATCCGGGGAGTAAGTCTACAAATTGTCAAGGAACTTTGGAGGCTTTTCGTACAATCGTTGAAAAAGCTTTTGAATCGGTTCATTCAGATTTCTTACCTTTAAGAGAAAGAGGATATGGTCGTATTTATCTGTACTTAGCTTGGAGAGCTATTAATAATAGAGATTATGAGCAAGCGGTGCAGTTTAATCGTCAGGCGATCGCTCATCGTCCACTCTTTATTTTTTCTTGGGACTTCATCCGCCAAACCATAGCTTTGACACTCTTGAAAAAGTTCGGGCATCAAACCTATGATAAGGCGAAAACATTTATCCAAGCACTGCGGCGACAAAGATCAACGAATAATGGGCAATGGGGAATAGGAAATAGTTAGTAGAAAGATGAGGGAGTAAGGCATAATTTCTTACGTTTCCTCCTACTCTTTCTACTACAGCAATCTTAGATAAGTCGTGAATAAAAAAGAAAAACGAACCGCCAAGGCGCAAAGAACGCAAAGAAAAGAAAGAGAAGAGAAAATAAAGTTTCAGTGGTTCGTTCCAAAAAGTGAGTCTATTCAATGAAAGAGTTCAAAACTATGTCCAAAGTTACTGTTATTATTCCGGCATATAATGCCATGAAGTATCTCCCGGAAACAGTGGAGAGTGTTTTGAATCAGACACTGACTGATTTTGAAGTCTTGATTATTAATGATGGCAGTTCTGATGGAATTGTTGAATGGGCTTCTCAAATCACAGACTCGCGAGTCAGACTTATTTCCCAAGAAAATCAAGGCACAGCTGCGGCAAGAAATAAGGGTATTGTTGAGTCTAAAGGTGAATATATCGCTTTCTTGGATGCTGATGATATTTGGGAACCAACTAAGTTAGAAAAACAAGCTCAATGCTTGGATAATAATCCTTTGGTGGGTTTAGTTGATGCTTGGACAGCTTTTATAGATGAAAATAGCAAGCCCACAGGTATAGTGATGACACACAATAGCGAGGGTGATGTTTACAAGAAGGTTGTGGAAGTTTGTGATAGCACGGTGTGTTGTGGAAGTTCACCCATGATACGCCGTTCTTGTTTCGATACTTTGGGTTTGTTTGACCGGGAGAGCTATATTGAAGATGTTGATATGTGGATACGCATTGCAACTTGCTATCACTATGGAGTCGTCAAAGAAGTTTTAGTAAAGTATCGTCAGCACCCAAGCAACAAATCAAAAGATTGCGAATCAATGTTAAGAGGTTTTCGTCAGTTAATTGAGAAAACCTATCGTTCTTTGCCTACAGAAATTTTACATCTTAGACCCCGAAGCTATGGTCGATTGTATGTTTATCTAGCTTGGAAATCGATGGATACTAAAGATTATAAACAGGGTTTTCATTACACTCAGCAAGCATTTGCATTGTATCCTCAACTCATTTTTCAGTTGTGGTATCTTCGCTTATATGTAGCGATTGCAATCATAAGATTGCTTGGGCCTCAAAAATACGATCAAATACGGTCTTTTAATCATAATATACGCCGACGTTTGTTAGCTCTTACAACATGATTGAGAATGAATATGGGAATTATTGAGCCTCACAAAGACGGGTTTTTAGAAATTATCCCTGAAGGTGAGGGTAGCGATTATTGGCAGATTGCTGCAATCCACATCAGTGGAGAAGTTTTTTGTCCTAGCCCTCGTATTTATCCTTCAACAAATGTTGCGATCGCCAAAGCGCGGCGAATTTTTGATTGGATATACAATCATGAGATAGAAACTCTCGGCTGGGGATGCTATTGTCAAGAATTCAAGATGACCTTGTGGCGTCAACCCAAATCGTATCCTAGTTGTTCATTATCCCCCACATTTTGAGGGTTTATGTCTGATTTAGAAGAAACGCCCCCATACACCCGGAATCCACTTAGTAGATTTTGTCATCGCGCCCCAGACTATGCAAAGTATCGACCAAGTTATCCAGCAGCAGCCATTGATATCATCCTAGAGGGAATAGAAACCCAGTCCCCAATAGTAGCAGCAGACGTGGGTGCAGGAACAGGAATTTCTGCGCGGCTTCTTGCGGAACGGGGAGTGCGTGTCTTGGCAATAGAACCCAACGCTGACATGAGACAAGCTGCTGCACCTCATCCTCTAGTGGAGTTTCGCGAAGCAACAGCTGAGGCGACAGGTTTAAGCGATGCTTCAGTTGACTTAGTGACGTGCTTTCAATCTTTCCACTGGTTCAATCCACAACCAACTCTTCTGGAATTTAACCGCATTTTGAAACCGTCGGGAAGAGTTGCTGTTGTTTGGAATAATTGGGATAAGAATGATGAATTTACAGCTAATTACATTCACTTGATAGAGACAACATCAAATTACCCTCAAGATGACAAGCATCGTACCACAGTAGAATCCTTAGCTAGTTATCACCTAATTGATATCAAACAGTGTGTGTTTCCCTACAAACAAGATGTAGATTTAACTGGACTCATTGGTTTAACACAGAGTCATTCAATCATCCCGCGTTCTGGAGAAATACTTCAACAACTTATCTCTGACTTGCAACAATTGCACGCACAGTTTTGTGATGAACATGGTATGGTTAGTTTACTTTACAGCACTAGTCTCTTTGTTGCTAAACCAAAACCTCATACGCACAATCATTGCCCCAAAGATATTCCATTTCAGGTAGACACTAATTAGACTTGTCGCTCAACAAAATGTCGGACTCCTTAATGTATCGCATTTCCATGCGTCTGTCCTGCACTTTCCTCAGTCAATGAATATAATTATCTCGATAGTTTGAGGGAGAAAGTAGTGAGTGTAATAAGCCGTAGAACACTTCATCTAGCAACTTTTCTAGCTACCATTATTGTTTGCTATGCTGTCTTTGCAAATGTACAAGCACAACAATCCCCTCCTACACGCAAAGTAGAGCCAAAGCGAGAAATTATACAAGGTTTACCAGCAAACAGAATTGAAGTAACACCTAACAGAGAATTGATGGACCTTTATAAAGCAGACCAAGGAGAGCGTAAACTACTAACAGAAAAACCGGTAATAGACGAACAGGATGTTCGAAAGCTGAACGAACGAGATGCACAAAGACGAAAGCGCGTGTTAGAGTTATATCACGCTAATGCTCTCAAAACTGGTTTAGACTTTTACCACGCAGCCATGATATTTCAACATGGAGATGACCTAGGAGACTATCTGTTGGCGCACGATTTAGCGATTGCAGCTCTAACTTTTAAAGACAAGGGTGCAGAAGAAGCTAAATGGTTAATAGCAGCTACCCAAGACCGTTTGTTGAAGAAGCTGGGACGTCCACAGCGCTTTGGTACGCAACAAATTACCACCAAACCAAACGCAAACAATTTGAGATGCCTCAGCATTTATAACTTAGATAGCTCACCGACAACTGTAACCGATGAACACCGTCAAATACTAAATGTTCCTACCCTCAAGCAAGCGCAGGAAAAACTAGAGGAATTAAATAAAAAATGTAAGAATTGAGGAAGGTTTAAGACTCCAACTACAGTGCTTGCTCTGCTCGTGCCTTCATCATACTGAAATTCTTTTGTTGTTGATACAAACTTAAAAAATTCAGATCAACAGGCGATACGCATGATTGCGTCTGTAGCTTTGCGCGATCAGCCGGAAGCTTAACGCGTCCCAACCGCTGTATCCCCTTGAGACGAGCGCGTATCGCATTACCTGATACACTAAACTCAGAGTAGTTTAAGGAGTCGTAAACTTGCCAACATACAAGCAGTCCAACAAGAGCGATATTCTTTTGTCAGCTATTCATTTAACCAACCAGGTTTAGCCTCAGAGTTCCTTTGTCAGGACTTACGCAAAAATAACGCAATTGGAGTCATTGCGACCGGAGGGAAGCAATCGCAAAGCCTTATTTTTCGTCGCGAGTGCGTAAGTCCTATTTGTGTCATGTAACGGGAAGGTACAGTAAAAATGCAAATTTGTCAAGAACTCTCCCTCCCAAGCATGGGCTGCGGGACTTGGGCATGGGGTAACCGATTGCTTTGGGGATATGACGAAAGCATGGATGACCAGTTGCAAGCCGTCTTTAACCTTTGTGTGAGCAATGGTGTAACCTTGTTTGATACGGGTGATTCTTACGGAACCGGGAGATTAAATGGACGAAGCGAGTCACTTTTAGGACAATTCTCTCAGGAATATCTCGGTCCAGGCAAAGAAAATATTTGCATTGCAACCAAGCTTGCTGCTTATCCCTGGAGATGGACACGTCAATCAATGGTGTCGGCTTGCAAGTCATCTGCCAAGCGGCTAGGAAGAAATGTAGATTTGGTGCAGATGCACTGGTCTACGGCGAATTATGCTCCCTGGCAAGAACGAGGACTTTTGGATGGTCTTGCCGACCTTTATGAGCAAGGACTTGTGAAGGGAGTCGGTTTATCCAATTATGGACCAAAACGGCTTAAACGCGTACATCAAAGATTTGCTGAGCGAGGAGTTCCAATTGCGACTCTGCAAGTTCAGTACTCACTGCTGTCCACGTATCCTGTTACCGAATTGGGGGTTAAAGATGTTTGTGATGAGTTGGGAATCAAACTCATTGCCTACAGTCCTCTTGCTTTGGGGCTTTTGACAGGAAAGTACTCTGAAAAAGGTCCTTTTCCAAAGGGTATTCGAGGTTTGCTGTTTAGGCAGATACTACCAGGAATCCGGCCACTTTTGGCTTGCTTACGAGAGGTAGCACAATCAAAAAACAAAACGGTGTCGCAGGTAGCCATAAATTGGTGTATTTGTAAAGGAACTATTCCCATTCCTGGAGCGAAAACTGTAGAACAAGCAAAGGAGAATATTGGTGCTTTGGGTTGGCAATTAGATTCCGGTGAGATAGCAGAGTTAGATCAAGCGGCTGCGAGTACAGACAAAAAAATGGTGCAAAATATTTTTCAAACTCGATAAAATCTTGCAGAAATCTCGCAATATAGTTTATATGCTCAAAAATTCACTAAACTCCAAATTTTGGAAAGTTAGATAAAAACAGTTTGAGCATGTAGGACGTGCGAAGGAGCGTGAAGTGGCTCAAACTAAGAAGAACGTGCAAGAAACGCAAGGACAACAGACTCATCTAAGAGACTTTTCATGGTCTTTCTGGTTTACCTTGCCACTCTACCCTTTTGGCAAACGGCGGACAATTCGCACAGAAGTGCTGAAAGACACAATTTGGACTTTTGACCAACTTCAAGGCATTTTCTATGTTGTCGTCCCCATTCGGATGACTGTTGTGAAGTTAGATGAAGGGGGTTTGTTCGTTTACGCACCTGTTGCACCAACGAGCGAGTGTATTCGCCTTGTGAATGAATTGGTGGCAGAACACGGCGACGTTAAGTATATCATCCTGCCAACTATCTCTGGCTTAGAACATAAGGTTTTTGTTGGTCCTTTTGCCAGATGCTTCCCGAAAGCACAGGTTTTTGTTGCTCCTAAGCAGTGGAGTTTCCCGCTTAATCTTCCACTCAGCTGGCTAGGCTTACCCCCCAAACGCACTCAGATACTTCCAAAAGATAGCAGCAAAACTCCCTTTGCTGACCAGTTTGACTACGCAATTTTAGATTGTATCAAGCTTGGACCTGGTGGGTTTGCAGAAGTGGCGTTCTTTCACAGGCGATCGCACACACTACTCGTCACAGACTCAGTAGTTTCGGTACCAGAACAACCACCGGCGATCGTTCAATTAGATCCATACCCGTTGCTGTTCCATGCAAAAGACAAAGCGTCTGACATCCTTGAAGATAATCCGACAAATCGCCGCAAAGGATGGCAGCGCATTTCGTTGTTTGCTGTATACTTCCGACCAAGCATGGTGGAGATTATTAGATGGAGTGAGGTATTTTTCAACGCGATCATTGCACCAGAACGCTCAAAGAAAGCTTATTTCGGGTTATTTCCCTTCAAATGGAACTCGGATTGGAAGCACTCATTCGATGCACTGCGAGGAAATGGTCGTTTGTTTGTCGCACCAATTTTACAAACTCTTATTCTCAATCGAGCACCAAGGGAAACTATAAACTGGGCTGAGAAAGTCGCGAGTTGGGACTTTGAGTGGATTATTCCTTGTCATTTTGACTCACTAATCAAAGCACAGCCGCATCAGTTTCGTCAAGCATTCTCCTTTTTGGAGCAGTCTTCTAGTCAGGGGTTGAGCAGTAGCAGTTATCCTTTACCGGAGGAGGATTTTAAGTTATTGAGGGAACTCGATAAGGGTTTAAATAAGTTTGGTATTTTACCGCCCGCGAAAGAGTTGAAATAACAATTCAAAATTCAAAATGGACCGGAGGCTGCGCGGCTGGTGGCGCAGCTGCGTCCCGTGGAGCGATCAAAATTCAAAATTCATAAGGTACAGCATTAAAGACAGTTTGAGTTGGGGTTTCAATCCCCAATTCAAGCTGAGGAGCCAGTGCTGGGTTTCACGACAGCCTGGCATCTGGCGTACTATGTGTAAACGTAGGGGTCTAACCCCCCTTTAATGTACGATCAGCTCCATGTAGGCATTTTTTTCAGAGTTAACTATTAGTTTTCTTCTTTGTTAAACAATTCTAACAAACCAATTGTGCCGACAAAAAAAGTATAAGTACCATATTGTAGCGGCATCTTTTCTCTTGAAGGTGCATAAAAAGCTGCTACAATTCCTTCAATGAAATGGATTGCCATTGCAAAACGCTCAATCCAAAAAATTGGATTTAAGCTGCTTGGTACTTTCGTGTGAGTTAGAACTGCATAAATATTCGATACTTCCAATCCAATTGAACCGGCGATGAGAACTATAGATATAACTTTGACAAGAGTAAAAAAAATGTTCTTTTGATAGTTTAATTTCATGCTGTGTACTAGTAATTTGGTGTCAATTACCCCTAATACCGTTTGATTTTAAGGTTGATACAAATAGGCAGTTCTTAAGCAGGGGAAGCAAGAAAGCAGGGGAGGAAAGAATTACAGACCTATTATCTAATATAATCTTCCAATACAGTTACTGTTAAAGATTTTTGGCAAGATTTGATGATGTGTAGAGCACGTAAATGCTACGTCTCTACATTGCTCACCATCTTCAAAGCAGTTTTCGTTTTTTCAACTGAGTGAGAGCGTCTTCGGCAGCTTTCTTTTCTGCATCTTTCTTGCTGCGACCTTTGCCTTGACCGTAGATTTTATCACCCACATAAACCCTAGACATGTACTCTGGAGCATGATCTGTCCCACCTATTTTTTCTGTGGCATACTTTGGAGGAGTTGTCGCACCATTTGCTTGTGCAAATTCCTGAAATTTATTTTTCGGGTCTAAATCTGAGCGAAGTACAACGATTCCTTGAGGTACAGAGTCAAACAATTGCTCTAGCAAAAGACGAAGTGCTTCAGTATTTCGATTATTGTCTAAATAGTAAGCCCCCACAACTGCTTCAAAAGTGCTGCTAAGAAGGTTTGGATTTTGGTAGCCACCATCTCTGATTGCACCTTGTCCCAAGCGCATTCTAAAGTCTATTCCAACCTCAATTGCAAATTGAGCAAGTTGTTTTTGATCCACGAGTGCTGCTCGTCTTCGTGTCATTTCATCCTCTCCCATTTCGGGATGATGTTGATACAAATATTCACCACTAATGAAATTGAGAATTGCATCGCCAAGAAACTCTAATCGTTCGTTATCTCCAATGTCTTCAGGATTTTCATTAACGTAGGAGCGATGAGTTAGCGCACGACGAAGAAGTTTTTCATCATTGAAAATCAAAAGTTTATGCATTTTTTCCCTCACTCATTCATCAAGAATACGATTTAAAAACAATACTGCTATATTGTGGTGGATAAAGACTATTCCCACGAGATTTGTTACATGACGAGGTCTTCCACGTGAGAAAAACAGCCAGCCTTATGATCACGAGTACCCGTATGCGCCGACAGATCAACCAGACAAAGGAGCCAGTGCGCCCTTGCGGGTTTCCCGACAGTCCCGCACCTGGCGTGCTGGCTGTTTTTCTAGGGGACAAATGCGTGACAAACAAGCAAGTCGTAGATTTTCTAACGAGTCAGAACCACCATGACTTTTGGGTTTTAGGTGGTCAAGGGTTAGCTTTTCAAAGGGTAAATAGCACCTACACCACCAACAGCACAGTCCATATTCACAAACAAGTTGAACCTTCTTGTTGCGTCTTTGTTTAGAATTCATTATTGAATTTCCTTTACTACAGATTTGAGTAGCATCGGAATATCAAATATGGAAATTCAGGTCTTGCATCATTCTCAACAAGACCAAAAAACCGGGTTTCTTAACTAAAAATCAACGTTTCTAGATTGTATGAGTTGCAAGAAACCCGGTTTTTGAAGTTCGTGTAAAATCTCAGCAAAGAAACTTTGCTTAAAGAAACAAGAAACTTTTTTTCCTCGCTTAACGATAAACGTCTCAAGCGTACTACCTTCAAATCTCAAACCAGTGCATATCCAATATGCTGAACTAGCAGTTATTTGAGAGCTTCACCTCAAATCTCAGATAAATGCTAAACCAGAATACTGGATATACATTGGTCTGAGGAATGAAGGTAGTACCCATGAGACGAACATCTAAGCTTTGATATTCATCTGCAATGACTCAGTATACGCACAAGCAAGATTTTTTGTCAAGATTAGTGATTGAAAAGCATTTAGATGAGTAATATCTCACAATTGAGACACGGTTAAAGTGTTTTCAGTGACCGCATCATATCAACCTCAGGCGATTCCTACGGAGAGCTACGCTTAACGCCACATTTCAACTATCACCGATTTCTAGGACTTTTGAAATGTTTAGATTGGCAAGCTCGCAATGCTCAATTCGCCCTGGTCTGTACTTCAGAATGTGATTAAAGAGGTACTCTCAAGAATTGAGCCATTACTTTTTTGAATCAAGACTTATCATCGCTCTTGATAAATCCATCAAATTTGCCAGCTTAAAAACAATCCGCGCACCAACATTACCATCCCACTCAGCATCACCAACTTCACAGACATCAAAGCCAATAATTTTTCTACCACTATTTACCAATTCACGGAACAAACAAAAACTTTGCTCTAATTCCAATCCACCAGGAACAGGAGTCCCTGTACTCGGACAGAGTTTTGGATCTAAACCATCTACATCAAAGCTAATATAAACATATTCAGGTAAGTGACTGATAATTTCTCGACACAAGTCAATCCAAGTCGTTCCTGAGTACAACTTTTGTTTAATAGCTGGGTCATAATAAGCAACAATTCGACCATTTGATTGGTCAATCATTTGCACTTCATCATGACAAATATCACGCAACCCTACCTGCACTAACTTGGAAATTTGTGGTAGTTTCATCGCATTAAACATGATGGATGCATGGGAAAACTCAAATCCCTCATAGGCATCGCGTAAATCCGCGTGTGCGTCAATGTGCAAAATGCCATAGTTTGCGTAATTGGCTGCTAATGCTTGGAAGTAACCTAATGGTGAACTGTGATCCCCACCAATCACCGCGACTCGTTTCCCTTTTTCAATTGCTTCTTTCGAATTTTCAAATAACCATTGATTAACTTGCTGACAAGCTTGATTAATTTCTGCCAATACAGGTGTTAAATCTGGTGTCTCTGTCAGTGGTTTACCTTGTTCTAATCGCTCAATAATTTTTGCAGCTAAGGCGCGATAATATTCGTTCTTCTCTAAAATATCCTGAGGAATTTCCACCATGAAAATTCCCTGCTTCCATCCATCAGGATGATCGAAATCAAACAAATCTAGTTGCGGCGAAGCATCCAGAACCCGTTGTGGTCCGTTAGCAGTTCCTGCACCATAGGAAACAGTTACTTCCCAAGGTATACCAAAGACAATCAAGTTTGCACAGTCGTAATCGAATGGTAAACCAAAGAGGTTACCATTGATTTGACCTATGCCGCTGGGATTATAGTCTTGGAGTTGATGACTCATTGATTCTGTTCTGGATTTACGTGGGCAGATAAAACCGGGTCTGGTGGACACTTGACCATAGTAGCGCAGGTTATGAAGAGGAGATAAAATAGCTTTTGTAGCATAGATATAAAGCTGTTTCCTATTTAAAGTTTTACCATGCCCTCTCCTTTACCTGGCATGAATCCTTATCTGGAAAATCCAGAATTCTGGTCAGAATTTCACAGCCGCTTTATTGTCGCAACTGCTGATGCACTTGATGATTGTCTTAGTCGAGATTACCGTGTTGCTGTGGAAAAGCGGGTTTATCTGAGCGAAGCTGGGGAAAGTTTATTAGTTGGCATTCCAGATGTGTCTGTGACTGCTTCTGCGCCGAATAAAACTCAAGCCACAAATCTTGCTGCGGTGATTCAACCTCTTAACATTGAAATTCCAATTGCTGAGGAAGTCCAAGAGCGTTATTTGGAAATTCGTGAAGGTGCCACAGGAAACGTAATCACTACCATTGAACTGCTATCACCCAAAAATAAACGTACTGGTGAAGGACGTATTGCTTATCTGCAAAAAAGACAAAAGATTCCACTACTGCTACTCACTTAATTGAAATTGATTTACTGCGGGGTGGTGAGCCTTTTCCTATGATTGGTGCAATTGCATCAGATTACCGCATCTTAATCAGTCGGAGTCCTCAACGTCCAAAAGCACAGCTGTACGCCTTTAGCTTGAGACAGCCAATACCCGCTTTTCCAATTCCTCTGCGTACTGGAGAACAAGAGCCATTACTAGAATTACAACCGTTGTTACATCGAGTGTACGATCGCGCTAGGCTAGAACTTGCCATTGACTACACTCAGCCTTGTACTCCGAAGTTATCCGCAGAAGATGAGGCTTGGGTAAGCAGTTTGGTACCGTAAAAAATTGTCCTGGGGTTGAACTTTCCTGAGAAGCATTTGGGTACAGGTTATACACTCCTCAATTAACCTACTTTCAACCACCCAAAAACCTGCTCAACCGTCAAATCAAGCGTTAAGAATTTTGGTATTGATAAAGAATTGCTACCAGTTAATTCCACAGGTTCTTGTCCTGGAATAAATGCCAATATTAATCGCTCATCTGGATCTATCAACCATCCTAGTTGAGTACCATATTTAAGACAGTGCAAAATGTTGCTAATGACTTTAGTTGCCCTTTGATCAGGTGAGAGAATTTCTACCGTCCAATCAGGATAAATTTCAAAAGTGTTGAGTACTTCGCCATCCGCATCAAACGGAATTCGTTCCCAGACAAATACTGTTGCATCAGGAACTATCGAACGCCCGCCAAATGTACAACGCAATTCTGGAAAAGCTAAGGCAATGTGCGGCGTTTCTGCAATTTGATTGATCGCATCACAGAATTTGAGCTGTAGGCGCGAGTGTTTGCCTTGAGGCATAGGCTTTTGGTGAATTTTTCCGTCAACAAATTCGCTAGCAGGCTTGGTTTCTGGCAGTTTGAGAAATTCTTCGAGGGTAAGGGACGCTGCTGTTGTCATCACCTTGGATTGCTGGGAATTAGCGCTCTGTCAAAATTGTATCGTTTTTGCAGTCGATAGGCTTAGATTGTGGCTACTGTCCATTACAGAAAGATGTACTTAATTACACATTTTATCTTTTTTTAAGTATAATTACTGAAAAAAAGTGTACAAATAAATATCGCAGGATGTCTCATCAAGCTGAATTTGACGTTTTTTTTGCTCACAATAGTCAGGATAAGCCTGAAGTCAAAGAAATCGCTAATCAACTTAAGCAACGTGGTCTTAAGGTGTGGATAGATGAAGAGCAAATCCCACCAGGAAGACCATTTCAGGATGAAATTCAACAAGCGATTCCTAATGTTAAAGCCGCTGCTATATTTTTGGGATCTAGTGGCTTGGGTAGATGGCAAACTATGGAACTACGAACATTTACTAGTCGATGTGTAACTGCCAACATTCCGGTCATTCCAGTCTTACTGCCAGGAGTTGATAAGATCCCAGAAGATTTACTTTTTCTCCAAGAACTAAATTGGGTGAGTTTTACTGAAAGAGTAAATGACTCAGAAGGTTTAAACAAGTTAGAGTGGGGAATTACACAACAAAAACCACAAATTTCACAAAATGAAGAAATTATCTCGGTCGAAGAAGTAAGTTACTATTCTAAATTAGAAAACTTACTGTTGCAAAGTAAATGGCAAGAAGCCGATCAGGAAACTAAGAAAATTTTACTTTTTTCATTGGGAAAAAAGTTAGCTCAAAAACTAGGAATAGATGAAATAAGAAATTTATCAGATGAAATTGTTTTTAATATTGACAATTTGTGGAGAGAATATAGTAATCAACACTTTGGTTTTAGTGTACAGAAAAGTATTTGGCAGAACATTTCATCCTCAAAGCGAAACTTTAGCTTGAAGAATTTTTTTACTAAAAATATTCAAGTTAATAATAATGATAAAGATAATTGGTATAAGTTTGCTATATGTGTAGGTTGGTATCAAAAAAACAATAAGACAGGTAAAGGTGAATGGATTCAATACAAGAATCTTGATTTCACACTGGAGTCTCCTAGAGGATATCTTCCATACTTCCGGGATTGGTGGAAAGGTATGCGTTATCAGTATGAATCCGAACGTTTCTTTGCGCTAATGCAGCGAATCAACAGGTTTACTAAAACATAACTTGGTTTAACAGTGATTACACTGAAGCAACCCCCTACAGTCGCCATTCAGTTTGGCGACTCATTCAGATTGTTTCTAACCTAGTTCGGGATAAGCTGAAACCCTAACCCTCATTGCACGGTTGCTTGATTCTAGGATCTGTCAACGATCGCCTCCCACTCGTGCTTAATGGTGATGATACGATTAAGGCAATTTTGTTCTACTGATATGCATCAAACCTTTATTCCTGGCATTACTCCACCCACAGTACAGTCTGAACCCTCCTGGTGGTTTGCGTTTGTTGGCAATAAGTTACTGGTTCGTCCCGAAGAAACGGTTAACCAAATTCCCAATCTCATCAGTCTGGCAGAAATTGGTTTGAAACCAGTGCGAACCCAATTCCTTGGCACCTTGGACAATCAGCCCTGTTACTCGGCAGAACTGCCTAAAGATGCAATTGTCCCCGATGGAATGACTTTGCTGGGATTGCGCGAATTGTACGGAACATTAGATGATGAGTTGTATGCAGTGTGCGGTCGCGCTATTCAACTCGTAGAATGGGATCGCACTCATCAGTACTGTGGACACTGCGCGACTGGGACAACCCAATTACCTCATGAGCGTGCCAAGCGTTGCCCTAAATGTGGATTAGTTAATTATCCTCGCCTCTCGCCT
This sequence comes from Brasilonema sp. UFV-L1, assembly GCF_012912105.1. Taxonomy (GTDB): domain Bacteria; phylum Cyanobacteriota; class Cyanobacteriia; order Cyanobacteriales; family Nostocaceae; genus Brasilonema. The sequence continues at coordinate 29,387 of NZ_QMEA01000065.1, forward strand.
GCGATTATCGTTCTCGTCTCTCGGGGTGAAGAAATATTGTTAGGTCGCGCCCCTCGGTTTCCACCTGGGATGTACAGTGTGCTGGCTGGATTTGTGGAACCGGGAGAATCGTTAGAAGAAACAGTGGTGCGCGAAGTTCGGGAGGAAGTGGGGATTGAGGTGAAAGATATTCGCTATTTTGGCTCGCAACCTTGGCCGTTTCCAAACTCGCTTATGATTGGATTTACAGCTACTTATGCAAGTGGTGATATTGTCATCGAACCGGAAGAGTTGGTGGATGCTGCTTGGTTTAGTAAAGACAATTTACCACAAGTTCCTCCTAAGCTCAGTATTGCCCGGAAGCTTATTGACTGGTTTGTCTCCACTCATTAAGCTATTTCCCTGAATATATGCTTTTTATACCAAAAAAAACGTGGTTGCCTCATTGTCAAAATGGCGTTTTTGCCTGTAATTGAAGAGTCTGTCCAGATTGCGGATGCTTAAAAGAAAGTTCCCTTGCGGGCAGATGTAATCGACTTGCTTTTGCATGACATCCATAAAGTCGGCTCATACTAGAATTTTGAGGAGTGTAGAGTTTGTCCTAAAATCGTAGACAAACTCATCTTAGTTAAACCTAAAAACTGATGACACAAGCAATTCTTAACCAAATTCTAGATCAACTTGAAGCGCTTGCTCCAGAAGAATTACAGCAGCTTAACCAGGTTATTCAAAAGCATCTTGCTGCTAAAGAAGCAGCTGTTCAACAGACCAAATTTTATCAAGTCCTGTTAACATCTGGCTTAGTCAAACAGCTCAAGCAACCCTCCCAGAATCGACAAACTGAACGGCGACTTATTCAAATTCAGGGTACACCTGTTTCTGAGACAATTATTGAGGAACGCCGCTAGATGGCAGTTTATTTTGTAGATAGCAGCGCCTTGGTGAAACGCTACGTTAGCGAGATAGGTTCAGCATGGGTTGTGAATTTGTTTGACCCTGTATTAAACAACGAAGTCTTAATTGCAGCTATTACAGGTGTTGAAATTGTTGCTGCGATGACAAGACGGGCGCGTGGTGGCAGTATCAGTGTGACAGATGCGACAGCAGCGTGCAATCAGTTCAGGAGTGACTTATTGTCTGAGTACCAAATTGTAGAAGTCACGGAAAATATCATCAACTCTGCAATGGCATTAGCCCAGGCGCGGGGATTACGAGGTTACGACGCAGTTCAGCTAGCTGCAGGTTGTGCGCTAAATATCCTCTGCATAACTCACGGCTTGTCCGGTGTGAACTTTGTATCTGCTGACGATGAATTGAATAAAGCCGCCGCAAGTGAAGGGCTGATAATTGAAAACCCCGTAAAAGGAGGAATTCTCACTTGGTGTAAATTGCCGCATCAAAACGGTGTTTTTGCCTGTAGGTGAAGAGTTTGTCCAGATTGCGGATGCTTAAAAGAAAGTTCCCTCGCGTGCAGATGTAACCGACTTGCTGCTGCACGACATCCATAAAGGCGATCGCCTAAAATTGGTACTCCAAGTCCTCTCGCATCAGCAGCATGAACTCTCAATTGATGGGTGCGTCCTGTTTGCGGCATAAACTCGACACGAGTGTACTTTCCCTCACCTGCTATTACCTGAAAGTGAGTCACGCTGGGTTTTCCATACTGCCAATCAACTTGTTGATAGGGACGATTCTGAGGATTTCCCCATAATGGTAGTTCAATCATACCTTGGTCAGTGGTGATCAAATCGGAAAGCACTGCTTCATATATCTTACAAACCTGTCGTTGCTGAAACTGCTGACTCAGTTGACGATAAGTTTGTAAATCGCGAGCTAACAAAAGAATACCAGACGTTTCCTGATCCAACCGATGCACGGTGGTAAGCCCCGTCCCATCTGGTAACAGCTGACGCAAACGACTAAGAACACTGTCTTGAGTGTCAAAATAACGACCTGGAACAGACAGTAATCCTGCGGCTTTGTTTACGACAATCAACCATTCGTCTTCATACACAATAGGTAGTGTTTGCTCAGTCGTGGAAATCTCTGCATTGGACTCGCTTTGAGATAATCCTGACAGCAGAAACCCCATCAATGGCTGACAGCGCTCTGCACAAGCTCCGTAGAATTCTCCTTGAATGTTATGCGAATCAGTAGAAGACGAACCCCACCAAAACTCTGCCATTGCCAATGGTTTGAAATCATGCGTTGCTGCATAGTGGAGTAGTTTTGGGGCACAACAGTCTCCTGTTCCGGTAGGTGGACCTTTTGGTATCAATTGCTGCAATGATAGAGATTGTCCTAAAAAATTCATGAGGGTGTAAGCAGCGTGCATCTGCGCTTGGAGTTGGCGAGACATTTCTTTACGCTGTTGTTTTAGTTCCCGAATTCGCGTGTCTGCTGCTGAAATCAATTTTTGAAGCGGTTGTAACTCTCCGGCGCGTTGGCGTTTCAGTTGCTTTCGTTCAATTCCTTCTCGGCGACTTTCTTCGTTGAGTTGTTCAACAGCAACAGCGAGTGCTTCTCCCGCCAGTGTTTTACAGAGTATCTGACGTTTTTCGTGTCGTTGGTTTTTGAAAACTTGATGGCGATCGCTCATTTGTTGCAGACGCAATTCAAACTCACGAGATCGGGTTTCATACTGTAGTCGTTCGGGAAGTTGCTTGAGGGTTATAAGTTCCTGCTTGATAGTATCTAATTTAGCCAATGTGTGGGTTTCTTCCAAGACAACTTGCTCTCGTCCTGGAATCGGCGGTACCCAACCCTCAACTACGCTGTTGCCATTGAGAAGACCTGAGAAAGCTTTGAGTATTTTTTGTTCACCAGAAGGTAGTTCAATCAGTAATACCCCGTACATCTTTCCTTCAGAGGAATAACGGTTATTAGTGGCAAGGTGTTGCATTAAACTATAAGCGATCGCCTCTGCCAAAGCAGTGCGAGGCAGTCTTAGTAACTCACCACTTTGAGGACAACGCCCTTGATACCAATAGCTAGGCGATGAGTCGTTGACTACACAATTGTAGTCAATGAAATCTGAGAGAGGATGCAGGACTACCATACAAGGCTATGCCGTTATATTGGAAGGCATTATCCCAAACATCATCAATGACTGCCAAGGCATTCTCTAAGGGGAGAACGTGACAAAATCCTTGGTTATCGTAAGTTAGTAAAGGCAATTCATGTGCGCTGTCCGCTTCAGATGTATTTCGCACTGTTTTGCCACGAATTTCTTCGAGATTATTCAAGGGACCGTGGATGTCAAAATCAATCTTGGTGCCCAGCTTTTTCTCCATCCAACACTCGATGCGAGAGTCTAATTGTTCTGGATTCAGCGGAGTCGGACTGGTCAACAGATGATAGTATACCAGAATGATTTCCTTACATTCCTCTTCCTCAGCAATATCGATCAGCGTCTGGAAGACGCCGGCATTGTTGGCTAAATTTTTGAAGAAAAGCGTATCTGTCACATCTTTTTGGAATTTGATTTTTTTGTTTTTGTAATTGGTGTATTGCTTGAAGGCAAATCCGCCTAAGGCGATCGCCAATGATAGTGTTGCGACTAAAATGGGCAACACATTTTGGATTTTATCCCGTTCTACATGTAGTGGTTCGACCAGGGATGTCGCATTGAGCACGAGTAAAATTGCTGCGATGAGTAATAACAGATTCGGCAATGTTTTTAAGAGCAGGGGAATTCCAGCTCCAATTGCAGGAATTCCAAATAGCAGCTTATCTTTCCAACTCATACTGGTGGCTACATTAGGAAAGAGCAAGTCAATATCTAGTTTTGGAATATTTTTATAGAAGTAGACATACATTTTACCTGGAGTAAATTTCAGTTCTTCCAACTTGACTTTCTTCGCACTAAAGTAAGCTTCTTCTTTGAATTTAATCAGCAAGACAATTCGTTCAAAAATATCAATTATCTTTTCTTCTTGCCAAAAAAATAATTTTTTCACCGAAATTTTCTTGGAAATATCGCCTTGGTAATAGCACAGAAAGCGCTCAAAGTCCTCGAAATCTACCTGAGTTTTCAAATCAATCAGAGATGCCTTACCTACAGATTCTTTGACTACCGATTCAGATAAAGGAATGTAGTTGGCTCTTTCTAAAATATGCTGAAATGCATCAACCACTTTTAACTCCATTTCGTCGTATTGGTCAAAGCTTGGTTGAGTGAGTGGTTGAATTTCTGTATTAGGGTCGAAGGGTATGTAGTTATCTTTGACAATTTCCTGCGTTTTATGAAAGCGAAAATGGTAATACGCGGATAGGATTTGGCAGAAATTTTTAAATTTTTCAGCATCAGTTGCACTGAGCTGACCATCTTGCAGGCAAAGTTGGATGATATCGGTGCGACTGTGGGGAATGAACGCTTCTCGATTTTCGTAAACTGCCATAATTTTAAATCAATCGGACTAATAGGTTTGTGTACGCCACAGGTCAATGTCTTTGCCTGACTAAAATATGGCGATAAATGTACATAATACACTTATATAGCTCTCAATTACTAGTATCTTGAGTTCGGAACCTAGTAACCGTAGAGCAGTCAGCTATGGGGAGAGATTCCAGGCATACTCCAGTGGTGTTTTGAGAGGAACATTCCAAAGATAAGCAGTCAAACTATGTCCAAGCTGACCTCTTTACTCATTCACCACTTGCACGCTCCGTATTCATAGCTTTTGACTCCTGACACCTTCGTTTTTTTCTTGTCCAACATTCCCCTTTACAAGTGAAAAGGTGCCGGAAGCGAATAGAGGCAAACTACGACTTTCAGGTAATATAAATTACTTTCAATAGTCAATTCCTAATTGTTCTGTGGAGAAAGAAACACTGCTGATCTGGGGATTAGGAGCAGTGTCTACTCCACATTAAGTGATGATACTCACTTTCCCTGTATCCAAGTCATAACGACCTCCCACCAGTTTCAATTTACCAGATTCCAATCGTTCAGTTAAAAGCGTTGATCGCTTCAATTGTTCAATTTGATAATACACATTTGCAATCACAGCGTTTTCAACCGCGTCGCCCGACTGATCTTTAACTCTTTTGATTGCTGGCTTAATTGCCTTAACAAAGCTACCAATCTCACCGAGTAGCGCTTGGTTTTGTACGGCTGCAGTTACTGCCCCGCATCGTTCATGACCAAGTACCATCAACAGAGGCGTGCCTAGAAGAACAACAGCATATTCAATACTACCAACTGCTTCAGGCGTGGCAATATTTCCGGCAATACGAACATCAAAAATGTCTCCGATGCCTTGATCAAAAACAATTTCTGCAGGCACCCGTGAATCCGCACAGCTGAGGATGGTGACAAATGGATATTGAGCTTGAGCAACTTCGTGCAACCGCATCTGGGATTGATCCGGGTGTCGGGGTTGATGCTGGACAAACCGCTGATTTCCTTCCATCAGCTTTTGCAATGCGCCTTCGGGAGTGAGTGCCTGGGGCAGTTCAGCAGCTTGAACAGGTGAAATTTGGCACAGCAAGTCACTAGCAGTGACCATCAAACCAAATGCTCCCGTGGCTCCCAACTTTAAGAAGTCACGACGTTCCATGAAACGCTTTCTTTGGTTCATGATTTTTTACATTGACGCGACACATTTTACAGAGCTAATCTCCATGACATCCGAGATGTAACAGGTGCCTCCAAACCTATTGAGCAGAGGTCTGATGTTTTCCACAACAGGCTTGATTTGCTCAGGCATACAGAACGCGATGATGTAAACATTATCGAGCATCGTCATGTCTAAATCTTCTGTTGTTCCTCGTAATCCTTTGCCAGCAACATTTCGGATGACAACATGACCGTTTACACCTGATTTGTCTAAACCATCTAAAATTTTACCAAGCTCAAATGAGTTGGCGATAATTTCTATTTTTTTGACTAGGTGCATATTATTACCTCCAAAACAGGTTAATTCCGTACAGATATAGCGGAATTCCCACAATAATATTGAACGGGAATGTGACTGCCAGAGCCGTAGAAACGTACAAGCTGGGATTCGCTTCCGGAACAGTCAAGCGCATGGCTGCGGGGACAGCGATGTAAGAGGCGCTGGCGCATAGTACGGCGAACAAGAGTGCATCTCCTTGAGAGATACCAAGGAATTTGGCAATTAATAACCCAATAGCTGCATTCAGTATTGGAATCAGTATTGCAAATGAAATCAGGAAAAATCCTGTTTTTTGCAAGTCTTTAATTCTTTTGGCAGCAACCAATCCCATATCCAGTAAAAAGAAGGTGAGAACTCCATAGAACAATCCCTGAGTAAAGGGTTCCAAAACCTTCCAACCGTGTTCTCCCGTCAAGAATCCAATCAGGACGCTACCGACTAATAGAAAGACTGAACTATTCAAAAACGCGTCTCGCAAGACTTCAGGCCAGACAATTTCTCGCGGCTTTTCTTGCTCGACGGTAAATAGATTTACCAGGATGAGACCAACAATGATAGCTGGAGATTCCATCAAGGCAAGAGCTGCTACCATGTAGCCATCAAAAGCAATGCCAAGTTCAGTTAGAAAAGCACTCGCTGTGATGAAGGTGACAGCACTGATAGAGCCGTAAGTCGCGGCGATCGCTGCAGCGTCATAAATATCCAGCTTCAGCTTTAAGATAAAAAAGGTGTAAATCGGGACAAAACAAGCCATCAAGACTGCTGCCAACAGTGTCAGGAGTATTTCCTGAGTGATGCCACTTTTCATCAGTTCTACTCCTCCCTTAAACCCAATCGCAAACAGCAGGTAAAGGGAAAGAAGTTTGGGTGCCGGCGGAGGAATTTCCAGATCAGACTTGACAAAAACGGCAGTCATCCCTAAAAAGAAAAACAGAACTGGTGGATTCAGAATGTTGAATACGATCAAACTAGCATCCATGTCCATTCCTCCTCGTAGTGATGCAACCTAAAATTAACAAAACTTTGCATTGTGAAAAACTTATGTAACCCTTGGATCATGATGTATCGCGTACTGTGACCTTATGTCAATTGGGTAACGAAGAGTGAACTACCACACACTGCCCTAACGGGTCAGTGTGGGCTTCTCAAATCCCCG
>NZ_QMEA01000066.1 GCF_012912105.1 Brasilonema sp. UFV-L1
AACCCTTGAGATACACTGCATACGCCTTTTGTCAATCAGGGAAGTTCAGTTTAAGGAAATTTTCATTTCCCCAAAAATGGGATTGACAAATGTCGAACTTTATGAATTAAAGAGGTGTAATACTGGCAATCTTGCCATTTTGGCGTTGAACCCTTTGAAAGTAATTTGATAGCTGTTCATAGGGGATAATAACTGCCTGGTTAACACGGCGAACCTGAGGATATCCTGGTTTAGAAATACTTGCTACTTCAACTCGATAGAGTCGTCCTGTACCAAATGCTTGCGAACCTCCAAATGTGCTGCTGGGGGTTTCTCCTCTTAGCGGAGGACGATAAGCAAAGCCATTATTGCTAAGCGCAGGAGCAACTACTGTTGATGCACTATTTTTCCCCAGTTCACTAGCTAGACGAGGTGAATTTCCTGGGATTTGAGAGCGATCGCTCGTCGCATAGCCACGATAGAGCTGAAAAATCCGGGTAAAGCCCACGGTTTTCTGTCCCGGTTGAGTCGTAAATCCCCGATAGTAGGGCACAATATTTTCCCCAAAGTTGACTTGGTACTCAGGTGAGTCAATATAAGAATCAATATCAGCGTCGTATCCCTTCGCTTGGTACAAGTCCAGATGATAAGCTATCTCAGATTCATCATAAGGAGCACGACCTAAAAAATGTTTGTAGTTTAACTCGGTGAAACGCGTGTGGAAACTATTGGAGAAAAACTTAGCTTGATACAATTGGGATTTCGCCACCTGACGAACAAATTCCCGCACACTGATCGAGCCATTCAACAGCAGAGATTCTGCGCCAGTCAGGCGTTCAGATTTTAGTAAATAATCATTGCCTAAGACTTGACGATAAACAGCCGCGATCACAGCAAAAATATCCGTTTGGCTGGCATTAGACCATAATTCAATAGGAGCAGCATTACTAAAAGCAGAGGTTCCCAGTCGAGATGCGGCTGTTGTAATAGCCATCTAAAAATCTCCTTGATCAAAAACTTTTATAATGTCTTAACAATCCCCGTACCGCGATAGTCGGGGAGTGTCAAGAAAGAGTGATACTAATGACTTTGCGTCCCTGGCGATTGAGTTGTTGCAATCGATCTGACAACTGCTCAAAAGGGACAACCACTTCGGTAATACTCTGGCGGATGACTGTAGAGTTAGGGGAAGCCGCCTGTGTTAGGCGAATCCGATAGGTGTTACCACCACGACGGCCTGTTGAAGTACCAGTTAAAGTACCCGCAGAAGCAGGGTAGATAGGAGATACTAAGTTCTTTGCTAAATCCCAAGTTAATTGTCCTTTGGGCTTGCTTTGAGCGCGATCGCTATTTGCATAGCCTCGATACAACTGGAAGAAATAGGGAAACCCGGCTGTTTTTTGTCCGATCACGGTTTGGAAGCCCCGATAGTAAGGTACAATAGCATCTCCAAAGCTTTGCTGATACTCAACAGAATCAATGTAAGAATTAATTTCAGCTTCGTAACCCTGAGAATTATACAAGTCAACGTGGTCAGCAATTTCTGACTCGTCGTAGGGAGCACGACCCAAAAGATGCTTATAATTCAATTCGATGAAGCGAACTTGAGAGTTGGAATTAAAGAACTTCTGTCGATACAGTTCTGATTGGGCGATCGCACGCACAAAATTCCGTACTGTAGTTTGTCCCTGACGCAACAGTGATTCTGCACTCAAAAGACGCTCACTTTGCATCAGATGTTCATTGCCCAAAACTTGTCTATAAGTCGCCCAAATGACTGCCTGGACATCGGCTTCTGTCCTCACAGGGCGCAGTTCAACTTTTTCAGCATCTGCAAACGGGCGAATCCCCAATCGGCTTGCTTCTCTCAACGCTGCCATAATCCCACCTCCTAAATCTCAATGACACAATGACGAATCTATTCAGAAACACCTTTCAAATCAGCGGGCAGTAGATACTTATTCCATGAACAATTATCAATAAACAATGACTGGATAAGTGATAACTGATAACTGATAATTTTTAAAAAAACCCTTGCGTAGTCATTGAAAAGCCATGAAACCTCGACATCATAGGTATTTCACTCAGTTGAAATTGACAGTTAATACGTCATGATGTCAGTGTTTAAAGCGTTTCAAACTGACTACGCAAAAGGCTCGACGCATTTGCAACTTGTACGTTCAGTTTTGTGGAACTATGGAACGAAGTTTTGTGAAAATAATCTGGTAATCACATGAGTTTGAATTGCACAATTACCAAATTATTTTCCTACTACATCACACAAAACTGAAAGACTCCCGCTAAATCAGAGAATTGATCACATAATCAATGTAGGAGTTAGCTTCAACAGCGGGGTCACCCGATAAACCATGATTTGCCTTGATGTATCTGAGGGCTTCGATATACCAGCTAGGAGATAACTCAAAGGTACGGTTGATTTCAGCTAAGCCAGCAATCAAATAATCGTCGATTGGACCTGTGCCACCTACAACCAAAGCGTAAGTAATAATCCGCAGATAATAGCCGACGTCGCGCACACATTTTGCTTTTCCAGTGGAACTAGAAGCGTAGTTAGGTCCATCCAACTGTGTTGTATAAGGATACTTTTGATACACAGCGTTTGCAGCGGCTTCAGCCAGACTTGGTGCTTTTTTAGATAACGTCTTTGCCGCTTCTAAGCTGACAGCTGCCTGCCGGTAACGACCGAATGCAACCTGGATTTCAGTGCTACCCAAAAAGCGACCTTGGGAATCCGCAGAAACAATCGCTTCCGTTAAAGGCGTCTTACTCATTGACTTAATATCTCCAAGTTTGTTCTATAAAGGATTGATTTGATGTAGTTGTGATGATTTAGGCAACAGCCGCCGCCGCGCGATCAAAATAAGTTGCAACTTCCGCAATCAGCGCGCTGCAATCACCACGGGTAATTCCGTTAGGATCATTGGCAATGGCGATCGAGGCCTCCTTCAGCTTCTGAATGCCGACAGCAACTGAAGCCCCTGGGGTGCCCAGTGCTAAATAAGTTTCCCGCAAACCATTGAGGGCACGATCATCCAGCACACTGGCATCTCCCGCAAAAATTGCATAGGTTACATAGCGTAGGATGATTTCCAAATCCCGTATACAAGCAGCAGCACGACGGCTTGTGTAAGCGTTTCCACCGGGCGCAATTAGCTGAGGTTGTTCAGCGAACAACTGTCGAACTGCATTGGCAACAATAGTAGATGCATTGCTAGAAATTCGGTTGATGACATCAACGCGCTTGTTACCGTCTCTAACCAAATTTAGTAAAGCATCTAATTGAGAGTCGCTGAGGTATTCTCCTCGTGTATCAGCTTGAGCAACAACTTTAGAAAAAGCATCCTGCACCATAGTTGAAATCTCCTAAACTTTGATGAGTTGAGAAATTAGTGATGTAGTTTTAAACCAGGAAGTGAAGGATTAAGCTTTGCACTTCTTCTCAGACGGAGAATCGCACAGGAAAATCCAAAAAGCCAAGGTTAGAAAATTCCTAACCATCCGCTTTTTGAAAGCAACAATATCCTCTTCCAAAAGACTAGATTGTCTTTCAGTTTCTGAGAAAGATTCACAATCGTTATCAGAGCAATGAAACTCAATCAAACAGAAGTTTCATTACTTTATTTTGCCTGTTCCCTCGTAATTTCTTTTATACAATAGTTGGCATCATCCTTTTTGTTACAAAATATTTCGTAATTTTCATGAAAGCATATAAACAATTATGCACTCTGTTAATTGCAGTCATAATTGATATTTTTATCAAAACAAAAATCGTGTTTATTTTCATAAATAAACTCTGCAACCCTTGTCTAGAGCCCTTTTAATGAGATATGGTTTTTAATGACGAGATTTATTAAGGTTTAGCAATATCTTTTTTTGGATTGTATATTTTAGGTGTCTGTCTGATGTTTTCCACAAGAAACAGTGATTGATAACTCAAAAAATAGTGATTTTATCTACTAAATTTTTGTAGCTCGAATTACAATCATTAACTAAGTGTAACAATAGTGATACTGACTACAAAATTTTGGTAACTCGTATCACTATTAGAATGAGAAACCCGATTTTTTAAAAAAACCGGGTTTCTATGGTTAGGCTGAACTATTGACAGTTATTGTGTCTGTAATTCTTCCCATTCTGGGCGCAGAATGCCATATTGAATGAGGTCAAAGCGCTGTCCTTCACGCTGGATAAAGCTACGTTGGATTCCTTCCGGGGCGTTACCCGACTTTTTCGTGTACTTTGATTGAGCGGATATTATAGGTGATCGTAGATGAACCTACTCGGTAAAGGTTTAACTCTCGGAACGCATATCCAAGAATAAGTTGCAAAGCATCTGTACCATAGCCTCTACCCCAATATGCAGGATCACCAATAGCAATACCTAATGATCCAACCTGATGCATCCATTGGATTTGAAACAAACCAACACTTCCAATCAAGATATCATCAGCCAAGGTTCGTAGACGGAAGTGAAAGCTGTTTGGTGAATTTAGGACACTGGTTTCAAACTGTGTCCAACCTTCAGGAGTGATGGGTTGTGCTGGATCATTATCTGCAACCCGCAGATACTCATCATTTTCAGACCATTTCGCAAAAAATTCGCTATCTTCTGGTTTAGGTGCAGCAAGGCGAACCAACTTTCCTGTAAAAAGTGGCTTGAATTCCATGAAAAAATCCTTTGAAGCATATTTACGAACTTTTTACATATATCTTACAAAAATTTAACTTTATTCCCTGGCAATATATGTGTATTCTTTTATTGTTAAGTGAAAAAAAATACTTGATTTTAATTAAACGTAAATCAACGAAAATATGATGAGTCAAAATTTTGGATTCAATGGCTTTTCATTGCAATTAAATTTAAGCAGAGGAAAAGATAATCTTGAGTGCAAATTTGCTCAAATATACGGATTTGACCGAAAAACTGAGAATTTGCTTATCTAGTGTCATTTTTGTTTTTGGTTATCTAACCTAATTGTTACCTTCATTTAGATTCCTGTCATAAAGAATTTTTTAGATTTTGAATTATAAGGCTTATGACTGTGCTTTGTGGAGTTTTTGTTGTCAAAATAGCTTTTTGCTGTTGAAAAGCAACTTTTGCAACTAAATTTAGATGTAAATTCTGGTCAAAGAAAACCTTTGAAAAAAAGTTTGCGATTTCCTCAATCTTTTTGCAGAACGATGCCATTACTCTTCGTAACAGAGAGTAGTGGAGTTTATCGTCTGCTTAGTGACACTGCTAGAACCATGTCATAAGTTTATGGACGAGCTAAACCTCTACCTGCAATCGCTTATCCAAGAAGCTTGCAGTCACCAACCAACCAGCCCACAGCGTAGTAAAGCCATCAACTGTTTGCTCCGAGTTCTCCTTAAATCAAGGCGTACTGGGAGTGAAGGGAATGATCTCTACGAAGAAGCTCTATATAAAACCATGTTTAATTTGAGCAAAACACTTTGCGACAAATATGATCCAAGTCGAGGTTCATTTTTGGCTTGGTTTAACATCTGTCTTCGCAATCAATACAGGGATGAAATTCGCGCGGCTAAACGCGATCGCTCTCACAGACAATCTGTATGGCAAAGTCATGAGGTTGAACTCGATCCCTTAGATCAAGTTCCTTCTGGGATAGATGCTAACTTACTGCTTGATACTTGGGAATCATTTGTCCAATGGATCAAGGACGATCCTGAAAATCTTCTTAAAGCTTGCCACATAGCAAGTAACCCAAAAGCCAACTGTCAATTGCTTGCCCATTTGAGACTTGTTGTTGGCAAAGAATGGCAGGAAATTGCTGCGGAAGTTGCCTCGACACGCGGTGTCATCTCTTCTCATTGGTGCAGAAAATGTGAACCCTTACTCCAAGAGTGGTTAGATAGAAATCAGAGGCTGTTTGGAGAAGATAACTATGAGCGATAAGCTAAATGTCTTACGAAAACTAGCTATTCCCTTCCCAATAACTGCATCGTTTCGCCGACAAGCCAGAGGCTACGCGTCACAGTACTTCACTCAACAGACTCAAGAAAGAAGCTATTTTAATAGTTTAGCTGTACTCGTTGCTGATGCGTATTTTCGTCTGCTCGGTTTTGAGACTAATGTTACCCAACCAGAAAGATGGAATGCAGTTCGCCGTCTATGGAGCGAAGCAAACGAGCTAGAATTGCGAGGATTGGGCAATTTGGAATGTTGTGTCATTGCTACAGAACAGCAGTCTGTTATTTTACCACCAGAAAGTTTGAGTGATGAGCTACGGCGGGGCGTAGCCTATCGCATCGGCTATTTGTTTGTAGAAATTGCTAGTTCTGAAAAATCAGCGACACTGATTGGTTTTCTGCCTGCTTTTCATCGCGAAACTACAGATGCAGAAGTGGCGATCGCTGATTTACAGTCTATGGATGACCTAATCGATTACTTGACGCAACAAGAAGCATCTTCACTTACTGATTCACTTGCTGAAAGAGTCCAGACAAATGACCTGACGGGAGAATTTGCAGAAAAAAAAATTACTTACTTAAGAAACTGGTTGAATAACATTTATGAGGCGGACTGGGAACCCTCAATGCGTGATCTCAGGAGTGTCACCTGCAAGAAAAACCTCCAACTGGCAGAGCAAGTCTTTGAAATACAACTTTCTGTTTCTCAGAACAACGACGAATTGATTTTTGTCAGAGTTAATGTCCAATGTAAAAGTGGTTCTCTGCCTAGAGGAATGCAAGTCAGTGTACCAGACGAATCTGATATTTATACCGAAACAGTCAATGAGGCAGCTGATTTGATTTCTATCCCTCTGGAATTATCTTCAGGTGAGGAGTTCTGGGTAGAGTTGCGGCTAGGAGAAACTTTCATTAGAGAATATTTCATCGCTTGAAAAAGAGTTGCAATGGCATTTAAAATCTCCTTGAAAATTGGCGGGCGAGTACAACTTAACCATTCGCAAGTTCTGCCTGTCACCCTTGCTATTTCTGATCAAGAAGGGCAAATAGAAGAACTCGTTTCGTTTCTTTCTCCTCTACCAAAACCTCTCGAAGAGAAGTTCAAAGAATGGCAGTATTATATTGGTCTTCAAGGTAATCGTAAGGTTGCAAAAAATCGTGATAAGTTTATTTCAGGGGTAGTCAATCTCACAGAACTCGCAAATTCCTTGAAAACGGAATTAAACAAATGGTTGGGTAGGGATGGGTGGATTGATGAGAATGGAAAACCTGATCCACGTGTCAGTCTGGTTCTGGAAAGTTTCAGGGAAAAAATTACCCAAAAGGATGAAATCCAAATTATTGTACAGACAGAAGATAGACAACTGCGGGGACTGCCTTGGCAAGAGTGGGATACTTTGGCAGCGTATACCAGCAGAGGTGTAGAAGTGGCAATTAGTGCCACAAATTTCAAGCGGCTGACTCAGAAGCAAACACCCCAAATTAAAGCAACTGCACGCATACTTGTGGTGTTTGGTGACGAAAAGCTTGGTTTTGCAGAAGAAGAGGATTTTATCAAAAGTCTGAGACAGCATGGTGGAGAACCCCATATCCTCAGACAACCTATGCGTCAAGAGTTAGAACAAAAGTTAAAAGACTCTCAAGGCTGGCACATTTTCTTTTTTGCCGGACATAGTGAAAGCGATCGCGACGGACGGATTGGACGCATTCAAATTAACCTAGGCGATGGCGAACAAGGAATTATTGAAATCACTGAACTGAGAGATTTACTCGAAGGTGCGATCCAGAAAAAGCTGCAACTGGCAATCTTTAATTCTTGTGATGGTTTAGGACTGGCAAACCAGCTAACCGAGCTATCTCTACCCTACTGTATTGTGATGCGCGAAATGGTTGAGTCCTCTGTCGCTAGAGAATTATTGAGGCATTTTCTCGCAGCTTTTGTCAAAGATCGCTCTTTATTTGCATCGATGAATGCAGCAAGGCAGCAGTTACAAAAGAAATTTGAACCCGGTAAAAGTTGGCTTCCTGTGATCGTTGCCAATCCTCTGGCGAAAGAACTGACATGGAATCGTTTGTTTTCCGAGAGGAGGTTATCTTGGCAGTGGGAGATGGTACTGGGCATGATTGCGATCGCTTTGTTGGTTAGCCTACCCATCGGGATATTCAGCGAGTTCCAGGGTTGGGAAACCTTGACGCTTTACGCGCAACTTTACCCTCACCTCATAGTGTATCCTTCCCTGTTTCTCTGGATGCCTTTGTTTGCGTCTTACAAAGCACATTGCATGATTCGCGTCAAGACACGCCCGTTTGTACTTTTGACACTCCTAACTGTGTTTTTCACACTGGGGGCGCTGTTGTTTGAACTGACTGGCGATCGCATGATGTTAATGGAGTTTAAATCCGATGCGACAACGACAATTTACGCACAGGAACTCCCAGAACTCTACTCCAAGTGGAGAACTTCAACAACAGATATTCAGAGCATTCCCCAAGAAATTTTTAACACTCGTCAGGCTTTCGACGCTGAAGGAAATTTGACACTGAAAAAATCAGAGTTAGAGCCAGCCATCAAACGTATTTACAAAGTCAATAATCTTGCGGGATTGCAAGGGCTTTTGCGGATTGCTACCGCCTATGACGTTTGGCGACAAAATACTCAAGCCTTTTCCATCAGTCGCTGGTTTTACGCCCTCAACTTTGTTGCCATTATTAGTTGTGGTGTTCAGATTCTGGCACTTGTGGCGACGATTTGGTTTGTACCAGATTCTATATTTAACAAGAATAAATTTTTGACATATGTCATCATTTGTGAATTAGGTATCTTGTTGTGGGTGCCCTTTCAAAGCTACAGCATAGAGCATACTAAAAGCCTGTTATTTTCACAGGAATTTCGCGGGACTCTAGCTGGACTCAATGTTCTTCTTTACGTTATTATTTCCATCATATTTTCGGCAACTGTTAGCAGCATCTACAGAAGCGCCACCAAAAAATATCAGCCTATTTTATTGTTATTGTTGTTAGGTAGTTTAAGTTTGACGGTTCTAGGTAGCTGGTTTGGTGTTTCTCTCATTAATCATCTGTTTGGAATGAATAGTACCAATCCCGTAACTCCTTGGCTTGCAAGTAGCCTTTTCTTTGCTGCTTTATTTTTCTTCCTGTTTGTGCGGTTGATTGATCATGGCGTTGGAGACGAGTGAAGATGAAAGGTAAGTTAATCAGTAAAGAACAGCAGAAAGTAATTTTGATTGTAAGCTTGGCATACATTTTGCCCGTTCTAGTGATTTATCTGGGATTGGTTCCTTTCTCCTGGCGGTTTTATATCCTGATATTGGCTGCTATAGCTATTTTTAATATCGCGCGACTGTACCGATTTTCTGCTTTAGAACTGGGATTTACTAAAAAATACCTGGTAACTTCTCTTTTTGCGATCGCGCTACCAACATTGGCTTCTGCTTTGCTCATGTTCATTTACTATATTATGCAAGGGGCACGCATCGACAACTCTGCATACAAATGGACTTTCTATCTTTTCTTTGTTGGTGTATCTTCTCCTGTACAAGAGTTTCTATATCGCGGCTTTTTATTCGGTATTTTTTCTAGAGCAAAGTTGGCGATTTGGGTACAGATTCTGCTCTCGACATTACTCTACAGTTTCGTTCATCTCATCTATCGAGATGTACCTACGCTGCTGTCCACATTTATCCTTGGTATGTTCTGGGGCTGTCACTACGCAAAGTATCGCAATTTATATAGTATCATCATCAGTCACTCACTACTTGGTGCGATCGCTATCCTGGTTGGACTAGTGTAAGCCATAATCCAATACGCTTGCTGTTAGTGGTGTTTAGTTTTGTTAAGATCCCCCAATAGACTAATTACAGGTTCAGATAATTTACAGTTAGTCTGGTATAATAAAGCTCATGCAAAATTGGTTGAGTGTTTTGCAGTACAGGGTGATTCTCCTACGTATATAAACTGAGTTTGTAATGCGATCGCTATAAGAGTGATGGTATCAGGCTTAAGCAAAGTTTTTTGAGTATTGTGCAGCACGGGGTGACTATCGTACGTATCTAAATTGAGCAGGAGTGCGATCGCGCCCCGGCGGGGCGAAAGCCCATCCATTGGTGTCAACTTAAGCTGAAACCCTTGTCATTACTTCAGAATCATGCCTTATTATACTCGTCCACAATTGTCGCTTTACCTCACCCCGCTTTTGGCTACGCCAAAGTTCCCCTCCCCTTAGTAAGGGGAGGGGTTAGGGGTGAGGTTAAATCAACGTGGAATTAAGGCTTAAACGTTAAGTTGACACCAATGAAGCCCATCGCTATTTTAGTGAGTCTGGTAAGCAAAGTTTTTTGAGTATTGTGCAGCACGGGGTGACTATCGTACGTATCTAGATTGAGCAGGAGTGCGATCGCGCCCCGGCATGGCGAAAGCCCATCGCTATTTTAGTGAGTCTGGTATCAAGCTCAAGAAGAATTTTCTAAGTATTTGCAGCACAGGGTAACTCTCCTACGTATCTATATTGTTGAGTAGAAATCAAGAGAGCCAGATCATGAAGCAAATGATGACTATTTCTGGAGGGATACTCTTTGCTGTTGCAATGATATCTCTAATTTTTGGCGGTGCAACTTTTGTGCGGATCATTCAATTTCAAAATGAGTTAAAAAGTCGAGGTCAAGCTAATAAGATATTTAGTGAAGTGACAGGTTTGGAAAAGTTCAACGAGCAAGAATTGAAAGGGAAGCAGGATGTAATGTTTGCCTCTCTTGCAACTGCTGGAATATTCGGTTCTGCTGGCATCGGTCTTGCAATTGCAGGAAGAAATAAGGCGATACAAGGCTAAAAGGTCATAAAAAGAATTGTAGGTTGAGAACAAATTTATTCACTGTTTGCAGCACGGGGTGACTCTAGTACGTATCTATATTGCGAGGGATACGAAATTGCAAAGGGAAGTCAGAATGTCTGCTGCTGTAAGCTTCCATTCTGCAATTCTATCTACAACCATCGATGATCGCAGTTAACAAAAACTACCACTATAAGGAATACAGTCTTATGAAATTCATTGTTGCGTTATCAAGTCTTGCTTTATTTTCACTCTCTAGCGTTTCTCCGTGTTTAGCCGCAAGTCAATCGATCAGTCCCTCAGCAGATCAATCCCTATCGAGTCAATTTTTACCCAGTGCAGCAAAAACAATCCAGGTGGCTCAGACCTTCGGCTCTGTCACCCAAGTAATCAATACAGTAGACCGCGAGATACGCAACAGAGAAAGAGCTAGGCAAAGACAAGAACGTTTAGATATCTATAGACAACGAAGTGAGGAACGACAAAGAAAGCTAGAGGCCTCTAGAGAAGCAGCTAGGCAACGGCGAGAAGCAGCTAGACAACGGCGAGAAGCATACCTGCAAAGCCTCACCCCCCAGCAGCGAGAAGAATTTCTAGCAGCAGAACGGGAAAGAAACGCTCGGATGTTGACCATCTATGGTGACATATTAAAGAAGACGGCACCCATGTGGGGCAATGGTGGTTCCAGCACTGGAACGGGGAGCCGTAGTCAGCTTGAAAATTGCTACAACGACCAAGGCCAGATGAAATGTTGGAGAGAATGATCCTACTTTTACGCTTTAAGTAAGTCGGCACAAATAATCATCACTGGTTTGTAGTTGTGCTTGAGCGAAGACAGCGCAACTACGAGCCAAATACAGAGATTTTACGCAAAGTACCTTCCAACAATACTACCTTGGACATTTTGATATCAAATGCCAAAATTTATGTTTAAGCTTCCAAAGAAGCTAGTAAGTCTTTCCTTTGTAGGTGGTGCGATGCTCCAGCAGGGAGCCAAGCCCTTGCGGGCGATCGCACTGTTACTTATTCCAACCACCTCTTCCTATGCTACAAGCCTTAATAGTATTTTCTTCATTACCAAGACTGACAACGGTAATCAGGTGCATTATGGTGTGCAGACTAATGCAGACTGTTCTGTGAAAACTTCTAAACCTGTGTACCCCTACTGGAAGCTCGAAAGTGGTCGGTTAGAGCGTTTGCTTGCTATGGAGGTTCCAGCTTTTGGTATTGCCAGCCAATCAGTCTCAGGTAACGAAGTAGTCATGGAAGTGAACGGCTTCAAAGCACGAGGAATTTCAAAACCGATTACAATTCGGTCTACCCGATTAAAAAGTCAAGAGTGTCAAATATCAGCTTTTACAAAAATCAACGGCGAAGCTACTCAGCTACTCCAAGTCCATATTGATTTGACTAGACAGGGTTTATTTGGGCTTGGTGGTACCGTTCACAGCATCAGATTTTACGGTGTTGGTGAAAAGCAGGAAGAGATTGTCTGTAGATCTAATTGTAGTTTCTAAGGGTCCGTGCCACTGACTGTCTAATCCAACTGGTCGATGATCTGGCTGAGGATCTGGTCTATTCATATTCAAAGTTTCGCAGCCATTAGGTCATTAGATAATGTATTGCTAGCTAATTTGTAGAAGAAAATAATGTTGAAAATGAAAAGTTTTAACCTCCCAAAATTATTACTTGCTACCCTGACACTCTTAGTATCCATTCCTCATCCTGGAATGGCGGCACCCAATATATGTGAAGAGTGGGGTAATCATCGCTATATGAATTTCAGAGATGATGGTCCTGGGAAAAGAAAGCGTGGCTATGTGTGTGTTGTCATCAG
This sequence comes from Brasilonema sp. UFV-L1, assembly GCF_012912105.1. GTDB lineage: Bacteria > Cyanobacteriota > Cyanobacteriia > Cyanobacteriales > Nostocaceae > Brasilonema. The sequence continues at coordinate 12,615 of NZ_QMEA01000066.1, forward strand.
AGACAACCCTAATTTGAAAGGCGTATTGACTTTAAAGCATCTGAATAACCGTGGAAATTGGGATATTTTAGTCGGTACACATTTTGATCCCGCCTCCAAGAAGATGTATGGCGGAATTAATTATCAAAACAACCGTGGCAGCGTTGATGAATTGGTGTGGCTTCCAGGTACTAGTAATAGAGAGTACGTAGTTGTTGCATTTCCCAACTCCAACACACCATCCAATGCTTGTCTGGTTTTTCATAGGATTAATAATTCCGAAATCATAGGTCAAGCATTAGGTGAGGCTCTAATTAAAGCAGGAATTAGATATGTTTCAGGAGGTAATAACCTAAGTCAAAAAGACAAAGCCCAATCTGATCGAATCATAGGTGCTGGGTTATCCGTATTAAGTAGGAATAATCTTGCAGATGTAGGATATGACGTAGTACTCAATGAGATTAGTATTCAACTTTCTAATTTTTTTGGCACCGACTCTTGGATGCTTGACTTCGGCGTAAGCTATTTTGGCAACTATGTAAAAGAATCTGGTAAATTTTTGTTTGATAAAAATATGAGATGTACCTGAGAGGACGACACGCAGCACATTGGTGTCAACTTAAATTGTTCGTATTTCAGGGAATGTTCTTATTAAATCTAGTAATGGCAAGACTTTGTTAGTGGCATACAACAGCTTAACCAGAAACTTGCCTACTTTCAACTAATTAGAGAAGATGATGATTTTAAGATTTGTGATAATATTTTTAATGTCAAAAAAAAGAATCAATACGAATTGTCATATCCTTGCCAAAGAGCAACCTGCTGTCTCAGTTCCGACATATCTAAATGATTGCTGGCAAATGCTTTCCGTAAAAGTGGATAAGGAATAAACTCATCATACTTTTGAATTTGTGGAGCTTCAGCATCATTGACTAAATCCTCATTATTTATTCTTTGCTCACATAATGAAACAATTTCAAAATAAACAGATTGGAATTTTTTATGAGCTAATTTAAGTGTTAAGAAATAAGGATGATCGCCACTTATACTGCTAATTTCCAACGACTCACGGCAAAAACAGTTCAGCAATCTTTCCAAAGTACGGTAAGCGACAGTACCCATCCAAGGAAAAATACAGCACTTTCCCTTTTCTAATTGTAAAATATTACGTTTATCAAGTCCAGCATCTCTTGCTAATTCACGAACTGACTGCAAACGCTTCAAAGCATTGTTTTGTAAGTAGCTATACTCCATATCCTCAAACAACACCTGTCGCATTCGTTGCAAAACTCTTGTATGAATCGTACCACTACCACCCCGCCAAAAAATACTAGCCTTACCATCTACCTGCTTAACTAAAATAATCTTTCTTTTAAAATCAACATCTGTAACTTCCCAAGTTTTCCCTGCCAATGCAAATACATGTCCGACAGGAGAGGGCATTACGATACTACCAATTTCTGTTGTTCCTTGCTTAACAACATATTCTTGATTATCAGGAAAGACAGCATAAAACTGAAACTTTCCTACCACCTTTTCCCCAGCCAAACCAACAATAAGTTTACCTTGCTCAGTTAAGTGAAGATGGTCAATATCAATCAGATAGCGCAACAATAACTTAAAATCTTCCTGAGAAATAGCAGCAAAACTTGGTAGACTTAAAACCTGTTTAGCAAGAGCAGCAGGAGAAAGTTCTCCCATTGCTACTAAAACACTCATTGTCTGATGATATAACAAACTCAAAGGATATCTAAGAGGCTTAATTGGTTCAATCCACCGTTCCTCTAAATAAAGTTGAATAATTGCGATACATTGCAAAAGTTGCCAAGGAACTTGTTCCGGTAAAGATGCTTCTGAATGTACTTTCTCCTCAGCACAAACAAACCGCATATCAGCAGCCTCACCTCTTCTTCCAGTACGTCCCAACCGCTGTAAAAAACTAGCAACAGAAAGAGGCGATTCCAACTGAATAACTCTCTCCAAATAACCAATATCAATACCCAACTCTAAAGTCAACGTCGCAGCAGTCACCGCAGGTTGATTTGGTTCACGCATAGCAGCTTCAGCCGCTTGACGCAAACTAGCAGAGATACTGCCATGATGCACATGATAAATATCTGAATACCCCTCCTCAGCAGCAATTTGACGCAAAGATGAAATCACAGATTCCGTTTGCGACTTATTATTCGCAAAAATCAGACACTTCCGAGACTTACTCAAATTAAAAAGATATCTATCATATACACTTACATCTCCTTCCATCTTCTCTTTTTCTTTCTTCGCGTCCTTCGCGCCTTTGCGGTTCGTTTCATAAACATAAAAATGCTCCACCGCAAGTCGAATTTGACGTTTTCCTCCCTCAATATTTGGAGTAACCACCAACCTATCACTCCCAGAACATAACCACTCCTCAGCCATCGAGTAATCACCCAAAGTCGCCGACAAACCAATTCTTCGGGGTTCTCTTTGCATCACTCTTCCCAACCGTGCTAATTGACAAAGAATCTGACAACCTCGTTCCGAACCCATAAATGCATGAATTTCATCGATGATGACAAACCGTAAATCACCAAACAAACGCGTCAACTCATGATGTTTGTTGATTAACAAACTTTCTAAAGATTCTGGTGTAATTTGCAGAATCCCCTTAGGATTCTTAAGAAGCTTTGCTTTATGACTTTGACTAACATCACCGTGCCAATACCAAACTGGAATATCCGCTTCTTTTAATAAATCATTGAGACGTTCAAATTGGTCATTAATTAAAGCTTTGATAGGACCAATATAGAGTGTACCAATTGTAGTAGAGGGATTTTCATGTAAGAGAGTCAAAACTGGTAAAAACGCTGCTTCTGTTTTCCCCGAAGCAGTACCAGCAGCAACGAGTAAATGAGCGTCAGTGTTAAAAATCACTTTACAAGCTTCAATTTGAACTGGTCTTAATTCAGTCCAGTTATGATTGTAAATATATTGTTGGATAAAGGGGGCGAGTCTGGAAAATAATGATGGAGAACTCATTATCTAAGTGGGTAAGAAAGATTAAAAAAAGGGAAACACTGTTTGTGTCAATGAAAAGCACAACAGTGTAGGAGTTATAACTATGACATTTTACAAGCGTTTAGCTACTGTTGTATTAGCAATAGCTACAGTAATAGGAATAGCATTTTTTCATACACTTGCTTTCGCATTGCCAGAACACGAAGTTGATGCGATCGCATCTCAGACTACCGTATTAATAGCACCAGCGTTAGAAGAAGGAGATATAAAAGCACGTAGGGAGTGGGACCCAGGTTCTGGGGTGATAATAGCACGAAAAGGTAAAACTTATTACGCACTTACGACACTCGGTGTTGTGCAAACGAAAGGATTTTATGGGGTACGCACGAGTGACGGGAAAGTACACTTAGTAGAACATAAAGAAGATAATTCCAGCATTCATCCTTTAACTAGGGAAGAGGGAGAACTAAGAACAAAAGTTAAAAATCTTGATTTAGCACTGGTAAAATTTGAGAGCGAACATGACTATCCTGTTGCTTCTTTGGGAAATTCTGAGTTACTTAGAAGCAAAGATGTATTATATGTTTCTGGTTGGCCCATACCCCAAAATCAAACTCCTCGTCGGGAACGGGTTACAGAAGTCACATCATTAAATCAAATGCCTTCTCAACTTCATTCTGAAGACGGTTATAGCTTAGCTTACAACATTCAAACCCGTCAGGGCATGGATGGCGGTCCAGTATTTAGTAAAGATGGACAAGTTGTTGCTATTCACCGAAGCGAAAGCAAAAATGAACATGGATATTGTCTTGAGCCAAAATTAAGCGGAAATAATAGTTGTGGTTTGCCAATTAGTCATATTGTGCATGCGATCGAAGCAGAGGATATGCGCTTGAGTTTTGATCGCAGTTCGATAAATCCAAAAGTGATTGCGCGGGGAATAGCAAATAAATCAAAAGCGGATGTTATTCCGGATGTTTACAAACTGTTTACCTTTGATTTAGATGCAATGTTGAGAAATAAGCCTTCTTTAGGATGTGGAAGTCTATTGCTAGGAGATAAATGTCCAAGAAGAGATACATCTAAACCGTAACCAATCTGAGCAAGTTTCTGTTTGCAGACACAACGCCTGCTCATCGCTACAACTAACAGCAGTCATGACTTCTACAATTTCATCGACAAAGTTCTCATTAATTCTTCACATTTCACTTTTATCTTCCAGACTCAAAGTATAATATATGTACAATCTTTATGTAAAAAAAATTATATTTTCTGTTTTAGAATTGACATCAGGTGTGAAATGATCATGAAATTGAGTTTATTTATCCAAGTCCTTAGTGTCATCGCGATCGCACTCAGTTCTACTGCAATTAATGTTCAACCCAGCTATGCTCAGAAAGAGAAATTTTTCTGCGGTATGAGCAGGGGTAATCCAGCAACAATTGTTAACACCAATAGGGGAAATAAACCAATAATTAGCTGGGTGTATACGGCTTTTCCACCACCTTGGACGCCTCAGCAACGCTGTGAGGAAATCTCTGAGAGGTTCAATCGCTTCTATCAAAATGGCACACTAAAGTTTATCAGAGCAGGGGAATTTGGTCGTCAACCTGTGTTGTGTGTTGCCAGTTACAGTGGTGGTTCTTGTTTGCCTGATGGGGTATTAGTCACTTTCAAACCAGGAACAAACGCCCAGCTTATTCTATATCGGTTGCTGAATAAATCGGTTGGGGGCGGTGGCAAAATCATTGAACTGACAGATAATAAAAGCAACAATGTGATTTCCAATGTCGGTAAAGCCTCTTATCTTGATGTACAAAAGCTCATTGGTGAGGGAAGCGAATCAGAAAAATGCCCATCTGGAGTACCGATGTGGGAATGTTGAGAAAATCGTAAGGTAAACCAACATGGATTGGCGCTTATTAAGCATACTTGCCTGTATTGGGGGTTTATCAATTTTGTTGCCAGTATCAGCACCATCAAGCCCTAGGATTGTAGTTGAACTACCATTCAGTCAACCAAGTCAACGTTCGGTAAAACAATTACATCACTTAGCGAAGTCAATTACAGTCAAAGTGCTTGCAGGAGGGTTTTTGGGTTCAGGGATTCTCATTAAAGAACAAGGTTCTGTTTATACTGTGATCACTAATGCCCACGTCATGATTTCGGGGGATCCTCCCTATAGAATTCAAACGCCTGATGGTCGGGTGTATGAAGCGAAACTTCCCAATCAAGTACAGAAATTGAATGCAACTTCTTTTAAGGGCAAGGATTTGGCGATTTTACAATTTTACAGTCCGAGATCCAGATATGCTGTCGCATCTGTTGGGTCGGCATCAAATTTAAGTGTGGGAAATCAAGTATTTGCCGCCGGATTTCCGTTTAATATTGAAGGAACCCAGGATGTAGGTTTTGTTTTCAAAGCAGGTCAAGTTTCCTGGGTGTTGGATAAAGCCTTGGAGGGTGGTTATCGGATTGGTTATACCAATGATATTCAAAAGGGTATGAGTGGGGGACCTTTACTCAATCAGCAAGGAAAGGTAGTGGCTATTAATGGAATGCATGCGGAACCTCTTTGGGGCGAACCTTATACTTATCAGGATGGAACAAAGCCAGAAGCAGCCCTACGGAAACGAATGAGTCAATATAGCTGGGGTATTCCGATTGAAACATTTGTGGAATTAGCATCTTTGGCGGAAGTTTTGCGTAGCCATCATGAACTGCGTACACCAAAAACGCATGAAAATTTATCTTTTCTTGTGAGTTGGTGAGTCCTGAATTGGTGAGTTTAGAATTCTATTTTCAAGCTAGCAGTTTTGAAGATGAAGTATTCTTGTGTTCTTCACGCAGCGCTATTTGGTGCAGCAATCGTAGTTATACAACCTCAATTCACGGTAGCATTATCTCCCAAGCAGGTGAGTGATATTGCTAGACAATTTACCATTCGCATAGATGGAGAAAGTATTGGCTCTGGGATAATTTTTGAACGCAAGGGGGATAAATATTTTGTTCTCACGAATCAACATGTTGTAAATAATGTTGGGAGATACGAAATTCACACCCCAGATGGCGATCGCTATCCAGTTTACTATAGCCAAGAATTACCCGGTTTGGATTTGGCAGTATTACAGTTCACAAGTCAGAAAAATTACAGCACTGCAAAATTTGGTAACTCCGATCAATTAACAGAGGGAATAACTGTTTATGCGGCGGGTTGGGCTCAGATACCAGGGTTGGATCAACCCAGTTACCAGTTTACTAAGGGAGACATTCGCAGTCGTTTGCAAAAACCAGATAAAGGTTATGCCTTAGTTTATAATAACGAAGCTATACCAGGGATGAGTGGTGGTCCTTTACTAGATGAAAATGGTTTGGTAGTGGGTGTTAATGGGGGAGCGACTCCTCCCGATCCTTCCACAGGAACTGTTTTGCGATTGGGAATTCCTATCAAAATATTTGTAGCCGCTAGAGGGAATTTAAGAACGCCAACTACTCAACAACCAACAATTACCCAACAACCAAGCGCTACCCAAAAACCAACGACTACCCAACAACCAACTAGAACTGCAACGCAGACTAGTAAACAACAACCAAGTGCTGAAAGTTTAATCAGCTCAGGTGGAGCCAAAGCTCAAAAAGGAGACTACCAAGGAGCTATTGTCGCTTATGAAGCAGCTTTGCGGATGAATCCGAATTATCCTGATGCTTACTTTCAAAGGGCTGTTGCTCACTACGAACTTAAGAATTATCAAGCAGCATTTGAGGATTTAAACCAAGTCGTTCGCCTGACTCCAAATAGTCCTGTTGCTTATATGAATCGGGGTTTAACTCAGGATCTTCTGCAAAGAAATCAGGAAGCTCTTAAAGATTATAGTAAAGCTATTAGCCTTAATCCTGACTATGCAGCAGCATATTTAAACCGAGGAGCACTCAAGAATGAACTCCAAGATTATCAAGGAGGACTATCTGATTTAAATAAAGCAATTAACCTCAAATCTGACTATGCTCTTGCTTACTTAAATCGGGGTGATTCTTACATTGGTCTTAAAGATTATAAAAGAGCGATCGCGGATTTAGACGAAGCAATTAAACTACAACCCAATAGTGTTCTTGCTTACTCAAGACGAGGTTTTGCCTATAGACAACTCCAGGATTATAAGAAAGCAGCTTTGGACTATAATATGGCAATCAGCATTCAACCAGATTACGCTTCTGCGTACTTTGGTAGAGCTTTTGTCCGTCGCAGACTTCAAGATGAGCAAGGTGCTCTTGCCGATTACAGCAAAATAATTAGTATCAATCCAGAATTTGCAGAAGCTTACTACAATCGTGGTCTGATTTATCGGAATTCAGGAGAAAATCAAAAAGCTCTTTTAGATTTTCAAAAAGCAGCAAATCTCTATCAACAACAAAGAAAAACAGAATATTACCAAGATGCTCTTCAAAGAATAAGAGAACTACAAAGTACAAAGGGCAGCTAAAATCAGGACTTACGCACGAACAAAATAATCATAGTCCGCAGCGACCGGAGGGAAGCAATCGCAACCCGCTGTTTTTAGTAGTGCATGCGTAAATCCTATAAAATGTGCATCTTAAGAGCTAATAAATTTCTAACGAATTAATCATGATGTGCGCTATTTTTAAAAATTTCTCATATTGACTTTCTTCTGCTGTATAGGTAATTATATAAACTTTATTATTTTTTAAAGTCCAAACTGCCATTCTTTTAATGTTAAATCCTTCTTCTTTACCGCTATAAATGACCTCATGAGCGGGAAGGTTTGATAGTTTAGTAGAATAGGAATCAAGAATTCTAGCATTAGTGAGAAATTGGGTGATTTCATTCACAGATGAATTTGTATATTCTGCTAAGGAGGTTGGTTCTTTCAAATTTTCAATATTGATATTGACCTCTGCTGTCATTTTTTTGGAACTACTTGTTGAGATTGACCAAAATTTAACTACATCTCCTGTCAATGGGTCTCCTATTTGTTGCATTTTCCAAGATTGAGGATATTTTATCTTAATGCCATAGCTAGGATTTTCATAAGTAGAAAATTCTGTCTCTGCTGATAAATATTGCTTTTGTAGGTTGAATATTTGTTGTCTGATTTGTGGAACTGTCAACACTGTTGTGGATAAGATAGCAGTAAGTAGCACTACTGATATCGCGACTTTTTTGCTTAGTTTCCACTTTTTAGTATTCTTGATATCTGCAAGTGCTTGTAACGCTTCACTTGCAGATTGGTAGCGATCGCGGAAGTCATAGCGTACCATTTTGTCTAAAATCTCTATGAGATCAGGTTTCATCTTTACCAGACTTCGCCAAATAATTTCATTCGTATCGGGATCTCTTGGTAGTTTCTTGGGCGAAATGCCTGTAACAGCTTGAATAGCAATTAATCCTAAAGCATAAATATCACTGTTAAATTTTGGTTGACCATTGTGTTGTTCATACGGCATGTAACTAGGAGTACCAATAGCAATTGTCTTGCCTTCAAAATTAGCAGCTAAGGCACTGATTTGTTTAACCGCTCCAAAATCAATGACAACTAACTTGTTATCGGTAGTACGTCTGATTAAATTGGCAGGTTTAATATCTCGGTGGATAACATTTTGTTGATGGACATACTTGAGTACCTTTAAGATGTCCTCTAAAAAATCTATTACCTCTTCGTCATTCCATTTTCTACCAGTTTGTAACTCTTCGCTAAGAACATGACCTTCTATAAAATCCTGAACTAAATAAAAGTCCTGATTTTCCTGAAAATGAGCCAAAAGCCGTGGTATTTGCTCGTGGTTGCCTAATTGGTAAAGAACTTGCGCTTCTTGCTCGAATAAACGTCTAGCGGTCTGTAAAAGAAACGGATCGGTAAACTGGGGTTTGAGCCGCTTGACAACGCAATAAGGATTGCCGGGTAAATCCTTATCTTTAGCCAGATAAGTCTCAGCAAACCATCCTTTTCCTAATTGTCTGATGATTTCGTAGCGCCCTCGAAGGGTTGTTCCTAACATTCATTCGACTCAGGGTTGCACAACTTCTGGTTTGAAAATAAGGAATAGGGAGTGAAGAACAGTCGTTTTCATGGTTGTTTGCAGGATTTTCCCGTAAACGACTAGCTTGCCAAAGAGTTACTCAGCTTTTACACATCTAATTTGTTAGTTTTGGTAGACGGCGCAGATGGTGACTTTCTCAAGTATGTAATATACGAGTTAAATGTGGAATTGCTTGTCAATTCTGGCATATTACCTAATTTAGCAAAATTTATCTCACTCCAAAAAATCGGGTGTCACAGTTAACTGGATACAAAGCTCAACCTTTAATCCACTGACACTCACATTTTGTACTTATTTTAAATAAAAAAATACTTAAGATTTCGTCAAAATAGAACCGAAAAATTACATATACACAATTATTTATAATAGAATATGAAGCATTATCTATTGTTTTCACAAAAACCACGAGATCGATTAATAATTCTTTATTGAGTTTTTTATACATTAATTTTACTAAAGCAATCTTGTATCGAAAGATATCAACGATGTATAGTCTACCTATAATAACGTAAGTTGCTAGTTACTGCCGTAAAATGTATCCATAAATACAAAAATCAGATTTTTGAGTACCTGAAAACACAAATAACTAATTTTTGTACTTAGAGGCATTTTTGGATAACTCGCAACTTGGGTTAATCGTCTGTCAAGCAATATCTTATATATCCAGTTCAAATAATGAGCTGTCATTAAAAAGGCAGCTATAGCTAGGTATTAGAGAAGGAACAACTTCTGAAGCTTAGCTCAGAAGCTCTTACCTTTTCAAGAAAGTAAGAGTTTCTTTTTAAAAACTGTTTTGTCGGGTGAGGATTTAAGAAAATGATAGGAAGAAAATATTTACTCCTAAGTAGTGCTTCAGCAATTTTCTTGGGTTTATCAGCAACTGTGGCAAAAGCTGTTGAAAAGCCAGCATTAGAAGAAGAGGCACTACAATCTACTTATACAACTGTGGCTCAATTAAGTGAAAAACAATCAGTCACATCAGAGAAAAAAACAGAAGCAAATTCTCTTGATGGGCTGAAAAAAAATACGACTTTGCAATCAGATTTAAATATTAATGCAGAACAATCAATAGTTCAGGTAACTAATGTTTCCCAGCTAGAAGATGTTCAACCAACAGACTGGGCTTTTGATGCATTGCGTAATCTGGTGGAACGATATGGTTGTATAGCAGGATATCCCGATGGCACTTTTCGGGGTAACCGGGCGATGACGCGCTACGAATTTGCTGCTGGTTTAAATGCTTGTCTGGAACAAATAAACACACTTATTAACCAATCTACTTCTGAGGCAGTGCGTCAAGAAGACTTACAAACATTACAACGGCTATCAGAAGATTTTCAAGCGGAATTAGCTTCGGTACGAGGTCGTATTGATACTCTGGAAGCGAAGACAGCAGAACTACAAGCAAATCAATTCTCTACAACTACAGTGCTAGGAGGAGAAGTCATTTTTGGAATCGCATCTGCCTTTGGAGGGAATCCACCAGGAGGATGTAGCGTGCCAGATGCAAGTTTATATGGAGCAAGAGCTGTTGACTGTAGAAATCCACGTGAACCACAGACTAACACGACTCTGGCTCACTTGACACGCTTGGGATTAGAGACCTCATTTACTGGTAAAGACCGCCTGCGAACTTATTTAGTCACAGGCAATTCTGACAACGGTGGCTTTACAAATGCTGGATCACTGAATACTTACATGGCACGGCTTTCTTACCAAGCAGACTTAGATAACCAGGTAAAACTAGACTTGCTAGAGTATCGGTTTCCGGCTTTTGGCGATCGCGTTGTCTTTAGTGTCATTCCCTATGGGTTCAGCTTAAGTAATGTGCTGTCAGCGAACTCTCCCTATTTTGATATTGGTAGAGGCTCAATTTCCCGCTTTGGTCAACTCAATCCCATCTTCCAGATTGGTAGCGTATTGGATGCTGGCGTGGGCTTTGACTGGCTGCTCTCTGACAAAGTGCGCTTGCAAGTGGCTTATGGTACTGGAAATAGTTCAAATCCAGATGGAGGAATCATCGGATCAGACCGTAGTGTTCTGGGAGTGCAGCTGGTCGCAACGCCATTTAACAACGTCATCACTGGATTAAGTTATGTAAATGCCTACACAAGTGATGGTGTATTGGGAACTTACACAGGAAGCGTTAACGCTGAAACGACTGGGTTATGGTCCGGGGGAAGGCTTCCCAATCAAACTAGCCAGTTTAATAACAATCAGCCTGATGCCGATCCTGGGCTTGGAGTAGAACTTGGAAATTTCCCAGCTCAAACTCATGCTGTTGGTGCAACATTACAATGGCGTTTGGCAAAGAACCTGACTTTTGGTGCTTGGGGAGGTTGGACTTTTACTAACTTCCTAAAGGAGATTCCTGAGTTTGCAGGAGACGACCGCTTCACACCTGATGTGAGAGAGGCCGGAAAGAAACCCTTTGGCAACACGGTGACTTACCTATTTTCTCTCGGTCTTTCCGATCCTTTTGGTCGCGAAGGAGATTTGTTAGCTTTCTTATTTGGTATGCCGCCTAAATTAGTTGATGCTGGACCGACAACCCCAGGTCAGTCTGTACCTTTTTTTGAACAGGTGGTCAGAGACGAAGACCCAGTCCCGGTTACTGATAACGACTCCCGAGTATCTCTCCGAGATAATCCCTCTCGACCTGGAGGAAGTATAGATCAGTTTGGACGTAAGGATAGATCAACCTCACTCCACTTCGAGTTGTTCTACCGCTTCAGAGTAAATGATAACCTCTGGATTACCCCAGGCTTGTTTGTTGTCACAAACCCAGGACATATTGCTGAAAACGACGCGATTTTTGTCGCTACTCTCCGCACGACTTTCCGCTTTTAGGGGTTGGGAGACCTCGCCTCCCGATTATTGAGAATGGTGCAAGTTATCAGTCTACAAACTAAACTCTGCTACATCATCCTCATCCACATCTGAACCTTTACTCACAACAGTAGGTTGAAAATCAGCACCATGAATGAGTGTACCAAAAGAAAGATTTGAATTTTGATAGAGAATATTCAACACGCTTAAGAAATCCCGTATGATTTCACTTGGTGTCAGCAAAGATTCTGCGCCTAAACGGTTAACGATTTCTTGCACAAAACTTTTAAAATCATCGTTTGTTAAAGTCTTTTCGTAACCAAAGTTGATGGCATGAATTTCTGTTAAGATGCGCAAAAGTGTCAAGATTTCTGCTTCTGTTAGCGGGTTAAGCCGCATGACTGGTCCCATATATTCCTGAACTCCTGCTTGAGTGACAAAACGGCTTTCTTTTGTCCGTCTTCGCCAAGCAGCATCTGCAAAAAGTCCGCGATTTGGGTCTTCTAAAAATCTTGTGGTACCACCAATAAAAATGCCAAGATGCTCTGCTTTGCACTGCATGGTATCATTAAATATTCCTAGCAACCTGTTATAATTTTTTTCTCGTGTCACTGTAGGAGATATCTGATATAAATGTGCAGCTTCATCAAGCAGAATTAAAAGACCTTTATAGCCAATTTCAGCAACAAATTTAGCGATGAGCTTGATGTAGTCATACCAACTCTCATCGTCAATTATGACACGTACTCCTAAAGCTGCTTTTGCCTCACTTTTAGTGGTGAATTCTCCCCGCAACCATCGCAGTGCTGCATTTTTCAAATCATCATCATCTAAGCGGTAGCCGCGCCAATAAGCAACAATCACGCTACCAAAATCAAATCCGTGAACTAAATCTTCAATATACTGAACAACTTCCCTAATTTTTTCTTCAACTTGATCATCAAAGCCTTCGTCATTGGGACGCATTCCGGTTTCTTTGGCAACTTCTTGTTGGATTTTATTAATCCATCCTTCTAAGATGGAAACCAACGCACCACCATCAGGACGAGTTTTTGTCGCAAGGTGACTCATCAATTCTCGATATGTTGCCAACCCTTCGTTGTGACTTCCCGCTAGTCGGCGTTCCCAGCATAAGTCAGCATCAGCGACAACAAAACCTTGCTCCATCGCACGGTTGCGAAGCAATTGTAGCATGAAGCTTTTGCCGGAACCGTAATTACCAATGATGAAGCGGAATGCTGCGATCCCTTCTGCGATGTCATCAAGATTTTGCGATAGGCTTTTGAGTTCTTGTTCCCGCCCTACTGCTATATGTTCCAATCCTACTCTCGGTACGACTCCCGCACCCAGAGAATTTATCAAAGCAGTTGATACTTTTTTTGAGATTTTGAGCTTTGTCATCTAGATTAATGCACCTCACTTTTTTCGTTCCTACGAAGTGCGTGGGAAAGCATTGAGTGGGCTGTCTCCTCTTGCCAATTTACCAAAGATGGAGCTTTGGTGAAAGTCTTCCCAGTTGAAACTCAGAATACGGTACATATATTCAGTTTAAAGAGGTTTGTTCAGCCATTTTGTACTCGTATATTGCAACTACTTTTTTGATATTGGTTTTATGTTCTTCATAAATTTCTGGAGTTTCTGAATTTGGGTCAATGATCAATTCACCAATAGTATCATTAGCAAGTTCATTAATGGAATCAATCAGTAGATTCGGCATGGTAATATTGTCTTCAGCAATCTTTTTCATCATAGCCTTTGGGTTGTCTTGCTCTAGCATAGCTTTTAATAGTCGAATTTCATAACCCTGTAGTTGCTTGGTTAATTCAGCCCATTCTTGCGAGAAATTTTCTGAGCTAGCAGTCGTCTCTGTAGTCTCTATTGATTCTATGGATTCTATTAATTCAGAGAAAGGAAAGAAATCTTCGCTTTCTTCCTGTTCATTGTCATTCAATTGTTCTTGAGTCGTTAGGGTTTCCATTTGATGGAGAAGTTCCCAAACTTGGCTTTGCAATTGGTCACGTTCCTCCTGTAACAATGTCACTTGTCTTTGTAACTGTTGTAATAGAGTTTGTTGTTCTGATACTTGGGTTTTCAAAGTCTTCAAGCTTGCTTTTATTTCTTTTTTCTCAGTTTCTTTCTCTAAAATGAATTGCTTTTGCTGGTTTTCTTGAACTTCAAACTCTTGTATTTGTACTCGCAACTCGTATAATTTCTCTTCTAGTTGAGGCTTTAACCGATTGAGGAGAGTTAAGCTACTTTCTAATTCTTGTTTTTCCTGCTGAAGTTCAGTGATTTGAGTTTGTAATTGAGTTATTTCGGAACGTGATACACTATAGTTTAATTCTAAACGGCGTTTTTCGGCTGTTAATGTAGAAAAAGTCTTGTTAAGTTCTATTTTTGATTTATCTAATGTGTGAAGTTCATTTTGTAGATAATTAATTTTTCCTTCTAACTGTTTTTTTTCCATTATGTAACTGCTGAGTTCTCGATTCAGAGAATCTCTCTGGTTACGTCGTTCGACAACTTGATTTTGTAAGTTGCTTAACTCGGCGTGCAGTACGGCATTATGCGCTTGAAGCTGATTCACTTCTGTGACAATGCGAGACTTTAATCCTTCGAGTTCTCTAATTCGCCTGTGTTGAGAATCTAAAATGAGCATCTCATGATTTCTTTGACGTTTATCTACAAATAATGCTGCTAGATACGTCGCAGGTACAGTGACGAAACCTGTCAGAAAAGCTTTGCTAAAATCCCAGCTAAGGATGAGACTAAGACCAAAACTGACGCCAAAGGCAACTATACCTATAATAAGTCGATTGCTGACTATCGCTGATTGCATATTGCTTGTTCTTAACATAGCTAAGTTATTAACCTAAGTATTTTCTAAGTCAATAAACCTTACACTGTCGCTTTGAAAGCTATCTGTGTCATGATTTCTAACACTATAGTCGAGAAAACGAAAAAATTAAAAACGAAATTTATCTTATTTTATGATTCTGTGTTTGCTGCATGCTGGGTTGAACGAGACACGGTTAAATCTGCTTTTAAGAAATCAACAAATTGCCTTGCTGTTCTTCCAGAACGACCATTATGGCGAGTCGCCCATTGTAAAGCTTGACGTTCTAAATCTTCCTGACTCATATCAATTTCAGCTTGTGCCGCAAGATGCCGGATAATGTGTAAGTAAGTTTTCTGGTCAGCGCCTTCAAAAGTCAAGGTCAAACCAAAGCGATCGCTAAAAGATAGCTTCTCTTGCATGGTATCCCATACATGGATTTCATCGTTGTCTTTGGGAGATGGTCGATCAGCAAAAAACTCTCGAATTAAGTGGCGACGGTTAGAAGTAGCATACACAACAGCATTTTGAGGTCGTGCGGTTAAATTGCCTTCTAAAACCACTTTAAGTGCTTTGAAGGCATCATCATCTTCTTCAAAAGACAGGTCATCGACAAAGATGATAAACTTTTGTGGAACACTGCGTAACTGTTCCACAATTTTTGGTAAGTCTTTCAATTCAGATTTTGCGACTTCTAGTAAACGTAAGTTGCGATCGCCATACTCATTGAGCAAAGCTTTTACCAAAGAAGATTTTCCTGAACCGCGACTACCGTAAAGTAAAACGTGCAGCGCCATCTGTCCAGATAATAAAAACTCTGTGTTTTTCAACAAAGCTTCTTTTTGCGACTCGTAACCGACAAGTTGATTCAATTGAACTGGATCGGGGTAGCGTATTCCGATAAACTGCCCAGCTTGCCAACGCGCAGCCCTATACTCTGCAAATAAGCCTGTACCAAATTGGTGATAATACGCCGCCAATTCTTTCACCGCATCAGCCCAATGTTCCAACTGTTGTAGTTTTGAAATCAAAGGAAATTCGTGAGTTTTTGCAACTCCATCTTTCTCTGTATACCATACGACTGGTGAAACGCTCAGATGAGCTACGTCTTGCACCCATTCACTTAAGATAGCGCTGCTACACTGATAAAGACTCTGCAACGCTTGTAAATCATGCTGAACTGCGGCTATTAAAGCTGGAGGTAAATTTTCAAATTCTTGTTGTTGAGCCAGTTGAGTAAAAGGATTCTCTGCTCTGAGAATTTGAGTAATGAGATATTCCTCCCAGTTTTGATGTCTGGCAGCCAAGCACCTAAAATAATTGCCGTATGACTGGAGGCAACCGCGTGCGTCGGCATCAGTGTAGCGTATTGCTTGCAACAGATCAAGATACGCGCTCCCCACTTCGCTTTGGACGACGGACTGGTAGAGTAAAAGGGACGCTGCTTGGCGTTGGAGGTATTGAACCTTTGCGTTCGGCTTAGCCGCTTCGTAGAAGATCGCTTGATTATCCATCAATCAAAAGGTAATGTAGCTAGATAGCTATGGTAAATTGTCTGCTGATAGCCGCATCAAAATTAAATTCTATATAGGTTTTTTAACAATGACTTTAGGTATCGTCGCACCTCTTGCCTACGGCATCTTAGCTCTCATAGGTGGTATTATTGGCTACCGTCAAGCGAATAGCAAAGTTTCTTTAATTAGTGGTGGTATCAGCGGTTTACTGCTGATTATTGCTGCTGTTGTGCAACTCCAAGGACAAACTTGGGGTTTGACGTTAGCTGCTGTGGTGACTGCTGTTTTAGTCATAACTTTTGGGGTTAGATTGGTGAAAACACGTAAATTTATGCCTGCGGGATTAATGGCTATCTTAGGTTTGGTGGCACTAGGGACAATGGTCAATCAACTGGTGGTGTTGAGGTAGCGTGAGGTTCCAAATCATACTAAGGGACTTCCAAATCAAAAATATGTAATCCTATATGAGTTGTGTAAAAGTGCCTGCGGGCAGCGCATAAATTGCTGGAGTCCACCAAACCCGGTTTCGCAAGAGTTACCGGGTTTCTAATTTTTCACAAATGATTTATAACTGCTTGGGACAGACCCCATAAGAACTGCCATTGTCATCATCATAATTGGACGGAAGCGAACCAGGCAAACTTCATAAATGGCACCAAAAGAATTTTTGGCGTTGCTGAATCCATGTATGAAAAAGATGTCGTGTGATTCCAAACCCCCGGATTCATCCGTGGGGATATTCTGAATTCTGAATTCTGGATTCTGACTCCTTTTCATTGAGATTTGTGTGACTTTTTTCCTAGTCCACAAAGAGCTAATCAGTAGGAAAGACTCTATCAATATTGATGATAGATTCGTTAAAGAAGAGAAAGAAAATGTTTGCAATGTTCTTTGGTGTCCAATACAGTTCAAATAAGCCCACAGGCGCACGTCCTGCTTCTGCAGGCTAGAACGATTTTCCAATCAGTCAATCTTATGGTTCGTCCGTCCTACCAACCGTTTCGTCTGTTGCTTTATCTGGAGTGGCTATTGTTAGCCACGGCAATTTTCATGGAAGTGATGTTACCTTTCGTGTTGTCTTGGCAGTTACTGCAGCGAGTTCTGATCATCATTGCCTTTGGTTTGATGGGCTTGAGACTGCCAAAACAAAAGTTGGGAGTAAAATTGCTTTACACTGCTCTGGAATTTGGCTTGATTTTGCTAGCAACGACTCAAGAAGGCTTATCCTCTCGCTCTGTTTTCCTGCTATGTCTGGTGCTGGTGATGCGGAGTTGCTTACTGTTTCGGCAAAAGGGACAGTTAGTAGTGTTGAGCTTAGCTTTCCTCTGTTATGGAACACTGCTGCTGTCAAAACCCATTATGCCTGACAAGATTAAAGTCGCTGTATGGGATTGGCGATTGAGTTCTGTATTGTTGTTTAGCTTGACGCTGATATTTGCTTTATTGTTGATTAATGCTCTGCTCGCAGAACGGCAAAGTCGAGAGCAGTTGCAGATTGCTCATCAGGAACTAGAAATCACCCATGAGCAACTACGACAGTATGCGCTGCGAATTGAAGATCAGGCAACTTTGCAGGAACGTAATCGGATTGCTCGCGAAATTCACGATGGACTCGGACACACCCTAGCCGCCCAAACCATTCAAATTAATAATGCTTTATTGTTCTGGCAATCGAATGACGACAAGGCATTGACTTTTATCAAACAGGCAAAGCAACTGGGATCTCAGGCGTTGCTGGAAATTCGGCGCTCAGTTTCAGTTTTGCGCTCAAATCCGCTGCAAGGACAATTACTTGAATCAGCCATTGAAAAGCTACTAAAAGACTTCCAACACACCACAGGGATTTCTCTGTCTAGCAAAATCTACTTACCAGTATCCTTACCCACAGAAGTGAAAACAACCGTTTACCGGATTGTGCAAGAATCGCTGACAAATATTTATAAACATGCTCAAGCAACAACTGTGAGCGTTCAGTTACAGCAGCAGACTGAGACGCTTCATCTTTCAATTGAGGACAATGGTAAAGGATTTGATCCAACTCAAAATACAACCGGGTTTGGACTGCAGGGGATGCGAGAACGAGCACTGGCGTTGGGCGCAGAGTTTCATCTCCACAGTCAACCAGAAAAAGGGTGTCGTATCTGTGTTTCTTTTCCACTATCAAATTTATTAATATGATTCGGATTTTATTAGTCGATGATCAACTTATCATCCGTCAAGGACTCAAGAGTTTACTAGAGTCTAATTCCGATATGCAAGTTATCGGTGAAGCGGAAAATGGGCAACGAGCGCTTGAGGTGATTTCCAGGCTACAACCCGATGTTGTGCTGATGGATATCCGGATGCCCGTTATGGATGGAGTCGCTGCAACTGGGGCGATCGCCCGACAATATCCTGACACGAAAGTGCTGGTGTTGACAACTTTCGATGATGATGAGTATGTCTCGCAAGCGATGCGATTAGGCGCTAAGGGCTACTTGCTCAAGGATACTGAGCCAGATGAACTGGCGTTAGCCATTCGAGCTATTTACAAGGGACATACCCAACTTGGTCCTGGGTTGTTTGAAAAAGCACTCATCTCCGTCACAACACCAGCCCCCTCGATGAAACATCCCCCAGAACTAGGGCAACTTACACCCAGAGAACTGGATGTATTACGTTTAATGGCTTCTGGAGCTAATAACCGTGAAATTGCGCAATCGCTTTTCCTCTCAGAGAACACTGTTAAGAATTATGTGACTAATATTCTCAGTCGCTTAAATTTGCGCGATCGCACCCAAGCAGCCCTGTTTGCTCATTCTTTATTTAAATAGTTGTTATCTTAGCAAAACTCAGTCTAGTAGTTTACATTTATCCATCGTGCGACTTCTTCCACACTCTCATTTACTGTTATTTTGGAAGTATCTAGAAGAGTGATTGGTGGCTTTGTCTTGTGTGCATTATCTTTAAACCAACGATTGAAGGATATGTGTTCGTTTATCCGTTCATCCGTAAAACCACGCCATGCGGGACGATTTTGTAATCGTGAGGTAAGAATTTCATCGTCACAAATCAAAGCCAAATAATAAATTTCTGAAAAATAGCGACGCTCTAAGCATCCTTCAAAATGCTCAGGAATTCCAGCGCCACATAGAACAACTGGTTTTCCAGACTGCGAAATATTTTTACACACTCGCAGCCAAGTTTCTCGATATTGACGTAAATCAGTTCCTGGTTGCTGTAATTCCTGACGCCAAAGAATATCACTTTCCATCACAACAACTTCTTTCATTTTGTCAACAAGTGCAAGACTGATTGTTGATTTGCCAGTACCACTTGCGCCCGAAAGAATAAATAATGGTAGTTGTATAAACTTGTGTTTCAATCCGCAATTTGGACATACAGCATATGGTCCAGAAGATACAATGATTTTATCAGGGCGATATTCGCCACAGTTGGAACAGATGTTAAACATGATATTTCTGAACGCTATTCGTTGAAAATCTTTGACCGAAGAAATAACGGGCTACGCCCCGCTACGCTAACACCAACTCACTAACTCAGTAATCAGAAGATCAACGCTAAAAAGTATACTAGCAACACTATACTAGCATCATTATTGATTTATGGAATGAAGAATAAAGATGTATTTCAAGTAGAGTGCAACGTGTAGAAATACGGCGTTCTTATCTAAATATCAGCGCATTTCTGTATGGGAATGTATTCTAAGTTCTGCGTTCTGATAACTGTTAGCGTAGCGGGGCGCAGCCCGTTCTTCTTAATCAGTGTTGAGCAAAATTTTAAGCAATAGTCATAATAGTACTGCCATTTTGGCAGGTTTGTTTGAAATAAATCGGATATTAGTAGATTGTGTCAATCGTTATTGATACTTGCAGGGTTTATTGCTATCTACCAAAATAATTCTAAAGTCAAGTCAACACTGAAATTGTTGATTATTATCAAGCATTTTTACGCTATAGGAAATTATACATGGTACTCTCACTATCTTCTCAGAATGTTATTCAGTATCTGTATCAAGCAGGTCTGTGTAGCTCAGAAGAAGGTGCAAATACCGATTCTGAGTTCACATCAAATAGTCAGAAAAATCTCAATTTACTTGTTACTTTAGCGGAAAACCACAAGTTGCTAGTGAAACAGGAACGATGCATTGAAAATGACGGATATCCACAAGACTTTTTCAATGAATGGCTGTTTCATCAGTTACTTCAGAAATTTCCGGTGTTAGGAAATATTTCTGCGATCGCATCTTTAGTCGTGCATTTTGATGAAGAAAAATCTATTCTTGTTCGCCACTACCTACAGGAGTATTTTGAACTAGGAAGTTTTTATCAAAAAAGTTTGCTCTTTCCCAAGGCGATCGCAAGTGCTATTGGTACTAGTTTGGGAGCGCTACATCGTGCTACTTTCAACCGCCGGGAATATCGTGATTTTATGGCAACTGCTCCTCAAGGACAGTTTTGCTATCAATTTTATAATCCAGCGCAAGGGATAGGAACAATTGGACCAGAAATTTTTGGTAATGTTCCTACAGATGCACTGAAATTTTATGTTCTTTATCAAAATTACGAAACAATAGAAGCAGCTATTGCTGAATTAGCGTATGAGTGGAATCCTTGCTGCTTAACTCATAATGACCTAAGATTGGAAAATATTTTAGTGCATTCAAAGTGGAAGCAGTTAGACAATTGTCTTGTCAAACTCATTGATTGGGAAGCTTGTGCTTGGGGAGATCCTGCTTTTGATTTGGGAACTTTAGTCGCAAGTTATCTAACAATTTGGTTAGATAGCTTAGTTGTAGATTTTACTCTCGATTTAGAAGAATCGCTACTTCTTGCAGCGGTTCCATTAGAAAATCTTCAGCCTTCAATACTAGCTCTTCTTCTAGGGTATCTTGATACTTTTCCAATCATTCTTGAGTATCGTTGTGAATTTGTTCAACGAGTTCTCCAGTTTGCGGGTTTAGTCCTGATTCATCGAATTCAAGAAAAGATTAATTCTTACAAACATTTTGATAATTCTGGTGTTTGTATGCTTAATTTTGCTAAAAGCTTACTGACGAGACCACAAGAATCTGTGCTGACTGTTTTTGGTATAGCAGAGTCAGAAATCTTAAAAATATTTACAAAGTTTGCTCAACTCTCTCATCCCAAAACAGAAAATAATCTGCTTCGCCTTTATTACGAAAAAACTCGATTGCGCGGTTTTTAAAACAGCATGTAGTACACTTCTTGTGTTAAGTAAACAGTCCTGCCAACTTATGGCAGGAGACTGAAAGCCAAATGATGAAACTGATAACTGCTCATTCTCCTTTGAGAAGTTCCAAGAATGCTAGAGTCTTCTACCAAACCACTACTAAATTCTCTATTAGATATTGCTAACAATATCCAAATTGAATCCAATTTTTGCATTCGTCATCCCAAATATCAACCTTTTGCCTTGCCAACTAAGATTGCAGAGCGATTTCGCAAAAATTCGCCTGCATTACAATGTAAGTATCTGGCTTTGCTATTGCGAAACTTCCTTCACGGTATTTATTACAATGGCTCTTTACAAAACACGTTGTCACTCAATAGTAATGTGAGTCATGACTTACCATATCAAAACTTAGAAAGTCATTCTATCTTGGAAATTGATGGGCAATTTTATGAACAACTACATACCAGTAATCATGGTATAGGTTACTTTGACCCTGGTTGGCAGCTGTTGCGACGGGAACCAGATGGTAGTATAGCAGTCAGCAAAGGTGGTTTAACATTGTATGTTGAATACAGTCACAAAATAGAACACTCAACGCAGACTGTCAAAGTAGGAGAGTTAATAAATATCTGGATGCCTAAAAATCGACTGCAAAACGGCTTTTATATAGCACTGAGTAATGTCAGACAGAATTTGCATCCTCACCCAGATACTGATTTAGGCGGAGGGCGAATTTACTTTAATATCACTCCAAGAGGTGCGATCGCCCTTATGGATAGTCTGACACAACAACTGAACGCTGCTGCAATTCCCTTTAATTTTCAGGTTTTACACAATCCAGTCGCCTATGGACGCTACGATTCAGGAGTGCTGTCGTTTGAGTGCGAAGACTATCCAGCGCTACGAAAAGTCCTTCAGGCTGTCTATGCAGAACATCAATCTCATTTTTACAAAGAAATACCTTTGTTTACCAAGTTTTTAGCGCCAGGGTTAAGTTTAGCTGAAGAACTTAGCCAAAAATTTGCTGTACAGGAAACTTTTGGAATGAACCGCTGCCAAATTGTGGCGAATGCTTTGTTGGAAGTTTGGCAACAACAGAACGATTCAACTGACGAGCGCATGAAAGCAATTCATTCACATTTTACTCGATTCGGTCTTGATTTACAGCGTCCCTACCTCAATCCTTGCTCAGAAGATATTTATTACCCATTAAACTGATAAATGTAGATTATTACGGTAAAATTGTTTACTGTAGCAGGCAAATAGCCTGCTATATATTTTTAATACTCCTTTACTCGTACGCCGCCCTTGCGTTCCTGTAGGGTAGATTAAGTATTATCGAACCGCCAAAACGCTAAAGAAAAGATAGGTAATCTTGTACTACCGAAGGAAGTAAATTTTGAATGTTGTTAGCACAGCGGGACGCAGTCCCGGATTGAATGTTAGCGTAGCGTGCCGTAGGCAGCGAATGCGTGAATTTTGAATTTTGAATTTTGAATTTCTCAATATGTCGTTTACATATAACCGTACTGTTCGATTTCAAGATACTGATGCTGCTGGGGTTGTTTACTTTGCCAATATCTTGGCTATTTGTCATGAGGCTTATGAGGAATCTCTAGTTACATCTGGCATTAATCTCAAAGATTTTTTTACGAAGCCATCTGTAGCTTTTCCCATTGTTCATGCTGGTGTGGACTTTTTTCGTCCGCTACATTGTGGAGATAATTTAGTTATTAGATTAATACCTCAACAGCTTAGTTTTGACAGATTTGAAGTTGCTTATGAAGTGATAGTGCATGAGGTGATGGCTGCTAAAGCTGTGACTAGACACGTTTGTATTGAGACAAATAGTAGAACGAAAAGAGAATTACCAGAAAATATGAAAGAATGGTTAGAGATGAACAAGAAAGGCGCAGAGAGTGCAGAGAGAAGAAAGTCAAGAGAGGTTATTTGAAAAGCTAAGATTGAAGAAGAACGGGCTACGCCCTGCTACGCCCTCCAGAACGCAGAACACAAAATGCAATTAGTAAACTACCCACACTGATTCGGAGTACCGAATACAGTGTGGGCTTTCAGTAGCCCTGAAGAGTCCGTGCTGAGATTACAACACAAACCGTTCGAGCCTCCAGGCACGCTTACAGAGTGCCCCAATAATGCAATCATCTTCGCTCCATTCAAATCAGCATCGCAAGATAGTCCACAGTTGCCGCATTTGAATTTCTTCTCAGAGCGCAAGCCAATGTGTAGACAACGATTGCAGGTTTGACTCGTGTAGGCAGGAGGAACAGCAACAACTTCTACGCCGTTCCGTAGTCCTTTGTACTCCAAAAACATCCGCAACTGATAAAACGCCCACGAGTTACTTCTACGGCGTTCTGTCTTGTTGCGCGGTTTTTGATTCGTTCTTTCACGAATGCCAGTCAAGTCCTCAATAGCTATAGATGCTTGTTCACTCTTGGCTTGCTGAATGATTGTCTTACTAATGTTGTGGTTTACCCACGCTTGAAATCGTCTTTCGCGCCCCGATAGCCGTACCAAGACTTGCCGACATCTACGCCGACTAGACCTTGTGCGTGTGGAAGCTTTTTTCTGGAGAGACGCTCTGACCTTGCTGTATCTATCTCTGGTTTTGGTTAATTGTTTACCGCTCCATGAATCGCCGTTGCTGGTTGCGGCAATATCACGTCGTCCAAAATCGACCCCAATTACCTTCCTTGTTGGCTGTGGGTCTGGAACTTCGTCTTTTAACTGGATGTGGATATAGTACTGCCCATCACGGTGTTTGCATAACTGAGCGCTTGTTGGTTTGCGTCCTGCAAGCTTACCACGCTGATAATTACCAGCATTGATTTTAATGTGTTCTCGACCAGACAAAGTGGTCAAGCTGACAGTCCAATCCTTCTCCCTGAAAGCAAAAATCCTAGCATCATAATCAGCAGATGTGGGTTTAAACGCAATAACGGGCTTGTTCTTTTGTTTTGCTGTTTTACGGTTAGCCCCAACTCTGGCACAAGCTCTGACAGCCAAATTAGCAGGCAACCCAAACTTAGTTCTTAAGTCTTCGTAGACAATACCTTGAATTGTCAACTTACTCGTTATGTCTGGTTTAATTATTTGGTTTGTGTAGTTGCAAGCTTCAGCAAAAGCATGAAGCACTACTTCCAATTTCTCCGACTGTAACGGCGTGGGGTTGAGTTTGCAAACTAGTGTCAGTACTTGTTCCATGAGTTCGACCTACTCACTATGTGATTACAATTATAGACTACAATCCTCCGTCGTGTGTTTCCGGAGATTGTTGAAAACTCGGACACCCCTGTTCTTCAACAACCTACGGTTGCTATCAGTCGGGGGCGGGGGTCTAACACGAAAAAATTTGGCAGCCTTTGTTTTGTTGATCTGTCTTCCAAGCCGGGTACGCGTTGTAATAAGGCTGCCAAATTTTTAGGGGACAATGCGTCGGGTGTACCGAGTTTTCAACCCGCAATTCCTCTCACCACTGACCTGAGTACAGGTACAGTGGGAGCCTCCTTGCGGCAAGAGGTGAGGGTGAGAATTTTATACCAATTCTGGAGTCAACTTGAGCTTAATATTTTGGTGACAAACAACACGAGCATCTCAATGTACCTGAACGTAGTGTAAGCATCTTGCTCGCACTACAGATAGCAGAAATTTGAACATTACAATTCCTACTTAAATAGAGGTTATGTTTTAGGATTGCTATAGAGTAAGTAGTTATCTACAAGCCAAAATTATGGATTTTAACCTAGATGAAGCACTCCAAATTGCTAATCAATTAGTCTATTTTAAGTTGAAGAGACACTTAACAGATGTTGAAATTTTAATTTTTAAAGGAGCTTGGCACAAACAAGAGTATGATGAAATTGCCGTTCAACATCAATACGCTACCAGTTATCTGAGTCAAGATATTGCTCCAAAACTTTGGAAGATTTTGACAGAATCGTTGGGCGAGAAAGTCAGAAAAAGTAACTTTAAATAAGCTTTAAAAAGGGCTTGGATCCAACAGCAATCTACCTCTAGAAAAAACTCAGATTTGAATTCAGATTTGACTAATAAAAATCTGATGAATAAAAATTCTCATAACATCTCTTTCAAAGAAGCACAAACAGATTGTGTATGTGTCAACGATGAGAGTATCGTTCAACACTCTTCTCCAGAGAAAAAGCAAGAAACTTTGAATTTTGATATTTATGTAGAGCGCCCTCCTATTGAATCTGTGTGTTATGAAACACTTTTGCACCCTGGTTCTCTCATCAGAATTAAAGCTCCAAGTTTGATGGGTAAGACATATCTCGTAACTAGAGTATTGACTCAGGTTGCACAACAGAAAAATTATCGTACTGTCAGTTTGAGCTTTAAGCTAGCAGAACGCAATATACATTTTGCCAGCTTGAATAAATTTTTGCGTTGGCTTTGTACTAACCTCAGTCGAGACCTAGGATTACCTAATGAATTAGATGAATATTGGGATGAAGAAGGTATAGGATCTAAAGTGAGTTGTACAACTTATTTTGAAGAATATTTGCTACCTCAAGCAGAGAATCCTCTCGTTTTATGCTTGGATGATGTGGATTTACTTTTTCCCTATCCCGAAATTTACGAAGACTTTTTTGGGCTGTTGCGCTCTTGGTATGAGAAGGCAAGAAGCCGTAAGATTTGGAAAAAGCTACGCTTAGTCATTGTCCACTCTACAGATGTTTACATTCGACTAAATATTAATCAATCTCCATTTAACGTAGGATTACCAATTGAATTATCAGAATTTACTAGTACGCAGGTTCAAGACTTTGCTGTGCAGCATGGACTAAAATTAGATGCAGATATGATTGAACAACTCATGATAATTGTGGGAGGACATCCTTATTTATTAGAACTAGCTTTCACTTACCTCAAAAGTCATCCCCATATAACCCTTGAACAACTTTTAACAGAGGTGAATATAGAAACAGGAATTTATGGCTATCATTTGCGAGAACATTGGTTAAATCTACAACAGCGTTCTGAACTAGCAGAGGCTTTTAAAAAAGTGATTCTTTCCACGAGTTCTGTACAATTAGAACCCATGCTAGCTTATCAGTTACACAGTATAGGATTAGTGAAATTCTCTGGTAATACAGTAGAGCCTCGCTGTCATTTATATCGTCAATATTTTCAACTGCTATACTATATCTCTCCAAAAATGGCTATAAAATCTTTACCGCGCTTGCACTAAAAATCATTTTTGGAAAGGTCTACTGATGACCAAAACAATTCACGCCCCGTGCGCAAGATCTATCGCGAAGCGATTTTGAATTCAAGTGAAGTGAGTGACATCTCAAGTAGTTTATAAAACGATACACAAGAAGCGGTTGATTGGATACCGATCGCAAAGAATACTCTTCTAAGCTGGCAAACAGCAATGCATTCCGTAGATGAGAATCAGTGGTAAATTCAGAAATACAAATTATTTGTTGTTGTATATAGTTGTCAGTTTCTAGTAATTCTTGAATGACTTTTTCGAGCACATCTAAAATAATTCGTTGGCGATCAGCTGGAGGCTTTAGCTTGTGCGTATCGCGACTCAAAGGAATCCAAGTCTGAACCTTATGGCGTGATGTTACCAAACTCCCCAATCGAGTGATTAAGTTGCGGTAAGCACGTTCTCTGCTAACTCCTAAGTAGCGCTGAAGCAAAATTTTGTAGCGGTACTCCATCGCTTCTTTGGTAATATCCAGTTCCTTTGAATTAAGTGTCTCAAATTGATGTAAGTCAGTTTCCACAAGCCATTTTACTATACTTTCCCTGTTAGCAACGTTTTGTTCTGGACATTCCATATCCAACCGCTTGAACCAATATTGTGCCAGTTTCTCTATCTCCAAAGCAACAGTAAAATTGTATTCAAAGGGATTTTTTTTGAAAGTTTTCATAATAAAAACTTCCATTTGTGTTGTCTTAAAATGATTACATTTGAAATGTTATAAAATGTATTTTTACATTTTCACAAGAGATAAAATAGCAGTTTTTGCATTTAGCTTACAGCTATCATTAAAATAGTTGATAAACAGGTTAATACCATTTGGTTTGCAGTATATAAAATAAAGTATTGACTAGCCAAGCAATTTTTAAAAATGACATAATTATCAATTAATAGCAAACTAAAAATCTTTGATTTTGGCAATTAGTAAATAAGTATCTTGTTCACTTATGTTAAAGTTATCTCTAATAAAATGACTAAAAAGTTGAGTGAAACTCAGGAATCTCAAAATTTACATAAACTAAAAAACTCAGATAAATTCAGGTAAATTTAGGAAAAATCACTGGCGAAGAATAATTGGCGTTGCTGAATCATGGGATGATTTCGCCCAATTTTGAACGATTTTCAATGGTTTTAACCGCCAATTCATCCCGCATTTATGCAACGCCAAAAATTCTACTATGGGGAAAAGTTGCTGCCAAAAACCGTCCTGAACATCTGCAATTGCGGTTATCTGGGTTGGTGAGTCAGCAACATGGAAGTTTGGTCGTCAAAAATCGTATTTACCAAACAGTCTTTAATTTAAATTGGGTTCAGCAACAGCTCAACAGTCTGGCATCACCGTGGTCGGGTAGCAGGACTATATTGCTATAATCCCGCCCCCTCAGAACCGGACGTGCGCCTTACGACGCATCCGGCTCAAGCAAGTCATAAACTACTCACCGTTCCAGAATGGATTTGCTGATGACAGTATAGATGCACCAGTTGTAGATTACCGTAATTGTCTCCACCGTCCTGGCTTTTGGGTTTTTTATGATGAAGGTGTAATTCCTCACCATTTAACAGAGACTCTCCACAAACGGGGCAGACATATTTTTGCCGTTGGGCTATCTGAGGATTTAGCTAAAAGGATGCGGACAAGCGATCGCCTGTTTGCCATTTGCTTATACGGTCAACCGGGAGTTCCACCGCCTCCAGAGGTTCCTCCCCAGCGCCAGGGATTTAACAATGTTTTGTTAGATTCCGATGATGTTATTCGTCGTCATTTGTTGGCTGTGGGTATATCATCTCCTTGTCAAACCGAATACGCCATGAGTTGGCAGCTAGCAACCCGTTACTTGGCTGACGAGAAAATTCAGGAGAAAACTTCTCCAGATAATTACTTACAACTTGGTAAAACTGTATTCAAAACTGTAGGCAAGTGTAGTTAGTTGACTCGCACTACAAAAGCTGAGGGACACTCCAATCAGGACGCAAGCTTGCAGCGTGACGCAAATAAGTATGGCAAATTGGGGTGGTGGTAGGGAGATAAGCATGAACTAAAAACCGAATACAACGTTCCAAGCTGCCATCAACGTGCATTTGCTGTACATCTAACATAGAAACAGTATCCCAGTACGGGCGTGAACGTGCAATTGCAGCAGGGAAAGTTGCATCCAAATCGTGTGTCACCGAAAAAGTCACACTGATGATATCTGTTGGATGTAATTGATTCCGTTTTTCTAGTTCATCCAGTAGTTCCGTTACAGCTTCTCGCATTGCTTCAACCGTATTTTCTGGGACGGTTGTGGCCCCGCGAATAGCCCGCATTCGCCACTCCACTCAAAAATCCTCCTTGATATTAATAGTCATTAGTCGAACGACCAATGACAAAAAACAAATCATTATCTATGGTCTATACAACCATAAAGGTAAACCACTGGTAGACACTTCAAATTCCACCCAGTCGAGACCAGCCCCAAGTCCTGAAGAAACTTGACGGCTTCCTGGTAAGATACGACTCAACAAAGGTTTGGGTTCTTCAAAGGTGTAGACAGGAGTTTTTTCGGGGTCAAGACTAGCTAGTTCAGCAGCCCAACGCCGCGCGTCTTCCTCTGTTCCCAGACGATCCACAATACCTAACTCCAAAGCTTGCTGTCCAGTAAAAATTCTACCATCAGCAAAACTTTTAACAGTGTCCACTCCTAGGGAACGTCCTTCAGCTACTGTTTGAACAAACTGTTGATAACTTGTATCAATTAATTCTTGCAGAATATTTTGTTCAGGTTCCGTCAGTTCCCGATCAAACGCCAAAATGTCTTTGTAAGGACCAGACTTAATAACCTTAAACGAAACACCTATTTTTTCTAACAAACGTTCCAAGTTATTACCACGTAAGATAACACCAATGCTACCTGTAATTGTACCAGGGTTAGCCATGATGTATTGCGCTCCCATGCCTATGTAGACTCCACCGGAAGCAGAAATATTGCCAAAGCTAGCAACTATTTTGATTTTCTCACGCAACCGCTTCAGAGCACTGTAAATTTCTTGGGAATCTCCCACTGTTCCGCCAGGACTATCTATCCGTAGCAGTAACGCGGGAAATTTTCTTTCTTCTACAGTTTTTAGGGCTTCTAGTACTCGCTTGCGAGTTGCACTGGCGATCGCACCTGTAATTTCAATACGAGCTATTTGTTTACGAAACCTGGGCTTAAAAGGCCAAATCATGAGCAGTTCAAAAACCTCCTAGTAAGCTTAATCATAAAACCTTAAGTGCTCAAACCACTTGCTTTCCCTATGTTAAGAAAAACAAGCAGGTATGATCATAATTGGATTTTTAATAAAATTTTTATAATTTATGTATATCTTTACCTGCTATCATACATACAGTAACAAAAAATAAAAAACCATATAAAGCTTAAAAAAAATAAAAAAGCCTTTTGTCACCGAACACCAATACTAGCGATTTTCAGTGAACAGGTGAATATTTGTTAGAGTGTACTAATAACTGTACCGATGTAAAGTCAAGTATGCGATCGCCTCTACACCTATTACGAGGAAGAGAGCACAAGTGATTTTTCAGTCCTGATATAAGTCCTGATATATTAAGACTAGCTGCAAATAAGCTGTATAACGGAATAAGAATCTGAAATTGACCTGAGTAGCACCTGCTGAACTATCGTAAAATTTGACATCTGTAATAAGCGTAAGTGTCAAATAGCGCCCCAACGAAACTAAAAGTTGAACAGATGACAAACAATCCTCCAACAGGGGTGCCACTGCCGAAAATGCAGAGGAATTCTTTGATAAGAGTAGTGACAACCTGTGTAACCTCTTGTAAGCCAGGAACATAGCTTATGAGAGATAAGGTGAGTAAAACGCCACCGAACAAAAACATGGGAGCGATGAAACTGAAAATAATCGATAGCAGCAATGAGCGGAGAAAGTTGGTCATATTCGTCATCACATTCATTTTGGATAGACTCCATAAATGTACCAAGCAGACTAAAGCTGTCTGCTCAGTTGTCACTTTCTACAATAAGCGCGATCGCTCTGGTTCGGAGAAGATTTCAAGAATCTTAAGTTTTTATTAAACTATATACACAATTTTCCCAAGATATATTGCTAAATGCAAAGTAGGTTTGACATACCCCAAGCCCAGAAAAATCAATCTCTGACTCTAGCGTCACAGCTTTTGTTATGGTGACTGCGCTACTCACACAAGCTTAAATTTATGAGATTGGCTTTAAACTAAGTTCATTTTTCACCCAAAAGTGGAGGATAGGCTAGGAATCCCCTTTGGGGTTGGGGGCAACAGGGAAAGTAGGGGAGGATAATAATTATTAACTCCTGAGTTCTGACTAATGACTAAACTGAAGCCTTCGTAATTCGCTATGATGACGGCAGTTACAGAGTTAATTTGTGATCAACATTGAGTGAAACGACATCCAAATCTAGTTTAGGAGTCTGGAGTCAGCGATTGCTGGCAGCAATTTTCTTGGGTGGACAAGTGATGATTCATCTGCTGAGGTGGAGAATTCATCGGCGTAATACTCTAGAACAAATGGCAGCAGTAGGTCCAGATTCCTTATTTATTGCCTTGTTAACAGCTGTTTTTGTCGGTGCTGTGTTTACTATTCAGGTGGCGCGGGAGTTCATTACTTTTGGTGCGGGAAATGTCGTTGGTGGAGTGCTAGCAATGGCGCTGACACGCGAACTCTCGCCAGTTTTGACAGCAGTCGTTTTAGCAGGACGAGTTGGTTCGGCATTTGCTGCAGAAATCGGCACAATGCGAGTCACTGAACAAATCGATGCTCTTTTTATGTTAAAAACTGATCCAATTGATTATTTGGTAATCCCTCGTGTACTTGCTTGCTGCTTGATGTTACCAATCTTAACGCTCTTATCTTTAGTAACAGGTATGTTAGGGGGATTACTGATTGCAACAAACGTATATAATCTTTCCGATACTGTGTTTCTAGACTCAGCCCGCAACTTTCTTGGCACTTGGGACATTGTGAGTGCCATGATTAAGGCGTGTTGCTTTGGAATTTTAATTGCTGTCATTGGATGCAGTTGGGGTTTAACGACAACAGGAGGAGCAAAAGGAGTTGGACAATCCACCACAACCGCTGTTGTTACTGCCTTGTTAATTATATTTGTTGTTAACTTTTTTCTTTCTTGGATAATGTTCCAAGGGACTGGGAGTGCATTGTTACAAGGGTTCTAAACGATTATCAGTTACCAGTTATCAGTTACAAGTTATCAGTTTTTTGTTCACTGATGACTGATGACTGATTGAAGTGACAGTAACTCCTAAAATAGAAATAATATTTACTGCCGTGTTGTGTTTCCTCCGTGGTCGCGCATACGCACGGTTTCCACACTTCCACAAAATCATCATGACAACTTCAACGTCTAACTCGGCATCTACTACTGTTGAACTTAAGCCTAGTTACAATATACCTTTGGTGTTAGTGATTGCAGCAATCCCAACGCTTGTCCTACAACCTTGGGTGGGAGGCTTAATGGCTCTTTTTGGCTTGTTTCTTATGTTTCAAGCTGTAACACTGCGTCTTTTGTTTACTCCCACGGATTTGGATATTTACAGAGGTGAAAAATTAATTCGGCGTTTTCCTTACCGAGAATGGCAAAATTGGCGTATATTCTGGAATCGGGTTCCGATTCTCTTTTACTTTAAAGAAATTAGAAGCATTCACTTTCTGCCGATTTTATTTAATCCTAGTACTCTTAAAACTTGTCTAGAAGAACGCTGTCCACGTATTTAGCATCAGTGCTCAGGATAAGATGACTTAAAACAAGACTGAAAATAACAAAACAAGTGAGCATTTACTGCTTAGGACTCTTCCAGACTTAATATATATTGCTGAAAGCTATTTATTCGTGTCACAGGAATTACACTATTGTTTATGAACCCAGAGGAATTTCAAACACCACAACCAACTGGCGAGTCGTTGAAGCAAAAAGAACAACCCAAAGTTGAACAACAAGAAAGTTCTTCTGTTGAGTCGGTGGTGGAAATAACAGCGCCAAACTCCAAAGTTGACACACAAAATGACCAGCCAACTTCTGCTGTGTCCAATTCAGATAAATTAACACAAGAAGAGTCAACACTCGAAGTTGTGACGCAGTTAGAAGAGGAAATTACCACACTGGGGTCACAAGTGGAATTACAATCACAAAATTATCGTCAAGAACAGGAAGTCGCACAGCAAGTTGCACAGCTACAAAGCGAAAAACAAGCACTGAAAGAAGAAATAGCAAACCTGCAAGCATTTTACAAAACTCTTCAAGCGCAGTTGGGCGAAACTCAAACGGCGATGACACAACTCGTGCAAGAAGCGCTTTCTGGATTAGAACAACGCAAAGCAGCGCTGCAAATTTCTGTCGAACAACTCGAACGCCGTCAAGAACGCATTCGTAATGAGATGCGAACAACTTTTGCAGGTACTTCTCAAGACTTAGCGATTCGGGTACAAGGTTTTAAAGACTATCTCACAGGTAGTTTACAAGATTTGGCAGCAGCCGCAGAACAGTTGCAACTTGTGCCAAAATCGAAACCAGAACCAGAAAAGCGAGAAGTTAAAGAGGTTAAGCAAGCGGAACTGCAGCCAGCAATACCACAATTTGCTCAACAGCAGTTTCAAGATACAACAAAACAAGTTCGCTATTTGATTGACCAGTATCGCACGAAACCAGATTACTATGGTCCAGCTTGGCAATTGCGGCGCACCTTTGAACCAGTGCATGCAGAACGAGTCTCCAACTGGTTTTTTAGCCAAGGAGGACGAGGTGCTTTACGGACGATGGGCAGTCGGTTACAAAATATTTTGATTGCCTCAGCAATCATTTCGATTTTACACAAGTTGTATGGCGTTCGCGTAGCAGCTCCAGAGGAGCATCGCCTCCGTACTCTAGTATTAGCAAATACACCTGAGCGTCTCGGTGAATGGCGGCGAGGTTTGCAGGATTGCCTAGGAATAGGTCGCCCAGATTTCGGACCAGACAGAGGCATAGTATTATTTGAGACACCGGAAGCTTTAGCACAAAAGGCAGATCGACTGGTAAAAGCGAATCAACTGCCTCTGATTTTGATTGATGATTCTGAAGAGCAAATTAGTTTAGCACTCTTACAGTTTCCCCTATGGTTAGCCTTTGCGCCAGATCCCAAAATGATGAAAAATTATGATGACGACTATTAATTTAGTCATGAGTCAAGAGCCAACCCTCTTGACTTTTTTAAATTTTGAATTTTGAATGTGTTAGTAGCGTGCCGTAGGCAGCGAATGCGTGAATTATTTATGTCTATTTGGTTAAGTTTGTGCGGAGCAATTTTAGTCGTAGCTTATCTACTGGGTTCTATACCCACTGGATACACAGCAGTTAAGCTATTGAAAGGTATTGATATTCGGGAAGTTGGTTCTGGTTCCACTGGAGCAACAAATGTACTGAGAACCTTGGGGAAAGGTCCAGGGGCTTTTGTTTTAGTGATAGATTCCTTAAAGGGAGTATTGGCGATCGCCTTAGTATATTGGTTCTTCAACTTTGCCTCCAATCAAAATCTTATTCCTACAGAAGTCAATCCGCAATTGTGGCAACCTTGGATGGTGACTTTATCTGGGTTAGCTGCCATCCTTGGACACAGTAAATCAATTTTTCTAGGTTTTAGTGGTGGTAAATCTGTTGCTACAGGTTTAGGTATTTTGCTGGCGATGAATTGGCAGGTTGGTTTAGCGACTTTTGGTGTATTTGCTATCGTCGTGGCGATCTCGCGGATGGTTTCTTTAAGTTCGATTGCTGGATCTGTTGTCGTTTCTATTTTTATGGTACTCCTGCATCAACCATTACCTTATATCTTGTTTGGTGTTATTGCTGGTTTGTATGTCATTTGGCGACACAGTGGCAATATTGAGCGTATACTTGCAGGCACTGAACCAAAATTAGGACAGAAGTTAAACTTAGAACCAGCAGAAAGTGTAAATTCAGCAAGTTAAAGATCCTTTGAACCCCTCCCCATAAGTGAGGAGGGGAAAAAGTCATAAATTCGTTTAAAAACGCTTAGATTTGATGTTGGGTACAAGTAAACACCAATGAAGACAGAAGTATCCTTCTAGCCAGTCATTTCAGGTTTTCAGCACTCGATGCTGTTGAGTCATTAGGAGTTTGTATTTGATTAGGCGTGGACTACTGCCCAAGTATCCACTCTTATTTTTTAGTAAGTATCGATTATGAACACCATCAAAAGTCGTACGAATACAACTGGTTGATTCACGAAAAATAATGTTTTTTAATTTTCAAAATGTGATTTGTATAATTTTTATTTTTTCGCTTGGTTAATGCTTAGGATACAACTACATAATCGATATAGCAAAAGTTTTTCATTCTTTTCTAAATAAGAAAATTCGATGAAAAGTACATCACCTGTTCTGATAAGATGAATAATTTAAGGTATAAAAAAAGAAAACGTAAGTCCAAAAATGCTTGTCATTCAGGTGGGGTGTTGACAAAAGAGATGATGAGTGATTTGATACTACTAAATAACTTGGCTGGTGTTCAGACGAAAGCATGAGAAAAGAACCCAGTGGCGCTGGGAGCATCTTAAGTTTGCCAAAACACCGTTGTCATATCAAATCCGTTTGTCTCGGAATGATTTCTTGTTTCTCTGTGGTGCTACGCCAGTCGCTACAACAAGGGATTTATGCGTCCCCACATAACTTGAAATATTTGCGCGGACTGACTTAGCTCTTTAAAAAACCAACTAGATTTTCTAAAAACGAAGTACTTATCCTGGATGTTTCTGGGTATTTAGATTGTTTGAATCCAAAAGCAGAGGAATTGACTGAGTTAGAAGAAAGCATCGGAGATTCTTTCAGATTCAGTGTAGATTCTGCTAACGAAACTTCTTTGACTAAACCCACAAGTATCAACCGAAAAGCAGCTTGCTGGACTATGGCTATTGGTTGATTGAGTTGAGATGCGATCGCATTTAACGAAAGACTACCATTTGCAAATTCCCACACTTGCCACTCTAATGTATTCAAGTGTATTTGGGGTTTGTCATTGGTAAGATTCTTAATACCAGAATTAGCTGCTGGAAGTACTTCAGCAAGGACTTTCCAGTTTTTTAAAGCTCTAACAGCCATAAGAGCAACTTCCATCGTTCTCAGACTTAATCCTGTCATTTCTTCCAAAGGCAAACTTGCTCGACTATCTAGTTTAAAAACTCCCTTTTGGATTTCAAAAAGTGCTCGAACTTGCTGTAATTGGCTGGCAAATAATAGATTTAGCTGTTCAGTAGTCAATATTCCTTGAATTTTTAGTAGTAATCCAAGCGGTGTGACTAGTGATGTTTCAGTACAAACTTGTTCAATAAGTTGCTTGCTGACCCAACCCCGTTGTATAACATTTTGGAGCAAACCTTGACCGTTTAAGCGATTAGCCGCAGCAACAACAGATCCTTGGCGAAACCAAATGTAGTAGTAATGGGATTTGGAACCAGGGGTATGAAGGTCTGGTAAAGTACAAACTGTTAGACAACCGGATTTTCGACCTTGGTCAATCAGTTGAAACAACTCAGCTAATGAAAAATCTGTAAAAGAACTAGATATGCTCATCCGTGCAAAAACTATAAAAGAGTATACTTATACGAAGTTACGCCCCGACATATCTTTTTTAGCAGGTATTTTTGATACTTGGTTTGATGAAGTCATAAAAATGTTAGCGGGTGGGGTACTTCAGGATTTATAAGTCATTCAGCACATAACCTCTCAACCAAGCCGTACCAAGAGCGATAAAATAAAACAGGACTTACGCAAACGAACCGCACTCGTACACGTTGTTTACAGTATGTACGCTCTTCGCATAGAAATAAAAGTTTCATTAGAGTTCTTGCCTAAATCTTATAAAAACGAATCAATGGAAGGCATTATTTATGACAACCCAGGTTAGTTAGATGAAACACCTACTTAGTTAAAATGTTCGGTAGCAGCAAAATAATTCTATATTCAACAGACCAATTGATAAATTTATCATTAATAGAAATTACACATCATCTACCACCAAACCCGCTTTGTTCATTCGTATTTGGTTGCCAAACAGACAATTATTGGTAGCAACCG
Organism: Brasilonema sp. UFV-L1; assembly: GCF_012912105.1. GTDB lineage: Bacteria > Cyanobacteriota > Cyanobacteriia > Cyanobacteriales > Nostocaceae > Brasilonema. The sequence continues at coordinate 49,395 of NZ_QMEA01000066.1, forward strand.
AGTAACTTTTGTATAAGTCCTGATTAAATAGCGATCGCTCAATAGTTATCAGTGAATCATAACTCAAATGAGAATTCATCAATTGCAAAATATATTCATAATGCCTGCTGTGAAGGTGATTTGGAGTTTTTGCCTGATTATTGTATTCCTGCTATTTCATACGGAGGCTCAAGCAGGAGAGTTATCTGAACGTTTTGCACATTTTCCCCAATGGGAAAAGTTAACTTCCGTGCGACCTGCTGTGGGAGATTTGGTTTATCCTAACTGGATGATGGGTTCTTGGCTGGTAAAAAGTACGCTGATAGATTTGGTTGCACCCTTAGCTCCTGATATTGTCACACCAGGATTTGAGGGTAATCGTCAGTATCTCAACAAGCCTATCATTTTTCAAGTACGATTTGTTCGGGAAACAACGCCTCATTCTGGATTGAAAATCATTCCCCGAATAAGTAACAAATCAGCAGTCGTTGCGGATAGGGCTTTTAATGGGTTGAATTTGGCACGTTCATATCTAGGCGACACCGTGTTATCAGTCAAAGTCGATCCAAATTCTCCCAATCGTCAGATTACATTTTTACGTGGTGAGCGTCAGCTTGTTTCCATTGTCACAGCACGCGCTACAGAAACAACACCAGATGGTAAATTTCTGACAACCGAAGTGTTTCAACAACTTTTTAAAGGCGGTGGGCGTCCTTATTTCAATACCGTAGAATCGACGACAGCTTATCACAGACTTGATCAGTTAAATCCTGCTATAGAGGCAGATCAAATCACTGCAATTTATTTATCGCCCCAAGATCCTAATTATTTTGCTGCTCTTTCTCAACCAGTTGCACTCTATCGCTATCGCCTGGAATTCTTACGCCAGAGTCAATAGTTATTGGTTTTCTGCTCTTGTGAACATGTATTGATAAATCAACCGAAAGGATGATTTACCCTTCTAAGCTATTGACTGTCGTGTAGTATATATGTAGTATTTAACTCCAGGAGTTATAGGCTTGCGCTCCAAGGGCAGTGTGCATCATGGCAAATTTTCGAGATATTCTTAACTATTTCCGTCCCTACTGGTCGCTAAGTATTTTTAGTATTGCAGCAACCAGCATCTACGAGATCATAGATTTGGTTGTCCCTTATGCCATTGGGCAAATTTTAAACCTTTTGTCTGGTCAACCACTAGACAAACCACTTGAAGGAGCGATTGCCACAATCTCAAGCCTAACCAATAACCCAGTCAATAAACTTTTTGAGTTAGGTATATTACTGAGTTTAATTTTCATTGTCACCGTGTTGAGAGCACCAATCCAGCCTTGGCTAACCAGTTGGTTTCACTGGGATATCGCCTTCAAAGCACGTCGTGACTACAGCCAAAAAGCAATCGAGAAAATTCTCACTTTACCACTAGAATTTTATGACGAAAATAACGCCGGACGCATTGCTGGACGAGTCGCCAGAGGTATCGCCAACCACACTTGGACCTATCCTGAAATTGCTGGACAATTAATTCCCAAACTGTTTCGTGTATTAGGAATTTTTGTGTTCATCTGGTTTGTTGATTGGCGGATTGCGGTTCTCTATCTGATTTCCTTTGTCATTATCCTAGGCTTTACTTTAAGGAAATTGCAGCGGCTAATTTGGCATGATAACCGCATGGATAAATACATGGAAGACACTGAAAGTCGGACTTCCGAAATTATTACCAACATCAAAACAGTCAAAGCATTTGCAACTGAAGCAAAAGAACTACAGCGGCAAAAACAACGTTTGGCTCGTGAACTGACAGTGACTGAATATCGTATCCACAAAGGTTACGTGAAGCTAAATACTTGGCAAAAAACTGTGATTCAGTTTTGTGTGTTTCTAGTGCTAGGTTTGACGTTGGTGGAGACAGTAAAAGGTCAAATTTCCCTAGGTCACTTTATTATGACTTTAACTCTTTCCAGCATGGCTTATGCCGAGTTGGAACCTATTAGTATCCTAGCTGAGGGTTTTGCCCGTCGATCTCCTTCAATGCTGCGGTTTCACGAGTTCCTCAAAGTCCCATTGGGAGTCGATGCAAATAACCTTTTAGAAGAACGAAACACATCAAATAATCCTTACCAATTTACTGGAAAAGTCGAGTTTTCACATGTTAGTTTTGGATATGAATCCGAACGTCAGGTTTTGCAAGATATCAACCTCTTGATTGAGCCATATCAAACAGTGGCGTTAGTGGGTCGTTCTGGTTCTGGTAAATCTACCTTGGTGAAGTTGCTTTTGCGGTACTTTGAACCTCAACAAGGTCAAATTTTGATTGATGGTCACGATATTCGTAGCCTTGCTGTAGGAAACTATAGGCGAAGACTAGCTATAGTTCACCAAGAAGTGGACGTTTTCAACGGAACCTTGCTGGATAACCTGATGTACGGTTCGCCTAATGCCAGTTTTAAGCAGGTTGAAGAAGCCTGTAAAATCTCCAGATTAGATGAAGTTATACAGCATCTACCCCAAGGCTATTACACAGTCGTAGGTGAGAGGGGTGTGAGGTTGTCTGGTGGACAAAGACAGCGCCTAGGAATTGCTAGAGCATTGATCGTAGAACCAGACGTGCTGATTTTTGATGAAGCAACCTCAAGCTTAGACTATGAGTCAGAACGTTCAATTCAGCTAGCAATGCGCTCAATTCTGGGAACTCGTACTACAATTATCATTGCCCATCGTCTGAGCACAGTCAGGGAAGCAGATAAAATTGTCGTTCTGGATCAAGGCAGAATCGTAGAAATAGGTAGCCACGATGAACTCTTGCGCCACGAGGGAATTTACCACCGTTTGCACTCACTGCAAGAAAAAGGTGAACTGGTAAGCTAGGGTACAGGTTGTGGGGGCATGGGATGGCTTAACTTTGTAAATGACCTATCACCTGTGCCCTATGATCTTTTTTCAAAAAGAGCTTGCAATTTCAAAATATTGTGATAAGATAAGGAATCGTGAACAACATGGGTCGATGTCCGAGTGGCTAAAGGAGGCGGACTGTAAATCCGCTGGCTAACGCCTACGCTAGTTCGAATCTAGCTCGGCCCATCTCACATTCAGTACCGAGTACTCAGTGTTGAGTTAGAAAAAGGCTAAGTTGTTTGTCAGTAACCAGAACTGATTTTTCAAAATTAAGTGTTGCCCGTGTAGCTCAGTGGTAGAGCACACCCTTGGTAAGGGTGAGGTCACGAGTTCAATCCTCGTCACGGGCTTTTGATAAAGCTTAGTCCTTCAGTAGTAATTGTACATTCAGGCATTTCCAAATAGAAAGGTATCCCATTCTAATTGTTGAGTGTTAACACTCAACAAGTTTGTTAACAAAATAATTGTCACTTCACCTCCTCTAGATAGAATTCTCCTTCGATATCTGAATTGCCTTCAGTCTTTAAGTATTCAAGTTTATCCTCTGCTTCTAAGGGAATGTAAATTTCTAACTGTCTGAAAGGAAAACGTTTACCAGCCCACTCAAACAAAACCATACCATCAGAGCATGGAGCAATAAACGGCTCAACCTTTGAAAAATCAAGCCCTCTATTAATACAGTAAGTCCGGAGATTAGAGTAGAGGTTTAGAGCTAAGTCAATCTGTTCTTTAGAAAATTTAGGGGCATCATAACCATCCCACTTATCTTCCAAATCTGACAAGTGAACAATTCTTTGATAGGCATTAGTATTTTTCTGCCAGTCAAAAACTTGTTGCTTACGCGTGTCGATAAATAACGAGGAGCCTCGTATAACGTAAACACCATTAGAAGATAGGAACTTTAAAGCAGCTTTTGAAGCCGCTGAAAGAGGAACAGCAGACTTTGTATACGTTGGCGAAACAGGGTAAACTTGGTCTGCTGTTGTGTGAATAGAAGTAGTATCCGGGTTTTGGATACCCTTGAAACAGGTGTCTCCCCAAGTGCTTGTGTTCATATGTTTACCCTTACTTTCACTCTAAAAAAGCTTCTTCCACAAAAGATATAAAAGTCTTAAAGTCTGTTTCCCAAGATTGTATGATGTTTTTTATTTGAAAAATTTTTTCTGGATAAGTGCTGTTGACTAATTCTCGATGAAAGTTGGCTGAGAAATTTACTACAGGAACTAATTGATTTTGTGGCAATTGTTGTTGAAAAACTACTTCTTGAATTGCAATTGTAAGGTTAGTATTATCTAGTTGATACATAAATTGGACAACTGCATTTGGTGACTTACCTTGAAAATTTTTCCACTTGCCAGCAGCAATTACCTTAGTAAGAACAGTATCCTGATTATCTTCTTTTTTTTCTGCTACTATATGAGCATTTATATTAATTCCAACTGCTCGATAGTCAACAGAAGGAACGATCTCAATATATTTAGAACTAATATCTGGTACTTGAAACACAAGATGTTCAGGATCTAAAGCCTCCCAAAATGAAACTCTGTCGGATTGAGCTACTATATTAACTCCATTTTTGAAAACAACTTGAGATATGGGAGGGGTGCAAATAGGCGGCATTGCCAACTCCCAGTCGCGGGGTACAATTTGGTTGTACTTCAAAAAGTCAGGATTCAAAATTGATGGGTTTTGGTTGTCCGCTACCACAACAATCGAAAAATCCCGAACCTCCAAATTTGTACTGAGCATCAAGCAACTAACCCTCACTGTGAGCTAAGAATGCGTGCATCAGATTACAACTACCTTTTCATGTAACTGTAATACAACTACATGACTAGCCAGTTAAATTCCAACCGCTTCGCAATGCTATATCTATAATCATCCTAAAAATGTACCGTTTTCTCGGAAAAAACAAGGAACTTTAAATACATCTTAAACAGACTTTTTATGCTCTGCCATCTGCCAAAAAGTCATAAAACGCCTATAAAAAGCAGCTTCTGATACCTTGCCATCTCCCCAAACCTCATAAAAACAGCGTTGACACCACCCATCGAACCACAACGCCAGAACTTTAAACCTTGCCCCACAATTTAGACATTCTGAAAGTCAGCGTAATTTATGGCATTCACTTCAGCCAGTTCTGTTTTTTGACGCTGCATACTGTCATTTTGGTAGACGTGGATGAAGAAGACCACATTAACCAGGTTCTTTACTTAACTGTAAAAGAACTATACTTAACTGTAAAATAACTATAAAAAATGGGTAGTACTGGACTCGAACCAGTGACATCCTGCTTGTAAGGCAGGCGCTCTACCAACTGAGCTAACCACCCACTGTTGCATACAAGAATATATGTTAGCACACAAATTCTCAAAACGCGATAGTATTTTGGAGAAAATTTTTTTTGCTTTCCTCATCCCCAGAGTGAATAGCGATTCAGGCAATAGCTTGGATATATGTGAACATTGAACTTTGAACTACCTATGCCCTCTGGTCAGACTCATGATCGTATTACTCTATGGACTCTGCCGTTTGTGACTGGTGTTGCTTTCTGGCAAACCAAGAGTGGTAACTTGACTTTGTTGATTATTTGTGGGTTTCTGTTCGGAGGGCTGATGTTCGGCCCTGACTTGGATATTTACTCCCGTCATTACCAACGCTGGGGTTTTTTACGCTTTATTTGGTTACCTTATCAAAAAAGTCTACGCCATCGTTCTTTGTTATCTCACGGACCAATTATTGGTACAACGCTGCGTGTTCTTTATCTGGTTAGCTTGGGAGCAATAGCGGCAATTTTGACTTTGCTCATTGTCGAAAGGCTATGGAATGCGCAGTTCAATTGGCAAACCACTGGTGAAACTATAATATCCATGCTTGCTCACTACAGTACAGAATTTTTTGCTTTATTTGTAGGGCTGGAACTTGGTGCTATGAGTCATTCTCTGAGTGACTGGGGAGGTTCGGCGTACAAGCGTTTTCAAAAGCACCGGATTCGTGGATTGCTGCCGCGTGCGAAAATGAAGAAACGTAAAGCGATCGGTCGCGCTAATCGTCGGTCGAAAGGTAAAAGTTGAACCTGGGAAGTGGGGGACTAAACAATTCAAAATCGCGTAGCGTCCTGAGTGTTTGCGCAGCGCCCCCAAAGGGGCTAGCGAAGGATCTAATTCAAAGTTCAAAAAAAGATCTATTATTTTGAATTTTTAAAAAGCGCGTGGAGAAAGGGGATAAGGGAGAGAATCAATGTCTAATCTTGAGCAAACGAATCAAACCCAGGGAAACGCTGAGACTTTGGTAGCAATACAAAAGTTAGTTAATGTAGTAGCAAAGTTACGTTCTCCGGATGGGGGTTGTCCGTGGGATTTAGAGCAAACTCCTCAAACGCTGACACCATACGTCATCGAAGAAGCTTATGAAGTTGTAGACGCAATTAACAGCGGGAATCAAGACGCTATTGCGGAAGAGTTAGGTGACTTACTTTTACAAGTTGTTCTGCAAGCACAAATCGCCAGCGAATATGGACAATTTTCTTTGAAGGAAGTCGCCGAAGGTATTTCACAAAAGCTGATTCGCCGTCATCCTCATGTCTTTGGTGATGTGTCGGTGCAAAGTGTTGATGAGGTGCGGCAAAATTGGGAAAAAATTAAAGCACAGGAGAAAGGAGAACCATCCCCAGATAGTCAAAAACTGAGTGATAAACTCAGTCGTTATACACGAAAGCTTCCTCCATTGATGGCGACAATGAAGATTTCGCAAAAGGCGGCGGCTGTTGGATTTGAATGGAAAGATATTGATGGGGTGTGGGACAAGTTTAATGAGGAATTGACGGAATTTAGACAGGCGTTAGCCTACGAAACACCAGAACGACAACAAGCTGAGTTAGGTGATTTGCTGTTTTCTCTTCTTCAGCTTGCTCGTTGGTGTCATCTTGATCCGGAAGCTGCTTTGCAGGGAACAAATCAGCGGTTTATTCAACGTTTGCAAAAAATGGAAGCATTTGCTTCGCGTCCTCTTGCTGATTACACTTTAGAGGAATTAGAAACACTGTGGCAAGAAGCAAAAGCCCAACTTGCACAAGACTAGAAAAACCCTGCTTCTTTGAGAAACCGGATTTTGTGTTTCTACTTGCTTACACAATGAGTGTTCACTAATTATTTAGAATTGCTATAGGATTGTTAAAAGGCATAGATTGACGTAATTTTCTGTCATGACTATTTCTGCTGAGAATTCATTAAACTTAATTGCAGTTGCTCAAAAAACTAGACAAGCTGCACTCAAACTGGCAGTTCTCTCAACTGAGGCGAAAAATCAAGCGATTGAAGCGATCGCTCAAGCTTTAGAATCTGCAAAAGATGAAATTTTACAAGCGAATGTTGCGGATTGCGAAAGAGCGATTACAGATGGAATTGCTAAGCCACTTTATAAGCGTTTGCAGTTAGATGAACATAAGTTAAGAGATGCGATCGTCGGAGTACGAGATGTAGGCAAACTCAGCGATCCAGTTGGGGAAGTGCAAATTCACCGCGAACTGGATACAGGCTTAATTTTGAAGCGAGTCACTTGTCCTTTGGGAGTGTTGGGTATTATTTTTGAAGCACGTCCGGAAGCCGCAATTCAAATTGTGACTCTTGCTATCAAGTCGGGAAATGGTGTTATTCTCAAAGGTGGGAAAGAAGCAACTCGTTCTTGTGAAGCCATCGTCAAGGCGATTAAACAAGGACTCTCTCAAACTGCTGTCAATCCAGATGCAGTGCAGTTGTTAACAACGCGAGAAGAAATTTCGGAACTTCTAAAATTGGATAAGTATGTGGATTTAATTATTCCTAGAGGTTCTAACTCTTTTGTGAGATTTGTGCAGGATAATACTCGCATACCTGTATTAGGTCATGCTGATGGCATTTGTCATGTTTATGTAGACAAAGCTGCAGATGTTGAGAAAGCTATTGCCATTACAGTTGATGCGAAAACAGGCTATCCTGCTGCTTGCAATGCGATTGAAACTTTGTTAGTTCACACTAACATGGCTTCAGAATTTTTACCAAAAGTTGGAGAAAGTTTGCAAAAACTCAATGTGGAATTAAGAGGGGATGAATTAACTCGAAAAATTCTACCAAATTTTGCAACCGCAACAGAAGAAGATTGGGAGACAGAATACTCTGATATGATTTTGTCGATAAAAGTTGTGGATTCGTTGGAGGATGCGATCGCTCACATTAACGAGTATGGCTCAAAGCACACGGATGCTATTGTCACTGAAGATGCGGAAGCTGCTCAAACTTTCCTCGCATTGGTGAATTCAGCCGGAGTTTATCATAACTGTTCTACTCGATTTGCTGACGGCTTCCGCTATGGTTTTGGTGCAGAAGTCGGGATTAGTACTCAACAAATGCCTCCTCGTGGTCCTGTTGGTTTAGAAGGTCTGGTAACATACAAATATCAAATAACTGGCAATGGTCATATTGTGGCGACTTACACAGGTGCAGATGCCAAGCCCTTCTCTTTTAAGAATTTAGGATGAATGAGCGCTCACAAAATACTAGAATGTTCTATTCTTTTAGTGTTTTGTGTGACGTGAAGTCGTGAATATCATATGAGCGAAAAAGTAAATTGGTTTCAAATCGCCTTACGGATGCGAGGCTCAGTCTTCCCTGTCATTTTGCCTCGCATGTTTTTCTTTAGTGGATTTGGAGTTATCATCTCAATCATCCACTTTTACGGATTTTCTCTACCAGAAAAAATTGGTAACGTAACAACAAATGTAGCCTTTAATCTTGTGTTAGGCTTGTTGTTAGTTTTTCGTACAAACACGGCTTATGAACGTTATTGGGAGGGTCGAAAAACTTGGGGTGGGATAGTATTTAATTCCCTAAATTTAGGCAGAAAAATTCAGATAGAAATCTTAGAAAACGAATTTATAGATAGAGATAAAAAATCAGCTTCTCTGCGGTTATTGAGTGCTTTCGCCATTGCGACTAAATTACATTTACGTCAGTCAAAAGAAAATAATGAACTGAAACCTTTTCTGACAGAATCACAATATATACAATTAAAGGATGTGAGAAATATCCCTTTGAAGATTGTCGTTTGGATTGGAGAATATCTTAAACAAGAACAACGGACAAATCGGTTGAGCCTGTATGAATTGGTGTCTATGAATAATTTACTGAATAACATAGTCGAGTCTTTCATAGGCTGCGAGCGTATTTTAAAAACACCAATGCCCTTAGCTTATGCTATTTATCTCAAGCGATTATTACTGATATATTTTGTTGTCTTACCTTTGAATTTAGTTGATAATTTCCAGTGGTGGACTGTACCAATTGTGGCGTTAGTAAGTTTTACTTTACTTGGAATCGAAGAAATAGGTAATCAATTAGAAGATCCATTCGGTTTTGATTTATATGATTTGCCCTTGGATGACATTTGTCATACCTTAGTCAAGAATCTAGAAGATTTGATGAATAAAAGCGAAGATAATTTAGTTTGTCAAACAGAATAATGTTCGTCAAGCTGAATTTGATCAGCAATACATTTGCTTGTCGCATATTATGCTCACTGAATATTAAAACAGTACACAGTAAACAGTACACAGTTATCAAGGTTATGAGTAACAAGTACTGATAACTGATAACTGATAACATTTTGTTGTGAAAAATATGACACAAAACTTTAAACTAATGCTTTGAGCAACGCTTGCAGTTTAAGTTGAATTTCTGCAAGTTCTTTGTCAGGATCAGAACCAGCAACGATACCAGCACCTGCGTAAAGTCGGGCGCGATCGCCATCTATAAGTGCAGAACGAATACCAACAATAAACTCACAGTTTCCCTCCAAGTCTACCCATCCAAGCGGTGCAGCATATAAACCTCTTTCAAAGCGCTCAAAACGACGAATTTCGCGACAAGCAACTTCCTGGGAAGTACCTGCAACTGCTGGTGTAGGATGAAGTTGAGCAATTATCTTTAAGGGATGGACATCAGCCGGAACTCCTGCGCTGATAGGTGTCCACAAGTGCTGAATATTAGATAATTGTCGCAAGCGGGGTGCTAAGACTTGAGGTCGTAAACCCAGTTGAGATAAACGTTGAGTGATAAAATCAATCACTGATAAATGTTCGTGCCTTTCTTTCTCACTATTAAGCAAACGACTCGCATTCTTCGCATCTTCACCAGGTGTTTTACCCCGTGGCGCAGAACCAGCCAAAGCATCAGTCATTAACTGTTGTTCTTGAATACTAATTAAACGTTCTGGACTTGCGCCGATAAAATTCTGTCCTTTGCCATTACTCTTAGAAAAAACATAACAATTAGGATGTAATCGTCGGAGGTTATTTAAAGATTGAATTAAGTTAAAATGAGTATTTGAATTAACATCAAGTACATCTGCTAAAACAATTTTACTTAAATGATTAGACTGAATTTTCTCTAAAGCTGACAAGACTGAATACTTGAATTTTTGAGGGTTTGCAATAGATTGATTGCTAAATGTAGGCAAAGAAGAATCAACAATTTGTGACTTGTATTCTAAAGAATTTAAATTTTTAAGCTTTCTCTTTAAAATTTGCAATATTCTTTGAAGATTTCTGTCAGCATTGATAATTGTATTAAAAACTAATACGCAACGTTCATTTTTCACAGCCACTTGCCAACGCGGGAGAAAAATCGTAGCTGCAGAAAATGGATACTCTGGCTGGGTATTATAATCAAAAAATCCAAAACTACATAAAAATTGAGTTCCACAAAAAGCTTGATTTATCCTAGAAAAGCTCGTTATATTTTGAACACACTCTTTGATAAATTCTTCTGATTTAGCAAAACGGTCTTTCCCTGCAATTTCTATTTTTGCGACAGCATCAACAGCAGCCAGCGCTTCCTTTTTTCCTTTATTCTCCCAATAAAAACTAAGCTTATTTGGCTGTGCGAGTTTCTCAAGCACAACCAAAGGGTCAACCCAGTCAATATCGAGCGCAAGACTTGCAATTTGCGTGCTATTATTCTTGATGCAATTTTGCTGAACAGCTAAAAGAAAACGGTATAGTTCTTTATTATAGACAAAAAAGTCAGCATTACATGGAGAAACTGTCATGGATCTAGAAAGAGTAAATTTTTTTGAAGTTAACTTCCAAAAGAGTGATAATTCGTGGTCGTATTTCTACAGGTAACATAAAACAGCTACCTTTTGACCAACGTAGTGGCTCTGCCAAATTGTGGTTTGATAAAAACCTAATTGCAGTGTCGAGTTTTTGCTGTCATTTGAGAGTAAAAACAACTATAGGCTCTAGCCTTGAATGCACCTGATTGATGCTTGACTTTTACAGAGAGGCTTTTTTGAGTCTGTTATCTGAATTTTGTGTCTTTCCAAACCATCAATCAAAAACTTTAGTTCAAAAAGTTGTTGACAATTTTATTAATCACGACTGATGACTACAAAGCTGATTTCTTATCCCAACACTAAGTTATGGATGGCGGCAATAAAACCGCCAATGTACAGCGTTGCTATTATGCCCATCTGGGTAGGAACAGCTATCGCTTTTGCTGAAACTAAGGTATTTCATGGAGCAGTTTTTTCTACTTTCTTAGTTGCTGCAATTTTTATCCTAGCTTGGGAGAATCTCAGTAATGACGTCTTTGATTCAGACACAGGAATTGACAAAAAGAAACACCACTCTTTGGTGAATTTAACAGGCAATAAGCTATTAATATTTTGGTTAGGAAATTTATTTTTAGGTCTGGGTTTGCTGGGAATACTCGCAATAGCTTGGTGGCAACAAGACTTAACTGTAATAGGAATAATTCTGCTTTGCTGTGTTTTGGGCTACCTTTACCAAGGACCTCCCTTTCGTCTAGGATACCAGGGTTTAGGTGAAATCATTTGCTTTTTTGCCTTTGGTCCGTTAGCCATAGCAGCAGCATATTACAGTCAAACTGCTAGTTGGTCAATAACGAGTTTTGCTGCTTCGGTAATTGTTGGAATTGCGACAAGTTTAATTTTATTTTGTTCGCATTTTCACCAGGTTGAAGATGACATAGCAGCAGGAAAACATTCTCCAATTGTCCGGCTTGGAACACAAAAAGCAGCCCAACTTTTATCTTGGTTCACTGGTAGCATTTATGTTTTCATCTTGCTGTTTGTGCTTTGCGGTATTTTCCCCGCGTGGACTTTACTAAGTTTCGTAAGTTTACCTTTTGCTGTAAAGTTATGTCATCATGTCCAGCAAAATCACAACCAGCCAGAAAAAGTGAGTAACTCTAAATTCATTGCTGTATCGGTGCATTTTTGGAGTTGCTTGCTGTTAGGTTTGGGATTTTTACTGTAGACAAGCTTGTAATGGCATATCGATTTGAGTTTCGTCCTTATCGCCAGAAATTTTTGACTTCGCTGACGACAAGTCATGGTACTTGGGATATCCGCGAAGGAATTATTCTCCGTCTGAGTGATGAAACAGGGAAAATCGGCTGGGGGGAAATTGCACCCATTAGCTGGTTTGGTTCTGAAACTTTAGAACAAGCTTTGGAGTTTTGCTGTCAGCTTCCAGAGGAGATTACACAAGAGACGATTTTCTCTATTCCTGACGAGTTAAGCGCGTGTCAGTTTGGGTTTGAGTCTGCTTGGGAAACGAACCGCCAAGACGCCAAGGGCGCAGAGAAAGAGGAGAAAGAGGAGAATTTAAGAGTTAATAACCTTAGCTACAGTGGCTTAATGCCAGCTGGGGAAGCAGCACTACAAATTTGGGAAAAGCTGTGGTATCAGGGATACAGCAGTTTTAAATGGAAAATTGGTGTCTATCCAATGGCGAAAGAACTAGAAATTTTGGAACAACTTGCTCAAAGTTTACCAGCTTCTGCAAAACTGCGATTAGATGCTAATGGCGGACTCAGTTATGAAGAAGCTCAGTTATGGCTACGAACTTGCGACAATATCAAGGTAGATGACAAATTTTCCCTAGAAATTGAATTTCTTGAGCAGCCTTTGTCTGTGAAACAATTTCAGGCGATGTTGGAGTTGAGTCATTGTTATCAGACGGCGATCGCCTTAGATGAATCTGTCGCTACACTCAACCAACTTGTTACATGCTTCAAACAAGGTTGGCGAGGAATTTTTGTGATTAAGCCTGGGATAGTCGGTTCACCATCCCGTCTGCGTCAGTTTTGTCAACAACATCAAATTGATGCTGTATTTTCATCTGTGTTTGAAACCGCAATTGGTAGACAAGCTGCACTAAAGCTAGCAGCGCAATTATCTCAGCGTAACAGAGCAGTGGGTTTTGGTGTCAAACATTGGTTCGTCCAACAGGAGACTTTACCAGAAGATTTATGGAAAAAACTCTAGAAAATTTTGTGCAGTATGCATTTAGCCAGTCTCTATCCAATGACTGGCTCATTTGTGAGAATAACCATTTATTTGCTCAATTAACTGAACAACTTTATTTAGAATTAACGCAGTTCTCATATTATCACAGTACACCACTGAGAGTTATCCTTGCTGAACGCGAACCAGTGCGGTTTTTAGCAGGTTTTTTAGCCGCTTGCGCAGCTCGTTGTCAAGTTTTTCTTTGCAACCCCGACTGGACAAAACAAGAATGGGAACAAGTTTTTGATTTAGTCAAGCCAGATGTCATTTGGGTAAGTGAAGACAAAGAAACAAGACAGTTCAAAATTCAAAATGGACTGCGTCCCGCTGCGCTAACAAAATTAACATCCTCCTTATCCCCTCCACCTCCCC
>NZ_QMEA01000067.1 GCF_012912105.1 Brasilonema sp. UFV-L1
GGGGTTTCTACCCAAATTTTCGATGAAAAATTGTAATTTTTGTATAGCAGTTCACATTTGGGCGATTTTCCCGCCACGGGGTTTAACACATAAAAATTTAGTCAGCTTTATAGCAACGAATACCCACGGGGAGCTAATACGAAGGAAAGTGGTTTTTTGAAGCAAGCTCTTGAAGCACAGGGGAGAAAAACGGCTTATCTAAAGCGTATTGAGTTATCAGGAGAAAATGAATTTGAACAACAGGCGTAGGGAAATTATTTTCCTTTACACTTTTAACTCCCCCTACTTCTAACCTTAGAACGAAATCAGTAAAATGCAAAAAAAAACTCCCAAAGGGTGTTAGCCTACATGGGAGTTGAATATCAAGGTGCATCTACCAGTAAGAATGTTCTGGGCGAAACGAACAAGATCCGGATAAAGTTATGAAAGGAGATTGGTTCCGAATTCAAAATTGTAGAAGAACTCAATCTATGGGATGTAGTTTTATGAAAAAAGAATTTTTTCTCTGCGATACCCCACAAGTCAACGCTTTTTACACTTAGACTCATAACCTCATCGTGGAGGATAGAGCATGAATTCTGAACGTGGATTATGAATGCTTGTAGCCAAGAGCTGATGAGCAAAACAGCGTGAATCAGAAACCAATCAATACCAGCATGCATCTAAGGTATCAGAAGAAGCAAAACATTGACTTGAAACTTTCGGGTTTCAAACCAGATTTAGGAGGCAAACAGGAGCAGTTGTGACCCAGGAATTTCACATTTCCGTAACCCCAGTAGGGCAAAATGACTACTTGGTGCGGACGGAACAAGTCGCGCCTGGGGTGCCATTAGCAGAAGAACTGGTGACTTGGCCTGTAGCTGATTGGTTGACGGCTGCGGGACATTTGATGAATGACCCGTTGAAGTCGGTGCTGCAAGGAGATGCTCTAGCAAGAAACTCCGTCAACTTGGTGGCGTTAGGTCAGCAACTTTACAACGCACTGTTTCAAGGCACTCTCAGAGATAGTTGGATTACGGCGCAAGGAATAGCCCAGAACCACCAACAAGTATTGCGTTTGCGATTAGGACTAAAAGATACAAGGTTAGCACGTCTTCCTTGGGAAGTCATGCACGCAGGCGATCGCCCAATTGCCACAGGACCATATATCGCTTTTTCTCGCTACCAAAGTGGAATTGGCGGAACATCTCGTTTACCGCCAGCAAGTGTGCCAGCACCAGCAGAAGAAGGTGGGCTAAAAGTGTTAATGACAATCGCTTCTCCCACAGACCTCGCACGTTTAGATCTCCTCAAACAAGAAGCCATCAAACTCCAAGCCGAACTTCAGCGTGGCGAAAGTGACAACTATCTGCCACACATAGAACTAACTGTGTTGGAACAACCAGGGCGGGAAGAACTGACACAAGCCTTAGAACAAGGACGATATCACGTTCTACATTACTCTGGTCATAGTAACATAGGTCATAATGGTGGAGAAATTTATCTAGTCAGCGGCAGAACTGGTCTAAGGGAAACCCTAAGTGGTGACGACTTAGCAGGCTTGTTGGTCAACAATAACATCCAAATGGCAGTGTTTAACTCCTGCCTGGGAACATACGCAGCAACTTCCTCTGACCCAACAGGAGACACAGGCGAACGCAATTTGACAGAAAGCTTAGTGAAGCGGGGTATTAGGAGTGTTTTGGCGATGTCAGAACGTATTCCTGATGAAGTCGCACTGCTGCTGACACAATTGTTTTATCGGAACCTTGCTCAAGGGTATCCCGTGGATTTGTGTGTCAGTCGAATGCGCCAGGGATTGATTGCTGCTTATGGTTCCCACCAACTGTATTGGGCATTACCGATTCTTTATCTCCAGCCAGGATTTGAGGGGTATCTCAACCCAGGAACATTTTTACCTCAAAATGAGGAGTTATTTAACGAATACAATCCCTGTTTAAAGACAACAGCAACAATTTACTCTGATCCGGCAAACGATGCTGGTATGTCTTTACCCGTCGAGGATATGTTACCCTTATCTCTAGCAAGGGATTCTTTCGACCTAGACTTACTGGGCGAAGGAACCTGGGGTGACCTCGTTGATGAAATTGAGTATGATAACCCAACTTATGAAGAAGATTCAGCTATTGTTTCGGATCTGTTCCGCCAGCTAGATAAACAAAAGACATCCGAGCAATCTTCCATGAAGGCTGAACTTGTGCAATTGACCGAAGAAGATCTTGACGAAACAGAAGTCTCAGGTGAGATAGCTTCGCTGGAAAACAATGTAGGGATGTGGGAAGAAGTCCGTGCAGCCGCATCCTATGGTAGACAGCTTGGTCCAGCAGGTCATCACGAAGCCTCAAACAATAGTGAACTGACTCGTCAACAAGAGTGGGACTTTCAACAAGAGAACGCCTCGCGATTAGCTCAGACTACCACCACTCCATCACCAAAAGCCGAAGCGAAACAACACAAAAGACGTAAATTATTGGGTGTTATAGGTGCTGTAGGAGTCAGTGCGATCGCACTCGTTATAGGTTTCAACTGGTGGTCGCACCATCAACAAATGTCGAAGCGAGCAGGCATACCGCTTATTTCTCCTGAGTCTCAACAACAAAGCCCTAGCACCCCACAAGTCAATTTTAAAACGACTGAAACTAAAGTCGTTAGTGCGATCGCCACTGAAAAATTGAGCCAAGGCGACTTGCAAGCAGGACTGGTGGCTGTGGAAGAACTTCTCAATCGTAATGTACTTCCTAACGCTCAAACAGCCCTTGACGCCATTCCCCAAGAGTTAGCAGATAATCCATCTGTCTATTTCTTCAAAGGACGAGTCGCATGGCAAGCTATCCAGACAGGAGACAAGAAATATAGCGTTAATGATGCCCGTCGTTATTGGCAAAGTGCAGTTCAGGCTCAACCAGACTCGGTTTTGTATACCAATGCTTTAGGGTTTGCTTATTACGAAGAAGATAATCTTAACCTAGCAAATGACTCTTGGTTCAAGGCGTTGACTTTAGCCCTTAGAGAGCAACAGAGTCAATCTATTGGTTCTCCTACAACATTTTCCCCCTCAAAGCCACTGCCTCGGGATGCTTTAACAGCTTATGCTGGGTTAGCCCTTGGGATGTATAAAACTGCACAAACTACACAGAATCAATCAGATAGAAAACGCGGGCAATATCTGAATGAAGCCATCACGTATCGTCAAATGATCATCAGAGACGATCCAGTTAATTTTGATATTAAAGAATTGGCGAAAAATTGGCTTTGGACAGAGAAAACTTTACAAGATTGGAAAACACTCCTCCAGCAGAAAAAAAGTCCGCGTTCCACATTTCAAAATTGACCAAAAAAGGAGTCAACTCCTTGGCTTAATTCGCTGCCTACGGCACGCTACTAACACATTCGCTCATTCGCACAGTGAGAAAAAAAGATCTATTATTTTGATTTTTGTTTGCGGAGCGTACACCTAGGGCATACTTTGAATTTTTAAGTATCCCGAAGGTGGGACGCTTTGCAGCGCGCGCGTGGGGGCTAGAGGATGCGTGGATTTACGATTTGAGATTTATTCCATAGGGAATATGAGGGCATGAAACCCAAATCATCGAAAATCTAATAATCTATCTAAAATCTAAAATCCAAAATCGTATGACTTCTTCTTCAAGAAGATTCCCTATCATCTTTGGACGTGGCAAAATAAAGACATATAAAAGCGTAGACCGACATATCAAGGCTACCTCAGATCTTGCACCTGAGTTAAAAACCGGGTTTCTTGACAATGCCTGCTCTTAGAAACCTTAATTTCTGGTTCTCCAAACCCGGTTTTTTTGGGTCTTGTTGAGAATGCTGCAAGATATCAGGCTACGCGAAAGCCATATTTGTCATATGAGCTATTGCTTAAATCCTAATTGCCCCAAGCCTGTTAACATTCATAATGAAAAGTTCTGCCAGACGTGTGGTTCCAAGCTACTGCTCAAAGAGCGCTACCATGCCATCAAACCCATAGGGCAAGGTGGTTTTGGTAGAACCTTCTTGGCTGTAGATGAGGATAAACCATCCAAACCACGCTGCGTTATTAAGCAATTCTACCCCCAAGCTCAAGGTACCAGCACAGTCCAGAAAGCAGTAGAGTTATTTACCCAAGAAGCAATGCGCTTGGATGAATTGGGCAAGCATCCCCAAATTCCAGAACTATTGGCTTATTTTACTCAAGATGATAGGCAGTATCTTGTACAAGAATTTATCGACGGACCAAACTTAGCTCAAGAATTAGAACAAAAAGGTGCTTTTAGTGAAACTCAAATTCGGCAGTTGCTAAATGATTTATTGCCAGTGCTGCAATTTTGTCATGCAAGACAAGTCATTCACCGAGATATAAAACCAGAAAACATTATTCGTCGTACAACCACGAAATCAAGCAACGGAAATCTGGTTCTAGTAGATTTTGGTGCAGCAAAAGAAGCCACCTACACAGCTTTAAATCGGACAGGAACTAGCATTGGTAGTCCAGAATATGTTGCTCCTGAACAAATTAGAGGAAAGGCTATTTTTGCCAGTGATATATACAGCTTAGGTGTTACCTGTGTTCATCTGTTAACTCAACACTCTCCTTTCGATTTATACGATATTAATAATGATGCTTGGATTTGGCGACAATATCTCACAAGCCCAGTGAGTCGTCACTTGAGTGGTATCTTGGACAAAATGCTAGAAAGCATTCCGGTTCGGCGTTATCATACTGTAGATGAAGTCCTTAAAGACTTAAACCAAAAGCAGCAATCAGCTGCAACACCCGCAACTTCAGTAAAACCTGTTACTCGATCAAAACCTATTTCCACACCTGTTTCTACCAATCAAGCAACCACTGAAATAGACATAGAATTAGAGGAAATGAAAACTCTCTTTCTTCAAGGTGGAAATTCCAAAAGTCATAAAAGTCATAATAACTTTCAGTCTCAGCCACAAACACCCCAGCCGTCTTTTAGTAAAAGTGAAATAGATGAAGAATTGGAAGAATTAAAGGCTAAATATAAAAAAGGAGAACTATAGCTAATAAAGCATAAAATCAAAATTTCTATCTGGAGTTAGATGAGTTTCTGGTGTAGAAGGTGGCTTCAAAATCTCACTAAGGAAAAACTATCGAAAAACTATCAATATATCAGTATCTAGTTAAGACTTCCTCATAGCGTTTACCTGCGCGATCCCAGGTGAATTCCGTTTCTACTAGTTGTCTGGCGTTGCGAGACAATTGTGTTCGCAATTGCGAATTTTCAAACAATTGACAGATAGCAGTCACATATTCTGTAGGCTGATTTGCTCGTAATGCCAAGAGTGGTATATTGACACCATCTACAGCTAGCCCTTCTAAACCACGATCACTTGCTACGACTGGTACACCTGCAGCCATTGCCTCTAAAGTTTTATTTTTAATACCAAATCCCGTTCTCATTGGTACAACGCAAACGGTTGCTTTGTGCAAATAATCTACCATTGAAGGAACACGCCCAGTAACAGTAATTCCGGGTTTTTCTTGGAGTACTAAAACTTCTGGTGCTGGACGAGAACCAACAATATCAAAAGTTGTATCAGGGTAAAGCTTTTGAATTTCTGATAACACTTCGTTGCTAAAAAAACAAACAGCATCAATGTTTGCTAAATTATCCATTGCACCAATAAAAATGATGCGATGTCCGCTTGGATCATGAGTCCGGTTGGGAAAAGAAACTAAATCTACACCATTGGAAATAACTTTAATTTCACTGTTAGGGTGAAATTCTTGCATCTGAACTTTATCTTCTTCTGTTGTTACCACAATTGCCGAGAATTTAGAGCAGTAGCGTTGTTCATAACGACGCAAAAGTGGTAGATAGAGTCTATCTCGAAATTTCTTTTCAGAAATACCTGTTTTTAGCTGGTTGCGACAGGTAGCGTAGACTGAACTATGGATATTGACTACAGTTCTAAGATGTTTTTGAAAGTGCGATCGCACATAAATTTCATTCACGCTATGTTCACTCGTTATAACATCACATTTCCCCGCTTGCACAAAGTTATCAACCCAAGTCTGCATCTCGGCTGAGTAGCGGTTTAACACATTTGGTGGTGTCCCTTGTTGTATAAAAGAATAGAGGCGCTGGATTTTTTTTAGTATTCTTCCGGAGGTACTAGTGTCCTGGGGACGATTGAAAAGAACTAAGTTATCAACACAATCCCGTAATTCTACTATTTCTGTCTGTGTCACATCAGGCTCTCGTTGAGTCACTAAAGTGACAGCATGGCTTTGACTGAGATACTTCAGTAAATGAAATGTCCTGACTTGAGTTCCACCTCGTGTAGGTGGATAGGGAAATGTAGAAGATAACATTAAAATGTTCATAAATTTAATTATTTGGAATCATACTAACGAGAATGGTGATACATATAAAATGACCTATGCTCACAGTTTATGCCATCATTGGACTAATTAGACATTTCATTGTTTATATTTTAATCAAATAAAAAGAAGAGTTCAGGATGGAAGATTTTGGTATTTATACTCTGGCTAATGATATTGTTTATAATCAATTAGTGGCACTGCTCAACAGTATTGAAGTGAATGTTAGCTCAAAAATTCCGATTTGTATTATTCCCTATGATGAGAGACTAGAGCAAGTCAAGCTGGAGGTTAGTTCTCGACCTAATGTCACCTTGTTTGAGAACAAAAGTTCAATACAACGCTGGGAAGATTTTTATCATCAAGTTTGGAATGCCCATCCCCAAGCTAGTCAGTTAAATCAAGGACACTCTAAAAAGTGGTACAAAAAAAGTCATTTGTTCAGGAAAATGTGTGCCTTTGATGGCAAGTTTGAACGATTTGTCTTTTATGATGCTGACAGTTTAGCAATGAGTTCGCTGGATAGGGTTTTAGAAAAGCTAGACGACTACGATTTTGTGTTTGATGACTGGGAACATGGCAAGTCAACTCCTGTTGCAGCACTCAACTTTTCTGTGATTGAAAAGGCAATTTCATTGCCAGAATCCCAAGTCAGGCCACTATTACATTGCTCCAGTTTCTTCGGTTCAAAGCAGGGAATTTTTGGCAAAGATGAGCTAGAGATACTAAGAGAGTATTTAGTGAAAAACCAGGAGTTTACCTGGATTAATGAGCGGTCTTGGTGGTGTGATGCAGACTTATTTAGTTACATGACTTTGCGATCGCATCGCCCACTTTTTAACTTTACCCTCAGCCCTAATGGGCAAGACAAAACTGGCAACTGTGCTGACGCTGACCCTTTTGTAAATATCAATAATGTTCTCTACAACCAAGATGGATTAAAACCTATTCATCGTCTGCATTACATGAATTATCCTGCTATTGATTTTACTCGGTTGTGTCAAGGTGAAGATGTTGATATTCGTTACAAGAATGAATTTTTATACTATCGATTTCTTAAGCAACCAGAAAAAAGACCTCAGCAATTAAAACCACCCAGTATACCTGTTAAAACCAATCGATTTATGAAAAAAGTTATGAGTAGAATTCCAAGAACTATTTCTTAACTTTAGCTTTTGTCAACCCTACTATTTCAAAAATGCCTAAAGTCAGTGTTTGTATTCCGACTTTTAATCGTGTGAGTTTGCTGCCTTTCGCAATTGAAAGCGTACTGCAGCAGACTTATCAAGATTTTGAATTAATTGTTTGTGATGACGGTTCTCAGGATGAGACAGCTAAACTCATGTCGCAGTACACAGATAGCCGCATCAAATATATCCGTCATTCACGAAATATTGGTAAGAGTAATAATATGCGCTCTGGGTTTGATGCCGCAACGGGCGAATATTTTATAAAATTTGATGATGATGACAGGTTAACTTCAGATTTCCTCTCACGTACCACTGCAATTCTGGATAAAGACTTTAGTATTGATTTTGTTGGAACTGACCACTGGGTGATTGATATTAACAATATCCGAGATGAGACGACAACACAAGAAAATTCTCGTCGTTGGGGTAGGGCGAATTTACCAGAGGGTGTTGTTGATAATTTATTGGAAGTTGTCTTTGTGAATCAAAGCTTTCAAATTGGTGCTACATTGTTTCGCCGTTCCGCCTTACAAGAATTAGGATTTATGCAGCCTAATTGGCAGAATTGCGAGGATAATGATTTATTTGTCCGGCTGGCTTTGGCGGGTAAGAAAGGCTATTATCTACGAGAATTGTTAATGGAATATCGTTTCCATGCACAACAGCAAGGTATTGACAGGGCAATTCCTTATTTATCTGATAAGTTACGGTATTTGGAAAGTTATCAATTTGAGCCTGAGAAGTTGGAGACAATTAGACAACAGCGTCTTGCAGAAACACAGTTATTGTTAGGGTTACGGTTGATTGAGAAGGGTGAAACGCAAAAAGGAAGAGAGTTAGTTTTAGCAGGGAAGTCTTTTTCTCCTGCTAAGGCGTGGATTGGGTTGGGGTTGTCGGTGTTACCTGTGGGCTTGCGTCCTTTGGTGTTTGGTTTGGTGAGAAGAGTCAAGGGGTATAGCAATCCTAAATGAGTTGTAAAAATTATTTTTTGAACGAACCGCCAAGTCGCCTTAGCGTAGCGTGCGCCTTAGCGCATAGGACGCCAAGAAAAGAGAAAATAGAGAATTTTACGAATGATATAAGATTGCAATAAGCTAGATGCAATTATTATATTTACTGACTTTGTGGAAATGTTGGAGTAGGTTGGTTAGTTGATTTTGGTATAAATTGACTGATAAGGAAAAGTGTAGCTAGAGTTAATGCAACTGACAAAGCTGCAATCACAATAGGATTATTTTTTTGCGTGCTGAGTTTACCTTGTGTATATGCTGTCTTGGCTATATCTATTTCACGCTTAGATTGTTCTAAAATTGATTGGAGAGCATTAATCTCCTCATCTTCTAGTTCTCTGAATTGCTCTTGTCTAAAAGCATTTTCTAAAATTTTTACTTTCTTTTCTGGAGATGCTTGAGCAAGTTCTTTGTTAATCAGTTCATAAGGATTAGTTTTTCTTACAGGTTGTGATGATTGCGTTTGAGGGGTTGGAGATTGTTGAGGGTGACCATTTTGCTGAAAAGATTTTTCATGAAATCTCTGTAAGTTTTCATGCTTAACAGGTTGTGATGATGGAGTTTGAGAAGTTGGTGGTTGAATTGGACTATCTTGTTTAATCTCTTGTTTCGTAAAGCTATATAGGTTATTTTGTCTTGCAGGTTGTGATGACTTAGTATCAGAACTTGGCGCTTGAGTTGCGGGACGTTGAGTATTGTTTATTTGATGATTTGTTTTCAATAACCATCTATAGTCACTGTCTTGAACCACCAAATGCTTCAATGAAGAGTATAGGTAGTGGTTTATCTCTCTTCTTTCAACTCCAAGCTTATTAGCAATGTGTATTGCTCTTAGAGGAGTACCATGCTTTAAAATATCAATAATTTTCGATTCTAAACTATCCATATTAGCCCCCGATGTGCATCTTTTCTCATGATGCTGAGATCGCTATTCCATTCATGAGACTTGTTTTCCGGATATTTTTAACAGGTATGGGGTAATACCTCACGCAAAAACGAGCCAGTACTGCAACAGGGTTTCCCCAAGGAGATATCTAGCGTCACAAAGGCACGAAGACAGTCTTGTGTTACATAGCGTTACATAGTAGTGTGTCGGCAGAACATAACTTAACAAATCTGTATTGATATTTAGATAACACGCACCCTGCCTAAATACCCTAAATCTAGTTAGGATAAAAAAGGTGTCAATTATTGCCATTTGGGCTAGAGTGGTGCTGATTTAAATACAGGCAAGAATCCGTATGGATACAAATGAATTAAAGTTTCTACTCAAGTTACTAGGATGCCCTAATTACAGGTCAAGCCTTAGTGCTAGTGGTTTTAAAGCTTTTAAGGGTAAAGATAGAATTTGTCAGAATTTAGGCGATCGCGAACTAGTAGACTATTCCCGCGAGATTGCCTCAGTTAAGATTTTACCACCTGGTAACGCTTTATTGAAACTCGAACCAGCTCAGTTGCCAATCACAGATAAAGAACTCAAGGTGCTGGAAAACATAAGTAAAGCTGCTGGTAAAGTCTCCCCTAGCCAAATCAAAATGTCGTCGTTGAAAGCGCCTGAGAAAGAGGAGATATTGAAAACTCTGAGTGAACGGGGATTGATTGACGCTGAATCCAAAATCAAAAAGACTAAAGCTGAGGTATGGCTGACTGAACGAGCACTGGAGTATTTACGGGAAGATTATAGTCCCAAGGGCGCTGCAACGATTAGCTTGGATTTGCTGAATAATTACCTGCGCTTTTTACGGAAATCTCTACATAGTAAGCCTGAGGAAGTCTCTACTTCAGCACCTAGCAGTGGAGAATCGGCTGCTGTAACAATTATCAATTTGACTGACGAAGAAATTTTAGAAACTATCCGGAAATTGGATCGGGAACTAGGTACTGACAATTATTTGCCAATCTTTTATTTGCGAGAAAAGTTACAACCTCCAATGTCAAGGGAAGAATTAGATAAAGCACTTTATCGTCTGCAAGCGAACGAACAAATTGAATTGAGAGCGCTTGTACACGCCCAAGAATATACCCAGGAGCAAGTCAACGCAGGTATTAGCCAGCGTTCAGGTAGTCCTCTATTTTTCATCAAAGTTACGGAAAACTAAACAGCAAGCTTATGGCATCCATAGACGATATTATTCTCAGGAGTACCAACCCCTTTGATAACTTTCGCTCTGTCAACTTTTGGCATAAACAGCAACAGTCAGAACCCACGGTTGACTCCATACATCAAGAAGCGATCGCCGCAATAGAAGCAACACTCAATCAAGTTACTAAAGACCATCGTACGCGAACTGTGATACTTGACGGCGATGGTGGTTCTGGCAAGACTTATCTGTTAGGGAGGCTCAAAAAGGCGTTCAATCACAAAGCTTTTTTTGTCTACATACCTCCATTTCCTCAAAGTGATCACATCTGGCGTCATATTTTGCGCTACACAGTCGATAGCTTGGTGCAAGTTCCAGAGGGAGAGCAAGATTCTCAGTTGCTGCTTTGGCTTGTAAATGTGTTATCTACCATCAAGCAACGCAGTATAAAACAACGCATTGTCAAGGATGATATTTTCGACTTGCTGCGAAGCGATCGCCGCAAATTTATTAACAGACTAAAGGACATATACAAGCAAGCAGGTATCTATAATGCCGACATTTTTTTTGGAGTACTGCACGATCTGACTAATTCAGAACTATATCCCTTAGCTTGCGAGTGGTTGCGAGGAGATGATTTAAGTGAAGAGTCTCTACAAGCTTTACGGGTTAAAAACTCTATTAATACAGAAGAAGCAGCACGGGAGACACTGGCAAATTTTAGCAGAATTGCTGCTAATACACAACCCATAGTGTTGTGTTTCGATCAGCTAGAAAGTATTGCCCACTTAAGCGATGGTTCGATTGATTTGCAAAGTTTATTCAATGTCAATACAAAAATTCGTGATGAAGACAACAACTTTCTAATCATTATCAGCATAACGACTAATACCTGGCAAGATAACAAGGCTCGGATTGATCAAACTCACCAAGCTCGTATTGACAAAAAAGTTGATTTAAAAGATATCAGCATAGAGCAAGCAGAATCTATTTTGGCATCTCGTCTTTACTCGTTACACTGTCAAGCAAATCCTCAACCAAATTCTCCCATTTATCCTTTGCAACGCGAATATTTAGAAAATGAATTTCCTGGCAAAAAAGCTAAGTCTAGAAATGCTCTTATCCTAGGACGAGATATATTTCAAGAGTACAAACAATGGTTATTTTATGGTAAAAAAGGTGAGTTTCAACCGGGTGTAACAAAGCCTGAAAAACCTGAGCCATCACTTGCCGCATTTAAATTGAAATGGCGTGAGGAATTTACAAAAGTTCAGCAGCGAACGACACGAATTCGCCACCTATCTTCACCTGAACTTATTCAAATACTACAAGAAGCTTTAGCTGCTTTGAAAGCAGAAGAGATTAAGACTCCTCTATTTACAAAAACACAATTCGCTAATTGTTCACTTGGCTATAAATTATCTGTTCAAGCTGAGCAATTAGGAGTCGTCTGGACAGAAGACCAAATGACTACCTTCTTCTATATAATGAAAGCCTGCCAAAATGTGATTGAGAACAATCCGTCCTTAACTTTATATCTAATTCGGTTGGAAGCATTGGGTGATAAAAAGAATAAAGGTTACAAACTTTTTACGCAAATTTTTACAGGTTCTCGCCATCGTCACATTACACCAGATATCAACTCTGTTCACTACCTAGCCACCTATAACAACTTAGTTAAAGATGCTCGCGAGGGAGACTTGGTTATTGGAGGAAAAACTTTCGGATTAAAAGCTTTACAAGCTTTCATTCGTGACTCTAAGGTGTTTGATGATTGTTCTTTGTTAAAAGATTTGGGGGTAATTAAGCGTACCGATGACATGAATCGTAGTAAAGATGACACTGCCAAAACCAATGGTAAGTCAGTCAAGCCACTCAAGGAAGAAATAGAAGCTAAAGGATTTGTATTAGATTTAGTCACAACTCAGCAGTTTATGGGACGGGAGATACTTATCCAAAATGCTCATAGTCAGTTTCCTATGCTGAGTCAATCTCAAATTACTCAATTAATTCAGCAGTTGTGTCAGGAAAAGCAAGTGCAAATTCTCGATCCCACAGCTAAACCAGAAGCCCAATTAATTTGTTTAATCCCTAAAAAATAATTTTTGAACTTATGACATCTTACTTCCTTCCCACTCTAAAATCACCTATCAAGCGAAGCGTATTTTCTCTGCGTTCTCTGCGCCTCTGCGGTTTTAAAATCGGTAATCTTTTGGCGGGAAGGGAGTAGCCAATGCAATACCTCACACAAGCTACTGAAATCCGAGCGCAAATAGCCAAATTTGCCTCAGCTAAAACCCTATGGCTAGATACAGAAATCGCTGACTGGGATACTTACTATCCTAGACTGTCGCTCATTCAAGTTCTAGCTGAACCGACAAACTTAACAAGTGACTCTGCTTATATCCTTGATGTATTGAATCAACCTGATTTAGCAGCAGATTTTATTAATAAAATTATAGTTAATCCCCAAATAGAAAAGGTATTTCACAACGCCAGCTTTGATTTAAAATATCTCGGAGGTAAACTAGCACCAAATGTTACCTGCACGCTGAAGCTAGCCCGAAAAATTACCCGCGAAGTTTTGCAAGTCTCTAATCTACAACTGAAAACTTTAGCAACAGAACTTTGTCAATTCTCTAATGTAGATAAAGAAGAACAGGGAAGCGATTGGGGAAAACGACCTCTCACACAAAAACAACTAAACTATGCTGCGATGGATACAGTCTATCTGGCTGCTGTCCATCGTCGCTTATTGGAAATTTCTAACCCTAATGCTGTAAGTAGTATTTTTGATATGGTAGCTAATGGTTCAAAACCAAGAAAAAAATCTGAACAATTATCTTTAAGCGCTACAAAAGTACGAGTTGCTTTTGAATGCCCACGCTTATTTTATCTCAATCAGCGCTTTGGAGGCAATACATTATTTTTGCCACCAGAAAATGCTGTTGGAATTGGTAATACATTTCATCAATTAGCTAATGATTTTGTACATTTTGTTTCTCATGAACCTCAATGTACAGATTTTTTTCAACCAACAGCAGCCCAATTAGAGATAGAGGAAATTGCTTCTAGTTTGCAACAGATTTTTTATGAAGTCAAGTTCTATTCTTACCTACAAGAAGCTCTTAAAAAAGATTCAAGTCAAGCACAAGCATTATTCAAAGTTTGGCAAGGATTACAAGGACTCATCAAACACTTTGCCCAATTGCTAATCATCAATCGCCGCTACTGCAGTGCAGAAACACTTATTCGTGACACTTTTATCACTGAAGAGCGCAAGCTTGAGTACTACTTTAATCTGCCGGATGACACACAACAACGAATAGCAGGAGAATTTGATTGCTTAGTCTACAATTTTGAAAAAAAGCGCCTTTGTGTGGTGGAATTTAAAACTTATCAACCAGCCGATCCATCAGCACAATTAGCTCAAGTTGCACTTTATAGTTATATGCTGTGGCAAAAGAAAAAAGTAGCTGTTGACTCAGCAGTTTACTGTGTTTTGCCAGAACTAAAAGAGTATCAGTATTCCTGGGAACAACTGGAAAATACAGTACATCAGTTGATTCCTTATAAATTACAGCAAATGCGTCAATGGTTGATTTGGGAACCACCATTACCTAATTCTCCACCTTTAACAACCCAGCCTCACCTGTGCAAAATTTGTCCACAGCAGCAAAAGTGTCAAAGTTACTTTGTGGAAGAGTCTCAAGGCGAGGAATCATTCTACGAAGAGGATCAACAAGAAACAGTTGAGCAGGATGAGGAGACGGGAAATAATCATCAGCAATCATATAATGTTGATGACATGGGTCAAGATTTAGTGAACACGCTGCAATCTTTTGGTATTAGTGTAGATTACCACGGGGCGGCTGTTGGTCCTGCTTTTATCCGAGTGAAACTCAAACCCCAACTTGGTGTGAAAGTAAACTCTTTGTTGAAGTCGTCAGCAGATTTGCAGGTTCAGTTGGGGTTAGCCAATCCGCCTCTGATTTCCCCTCAAGCTGGATATGTCAGTATTGATTTACCTCGTCCCGATAGACAAGTTGCTAAGTTTGAGAATTATATAAAATCCCAAGTTTTGCCAGCAACAGCGCCAGTAAAAATTGCTGTTGGGGTAAATTTGGAAGGACAGCTGATAGAAGCTGATTTGTCTGATCCAAATACGTGTCACTTTTTGGTGGGGGGGACAACTGGGAGTGGGAAGAGTGAGTTTTTGCGATCGCTCCTTCTCAGTCTCATCTTGCGTTATTCCCCTGCACATTTGCAAATTGCTTTGGTTGATCCTAAACGAGTCACATTTCCGGAGTTTGAGCAGATGCGGTGGTTGTATTCTCCTGTTGTGAAAGAGAGCGATCGCGCAATTGAATTAATGCAAGAACTCGTCACAGAAATGGAATCCCGCTATCAGCGGTTTGAAAAAGCGAAATGCGCTGATTTAGGTACTTATAATCAACGTTCTCGTCAGCCTTTACCCAGAATTGTCTGCATCTTTGATGAATACGCTGACTTCATGGCGGAAAAGGAGTCTCGCACAGCTCTAGAACAAAGTATAAAACGACTGGGTGCAATGGCGAGAGCCGCTGGAATTCATTTGATTATCGCCACTCAACGCCCGGAAGCTGGTATTGTCACCCCAATTATTCGCTCAAATTTACCAGGACGGGTTGCGCTGAGAACTGCTAGTGAAGCGGACTCAGCAATTATTTTGGGAGGTAAACAAACAGCTGCTGCTCGTTTATTAGGGAAAGGCGATTTACTTTACCAAATTGGTTCTCAATTGGATCGGTTGCAGAGTTTATTGGCGACTGATATTTTGTTACCGTAACGACTAGAGCGCCGGTACATTCATCAGAGTCGAGGATAAAAAACCCGGTTTCTTCGCCTGAAAAGATTGATATTTCGTTGACTCGATTTAAAGAAACCGGGTTTTTGGCATTACTGTACTGACGCTCTAGAAGATAAACGATGAGAAGAGTGAAGGGTTAACAAACTCTACGAATGACTACGTATAACTGCTATTTGTTTTAGCTTTTGGTAAGTTTCCTTGCCAAAATTCTTAACCTTATGTTCTCCAGATTTGATTGATTTCATAAGATTCTCCCACGTTAAATCTTTACCTGGATTTCTCCAATATTTGATAGCCTCTAATGCAGCTTCTTTTTGCTTGTCATTGGCTCCTACTTCTTCCAACATACTTTTTATTTCTTTCTCTTGTGCTATGAGTAAATTCAACTTTGATGGAATTGCTTCTTGAAGAAGTGATGTAAGTGTTGCAACAGCAGATGATAAATTTTCTAGTTTATTTTCAATTTCTCTTAGTTTATCATCAAAATCTATTTTTCCTGCATGACTTGAAGAATTAGAAATAAGTTGGTTTAACTTTGCATAAATTGGTCTCACTTTTTGCTCAACTAAGCTAGCAATATCAGTTTCTTCGTCTCTACTTTTTTCATCAGAATTTGAATAACCAACCAACTGCTGCATTTCTTCTTTTGCAGCAGCAGCTTGCTCATCAGTCATATCAAAAACCCAAACCCATAGCTTATCAATGTCAAGTTCCTTAGCAACAAGACACCAGTCAGCACCATAGACAACCTCGTATTCTTCTTCCTCACTGTATGCTTCTGTACGACGCACAAGTAGAGGAATTAAGTTTGTACCTTGCTCAGTAAAGCTGCTTTTTAACTGTTCGTGTCTTTCAAAAGGAATTGCTACAACTTCAGACTCCGGTATCGCGATTTGAAAAGTGTAAACTTGACCGTGATTAATTGGTTTAATACCCAAATACTGAACAATCCGCTCACGTCTCTGTTTTTCATCCATTTGCCTGTTCCTTTACTTGTGTGACAAGAATCAAATGTTTAGCTAATTTCATATAGCAGTCAAAGGCATCCTGTGCAGCCTCTTTATCTTTTGAACTTAACTCATTATCAAATTCTGCAAAACAAATTGGATATCCTTTATTCGGTGTACTTGCAACTATACTTAAGTTGGGAATCCATGTGTTCTGTGGAAATAAATCTACATTTTGAGTTTCAGGTTTTTTTGATAAAATATTAAAAATCTCGTTTGTCATTGATTGAGCCACTTTAGTTGCTGCTCGATTATACATACTGACTGCAACACCCAAAATTGGCAATGGTTCGTCTCGATATTGATCTACAGCAATAGCCCTATTCATAACGTACTCCAAGGCTCGGATGGGATAATGAGCTAACTGCGTAGGAATTAGAACTCCTGAAGACGCCATTAGTGAAATAGTATTGGCTTTACCAAATGATGGAGGTGGATCAATCAAGACATAATCATATTTATGACGATATTTTTTCAGTTTTCTGGCTAAGATACGATCAATATCTGGTGTATTAATTAGTGTGGCTTCCATGTCACATAAACGAATATGAGACGGAACAATATCTAGTTCAACATCATCCCATTGTTTATGAATGAGCGTGTCTTCTACACTAGTTCTAGGATCAGTTAGTAAATGACTAATATCTTTCTTACCTTGTTGTTCAACATCTTCTAATGGATCTATCCCCAATCCTGTTGTTAGATTAGCCTGAGCGTCAATATCAATCAACAAGACTCGCTTACCTAATTTGTTGAGAGCTGCAGCAAGGTTAATTGTTGTTGTAGTTTTACCTACTCCACCTTTATTGTTGAATACAGTAATTATCATTGATTTACCTTCCTTGTGAGTTTCTGGCAATAACATTTCTTTTTCGCTAGGTTGCTGTATTTGATTGGCAGAAGTATGACTATTAATAGAGAAGCCCAACGTACTTTCTTGTTGAACTGTTTGAGATATTAACTTTAAGAAATGTAAACGAATTTGCTGTTGGTTTTTATATAGAGTCGCAGTATAGTGCAGATAAGTTTTTTTAGATAAAATTTTGTGAAATATTTTATATTGATTTATCAATGTTGTTCGAGAATACTCTACTATCTGTGTAATTTTTTCTTCGTAATTATAGAGTATACGAAAATCATAGCCATTGGTTAACAGACCAAGAACAGCGCCAGCACGGCGCATATAGTTGTTAATTTGCCAAACACTGTGAGCAATATTTTTATTTGGTGCCTTAACTTCGATAATTAAATAAGGCGTTGTGAGCAAAACTGAATCTGATTGACCGACTAAAAAGTCAAGCTTAGATTGTAAAATGACTACTTGAGACTGCCAATCTGCATGAGTGTAACCCAAGGTAAGCAGGAGGGGAATAACAATCTTTTTTTCTACATCGGATTCATTACTATTTGGAGTAATTGCTTTGAATATATCTTGCAGGGTCGAACTGGAGTCAGCAGTCATACTTAGCTCCGCTAGGCATTTAACTTACAATTTATACACTTTTATAAAATTTATCAACTGTTATGGCTCTCAAGTAAGTAGTTTATAATACGTGATGCCACAGATAAATAAAGCAAGTAGATTATTTTTATGCAAAGATGGAGAGCGATCGCCTGTATGTACCGAGCACCTGAACAGATTGCAGAGTCAGGTATAGGGCGCTTGGTGTATGCTCTACACCATCATACAAACGTCTTATCACCCAACCAAGCTTCGTTTCTCAGTTTCTCAGTTACATATTGGGACTTAAATTTCACCAGTCGTAAAACGACATTAGGCAAAATATACTTTAATTTCAGATTAAAAAATTTGTGTGGATTGAGTTATGGGAATTGATGAAGTACTACGACCATTACGAGATGAAATCTTACAAATTGCTGCCAAATACGGGGCTTATAATGTGCGAGTTTTTGGTTCCGTCGCAAGGGGAGAAGCAAAACCAGATAGTGATGTAGATTTTTTGGTAGAAATTGAGCCGCAAAGAACTTTGTTAGATCAGATTGCTTTAATGCAATCACTAGAAGCTTTGTTGGGACGTAAAGTAGATGTTGCAGAACCAGAAACTTTGCATCCTGATATTAAAGAACGAATCTTAAAAGAAGCAGTTATCTTATGAAAGATGATCGCCTCTACTTAAGTAATATTAAAGAATGTATTGAGCGGATTGAGTCTTACACTTGTGATGGCAAAGAGGTATTTCTGCAAACACTTATGATTCAAGATGCTGTTATTCGGAATTTTGAGATTATTGGTGAAGCAACGAAGCGATTATCTACTGATTTGAGAGAAGCTTATCCAAACGTCCCTTGGCAACAAATAGCAGGATTTCGTGATGTACTCATTCATGATTATTTGAAAGTTAATTTAAATCGAGTTTGGGGTGTGATAGAGCAAAATTTACCAGAATTAAAGGCGACAGTTGAGAAAATGTTACAAAAGCGAGAAGAAGAAGGTACGTGATTAGTACTCCTTGAGAAGGATCAACTCCCTGGATGTTAAAATTTTACATCAAACGCGGTTCCATAGGGGCGGCTCCTCCGGAGCATCGCCAAAGGCGGGCACTCCGTGCCCGAAGCGTCCGCTACAATGTCGATGGTGCTTGATTGGAGAATTTTTTAAGATTTAAAGTTAACATGCAAAACTCTCAAAGATGCTTCTTCACTAGATTACACCCTTATCCCCTCCATTAAGACCCCGCTCACTGCTATAATTCTGACTACTTTACTTAAAAAAGCTTCGCTGAGGTCATGCTCTTGACTATTTAAAAATATTAAACTTCACAAAAATTTTCTATCTATAATGAAACGTTTGCGTTAAGTACATGAGAATACTTAAGTAGAGGAATTAACCGATGGGATATGTTATTGCTACTGCAAATATGAAAGGCGGAGTTGGTAAAACCACCCTCACCGTCAATATGGCAACTTGTTTAGTCAAAAATCATAACAAGCGGGTGCTTGTCCTTGACTTAGATAGCCAAATTAGTGCCACACTCAGTCTGATGTCCCCTGTAGATTTTGCGAAGCTTCGCAAAAACAAACGGACATTGAGATATCTAATAGATGATATTATTACTCCCTCGTCAAGATCAAAATTGACAATTCGAGATCTCATTCAGTCTCAGGTTTGCAATCTCCCTGGATTGGATTTATTACCAGGAGATATTGATTTATACGATGAATTTGTTGTCTCAGAAATGCTGCATCAACAAGCAGTCAGTTTGGGTGAAAATGAATTTGAAAGGATTTGGAATCGTTTTGAAAGAGTTTTGCTAGGAAAAATTTTAGAACCGATTCGGCAAGAATATGATTTTATTATCTTAGACTGCGCTCCTGGGTATAACCTTTTGACTCGTAGTGCTTTGGCAACTAGTAATTACTATATACTTCCTGCTAAACCAGAACCATTATCTGTGGTGGGTATTCAATTATTGGAAAGACGCATCGCCCAGTTAAAAGAAAGTCACGAACATGAAGCACATATAGATATACAAATGCTGGGAATTGTCTTTACAATGTCCAACGCTAACTTTCTCAGCGGAAGATACTACAAACAAGTTATGCAGCGCGTTCATCAAGATTTTGGTGATAGAAAAATTTGTCAGACACAAATACCAGTTGATGTGAATGTTGCTAAGGCAGTTGACAGTTTTATGCCTGTTGTTTTAAATAATTCCAGCACAACAGGGTCAAAAGCATTCTATCAATTAACTCAAGAGTTATTGCAAAAGCTACCATCCAATTGAGCGGTTTTGGTTCTCAAATCTAAACTGGAATGGGAAAACTGTAAAACTCTCAACCAACTGCGCCAAAAGATAGTTCAAGTCCTGGAAACAATTACACCTGAGGTAATTGCTTCTCTCACTTCTTACGATTTCATTCTTGAAGCTTTATTTAGCGTAGCTTCATAAGGAATTGGTATGAGTATTTTAACTGATTGACAAAAAGCACTTTATCTTAATCTCTCACCGATAGTTGCAGTATCATCAGGATTTGTAGCCATCAAAAATTGAAATGCTATGAATGGTTGATATAAAACCGTCCAGACGGTATAGTGAACTTGTGAGTACTTAGACGCTTTTGGCAATCTAACTCTTGATTGTCCACGAGTGTAATGCACCTGTATTCCTTGGTACTTGCAAGGTCATTTCTATGGTTGATACCAAAAAAAAATCTCGATCAGCTACTCGTGAAGCACTTGTGCGAGCTGCCAGTCAAGTTGTAATTAACAAGGGCGTTGAGGCATTAACACTGGATGCTGTTGCTCAACAAGCTGGAGTCAGCAAGGGAGGACTACTCTATCATTTCCCAAATAAAGATGCGTTGATCGGAGGTATGGTTGAACAACTTATTCAGGATTTTGAAGCGGTGCTGCAAACTGAGTTTGACCAGGATGATGCACCAGGAACACCAGGACAGTGGGTGCGAGCTTACATTCGAGCAACACTACGGTTTAGCAAACAGTCACTGGCATTAATTGCCCGTCTTTCCTCAATTGCGACTAACTCGCCCAATGTGTTGGAAATTGCCAAAGTCTATGACCAGCAATGGCGACAGCGGCTTGAAACCAGTGGCATTGACCCGACGAAGGCAATTATTATTCAGTTGGCGAGCGATGGTCTATGGTTCTCACAAGTGTTCCAGTTTGGCACTCTAGACGAACCTCGTCTCACTCAAGTTGTGGAAACGTTGCTTGCTATGACGCGAACCAACCAGTAAGTTAGCTAATTTTTTCAATCCGTTGATTCAACGCTGATGGCTTCTCCAGTTCATTCAGTCAATTTGTTCTGCAAATTTTCATGATTTACCACTTTAAATCGCATACTCATCATGCTGATAGCTCAGTACATGACCAAGGCACTGACTACCTGGTTAGTTGGGTTTTTCCCCTATTTTGAGGTTTATGCAGCAGTTGCAGCGGGGATGGCAATGAAATTGGATGTGGTTTCATCGGTGGTTTGGGCAGTGTTTGGCAACTTTACTCCCATCCCTCTGCTGTTGTGGGGCAATAGCCGCCTGATGCGTATTCCGCAATTACGCGCTTGGCTGTCACAAAGGAAAAGATGGGGTGGACAAAAAGTAAAACGTGCCTTTGATCGCTATGGAACCTGGTTTCTCCTCATGACCCCGATTCTGGGCAGTTGGACGATCGCCGTTGTTGTCCCCATAATCGGCATTCATCCCAGACGAATACTCCTATTTTCGTTCATCGGCATCACTTTCCATGGAGTAGCTACGGCTGTGGCGATCGCATCGGGTATGAACTGGCTTACAGACCATTAAGCCGACTTTCGACAAAACTAGGTGTGAGTTAGAACAAAATCATGTCAAGACTTTTATGGAATGTTTTAAAAGCAATTCCAGTACTGTCAGGTGCTACTTTGCTCCCAGCAAACTGATGTGGGACTCCAAATTGGGCTTGGCTACAACTTCCGCCTCTTCTAACCAATGAGTAAGTTAGGCATCTCACTTGCCCCTTAAAATATCAGGGACTAGCGAGACGCTGATTCCACTTTCAACAGTTGTTCATTCCGCAAATGTGCAAAGCCGCTAAAACTCTCCTGCTAAAGCAGCAACACACCGTTCGCAAATCAGGGGATGTTCCGCTGATTCTCCTACATGAGTTGAGTAGTTCCAGCAGCGATCGCACTTCTGCCCCTCTGCATTCACAACCCCAATTTTCCACGTATCGGACTGCAATTTGTACTCCAAGCCTTGCACCGCTTCGGGAGAATCCAACAAGTCTACCTCTGAAGTGATGAACAAATAACGCAGTTCATCTACTCCATTCTGACTCGCGTTCAGTGATTTTACTGTAGAGCGTAACTGCTCATCTGCTACATACAGCAACACCTTAGCTTCCAGAGAAGAACCAATCAATTTCTTGACCCTGGCTTCTTCCAGAACTTTGTTCACCTCGGTGCGGATTTGTCGCAATTGCTGCCACACGACTGCCAATTCTGGATTTTGCCACTTTTGGTCCAACTGCACCCAGCCAGCTTCAAACACTGATTTGTAAGGTGTCTCATAAGGAAGAAATTGCCAGATATCTTCTGCCATGTGACATAATACAGCGGCGATCGCCCGTGCTAAATTCTCTAAAGCAATCTTCAGCACCGTTTGACAA
The DNA here is from genome assembly GCF_012912105.1 of Brasilonema sp. UFV-L1. Taxonomy (GTDB): domain Bacteria; phylum Cyanobacteriota; class Cyanobacteriia; order Cyanobacteriales; family Nostocaceae; genus Brasilonema. Next base: position 22,623 of record NZ_QMEA01000067.1, read on the forward strand.
CTACGACGTCGCAAAGCATTCGGCGCACTGATATACAATCTATCCTTAGCAGCATCCAGATAGAAGTTGGATAAATCCACCACGCAGAAATTTTGAATTGTTTGGAAAAAGCGGAAGAATTGGAAACTCTCAAACGCTTCGGTAACTTCTTTGAAGACTTCCGTCATACGGTGCAGCATATAGCGATCAAGCTGCGATAATTCTTCAAATGCTACTGTGTCCTTGTGCGGATCGAAATCGTGCAAGTTACCCAACAAAAACCGCGCCGTATTACGAATCTTGTTTCTGATATCCGTCAGTTGCTTAAGGATATTTTTACCCAAAGGCACATCTGAGGTGTAATCTACCGATGACACCCATAAACGCAACACGTCTACACCATAGGCGGGTTCTTCTTTCTGATTTTTCCCACCCTCAATTACGACTTTCGGTTCAACCGTATTTCCCAACGACTTACTTTGCTTGCGCCCTTGCTCATCTAAAATAAAGCCGTGAGTCAATACCATTTTATATGGCGCACAATCGTTCACTGCTACACTCGTGAGCAAACTCGACTGGAACCAACCGCGATGCTGGTCTGAACCTTCCAAATACAAATCAGCAGGATAGCGCAATTCTGTTCTTTGTTCTGCGACCGCTGCCCAGGATGAACCAGAATCAAACCACACGTCCATTGTATCAGTCCCCTTACGGTAAGACCGACCGTTATTGTGGTATTTTTCTGGTAACAACTCCTCAACCGAAAGTTCCCACCAAGCATCAGAACCCTTTTCGGCAAATATTCCCTGAACATGAGAGATAGTTTCCTCATTCAGCAGAGGTTCGCCGTTTTCTTCATCATAGAAAACAGGAATTGGGACACCCCAACTCCGCTGACGGGAGATACACCAATCAGAACGTTCTGCAACCATTGGTGTGATCCGGTTTTCACCTTGCGCGGGAATCCATTTTACAGAGGCGATCGCCTTCAGCGCTTCATCCCGAAATCCTTCCACTGAAGCAAACCACTGTTCTGTCGCCCGGAAAATCGTCGGTTTCTTTGTCCGCCAGTCATAAGGATACTTGTGGACATAAGCTTCCTCCTTCAACAGAGAACCCGCCGCTGCTAAAGCATCAATCACCGCTTGGTTTCCATCACCCAGAACATTCAACCCAGCGAACTGTCCCGCTTCATCGGTAAAATTACCATTATCATCCACTGGCGCAAGGATGGGCAAACCGTAGCGCTGACCTACTATGTAGTCTTCTTGACCATGACCGGGAGCCGTATGTACCAAGCCAGTACCCGACTCAGTGGTGACATAATCACCGCCGATGACAATCGGACTTTCGCGCTCAAATAGAGGATGACGGTAAGTGGAATGTTCTAAATCTTTCCCTTTGACTGTGGCTTTTACTGTTAGCTGAGTTCCCAAAACCTCAGATAAACGTTCTACCAAATCAGCAGCAACAATGAGATATTTAAAACTCACTCCCTCGACTGGAGAACTCACCTCTACAACTGCGTAGTTCAGAGATGGATTGAGAGCAACAGCCAAGTTAGCGGGAATTGTCCAAGGCGTCGTCGTCCAGATAGCTACACCCAACTGGGGTAAAAATTCCCCAAGTGCAGGTTTCACCGCTTCGGATAAACCTGTTATTGGGAAAGCCACATAGATACTACGCGAAGTATGACCTTCAGGATACTCTAACTCAGCTTCTGCCAACGCCGTCTTAGAACTGGGACTCCAGTGTACTGGTTTCAAACCACGATAGATGTAGCCTTTTAACACCATCTGACCAAAAACACCAACTTGAGCCGCCTCATATTCTGGCTTCAGAGTCATATACGGGTGTTCCCAATCACCCCAAATGCCGTAGCGTTTGAAACTGTCACGCTGTTCATTGATCGTCGAAAGGGCAAATTCTTTGGCTTTGTGACGCAGTTGCAAAGGCGTCAAGTTTTGCCGTTCTGCCGATTTCATATTCTGCAAAACTTTCAGTTCAATTGGCAAGCCATGACAGTCCCAACCAGGAACATAACGAACTTTACGCCCGCGCAGCAGTTGATAACGGTTAATAATATCTTTAAGAATTTTATTTAAAGCGTGACCAAGATGGAGAGAACCATTTGCGTATGGTGGTCCATCATGCAGTATAAATAACTCGCCTGGATTATTTTGAGACAGGCGTTCATAAATTTTATTTTCTTCCCAAAACTTCTGGATTTCTGGCTCCCGCTTGACAGCGTTTGCTCGCATATCAAAGTTTGTTTTGGGTAAATTTACGGTATCTTTGTATTTTCCAGTTTCTGTCACGATTTCATGCCAAGGAATAGTAATGTCGTCTTCTCACTATTATGCGTGAAAAGGTTTTTAACTTGGTTGCTAAGCTTCTGAGCAGATGACGCGAGGTATGCCTGCTCAGATAGTCGAATATTAAACCTATGGTACGGTCTTCTTCCGGTGGATGCCAACCACCCCGCACCCACAAACGACGTGCTTTAACGATAGAACCTTCATTGTGACGTTCATCATTTAGGTCTAGACGATGACAAGTAGCGCGTCCAGTCGGAGTAATACCGATAATTCTTAAACCATCTGCTGACCAAATAAAGTGATCTAACCACTTTTGTGTACGTGGATGAAACAAGGGGACAACCTCTTGTGTTTGTGGATCAATTCCAGTGGTGAAGTTGTAGCGGTATCCATTGCAGCGTTGGCAAGCCAATGCTAAGTTATCAGGGTTATCAGAACCACCAAGAGACTGAGGAAGAATATGGTCGATAGCAAACTGAGCTGCACTTGCTTCTTCTGAAGAATGACAGTATTCACAAAGAAATTTAGCTCTTTCTCGTACTAACTTTCTTGTTGCATGATTAACTGTCATGACTCAGCTATAATTCTAGCATTAAGCAAGGTAAAAATCCTGTCGAGTTCCAATATTCCTGTCAGTTCAGCCTCTTCTTCTGAAGTCAATAAACCAGTTTTTTTATTTTCTGAAAGTTCTTCAAGCCGAGACTGGAGCTCATCGGTAAATTTGAACAAAAATAGGTTTTTGACTTTGCTAATTTTGATTCCAGATTCTACCCAGAATGAGGGTTGAACCATCATTTGAGTAATCATATTTGTGCTTTGGTAAATAGGGGAACTTGTCGTATTGTAACAGTCAATTCTCGTCTTTCTACTTCTTGGGAGGCTCACTGCCGTTCGCTCATGCGCTCGCGCTTTGCGCTCGTAAGGCAAGCGTTAGCGCAGGCCCCCTAAGGGGCTAGCTATCGCCCTAAGTGAGGGTTCCTGCACAGACCATCGCCCCTTTATTTCCGAATACCAACGCCGTCGCAAAGATGTCTGTCACTCTGACTCACATCGGTTTTGCTTTTGAGATAATCACCAAGCCGATGGCAACCCCGTACAAGTAAATCATCCAGATTTAAGTTCCATAGTTTCACGGTTTTGTCCCAACTGCTAGAGGCTATGGTTTGACCATCCGGCGACCAAGCCACTGCCGAAACTGCATCATTATGTCCGCTGAGGGTGGTTATCAAAGTGCCATCGCGCTTCCATAGTTTCACGGTTTTGTCCCAACTGCTAGAGGCTATGGTTTGACCATCCGGCGACCAAGCCACTCCTGAAACTGCATCACTATGCCCAGCGAGGGTGGTCATCAAAGTGCCATCGCGCTTCCATAGTTTTACAGTTCTGTCATAACTGGCAGAGGCAATGGTCTGACCATCTGGCGACCATGCCACTTTCGAGACCGTAGCACTATGACCATTTAGGGTGGTGATTAAAGTGCCATCGCGCTTCCACAGTTTCACGGTTTTGTCTCTACTGGCAGAGGCAATAGTCTGACCATCCGGCGACCATGCCACTCCACTAACTGGATGACTATGACCATTTAGGGTAGTGATCAAAGTGCCATCGTGCTTCCACAATTTCACTGTTTTGTCACCACTGGTAAAGATTTTGTCACCACTAGCAGAGGCAATGATTTGACCATCTGGTGACCAAGCTACTCCCCAAACCGGGTTACGATGCCCAAGCAGGGTGGTGATTAAAGTGCCATCGCGCTTCCACAGTTTCACTGTTTGATCATCACTAGCAGAGGCAATGGTTTGACCATCCGGCGACCAAGCCACTCCCCAAACTGAATCACGATGTCCAGTGATAGTAGTGATCAAAGTGCCATCGCGCTTCCACAGTTTCACCATTTTGTCCCAAGTAGCAGAGGCAATCATCTGACCATCCGGTGACCATGCTACGCTAAAAACTGCATCACTATGCCCAGCAAGAGTAGGAATCAGAGTGTGATCGCGCTTCCACAGTTTCACCGTTTTGTCCTTACTCGCAGAGGCAATGGTTTGACCATCCGGTGACCAAGCCACTGCTGCAACAATATCACTATGTCCGGTGAAGGTGGTTATCAAAGTGCCATTACGCTTCCACAGTTTCACCGTTTTATCAAAACCGGCAGAAGCAATGGTTTGACTATCCGGCGACCAAGCCATTGCCGAAACTGCATCACTATGTCCAGTGATGATGGTCATCAAAGTGCCATCACGCTTCCACAGTTTCACGGTTCTGTCACCACTGGCGGAGGCAATAGTCTGACCATCCGGTGACCAAGCCACTCCCAAAACTGGAGCACTATGTCCAGTGATGGTGGTTATCAAAGTACCATCACGCTTCCACAGTTTCACTGTTTTGTCAACACTGCTAGAGGCAATGATTTGACCATCTGGCGACCAAGCCACGCTAAAAATGACATCAGTATGCCCAGTTAATGTAGTTATCAAAGTGCCATCACGCTTCCACAGTTTCACTGTTTTATCAACACTGCCAGAGGCAATCGTCTGCTCATCTGGTGACCAAGCCACCGCCGAAACTGGAGCAGCATGCCCAGTGAATGTAGTAATTAAAGTACCATCGCGCTTCCACAGTTTCACCGTTTTATCGAAACTAGCAGAGGCAATGGTCTGGCCATCTGGTGACCATCTCACTCCTGAAACTGGAGCATCATGCCCAGTAAGGGTGGTTATCAAAGTGCCATCGCGCTTCCACAGTTTCATGGTTCTGTCGAAACTGGCAGAGACAATGGTTTGACCATCTGGCGACCAAGCCACGCTTGAAAGTGGAGCACTATGCCCCTCCAAAGTTTTATGCTCTTGAATTCCATAAACAACTTGTTGCAACACTGTGACTACCCGCATCTGGGTTTCAGGCAATGCCCTCCATGACCGTTTGAGATTTTGCAATTGTTTCCCAGTCTTGATTCCTTCTATGATGGCTGAAAGGTTGTCCGTTCCCAATAATCCTTCTACATTGGCACTGTTAGCGATCAGCTTGGCATTTTTCTGGTTTGTATTTAAATTCCACCATGCCCAACCAGCTAGAATTGAAACGAACGCTAAGCTGACACTCAATCCTAAGATGATATAATTTCTAGTGCGTTCTCGCTCTGACTTTTCCCTCTTCCGCAGTGCCACACTGGCTTGGATAAAGTCTCGCTCCTGTGATGTCAGTTCGTCAGTACGTTTTTGCAGCCACTCTTGAGCCACAGCCAGCGGTGCGCCTCGCAAAAGTGCCCCAGAATCGTGGTTGCTCGTTTCCCATTCACGCATTGCTCCTTTCAACCGCTCTTGCCAAGTACGAAACTGACGGTTAGCATTCATCCACTCGCGCAAAGTTCCCCATTCTTGAATCAGCGCTTCGTGGATAATTTCTACCGTTTCTTCACCAGTCGCCTCATCCTGTCCAGTCACCACCAGACGCTCATCAGCTAAACGTTTCACCACGTCCCAATTATCGTCTCCCACTTCGGCACGAGTCGCCAGACGCCGCGTGTCCTCTGTCCCTTCCCCTGGACGCACTAATTGCAGAAAAATTCGTTGTGCCCGTTCTTTTTCCAACTCATTGAGTCTGCTATATACCTTTTCGGCGTAACCAGCGACAGCCGCTTGTACACCACCAATTTCATCGTAAGCTGCATGAGTCAACTGAGCATCTTTCTGTTTTGCCCATAGTTCATGCAGAGCAAACTCCAATAATGGCAAATCCCCCGGTTCGGTACTCACCGCGTCTAGAATGCGTTCAGTTAACCCAGATTCTAGTGTGACACCAAATAAAGCTGCTGGCTGTTCTATCGCTGTTTGCAATTCTTTACGATTCATCGGTCCCAATTTTAGGTCACGATACTGCAACGCATCAGCAATCGGGCGGTACTCAAGTGCCTGTCTTAAAAAGTCAGCTCGTAGCGTTAGCACTAAGGTAAAATTCGTCTGCTGGGTTGCTTCAAGTAATCTATCTAAGAAAACTTGGCGCTCTTGTTTATCCTGACACAGGGTGTAAAGTTCCTCAAACTGATCTGCAACCAGCAACAGCTTCAAACCGGGATTCGACCAAACTATCTCCTCTATCACAGAAGCCAGGACATTATCTTTTTGCCGCAAATCGTCAGCAAGTTGTATAATCTGTAGCAGCTGGTCAGCTTGACTTAAATGGGATGCCTTCTGTTCAACAAATGCCGCAGCTAAGGCGCGCAAAGGTTTTGCTCCAGGGCGGAGGGAAATGATACGCCAAAAACCAGAGTTATGTAGGCGGGGAACAAGACCTGCAAAAACGACTGAAGATTTACCACTGCCAGAGGAGCCAATAACAGCAACCAAAGGCTGTTTTTGCACTGCTTCTACTAGGCTTGTGGTGAAAACTTCGCGTCCCCTGAAAAATGGTGCATCTTCCTCCCGGAAGGAGAACAAACCACGATACGGACAGATGTTGGTAGGACGACGACCTAATTCCTGCCAAGAACGCGTCACAGTCGCAGGATTTTGAAAAAGCACTGGTAACCAACTCGCACAGGGAAATTCATTCTCTAGACCTTGCAGCTTTTCCCGTGCTTCCCGTTGAGCTAAATACAAAGACTTTCCTTTGGCAAATGCTGGGAGAAAATAAGTTAAAAATGCCTGAGCAACTCTATCCGGCACAGGTTCCCGCATGACAATAATTTGGGGAATGTCTAACTGTTGTAGCTCGAAGGCTAATCCCATGCCATCACAGGAGTTGAATATTGCCAACTGCAAGCCGTTGTTCACGGCATTTCTGAGAGCATACCTCAGTTCTGCGATCGTTAAGCTATCTGTTGGATTAATGTAAATGCGCCCATTTTCACCCTCTGTTCTGCTATGACCTGCAAAAAACAAGATGTCCCACGGTTGCTCCCACAACTGGTCGTTGATTTCCCGACGTTGCGGCTCTACTAAGAAGGTCGTCTCAGCATCCGGTAAATTTTCTAGCAACTGTCGATCTAGTTGAATATTTATACCAGAACTGTTACCTAAAATTGCTAAAATCTTCACGCGACTTCGCAATGTAGGTATTTTCGCGCTTATTTTTGGCTGAGAATCTGGCGCACCAAAAGCGACTTCCGCTATTGGATAATTTTCAACCAAATCCCACACATGCCAGGGAAGTTTCAACAGCGACACAGAACCAGTGCGAATGAGCAGTTGTACTTCATGAGGCGGTATGAATTGTTGCAAGCATTTGTCGCGGATATTCCGAAAGGACTCTGACAATAGCCAGGAGTTGAAATGCTTTCGCAAATCATTATCTGATTTTTGGCAACCTAAAATCCACCGGGTCATCGAATGACCACCGTGAATCACTTTACCATCTGTGATGCGGGTAGACTCACCAAAACTACGATAGTTTGACTGCCACTGCTCAATTGCTGTTACGAGGTCTGGGTTTGGAGGTAAGTTGCCAGTAATTTCCGTAACAGGGCAATTATTATCTCCCTCAATCGTCAGCGTTACCCGCACACCTTGTTCATTGTCGCCATCCACCTTTAGGACAAGTAGCTTGCTCATTCCCAGTACCCAAGTTGATGATTCCTTCGCGCGAAAAAATAGGACTAACTCAGATGACCTCAAATATCATTTGAGAAAATCACGAAGCTCTATTTTTTTATCCACCACTCCGCGTGAATTTTACGCAAATTATCTTTAAATTCAGTAATTTTCGGTCACTCAATGTATTAGAAAGGCTATTGCTAAAATGACTGGCGAGACGTTAAACGAAAACAGTTTTCGGGAAACGCTTAGGTATATTCTACAACCTCACCGACTGATATAGGACATATGAAACAGAGGCGATCTGCCGAAGGCAGATCGCCTTTAAAATTACGAACCTTCAGCCTGGTTCTTCGGTGGTACTTGATTCGGTGGTATTTCTGCTGGGGGAACAACTTCAACAGTCTCTGTGTCTGCTTGGGCGGTTTCTATCAATTCCCCAGATGGAGGGTTTGCTGAAACAGCATCTTGCGGGATCACCTCTACAGTCACTGAAGATGCTGGTGGTTCTGCTGTTGGGATTTTTTCTTCAGTATCCGTGGTCGGAGATTGGGTCACTGCTGGTTGTTCTGTTACGGGAGTGCGTTGATCGACAATCTCAACTGCAGGTTTGCCTGTAGCTGCGGGAGTCTGTGCTGTAGGAGCCTGTTTCGACTTTTCGGGTGTCTTTTTACCCACACTTTGCACTCGGTTTTTTACCCCTGAAAAAGTGCTACCAATACCTTTTTGCAACTGAGCAAGTTTTTCTGGTAGCGAGAACCCAGAGACTTGCTGCTGAATGTTTGTTTTGACTGTCTCAGTACTGGGTATTTCAGTTTGCTGCATCTTTGGCGTGATTTGACGACGTAATGACAGGGTTTGCCAGCCAAACCAACCCAAAAGGGCTACACTAGCCACATGACCTAGCAAAAGACCCCCTGTAATGCGTTGGGCAAATATCCACAAGACTAAGGCGTAGAACAGTCCTACACCACTCCATATAAAATCATTCTTACGATGGATTTCTGGAAAAAAGAAAGCTGCTAAGTAAAGCGCTATACTTCCAAGACCGACAGCCAAAGCCAGGACATATGCCAGCATGTTGTGGTTACTCCTTAACTATGTCATTTCACTAGGGATTCGCAATTGAGGATTCGGGATTGGGTATGGTACTACTTACAAAGGAATTCAAAATTCACTCATTCAAAGTATGGCACTTCGTGCCACGCTGCGCGATCCAAAACTCTTGTGTTTCTGGGCTTTTGATATTTTGCCCAATGGTATTTTGATTTCCAGCATGACCTACTAGCTGTGATTTACTGAGTGTTAATTGTTGAGAAGTCCTACGAACTACCAACCCACTGACCATGAACTAGTAGAAGTACTCACTCACTCGTATCCAGTCCTCAATTGTTTAACTAAATATCTTAATTTTGCAAATTTTGCTAGAAAGTTGTTGAGTCAGATACAAATTAAAATTTTTGATCTGAGTAGCGTGGATATTTTTGGTGTGTTCAAGAAGTCTTAATGTCTTCTTTAGGGGAGAAGTAGAAATCTCGGACTACCCTTAAAGATAAAAGAGAATCTGCAAGAGTTAGCCAGAATTTTATGACACAGCAAAGCTTTGGTGTGATTGGTCTAGCTGTTATGGGTGAAAACATCGCTCTCAATGTAGAGCGTAACGGCTTTCCAATCGCAGTTTACAACCGCTCGCGCGACAAAACTGATAAATTCATGGCTGAGCGTGCCCAAGGAAGAAACGCTAAAGCCGCGTTTACTCTAGAAGAGTTCGTTGGCTCCTTGGAACGTCCCAGAAGAATTTTAATCATGGTGCAAGCAGGTAAACCTGTAGATGCAGTGATTGGTCAGCTCAAACCCTTGCTGGACGAAGGCGACATTATTATCGATGGTGGCAACTCTTGGTTTGAAGATACGGATCGACGCACTCAAGAATTAGAACCCGCTGGGTTTCGGTTCATTGGTATGGGCGTCAGCGGTGGTGAAGAAGGAGCACTCAATGGTCCTTCCTTAATGCCAGGAGGTACACAAAGCTCTTACCAGTATCTGGAGCCAATTTTTACAAAAATTGCCGCCCAAGTCGATGATGGTCCCTGTGTGACCTATATTGGTCCTGGTGGTTCTGGTCACTACGTCAAAATGGTACACAACGGTATTGAGTACGGCGATATGCAGCTCATTGCCGAGGCATACGATTTACTGAAAAATGCCGCTGGACTTGACCATAATCAACTCCACGAAGTTTTTGCCCAATGGAACACCACAGACGAACTCAATTCGTTTTTGATTGAAATTACGGCAAATATTTTCCCTTACATTGACCCAGACACAAATTTACCTTTGGTAGATTTGATTGTTGACTCCGCAGGTCAAAAGGGAACAGGACGTTGGACAGTACAAACTGCTTTGGAATTGGGTGTTTCCATACCAACGATTATCGCAGCAGTTAATGGTCGCATCATCTCTTCCTACAAGCAAGAACGGGTTGCAGCATCCAAGGTACTCACAGGTCCTACTGGCAAGTATGAGGGAGATACCAAAGAGTTTATCAACAAGGTGCGTGACGCCCTCTACTGCTCGAAAATCTGTTCTTACGCTCAAGGAATGGCGTTGCTGTCGAAAGCGTCCCAAACCTATAACTGGAATTTGAAACTGGGTGAATTGGCTCGGATTTGGAAGGGTGGTTGTATTATTCGCGCTGGATTTTTGAACAAGATTAAGAATGCGTTTGGCGAAAATCCAGCACTGCCTAACCTCCTGTTAGCCCCTGAATTCAAGCAGACAATTCTTGACAGACAAACAGCTTGGCGTGAAGTGTTAGTAACAGCCGCCAAACTGGGAATTCCAGTGCCAGCATTTAGTGCATCTTTGGATTACTTTGATAGCTATCGTCGCGATCGCCTACCTCAAAACCTCACACAAGCTCAACGCGACTACTTCGGCGCGCACACCTACGAACGTGTCGATAAGCCTGGTAGCTTCCATACAGAATGGGTACCCATTACTGAGAAGTCCTAATAAACTTCAACACCATAACAACTGCAAGCTAGACAACCAACGACACCTTCAAGTTCTACGGTAGTCTCAACAGCTTCAGTTGAAAATTTTGACTGACTCTGAAAAACTCAGAGTCACTTTTTTTTGAACGGAAATCAAGACAATTCAAAATAACCACCTCCCCATCCCCCCATCCCCCGAATACTCGCTTTGCTCTCTACCCCACCTCCCGATCTC
>NZ_QMEA01000068.1:0-48727 GCF_012912105.1 Brasilonema sp. UFV-L1
GGGGTGAGGTTGCGCTAACGAGAGGGGCTGGGGGTGAGGTTGCAGCGTTGACAACATCCTCCGTCACAGGCAGGTGAAACACACTCAACCGCGCCAGAAATTTTCGCTCATCCTCTTCCAACCCACTCAACAGCGTTTGCGCCAAAATCTTTTCTCGAAACTCCTGCTGCGTATTCTCCAACCGCGTCAACAACTCATCTGATTCTAAACCCGGTTGCTTAACTACATCTAACAGCCATTTCAACAAGTGTGGATTGCCGTCGGCTATTTTAATTATCCGCTGTTCGTCTACCTGTTGCTTGACTTGTTTATCTAATTCCCGGCAGATTTTATCAACATCCGCCGAATTCATCGCCGCCAAAGATTCTAAATGCAGTTGGTGCGGTGGTAAGGTATCTTCTTTCAGGTAGCGACAGGTAACAATTAACCGACTTTCAGCTGCATTTTCTTCCAGCGCTGCACAAATCGCTTCTAAAATCCGGTAAGCTTCCGCCGTCATCCGCAGCGAACCATCTTCAATATTCGCTTTCGGGATGTTTTGCTCAAAGTCATCCAGCACCAACAACAACGGACGATCAATTTCTTCTGCTTCAATTCTCTCAAAAAAGTTTTGCAGTCGCCCTTTGAGAGAAACTTTTGGTTCATTCAGCAATGCGGGCACATCTGCAAACCGCTCAAATTTACTAGAAAGTTTATTGAGTAACCCTACCTCATCCAAAGGTCCAATTAACACCACCCGCTCAAAATTCGGACGCTGTGTCTGGACTCGCGTACACAACCGCGCCGCCAAGGAACTCTTACCCAGTCCACCCATCCCAGCAATAAATACGCCGATGTTGTCGCTGGTTTCTCTCAATGCCCGTAAAAACCGTTGTAGCGGGCGTCTGCGTCCAACAAATTCCCAGCGACTCGCGACTTTCACAATATTGTTTTCATCCAGAAATTCGCTTTCCGGCTGTGTAAATTTCAGCTTCTCCCGCTTTTTAGTTCTCAGCGGTGTCACTAGTTGCTCAATTTGGCGCGTATCTCGATAAATCCGCAACAGATGCCAGTCGGGACGTTCTTTTGCAATCATTTCCTGTTGCGCTGCTTTGACTGCTTCTTCTACCGTCGCCCCCGTTGCCAAAGCTTCATAAAATGCTTGTGCAGCAATAATACCCGTCCGATCATACACCGGACGCGCCCAACCTAAAACAACACCCGCCCCCATCTTCACCAAAGCCTGCGCCATTGATGGGACTGTTCCCCGGTTGGCGACTTGCCCAGTGTGACAGCCAGAAAGAAAAATTACTCGTGGGAAGCGTCCCCGAAAGGCTTTCGCCAAATCCTCCACGGTAGTCAATTGTACATTACCCACTTCATCCTCGGTGATGAAACACGGGGTATAATCCTTAATTTTTCTGCCTTTTGGCAGCAACCCGCCGAAATCTTCTTGAGTATAAATTATCCCGTGCCCTGTCAAGTGAAAGACATCAAAATAGTCTTCTGGATAAGATTTCACTAAATTAGTTAATTCCTGAACCGAACCGCTTTCCTCTACAATCAAAGCTAGCGGTTGGTCTTTAGTTGCTTGCAGAATATTTGTTTCTTCCCGCTCATAATCAAGAACTGGCTTAATATCTTCCGGCGAAGTCGCCATGAACAGCAACCGCAAAGGACGATTTTGCACGCTAGCCACATTCGTACTACGCTGCTGCACTGAACGCACAGGCAATACTGCTATATCCTGCCGTTCTAGTAAAAACTCTGTGCCATCATGTAGCAATTCCCACGGCAAATGAGCGAGTCCCAGCGCCACCCTTTCTGTTTCCGGGTTCAACCCCTGCGCCTCACTGGTTTTAATTAAATCCAGATATATCGTTTGTTCTTCAGCCTCATCCAGCGCCCTTCTCAGCCATCCTTGCTTACCATCCAGCCATTGGTAAAGTTGGCGTCCTATCTGGAGAAGTAAGGACGGGCGATCGCTCTCATCGGAGTAGTAATTTTGCTCACACAGGTCAATGAGTACACCCAACTTTGCTTGATCCAGAGAACGTGAGCCATAATCACAGCGTAATTCAAAAGTTTGCTGTTGACTGAGGGCGAAGGTGAAAGTCAAAGGCATAACTTGAATGAGTAGATTACATAACAAGCTTCACTGTGTTTTCACTACATTCCGGATGAGTTTTGCAGACGCGCCTTATACAAATTCGCCTAATTACTTACAATAAAAAGACCCTGCCCCTCTCCTTGGTAAGGAGAGGGGTGCCCGGAGGGCGGGGTGAGGTTCTTCGTTTTTTAGAAATATTTATCCGTAGATGATATTACTTAACTGATAACTGATAACTGGTAACTGTCAATCAACTTCTGCCTCAAAATCAACCTTATCGTAAATATCAGCTAGCGAAATTTGAAAAGGAACCGAACCAAGTGACAGCATCACATCAGCATTTTCGTACTCACTAAACAGCCATTGATTGTTATCAGTTTTAAAGTATTTCTCAACATGCATCGTGTACTGATCAATCAGAACATATTCCTGAAAGCTGGAGATAGTTCGGTAAGCAGCAAATTTTTCATCCTTATCATAACTTCTGGTAGATTTTGAGAGAACCTCAGCAATCATCAACGGATTTGTGAGGGTGTCTCTCCGTCCTTCAGCAAATTCAAGTTGTCCCGCAATAACCATGACATCAGGATAAGTGTGAATTCGCTTTTGGGGAATCCAAAGCCGTTGATCGGTGACAAAGACTCGATAAGGCTGACGCTTTAGGGCAAAATTCAATGCACCGCTTAGGTTGAGTGCAATTTGGTTATGATTGGGTGTACCACCTGTCACAGGGATGATTTCTCCATCAATATATTCATGACGTTCTTCTGAATTAACCTCAAGTTCTAAATATTCCTCAGATGAGTAGTTGCGCTGCTCTTGTGCTTGCATGATCATGAAAGTTAAACCCCCAATATTTTGAGTTTGTGATTCATCTGGGTGATTTCGTTTAAGGCGATCGCCTTTCTGTGCTTATATCAATTTCTGCCTAGCTGCGGACATAATGAAATGGGGAAGAAATAACCAATCATTATATTGACTTTTGACAAATGACTAAAAAGCAAAAATTTCCCTACCTACTCGGTTCTAAATGGACAGCGCAGCAAAAAGTCGATGGCTGGCGACATTTTCGAGTTATCAATCGCAAAAATCAAGGTAAATGGGTCTATGCCGAGATGGTAGCAGCTTGTGACCCCAATGTCCGTTTCTGGATTAACGCAAAATTGTTACAAGACCGTTCTCAGTGGGAAGCTGGCTGGCAAACCTTGCAGGAGATGAATTCACCCCAAGAAGAGGTTTCTTGAATAGACTTGTTTCTATAGCATAAAGCTCAGTAAATTTTCATATTTGAGAAAAAATTTAACCAAGATGTCATATGTAAGAAATGTAATAAATTTTTACATTCTTTCAATTGACCTATCACTTTATGAGCTAGTAGTCAGCCACATTAATTTTGACGGGTCGTGAGGGCCGGAAACTGGGTAACTTTTGCGAAACCTGGTTTGGTGATCACCTGTCAAAACTTATGTGGTCGAATACTAGTTAATCAGTGGGTGAGCCAGAAGTAAACACAGTTCACCCTACTTCACTGATATCTCTGGTCAGAGGCATACGGTTTCATAATTTCACATACGTCTTTTTAATGAAAACTATAGATACAGAAAGATTTTAAGCTTTTTGTGTTTTGTAACTTTTTTTATAAAGACTGATTATTAAGAAATAAGATATTTTTGTTTGAGCGATTCAAAAGCAATTGAAAATAATCAACAGTCAAATTCTTCTGATTAAGCCATAATTCACTTGATATAACCCTAATAGACTTGACAACCCCCTTTATTTTCTGTGTAACTTGCACAATAATGACAGTCACGAGACCTCACATATCGCCCCCTCAGGCTAGGTGAAGGTAAGTGTTTGAGCCACGAGTTTAACAAGAAGCTATAAGAGGCAAACAACAGTGAAACTAGCAGTTTACGGAAAAGGCGGTATCGGGAAATCCACAACAAGCTGTAATATCTCCGTCGCTTTAGCCAAGCGCGGTAAGAAAGTGTTGCAAATTGGTTGCGATCCCAAACACGATAGCACCTTCACCCTGACCGGGTTCTTGATTCCAACAATTATCGACACTCTCCAAGAAAAGGATTACCACTACGAAGATGTCTGGCCTGAAGATGTCATCTATAAAGGTTACGGTGGTGTGGATTGTGTCGAAGCAGGTGGTCCCCCTGCAGGTGCTGGATGCGGCGGTTACGTCGTCGGCGAAACCGTGAAACTCTTGAAGGAACTCAACGCCTTTGATGAGTACGATGTGATTTTGTTTGATGTTCTTGGTGACGTTGTTTGCGGTGGTTTTGCAGCACCCCTCAACTATGCTGATTACTGTCTGATTGTGACTGATAACGGCTTTGATGCTTTGTTCGCTGCTAATCGTATCGCCGCTTCAGTACGGGAAAAAGCCCGGACTCACCCATTGCGTCTTGCTGGGTTAATTGGTAACCGCACCTCGAAGCGTGATTTGATTGAAAAGTACATAGAAACAGTGCCTATGCCAGTTTTAGAAGTTTTGCCTTTGATTGAAGATATTCGTGTTTCCCGCGTCAAGGGTAAAACTTTGTTTGAAATGGCAGAATATGACCCCTCTTTAAACTACGTTTGCGATTACTATCTCAACATCGCTGACCAAATTTTGGCTCGTCCGGAAGGTGTAGTGCCAAATGATGCACAAGACCGCGATTTGTTCGCTTTGTTATCCGATTTCTATCTAAATCCGAACAAACCACAGGTTGCTAATTCAGAAGAGGAATTAGACTTGATGATTGTATAAATCATCTTAGTTCCAGGATGGGGGACAACATGGCTTTTTTTGATAGTTTTACAGAGTCTCTAAGGCAAAAGTGGTTGCAATTTTTCCAGGTAAATCGTGACTGGATTTCTTTGCAAATGGAGGTGGAGTCTGTTTACACTCCAGATGGTGGTAGGCGACCACCTTCTTACCTCATCCTGGGAGTCATTAACGCGTTAGAACCAAAGCTGGCGCAGTTAATGCTACCCTTTTCCAAATTGAATCCTGACGCCGATACTTTGGTTGAGGTGCTTGAGTTAAATTTCGATCCAGATATCGCTCTTGGTAACCGTGCCCTTCCCAAATTACGTATGGAAAAACATGGGGAAGAGTCAGATGTTATCTCTGAAAACTCAAGTGATGAAACACTGACAAATCCTCAAATAAGTGGTTTTGGGCAACAGAGAATAGCTAACAAGTTGGATGTCGAAGGTACGAATAAGGAAACTTTAAGAGCACTCCATCCAACCAAGGATAATGTGACTAAAGCAAAGGAATTCCAAGCAACCCAAAATCAGGTTGGTGATTCCTCATCCAACGAGAAAAATTCAAATAACGAGTTTAACCAAGGACATAACTCAGTTGATGAGTTCGGCAACTTTTCTTCTGATGATTTGAAGGAAGTAGACAGCAAAACTTCTGTAGCAAGCGCCTCAGATGAGGGTGAATTTGCTGATGTGTTGTCGAATGCTTGGGGTGCCGAAACCACAACCCAAAAAAGAGAAGCGGATAACGAAACGTTTTTAGGGGAAGAAAAATCATCCGGTTCTTTTGATGAATCAGAGATTGATCGTCTGTTCCCCAAAAGTTAACTTATTCTGTTGAATCTACAAGCGACTGGCTGGTGGAACCATGTGTCACGCATGATGGCAGCTTGGAGAAAATCTTATGCTTTGCTGCGCTTTTAGTTTTAAAAAATGAAGGGGAGAAAAAACCAAAATGACTCTTGCTCAACCAGAAGCTTTAAATTTTGAATGCGAAACTGGTAATTACCACACTTTTTGCCCAATTAGCTGTGTTGCTTGGCTTTACCAAAAAATTGAAGATAGCTTCTTTTTGGTGATTGGTACAAAGACTTGTGGCTATTTCTTGCAAAACGCAATGGGGGTGATGATTTTTGCGGAACCCCGATACGCAATGGCAGAGTTGGAAGAAGGAGATATTTCCGCACAACTCAATGATTATGAGGAGTTGAAGCGGCTGTGTTCGCAGATTAAGCGCGATCGCAATCCCAGTGTCATTGTGTGGATTGGCACCTGCACCACGGAAATCATCAAAATGGATTTGGAAGGCTTGGCACCCAAGCTAGAATCTGAAATTGGTATTCCTATTGTTGTTGCTCGTGCTAACGGTTTAGACTACGCCTTTACTCAAGGGGAAGATACCGTGTTAGCTGCAATGGCTGCACGTTGTCCTGATAAAGCGCCTGTGGTAGAAGCTGAGAAAAACGAGCGCAACGCTATTTCTAAACTGCTCAATTTTGGTAAGAAGAAAGAAGAAGTTGCCAACGAAGAATCTGAGTATGTGGATCACCCTCCTCTGGTGTTGTTTGGTTCCCTTCCTGATCCAGTGGTGACTCAGTTAACCCTGGAATTGAAGAAGCAAGGTATCAAGGTTTCTGGTTGGCTTCCCGCCAAGCGCTTCACCGAACTACCTGTCCTTGAAGAAGGGTATTATGTCGCTGGTGTCAACCCCTTTCTCAGCCGAACTGCAACTACCTTAATGCGTCGCCGCAAGTGTAAGCTGATTGGTGCCCCCTTCCCGATTGGTCCAGATGGAACCCGCGCTTGGATTGAGAAAATCTGCTCGGTGTTTGGTATTACACCTAAAGGTTTGGATGAACGGGAAGCACAAATTTGGGAAAGTTTGGAAGACTACATAAAACTTATTCGTGGTAAGTCTGTGTTTTTCATGGGTGATAACTTGCTGGAAGTTTCTCTAGCACGTTTCTTGGTACGCTGTGGTATGAGCGTTCCTGAAATCGGTATCCCCTACATGGATAAGCGTTATCAAGATGCTGAATTGAAGTTGTTGGAGAAGACTTGTAAGGAAATGGGCGTACCTCTGCCTAAGATTGTGGAGAAGCCAGACAATTACAATCAAGTGCAACGGATTTACGATTTGAAGCCGGATTTGGTGATTACTGGTATGGCTCATGCTAACCCGTTGGAAGCACGAGGGATTAATACTAAGTGGTCTGTGGAGTTTACTTTTGCTCAGATTCACGGCTTTACTAATGCGCGTGACATTCTGGAGTTGGTGACTCGTCCGCTGCGTCGAAATAATAGTTTGAAAGATTTGGGTTGGGATAAGTTGGTGAAGGAAGAAGCGAAGATTTAATTTCACCTGTGTGTAATACATTTTATTGGGTGCGTTGGTGTTTGTCGCGGCGCACCTTTTTTTATTGAACCGCAGAGACGCAGAGAAGCCAGTGCGTTGGGCGGGTTTCCCGACTTGAAGCACCTGGCGCGACGCAGAGGAGGAAAAGAAAGAGAAAAGAGAAAGAAAAGAGCGATCGCGCCGGTTTGGCAGCAGTTTTCTATTGGCTAGAACACAGGTTTTCCGTAGGGGCACAGCAGTGCTGTGCCCCTACCATTAGGTAATTATCAAAGGACATGGCTTTGATTGTGATCGTAAACAACAATGATTTCACATTTGCTTTGGAACTCGGAATATGAGTCAAGGGGAATGAAAAGTTCTGCTCCAGGTACAAGTACAATGACATCTGGATTAGCATCGTAAATGGTTTGCCAATAAGTGCGATCGCCATAAAATTTTTCAGCAATCTTCGGTAGTGTATCACTATCTTCTACGGTGTAAAACATAACGTTTTCGTTTAATTAGTTATAGTGTAGTAAACAGAAGGAAATAACTTCATAACCTTTTTTCTGACTCTATATAATTGTAAGTGGTCTAAACTTACGCACTCTTAAAGAATTGTGTAATGGTGGTTGACGTAGGATGAAAAGAACATAAGTATTTATACTTAAAACTTCCAAGTACCCTATCCTCTTACCCAAGGAGTCGGTAGTATTGAAACCAAAAATTGTTTTGCACCCTTGTCCTGCCCATCATGCTTACAATAAGAGGTAAACAGAAAAGCTGTTTAAAAACACTTGAATTTTTTATTACTTAATTTATTACTTAATTTATAAATTGCAATATATATGAGTCAAGCACCATCTCAAAATGAAAGCCGCGAGATGCTGAAGTGGCTAAACCACAACCGCCAGATGTTATTGGATTTATATCGAAATCAATATGTTGCTTATAATGCTAATGGCTTGATTGCTCACAGTGAAAACTTGCGTGAAGTTTTAGAGTTGGCAGAGGCATCAAAGCAGACTTTTGCAATTTATTTAGTTCCCCGACGCACTGCTTCTATCCAAATTTTGCCAATTCGCTTTCGTACAGTGACTCGCCATGATTGGCAGCCAAATTATCATGTTACTTCTTAAGATCAAGGTTTTGATCACAGAAATTTTGCACCTAATAGAGTTTGCATACGATAAAAGCTAGTTTAAGTTAGATAAGAAGATAGTATATTAGTCAAATACTATGAAACATGAACAACAGCAGGATTTAGAGTCTACTTCTATTAAAGAACCAACAACATCCGCTGATATTGAACAAAATCCCCAGGAAGTTGAAGAAAAAGTACCTTTTAAACAAAGAACGGAGCGCATTACAGCCTGGAGCGAGTTGATTAAGTCAATAACTCCTTTTATATGGGCTGTTGTCATTATCATTGTTCTTATCCCCTTACTAGGCAAAGCTTTAATAACAGATTCGTCTCCTGGAAAATTAAGAGATTCAGAGCAGAATCCTACAAAAGAAGTCAGTGTCGTCATTCCACAAATACCCAAAGATATCGACCAAGCACTCGTTACTGCTCTTAAAAATGCACACTCTCAATCAGAGACTTTTGCTTCAGAACAATTAGATAAATGGGTTGAAGAATTAATGAGCCGTGTTGATGACAATTTTCTCGATTGGTATTTTAATTACTTCAATCAGAAGAAGATGGAGTTAAAAACTCCTTTTACATGGTTATATTCAGCAGTTCTTCATTGGACAAACGAAAAGAAACCATCTCCAGGAGAAGCAGTAGCCGAAAAATTGACTGAAGATTTTCAAACAGAATTTGCTAAGCGTGTCCTCAGACCTAAAATTGCACAGTTAGAATTTGAGAAAATCACAAGAGATAGTGTAAATTTATATCTGGCAGAATTAGGTAAAAATCTTTCTAACATTCAAAGCAGTTACAAGATTCCCCAGGGAGATTGGGAGCGTTATCTTGGTGATATTGCAGTGACTATCAATGATATGGAAGGAAATATTTCTCATTTATCGTTGAAGGTTTTGACTGGTGGAGGTACTTACTTATTTGCAAAAGCAATGATTCCAGCAGCTACAAAACTAGGAAGTAAAATTGCTGTATCCTTTGCCGGAAAAACAAGTGCGAAAATGGCAGCTAAGACTGGTGGTGTAGTGGCTGGAAAAATTGGAGCACAGTTATTAGATCCGATTGTCGGTGTAGGTATAATAATTTGGGATGTTTGGGATTATCATCATACTGTTGCAGTTGAAAAACCAAGATTACGCGAGGCGATTCACGACTATTTGAAACAAGTGAAACTTTCTCTTCTAGAAAATCCCGAAAATGGCATCATGGTAGCAATTAATCAAGTGGAAAATGGTATTTTAAAATCAATTCGACCTTCTCTCCAATAAATGAGAGTTTTCAAAGACTGATTTTCAACAACAAGCTGAGTTTTTATCTTTGAAATAATCAATAATTATTTTCTTATCCATCACTGCCAACATGACCGATAAATCTGGGGAAACTCTTTCTGTTAAGTTTAGCTCTTGAGCAGCAAAATTGAAAGTTTTCCCCTGCAGTGTTTGATAACCAATTTCCAGAAATTCAGCCCAAGTAATATCACTTTCAATATAAGCTTTAGCCACAGTAGTCAGCAGGTCTTGATATTGATTTCCCTCAGCTTTTGTCATCATTGTGTGGGGAATTTCAAAGATTTTATCAAAACTGTGATACCAAGATTTTGCCTGCTGGTCAATTGTAACTTTAGAAAAATCTTGCAATTCACTGTGGTTAATGGCTTGGTCGCTCTCACTAGAAATAGTAAACATAGGTACTGTTAAATTATTTTTGACTCTATCAATAATTTCTTGACCCATATCTAAAAAAATGCGAAGTGCAGGAATACGAAATCCCTCATAGCCAAAATTGGCTGGATGCTCTTTATTAAGCCATTCGTAATAGATTGGAAGAACTTCTACAATAAAATTTACGATGGCATTATTCCCGCTTATATAAGGAGCAAATAATAAAGCTTTCTCGATTGATTGAGGATGTTCTAAAGCTAACCAAGCTGCTAAATTTCCACCTGTGGATAACCCACCAACTATCACTTGCTCTCCTAAACTTTGTGCAACCTTCAACCACGAAAGTGCAAATTCTTGATAAGTTTCGCGTTCGGTTGCTAAAGGAGGTGGATTATCTCCATTCCAATTTCCAGCGACTCCATGACCAGGTTGTAAGGGTACTAAAACATTGTAACCAGCGTCAAATAGTTTTTTGCCTATTGGTTCATACTGATAAGGACCAGCAGTAAATCCATGAAAAAAAAGGCAGACTTTTGATGTTTGATATGGATGAAGAAAAATTTTTGAACGACAAGCATCATTTCTGATTGGTAGAGTTTCCTCAATTGAGTTGACTTGTTGAATGATGGCTGCTTTTGTTGTGCAATAGTCAGAGATATTTGTCATATTTAAACATAGTTAAATCGCTCTTATTTTAGGGAAAATTCACTGAAATTAAATCTGCTACCAGACGTAGAACTGTTAAAATAGAGATTCTGCACCATTCTTTATAAAAAGTCATTTGATTGTGTATAATACAGCAGCAATTCCTGAGTCAGGAGTCAGGAGCGGAGCAAGGAAAGCTCCGCCTCCGGTCAGAAGTAAAAAGAGCTTTCTATCTGCCTTTTAGACTTCAGTAGTGTACTTCATTTACTTGAAATGTGCTGTAAGTAATATTTTAGACAAAGTATTTGTACGTGGAGAACAGAAGACAAGAGAAAAGAAGGTAGCAATGGCATTCTATACTCCTACCCCTGGCAGGTTAAACTAGGTCTGATAACAGCCGCTCTGTGAACATATGAGGCTTTTATGGCAGTAGATCTGCAACAGATTGCTTATTACTTAGACAACTTGGGTTGGGATTACCGTATTGACGAAGAAGAAGATCGTCTTGTCACAGGTGTAGAAAGTGATAACGTCGAAGACTTCTTGATTGTTGTCCAGCTCGACGAGGAGGGAAAATTTTTCCGGCTATTTGCGCCCCAGGTGCTATCAGGGGTAACAGATCATCCTCATAAAGCTGCGATTCTTCAGACGATGCTTTCTATTTCCTGGGAAACCAAAATGTTGCAATGGGAGTATGATCCATCAGATGGAGAAATCCGTGCGATAATTGAGTTTCCCTTGGAAGATTCGATTCTCACAGAAAAGCAATTTAACCGTTGTTTACACGGGTTGATTCAGCTTGTTGATTCTGTGGCGATACCGCGTCTCATCGCGGTTATGGAAACGGGTCATGACCCAGGGAATGTAGAACTTGGTGAGAGAATTTTACTCAGCATTCAGGAACAGGCTCCTGGATTGTTAGAACTTTTAGAAAAAGCGATGGAAGCTCGTAAAACAAGAGGAAGTTTTCCTGGCGAATGAGCCGAATCGCCAGTGAAATCGCTATACTCCAAAGTGATACCCTCTATATACTGAAGTTTCTAGGGCTGGATATTATGACATCCTATGTAACCTCCTCTGCTAAAGCAGAAATGAGTGAACTACGGCGGTTAAAGGGCTTACTACCACCAGAATTGCAGAGCTGGGTCACGGTTGAAGGTACAACTGAGGTGAATCCACCTATAATTCGCAGCGAAGAAATTGGCAAAGACCAAGTCGAAATTCAAATCGACTTGGCAAAATGGGATTCACTGGCGATGGATCAGCGTAATTTACTATTTTGGCACGAAGTAGCCCGCGTCCAAAATGACACAATTCCCAAAGATGGCTGGGAAATGGCGGCTCTGGCAATTGGTTTAGGCGGTGCTGTCGGTGAGTTGTGGGTACAAGATGGATTGTTGCTAGTACTGGCTCTTGCTCTGTGCGGAGTTTCCGGCTGGCGACTTTATCAAAGGAATAATGGCGAAAAACAATTAAAAGAATTAGTTGATGCTGATGATAAGGCGATCGCCCTCGCAACTCGTTTCGGTTATACTCTCCCAAATGCCTACAAGAGTTTAGGTAGCGCCTTGAAAACCCTTATTGACATGACACCCAGCAAGCGCCAGCGCTCTAAATACGAAGCACGGCTTTCTGCTCTTAAGCGTAGTGCCAATAAGGCAAAAGCGAAATCTAAGAATCTTGATGAGGGCGGAATTTAACAGTTATCAGTTATCAGTTACCAAGGAAGCGCAGTATCAGTTGTCAATGAACAATGTCTGATAATTGTTTACTGTCTACTGATTTTACGGATGACATCGCCGTTTTGGCAATAAACTGTCTGATTCAGCAACATCAGCCCAGCAGTTGACGTTGGTTCTGGGATTCTTTAATGGGACTTCTTTAATGGGACAAATTTACCGAGTTCAGTCGGACTCACCTTAAAAGAGTAAAGGAACCCAGGAATTAACCTTTGACCATCTGGGCATCCACTGTCAATCACTCTCTTGCTATAGCTGCTACCATCGCTATTTGTACAAATATCAAACTGAGTGCTGGAATCATCTTGAGTCACACTATAATCATTGTCAGTACCAATCAGCAGTGCATAGGAGCCGTCCTTCAGTCGAGGACCAATCACAAGACCTTCCATCTTTTCTCCTATCTTTGTCCAATCACCTGGATTCTCAGGACTCAAAACTGCAGCAATATCCAAAAATAAAGATTTACTCACTGGGTTAACACCTGCGGGTAATGTGTTGGTGTCTGCCAAACTAATCCCGCTGACATCAGTTGCGCCTGATATATTAATCTTGTAGACTCGCTTACTACCTACAGGTGGTGGTGTCTCGGTGGGAGCATCCACTAATCCGTTGATTGCGTCCACTCCAAACCCGCGATTATCTCTTTCTAAAACTAAGAATTCTTGCTCATTGAGAGCAGTAATAGAACTGATACCAATGTTACGCCCTTGGGAATTTGCCCCAAAATCATTATCTTCTCCCGGAATACGCTCATTAATTTCTGCTAAGCTTTCTAGCTGATAGATATATTGAGCCGTACTTTTGCCAGTTTTTGTCTCAAATTCTACTATCCTCAAATTACCACTACGCCGTCCGTCTGGTGAACCTTCATTCACAAGGGGGCCTTGTAGCATACCATAGAGTTTGGTTCCATCTGGGCTAAGAGTCAATCCTTCAAATCCTCGATTATCTTGGCGTCCAGTGGTAATCGTTGGACGACCATCAACATAGTTAACATTGCCGTTTGCTTCTTTGGGAATTAAATTTTCTGGTATGGTAAACGCTCGTAAAAATGATCCATCTGGTTTGAATTCATAAATAGAGGGACCATACTCATCAGAAACGTAGAAATGACCATTAGGACCAACAGCAAACCCCTCTGGATCGAAACTTAAACCAAGATTCCTGGCATCGCCATTCAGTAACCTGGGGTTTAATCCATTAAAATTTTGACCATCTTTTGTGAATGTAATCGTCTTTAGTACTTTAAAGTTGGAAATTGCTCCTGTCTTGGGATCAACATCTAAAGAAAATTTTTGTACTCGTGTGTTGTATGATATCGTACCGCCACCAGGACCGCGATCGCTCAATCCGTAGTATACATTATTAAAGCGATCATAGTAGATCTCTGAGAAAAATCCCAAACGATTGACATTGGCGCTGTTGCCGCTTGAAGGATATAAATCTGTGCTTTCACCAGGAATAGAGAGGGTATTAGTAAAAGAAATACCATATGCTGAGGCTGTGTATCCTGTAATACTTACAGAGGAGATGATTAACGAGCAGCTAACAAGTGAAAACAACTGTTTTGCAGGAATCATGTGTAAGATGCAAAAAATGACGAATAACTTGTTTTCAGCATCTGACTTTCGTATTAAGAACAAGTTAACTCTCTAGCAGCGTTATGTTTTTGACATCAAAATTTTATACGATCGAATTTTTGCTTGATAATATCTTCATAAAGTTATTGGTAGTTAGTGGCGAATAGGACAATTGACAACTAACTACTAAGGCACTCACTTTTTGACTGTCAAAGGTTAAAGTTGGTTCAAAATTTTATGGGTTTGAGGAACAACTCGTACAGATTTGACAAAACGCTTGATCATCGCTTGCCAATTTAAGACTTGGTTGGGAGAAGGAGCAAGCATCGGCGGTTGTTTGAACGCACCAGAATCTTCCAACGGTGTTACAGGTTGTAAAAATACTGGAATAGATGGATTGACAGATGCAACCAATTGAGCAGAAGGTTCTAACTCGGTGGGATTTGTTGTTTGAGCAACAATTATTTTGATAAAAACTTCTACTTGTGATGTCCAACACATCCGGAGAAATTCTACCTGTTCTCGCTAACGACTTTCCCCACTTGTACTGGGTAGTTTAAAATCCATCCCCATAGAGTCTATATAGGGTAGTATGGTATCTAGTTGTTCTGGGCGATGTCCACCAGTTTCCAAGTATACAGGTAAACTTGTGACTGACCGTACTTGGGGTAAAAGTTCTACCAAAAAAGGGGTGTGTAGAAGTGGTTCGCCGCCCGTTAAGCCAATGGTATCGTGTAGGCAAGGCAGATTTTGCCGCTCAACCCATTTTAGTAACATGGGCAGTGAGAATTTGAGTAAATTTCAAAGTCACGTAATCCAGGAGTTTGCTCTATCCTACAAGTAGCAGGTGCATTCCAAGTGTGTGTACTATCACAAAAGTGACAGCGTAAGTCACAAAAAGCAAAGCGAATGAAAATCTGACGTGTTCCCACATTCAGTCCTTCCCGTTTCATCAAACCCGGAAAAACTGCGGTGCCTCATTACAAGTAACGGGTTCTAAGCCTCCGAGTTGAAGCGGAAAAATCGCCCCAATTGTCAACTGGTATACAAAAAGAATAACTTTTCATGGGGCATCTTACGGAGGCACCGCAGTTTTTCGCGCTTTATTAGCCCAACCCCTGTATGGCAGAAAAGACCTCTATCAGGCGTGCGCTAGGTGTAACAGTAGTCTTAACAGTAGTCTGAATCGTCATGTGATGATCGCAATAAGTATGTGCTACTTTGGCACAAAAGCAAGAATATTTTTCACTAAAGAAGTATGAAGTATGAAGTATAAAGTATGAAGATACGGCAAAAGTGAGAAATCTAAAGTAGGAAGTAAAGAATAAAGTATGAAATACTTTAATTTCTTACCCTTTATTCTTTCTTGACATACTTTATCCTTGACACTTCAAACTTTAGTTAGCTTCTTGTTCTATTGTGAATCGTCAGGTGACGATATCCAAAGTCAACCGAAGTAACTATCGATTCGATGGGACTAAATAGTGTTTGGAAAATGACATTGACATGACAACGAAAGTGCAGGGTTTAATGACTAGCCAACCCAAAGAGGTAAATTTTCCGGTGACGTTCTCAAATGACACGGCGATTGTGCAGGTACCCGCGCGATTGAGCGTGCTTGAGGCTGTAGCCTTTAAGCAAACCTGCCAAGAAATCACTCAGGCAAATCCCGACACTAAACAAATTATCATTGACTTTCACCAAACGACTTTTATGGATAGTAGTGGTTTAGGTGCCTTGGTCAGTAATTTGAAAATTGCTCAGGAAAAAAATATCGAATTTATACTACGCAATGTGACCCCTCAGGTGAACTCAGTCCTTAACCTGACTGGACTGGATAAAATTTTTTCTATTGAGTCTCAAGGAGAAACACCATCAAAGAGTCAATTAGAAGAACTACCAACAACACATCCTTCTGTTCGTTCTTGGATGAAACGGTTCATAGACATAATTGGGTCATTAGTCGGTTTAGCTATTACAGGAATTTTACTTATCCCTATTGCTGCTGCTATTAGACTCGATAGTCCTGGTCCTATTTTCTTCAGTCAAACTCGTTGTGGTTGGATGGGGAGACGCTTTCGGATTTGGAAATTCCGCTCAATGTACATTGATGCAGAAGCGAGAAGAGCTGAACTAGAAAAGCAGAACCAAGTTCAAGGGGCATTTTTCAAAATAGACAATGATCCACGAATTACCAAGGTTGGAAACTTTTTGCGTCGAACCAGCCTAGATGAACTACCCCAATTTTGGAATGTTTTAAAAGGAGAGATGAGTTTAGTCGGCACTAGACCTCCAACACCAGATGAAGTAGAGCGCTATGAAGTTCCAGAGTGGCAACGTTTGGATGTGAAACCAGGAATGACCGGAGAATGGCAGGTCAATGGACGGTCTACTATCCGGAAATTTGAGGACGTTATTCGCCTAGATTTACAGTATCAAAAAAACTGGAACTTAATGTACGATTTGAAGTTAATTTTTAGAACAGTTGCTATCTTGTTTAAGAAAAACAGTGGCGCTGTTTAAATTTACTTGCAAGCGTGCCAATCAGTCAGAGTGTCGTCAACCTGCTGTACTTATGCACGACAAATTTTAAGTAAACAATATTACATTTCCTGGCATGATTGCCAGGATTTTTATTGTCATGAATCCATTAACAGAATTTATGAACAATATACGCAAATAAAAATTTACTAAGCTTTTAATTTAACACAAAATAACAGGATTATTACTTATGTCATTTTCAGGTTGTGAAAATGACATATAGCAATTGATCTAATTATATAAAGACTAACTTAACTTATCAAAAGTTGCATCAGACTTTACTCAATCTTCAATAAAGATAAGTAATATACACAGTATTTGAGGAGAAAATGCATATATAAACTTACACAATTGCGGAATCAGATTGGCAACAAATGTTGTCATAGACAAAGACACCGGGGTTGTTCCGACTCAAACTAATTTGCCATGCGTATTTTGATTTACTCTTACAACTATTACCCAGAACCAATTGGCATTGCTCCCCTCATGACAGAATTAGCAGAGGGATTGGTCAAGCGTGGACATCAAGTACGCGTAGTGACTGCTATGCCCAACTATCCTGAGCGTCGGATATACGAGAGTTATCGAGGGAAGTGGTATGTGACTGAGTACAAGAATGGGGTTCAAATCCAGCGCAGTTATGTTTGGATTCGTCCACAACCCAACTTAATAGATCGATTACTGCTAGATGCGAGTTTCGTGGTGACTAGTTTTCTTCCAGCTGTGCGAGGTTGGCGTCCAGATGTCATTCTCTCAACCTCACCATCTTTACCTGTTTGCTTACCAAGCGCCCTTTTAGGTTGGCTGCACAACTGCCCTGTCGTTTTAAATCTTCAAGATATACTGCCAGCAGCTGCAGTACACCTTGGTTTATTGAAAAACAAATGGCTTATTAAAGCGTTTACAGCGTTAGAAAAATTCGCTTACCACAGTGCAACGAAAATTAGTGTGATTGCTGATGGATTTGTAGAACATTTGCACAAAAAAGGTGTTGCACCTAGCAAAATTGTACAAATCCCTAATTGGGTCGATGTCAATTTTATCCGACCTCTGCCAAAAGAAAATAACGCTTTTAGAGCAGCTTATAACTTAGATGGCAAATTTGTGGTGCTATACTCTGGCAACATTGCCCTCACTCAAGGTTTAGAAACCGTTGTCAAAGCTGCTTCTTTGTTACGACATATTCCAAATATAACTTTTGTGATTGTAGGCGAAGCAAAAGGTTTGGAGCGATTGCAAATAGCTTGCAACGAATGCGGGGCAGATAATGTTTTACTAGTTCCTTTTCAACCCCGTGAAAGTTTGCCAGAAATGTTGGCAGCGGCTGATGTCGGTTTGGTCGTGCAAAAGAAAAATGTCATATCTTTCAATATGCCATCGAAAATCCAACTCTTACTTGGCAGTGGTCGAGCATTAGTCGGATCTGTCCCCAGTAATGGTACAGCAGCCAGAGCTATTAAACAAAGTGGCGCTGGAATTGTTGTCCCTCCAGAAAAACCCAAAGCTTTAGCACAGGCAATTTTTGATTTGTACAATCACCCAGAAAAAGTGAAAGCTTTGGAATCGAGTGCTCGCCAATTTGCAGTTGAGCAGTATGCTTTTGAACAAGCATTAACGAAATACGAGTCTCTGTTCTACTCAGTGACGGCTGAACGTTCAGCCATTAAGCCATTGGTCAATATCTTTTCTGAAAAATACCTTCTTGTTGGGGCAAAGGAATCTGAAGTGAAACTTCGTTAGAATAAAGTTATATACTCATCACCCCTAACTGATTCCTGCTACAAGCCCTCATTGTAAGAGTACAGCCATGATGCGTGAAAAAGTCTTAGCCTGGTTGAGCGAGAATGTTCCAGTTTCCAGAATTAAGCATATTCTCAGGGTTGAGCAAATGGCAATAGATCTGGCGACTCATTACAAAGTGACTCGAGAAAAAGCTGCAATGGCAGGGTTAATGCACGATTTAGCAAAATGTTTTAAGCCGCAGAAACTTTTGCAAATGGCACACCAAGAGGGCTTGGAAGTAGACGAAGTCATGACCGCAAATCCCCATTTATTGCACGCAGACGTCAGTGCGATCGTCGCCAGAGAGACATTTGGCGTAGAAGATGAAGAAATATTACAAGCTATTGCCAACCACACTTTAGGTAGACCAGGTATGAGTCTGCTATGTAGTATCGTGTTTCTAGCAGATAGCATAGAGCCAGGACGAGGCGATACCCCCCAGTTGCAAGCATTGAGACAAATGAGCTGTCAAAATATTAATCAGGCTGTTGCTTTGACCTGTGACTATACTCTAAAATTCTTGCTCGATAGTTCTTGTTTGGTTCATCCGCGAGTTATATTCACGCGCAACTGGTTCCTACAAAGGTGGAAAGCCAAACAGCCGATTCTACAATAAAGCGTATAGACACCGGTTTTTTTGTTAGTATTCAAAAAAACTAGTTCTCACAGTTGCAACTCAACGTTGTTCGTCAGTCATTGTAAAAAATAGTTACAAAAAAAATAGAGCAGCTGAGGTTTAATGTCTGACTATTTCCAAGCCAACTTCCCAAGACAATCAGTCGCAGTGACAAACAATCTGTTCGGAAGCTCACTGGTTGATACCAACGATGTGAGTGGAAAGATAGCGTTAAAAGCCGCCGAAGCGGCATCAGACCGCAAAGCAGGTGATATCCTACTGCTAAGGGTAGGAGATGTGTCTTATCTGGCAGATTATTTTGTAGTAGTGACAGGGTATTCAAGGGTACAGGTGAGAGCGATCGCCGACGCAATAGAAGAAAAAGTCAAACAAGAGTCGCAAAGGCGTCCCCTGCGGATAGAGGGAAAATCTGAAGCAACTTGGGTGGTACAAGATTATGGTGAAGTTATTGTTCACATCATGTTGCCTCATGAGAGGGAGTTTTATAATCTAGAAGCGTTCTGGGGACATGCGGAATGTATCGAGTTTTCAACTTCCGTAGATGGTGAGGGTAAACCAATATGATAGAGTCTTCAGTCTCAAACTGCCCAGTTCCCGCAGAACAGCAACCACTCAATGAGTACGAAGAATTAAAATCCTCCTGGCTGTTTCGTGACTGTACCCTAAATTGGCGTGAGTATATCACAAAAATCGCCTGGATTTGGGGAATATGGTGGTTGATAGCAGGACCAGTCGCAGCCGCAAGCTTTCCCCCCCACAAGCAAACTGCACAATTTATTCTGTGTAGTTTAGCAGGAGCAAGTGTGGGAGTTGTACTAGTATTAGTACGATTATATTTGGGTTGGTCTTATATTCGCGATCGCCTGATGAGTCCAATCATCTTCTACGAAGAGTCAGGATGGTATGACGGTCAAACTTGGATGAAACCACAACAAGTCCTGACACGCGATCGCCTGATTGTTGCTTACTCGATAAAACCAATTATTAGTCGGCTGCAAATTACCTTTGTTGGCTTGGCTGTGTTGTTCGTTGCTGGTACGATAGTTTGGCACCTAGTGTAAATAGTTAGAAGTTAGGAGTTAAGAGTTCATCAGTTATTACTCCTAACTCATAACTGAAAACTCATAACTCATAACTTAAAAAGGTGGTAAATTTTAACCCATGACAATGGGAAAACGAACACAAGCCGCCGCATTAGAAGCGAGGTTACTGCGTGAAGGCATTATAGAATCAAAGCATATCGTCCAAGCTGCCGTATGTGACGAACGAGGACGAGTACTTTCCGTTGCTGGAAATGCCGAAACTGCTACATTCGTTCGTTCTGCGCTCAAACCGTTTCAAGCACTTGCTGTAACCAGCACAGGGACTTTGGAACGCTATAACTTGAGCGATAAAGACCTGGCGATTATCACAAGTTCCCATAAAGGAACAATAGAGCAAGTCAGACAAGCATTTAACATACTCTGGCGGGCTGATGTCGATCCTTCCGCACTCCAATGTCCAATTCCAGAAGGTAAGCACAGTCGTTTAGAATACAATTGCTCTGGTAAACACGCAGGGATGCTAGCTGTTTGTCAGCAATGCAATTGGTCGTTAAATAACTACTTACAGCGCAAACACCCAGTACAGCAGCTGATTTTAACCAAAGTCTCAGAATTACTGCGAATGCCAGCAGAAGAATTCATCAGCGCTCATGATGACTGTGGCGCACCCACGTATTTGATGCAACTCGGTCAAATGGCGTCATTGTATGCTCAGCTTGCTTCTCGTAGCAGTTTGGACATCGAGCGTATTGTCCGTGCTATGACTCATCACCCAGCGATGGTGGCTGGAGTTGGAGAGTTTGATACGGAACTGATGCATTTAGCCCCTGGAGAACTCGTCAGTAAAGCTGGTG
This sequence comes from Brasilonema sp. UFV-L1, assembly GCF_012912105.1. Taxonomy (GTDB): domain Bacteria; phylum Cyanobacteriota; class Cyanobacteriia; order Cyanobacteriales; family Nostocaceae; genus Brasilonema. Next base: position 20,823 of record NZ_QMEA01000068.1, read on the forward strand.
CTGAAGGAGTACAGTGTATTGCCAGATTGGGTGAGGGCATGGGATTGGCAATTAAAGTGATGGATGGAGCAAAGCGAGCAAAACATGCCGTCGCCATTCACTTACTCAAGCAGTTGGGCTGGATTAGTCCCAACGTTGCCGAAGCTCTGTCAGAGAAGTTTATGAACCTTGGTAAATACAAGCGTTTAGAAGTTATTGGAGAATTATCGATTTTATAGTTGCCAAATTTCTGACTTTGTTGTTATACTTGGGAAAGTGACGAGGCGACGCGGGATAGAGCAGCCTGGTAGCTCGTCGGGCTCATAACCCGAAGGTCAGTGGTTCAAATCCACTTCCCGCCACCAAATACAAGAACCAAATCTCTACAATTGTAAAATGTTGTAGAGATTTGTTTTTGATAAATGAAATGCCACCTTAAGGAATGATTAAACGAGCGACGACTTCGGCTACTTCCTCTTAACTGAAATAACATCAGAAGACCATCTTGCTTTTGGCCAACCGTCAAGTTTTTGTCCTTCTTTAAGTTCTTCAATGGGTTCAACAAAGGCGCGAATTTCGAATTGAGTACCTGGTACCGTCTTTTCGTATCCCACATGAATTTGTGTTTGAAATTCCCCGTTAGTTACACGGGCAGGTGCTTGAACATAATAAGGTTGATTATCCGTTAAAGGTTTAACTACAATCCATACTTGGTTAGCTTCTGGAACAGTTACTTTACCTTGAATAAGTGGTAATTGTTCAACGCATTCTTCATGAGATGGATTAAGAATTTGAACTTTCGCTGAACTTGGTTTTTGAGATGACTTAAAGCTAATATTTGCACAATTTAAGTTAGAGTTATGACTACTTATCTGCGGTTGAGCAGAAAGCGTAGGTTGGGCAGAAGACGAGTTACTGTTCTGGTTACTCAAGTAAAACCCTGCTAACCCAATTAGAACAATTGTACCACCTGTAATGAATTTGTTTTTAACAAGTTGATTAAAGGGATTAACGCTGACTCCAGGAGCAGGAATAGGCAATGGAATAGTTGACTGTTTCTTATTGGAGGAATTCTGACTTAACTCCTGATTACAATGGAGTTTGGCTGCAATATCGCTTAAAATAGGCGCATATGTTCCATGATGAAAAACTGGAAATAGTTCGTTACAACAAAGTTTACAAAGAGCTTCCTTATCGCTGATTTCATTTAAGTAGTTGATGAGCTGTATAGCAAAGTCATCATCTGCACTATCTTTTATGAACCCAAGTCGCCTATGGTCTATCCCAATTCTTAGACATAGTGCTTCTCGTGTTCTTACTTGTTGGCTACGAAGCATTAGCTTTGCTAATGTTCCCATATCATTTTCGTCTAAAAAGAATTGAGTGGACATACTTTTTACTCCGCATACTAGTTACAACTTAGTTTGGCTTTAACATTTTCTAATTTAGTTAAGTAGCTACTTCTCTTAAAGACAACTTCTAGTTCAGAGCAAATTTTACAAAGAGCTTGTTTATCGTCTATTTTATCTAAATAGTCAATTAGCTGTAATGCAAAGTCAGTGACAGTAGATTCTCTTAGAAATCCAAGTTGATTTGATTCAATACCAATCTTGATACACAGTGAGATTCGTGCAGAATACTCAGCACGTCCACTAAGGATTAAGAGTTTCGTAAGTATTTCTCTGTCAGATTCGTCCAGCACTGGAGCCTGTTCTTTTGAACTACTTATCTTAGAAACTATCTCCTCAATATTTGGCTTCTTGTTGAGAGTTGGGGTTAGTTGCTCTGGAATACCTGCTAACCGAATTGCAGCGCATCCAAATTTGTGAGCAAATTCAACAGACTTCCCGGCTCCTAAAGCATCGTAAAAACCCACAGCAAATTCAATTGCAGCTCTATCTCCAATCGCTTTTTTCATGCCAATCACATAGTTAACGTGTTGAGCGATCTGCCGCTATGCTGCAGCGAAGCTATCGCCTCTGCCTGTACTTGAGAGTAACAGCCGTTAAGAACAACACACTCAACTTGATCCGCAAACAGTTCAAACAGCCCTGCTAAGGCTTCTCCATCGACTATCTTTACCGAACCTGTTTCATCTTCAAATACCAAACCTTCATCCCCCGTCCCATGCCCAGAAAAATGAACAATCTGCGGCTCAATAGCCAGCATTGCCTGCTGAATGTCCCTTGCTCGTACTGCCCACTTCTGCTGTAAGACAAACTGATCGCGGTGTTTGGATCGCTGCAATCCAGCATCAATTTCACGCACCTCCTCATCCAAACGCAGCGGTGTTGTATCTTTAGGATTTGCTGCCAAAATTAAGATTTTTTGCCTCATGACCTGACTCCAGTTTTGGTATTTATGGACCTAATTCCTGAATAAATCTACAAAAAGAAAAATGGCAATTCCGAAAGAATGCCATCTAGGGCTGGATAAGCACGAAGCGCTCATTGGCAGCAAATTAATCTCGAAAGCTTGTCTAGCAAACTTTTTAGTGAATCCAAAGTTTGATTTTTAATAAAGAGTTGAGTAAACGGTAGCCAGTGCCCACCGTACAAAAATTGCAATCAAGTCACTGTGCAAAATGTTAGATAATATACTTCATATATGAGAAGAAGCGGCAGCGTAAACTTCATTCTGCACAATATCGTGATGCTTGGGAGTTAATCTTAGAAACAACCGTATGTAAAGAAAATTTTGTGCATCCACCAATCGGATTCGAAGAAGCAAGGTTTTGATATATCCTGAAGGAGAAACCAGCGTAGCTCGGAGAATCATAGTTGTGAAGTTGCGGCGACCGATTTTAGTGGGAGGATTGGGACTGTCCTTTTCTTTGTGGATGTTACAAAATTTGCACGATTCAATGGTGCAGATTGGTGAATTTGGTTTATTGAGTCTGTTCGCCCTTGGCGGCGGTTTGTGGTTATTAAAGTTAAATCGCACTCAAGATAGTTCTAAACCAGAAAACAGTTTGCCTGTAGACCGTGCAACAGTGGAAGGTACGATTGCTAAAGCTGAAGCCGTAGTTAACCAACTCGCACAAGAAACAGAAAATCCTCAAACTGTAGGAACATTGCGAGAACAAGTTGCCTATCTGACGGCTGAGTTAGATAGACAAGAGATGATCGCTGCTGTCACTGGTGGCAAATCGGTAGGTAAAACGACTTTGATTGAAGTTTTAAAATCTACCTGGTGCCAGAATTCTCTACAATTCCAAGAAACACCACCTTTGTTCCAAGAAGCAGGCGAAAAGTCAGATGCAGATATTTTGACACAAGCAAACAAATCTGATATTGTCTTGTTCCTGACAAATGGTGATTTAACAGATTCTGAATTTCAGAGCTTACAACAACTAAAAGCAGTTAATCAAAGCACAATTCTGGTTTTTAATAAACAAGACCACTATTTGCCAGATGAACGCGTGAGTGTGTTGCAGTCGCTGAAACATCGGATGTCCTCAATTGTCGTGGCGACAGCGGCGTCTCCCAGTCCGATGAAAGTACGGAAACATCAAGAAGATGGTTGTGTACAAGAGTGGCTGGAGGTACCAGCACCAGATATTCAACAGTTGACGCAGCAGTTGAGTGAAATGGTGACACAGCAAGGACAGCAGTTGGTGTGGGCAACGACAATGAGAAAAGCCTTGTTGCTGAAAGCTGAAGCGAAAAACTTGCTGAATCGAACCAGAGGCGATCGCGCTGTCCCAGTCATTGAACAATATCAGTGGATAGCTGCTGCAGCTGCATTTGCTAACCCAGTACCAGCGCTTGATATCCTAGCAACAGCGGCAATTAATGCCCAAATGGTTATGGATTTGGGTAGTCTCTATCAGCAAACATTTTCCTTAGAACAGGCGCAAACTGTTGCTGGAACAATGGGAGGTTTAATGCTGAAACTGGGTTTGGTAGAATTGTCTTCTAAAGCAATAAGTACAGTGCTCAAAAGTAACGCGATCACCTTTGTTGCTGGTGGCTTGGTGCAGGGAGTTAGTGCAGCTTATCTGACTCGTATAGCAGGTTTAAGCCTAGTCGAGTATTTCCAACAACAGGAAGTTGCTACTCATTCTGGAACAGCTTTAAATCTGGACAAGTTACGACAAACTTTGCAAAGCGTATTTCAGCAGAACCAGCAAATGGGTTTATTACAAAGTTTTGTTAAGCAAAGCGTGAAGCGTTTGACGCCACAAGCACAGCAGTCACAACTTATCGAATCTGAGATCACCGCTTAGCTTTGATGAGTTGAAATCACAGCTGTATAAACAAAGTCCGCCGATGCAGATTCAACTTTCCTAAAGCTGTTCAGGCGGGTTTTGTCTGTGTGGGCGTAATTTCTGCTGATAAAGTTCAGATAAAAAACTTAAAAATTTATGATTTAATTTATCCAAATAGTTTTAAATTTTTTTATAAAGGTTAATAATAAATCATTGATAATAAAGATGATGGCAGCAGATTATACAGACATTGATATTGCGCCATTTATAGATCATGCCCTGCTCATACCAACAGCGACCTCAAAGGAGGTTGAACAATGGTGTGAAGAAGCGGACAGATTTCATTTTGCGGCGGTTTGTGTTTACCCGACTCATGTGAAGCAAGCAGCAGAACTTCTCCACGGTAAAAAGCCTAAAGTTTGTACGGTGATTGGCTTTCCAACTGGGGCAGCAACTTCGGCAACAAAGTTGTATGAAGCTCAAGAAGCAGTGGAAAATGGTGCCACAGAGTTAGATGTGGTTATAAATTTGGGCTGGTTAAAAGCAGGCAAAACCGACAATGTACACCAGGAAATTGCCGAAATATGTGAAGAGACTGGAAAAACGGTAAAGGTTATTTTAGAAACTAACTTGCTGACAGATGCGGAAAAAAGACTCGCAGCAGAAATCTGTATGGATGCTGGAGTAGAATTTCTCAAAACAAGTACTGGTTGGAATGGCGGTGTCACATTAGAGGACGTACGACTTTTGAAAGAAGTCGCACGAGACAGGGTTGGAATTAAAGCCTCAGGAGGTATTCGTAGCATCGACCAAGCTCTAGACTTGATTTTAGCGGGTGCCACTAGATTGGGGACTTCTCGGAGTATCGATTTGCTTCGTCAGCGCAATACACTGGGAAAAAGTGAGTAGTCATTTGTTCTTTGTCTAAAGCGAATGACTCATGATCATAACTAATGACTAATGACTAAAACGTATAAAGCAACTGGAATTAATCTTAAAGCTCAGGCGCTGGGAGAAACAGACAGACTAGTGACAATTTTGACACGAGAGTTTGGTCTGATTCGAGTAGTCGCCCCAGGTTCACGCAAACACAACTCCAGTCTTGGTGGTCGGAGTGGAGTGTTTGTGGTCAATGAGTTGCTGATTGCCAAAGGGCGATCGCTCGATAAAATCACTCAAGCACAAACTATAAAGTCTTATCCCGGTCTTGCTAAAGATTTAGTAAAGCTGGCTGCTAGCCAGTATTTAGCAGAGATAATACTACATCAGGCATTAAGTGAGCAACCCCAAGAAGAATTATATGAGTTACTAAACGAACATCTGTATCGTTTGGAAGCTTTACCGAAAAGAGAAGCATTTGATGTTGTAGCACATCTGGCTCATGGGGTATTTCACCTTTTAGCTTTGGCTGGACTAACTCCCCAAGTACAAATCTGTTGCTTGACTGGACGCTCTCTCAGACCAGATTTTACAGACCCAACTTGGCAAGTAGGATTTAGCATACCAACAGGTGGAACAATTTGCTTAGGTGCTTGGGAACGCCTGAAAAAGGAGACGAAACAGATGCGGGAGCAAAATTCTCCTCATCCTCACCACTCCCCTGCTACTGTAAAAGAGAGACCTGTCAACTACCAAACCGTTATTCATCGGCAAGAAATACCAGTCATATCGAGCCGCTTGAATGCGACAGAACTTGCTATACTCCAGGATCTGTCGCAACCACAGTTCATTCAAGATGTAGCCACAAATGATAGCTGGTTATCCGTTGAGCAAATTTTGCGTCACTATACTCAGTATCACTTTGGTTGCCCTATTCGCTCCGCTGCTCTAATAGATTCTTATTTTGCTGTCAACCATGATGCAACCGTCTGATTTGGATAGAAAAATCCTGCCGTTGTCACAAAGTTACACTAAGAAACAGAATAAGGCATCAATGCCTAAAATCGCTAATCACCCCAATATTTCAAGGTCTCTACCCAGTCATGTTAACTTTCATGAGCAGGCAAAAGACATTTTTGAAAATCAGAAAAATAGCACATCGGAAATCTCAAACCCTGATGTCACGAACCACAAACACAAATTGGAAAATAAATTGACCAGTTCAGCAAATGGCAAGAGTCATTTCTCTGAACAGAACGTGCAAGCGGCGACAGCCACTGTAGCAAAAACAACAGATGTAATCGGGACTTCTGGTTCAAGTGGAGAAGCAGCGTCATCAGATGAAAAACAAGAGCAAGGGTTTGTGCCGATACTGAAAAATCCTAACTTTTTGGCTCTTTGGGGTGGTCAAATCTTCTGTCAATTGGCAGATAAAGTGTATCTGGTTTTGATGATAGCTATTATTAATACTCAGTTTCAAACGAGCGAGCAGACCATTAGTGGTTGGGTTTCAACGCTAATGATGGCTTTTACCATTCCCGCAATCCTTTTCGGTTCCATTGCTGGTGTTTTTGTAGATCGGTGGTCGAAAAAGGTGGTGCTCGTCGCAACAAATCTTTGGCGCGGCATACTGGTTTTAGTAATTCCACCAATACTGTGGTTCACTCATGATTGGCAACCAGTGATGGGAGTCTTGCCAGTGGGTTTTGGTATCCTTGTAGGAGTGACTTTCTTGGTTTCGACGCTAACACAGTTTTTTGCACCAGCCGAACAAGCGACCATTCCTTTGATAGTCCAAGAACAGCATTTACTTTCGGCAAACTCACTGTACACGACAACAATGATGGCGTCAGTCATAGTTGGGTTTGCTGTTGGAGAACCATTACTAGCCGTAGCAGATCAACTATGGTCGCAATTAGGTGGTAGTTATGGACTAGGAAAAGAAATTGTTGTGGGTGGATCTTATGCGATCGCCGGACTCATTTTGTTGCTGCTTGTCACTCATGAAAAACCTCAGCCACTAGAAAAACAATCTCCTCACATTTTTGCTGATTTGCAAGATGGTTTTCGTTATCTCAAAGAAAATTATCGCCTTCGCAATGCGCTTATCCAACTCATCATTTTGTTTTCTACATTTGCGGCATTAACCGTTTTAGCAGTTCGCATGGCAGAATTAATTCCTGGCTTAAAAGCTTCTCAATTTGGCTTTTTACTAGCAGCAGGAGGTGTTGGTATTGCTCTTGGGGCAACTCTTTTAGGTCTATTTGGTCAGCGCTTCTCCCATACACTGTTAAGTCTATGTGGATGTTTAGGTATGACAGTCTCTCTTATCGGTCTGTCAATTTTTACTAAACAGCTATGGATTGTCCTGCTTTTAATCACACTGTTGGGTGTCTTTGGGGCGTTGGTGGGTATTCCCATGCAAACAGCTATCCAAACAGAAACTTCGCCAGAAATGCGTGGCAAAGTCTTTGGTCTACAAAACAACGTGATTAATATTGCTCTGTCCTTACCCTTAGCACTAGCGGGCATTGCGGAAACTTTTGTTGGATTACATTTACTGTTTTTGGCATTAGCTGCGATTGTCTTTTCAGGTGGTATCTTGATCTGGTATACCTCTTCTAGGTAGCTATTAGATAAAAAGAGTTAATATTCAGCTTTCTACCTCCGATTATGTACTGTAAACTTCTGTTTTTATGGTAGACTTACCTCAGTGCTAAATTCTCACACACTTGCTGGAAATTAATCTGGACTAAAGCTAGACGTTATACGTAACGCCTACATAGTCTTTGGTAAAAGAATATAAATGAACAACTGAAAAATGAAGTCAGTAAAGCCAAAGTGTAATGTTTGTGAAAATGTACAGAAGTTTTCACTGACGCAACAGTTGTTTCTGTTTTGGGCAAACTCAAGAACCAGCAAGTCAAGCGAGACAAAGGACTAATAAAAAAGACAAAAGCTAATATAATAAATTCGCTTTCTGTGATAGCTAACAAAGAATGCGTATAGCCTGGATTGGAAAAAAAACACCCTTTTGTGGTAACGTCACTTACAGTAGAGAAATTACAAATGCCTTGCTAGACCGAGGACATCAAGTTAGCTTTCTCCACTTTGCCCAAGAAGAATCAGACCTGGAGAACTGGCCCAATTGCCAAGAAGTCACTCTACCCTTCATTTACAAGTCCCAGGTTTACACAATTCCAACTTTCAAAGCGACCAGAGTTTTAACTCAATCGCTACGACGCATCAGACCTGATATCGTCCACGCTTCTCTGACTTTATCTCCCCTTGACTTTGTTTTACCAGAAATTTGTGAGCAACTGAAATTGCCTTTAGTCGCGACTTTCCACACGCCGTTTGCTGGGAAGGGTGCAAAACTGGTATCCGGAACGCAACTTTTGGCTTATCAACTCTACGCCCCCTTTTTGGGTAACTATGACCGCGTGATTGTGTTTTCTCAAATTCAACGAGAATTACTAGCTCGTATGGGTGTACCAGAACAAAATATCGCTGTCATTCCGAACGGTGTAGACGTTGAGAAATATTCTCCTGGTCATTCCGAAGTCAAAGAGGAATTTCAAGCCGAACGTTTGTTTGTCTACCAAGGTCGGATTGCTCCCGAGAAAAATGTTGAATCTCTCCTGCGTGCTTGGAAACAGGCACAGATGAGACCAGATAGCAAATTGATTATTGTTGGCAATGGTCCCTTAAAGCCTTCTTTAGAACCATTTTACAGTTTGGAGTACAACATTATTTGGTTGGGATTTGTTGCCGATGAACAACGGCGAATCGAAATTTTACGGGGGGCAGATGTCTTTATTTTACCATCTATAGTAGAAGGATTGTCTTTATCTCTATTAGAAGCAATGGCTTGCGGGCTTGCTTGTATGGCAACAGATGTCGGCGCAGATGGAGAAGTTCTGGAGAAAGGAGCTGGTGTTGTTCTGAACACAAAAACGACACGCTCTCAATTAAGGACCCTCTTGCCACTGTTCCAAGACCATCCTGAATTAACAACTTTACTGGGACACAAAGCCAGAAAGCGAGTCTTAGAACAGTATACTTTAAGTGGTAATATTACTCGACTTGAAGAACTTTACACCCAAGTTTTGGAACAGCGACGACGTGTACCGCTCAGTTGGGGAGCTTGAACTCCCACGCCTGTTAAACTATCGCAAGCGGACGTTGAACGAAAAGACGTGGGATTGTTGACTCATAGGGGATAAGTGACAGGATACAGGGAAAACCTGTAACCTATCACCTTGAAGCTTGTAGCAGATAGCAAATTGGTTAGAAATTATAACCAATACCTAGCATCAGTCCGACATCAGTGTCATCTAGGAAAGCTGCGTTTACAGAACCCGTTAATGTAAATCTTCTACCTAAAGGCACATCTACACCGCCTGAGAGCAGGAAACCAACATCAGCATCATCGCTAGTTTCAATAGCGACACCAGCACCTATATAAGGGGCTATGTTAAACCCTTGTCCTGTTCCTCGTTGGGACAAGTCGAAGGAAATGGGAACTAAAACGATCGGATCATCCCCAATCACTGCTGAAGGTCGCACTGATATGTTTCGTGTCAATCCAATTTTACTAAAAGCTGCAAAGTTCCCTTCAGCGAGAGCTGAATCTCCCCCTAACCCTATGTTGCCACCAACCCCAATATAGCTGGAAACACCACGAGTGGCTCTACCTGGCGTAATACTATCTCCACCATTCTGCTGTGGTGTTTTGAGACTTATATCAGATGGTATAAGAACTTGGTTAATCGCATGAATCACACCGTTGCTCGCTTCGATATTCGGCTGAATCACACTCGCATTGTTGACTGCAATTTGATTACTACCACCATTGACTTTAACATTTAAGGGTAAGCCCTCAACGGTTTTGAGATTACCAGCCGTAAGTTTATCAGCACTAAGAGCACCAGATACCACATGGTATCTCAAAATTTTAATCAGTACTTCTCTGTTTTCTGGCTGCTGTAATCGTTGTAAGGTGTCTTGAGGCAAAGCAGCAAATGCCTCATTGGTTGGAGCAAAAACAGTATATGGACCTGGTTGTTGTAAAATATCAGCAAGACCTGCTGTCTTCAATAAAGAAGTTAAAGTTGTAAAAGAATCACTAGAGGCAGCAAGAGATACGATATCTGTGTTGGTTGGAGTACTAGCAGTGGTTCCACCTACAATATAATTAGCCGCTGCGACATTCTTAGGAAGAGGTGGCAGCTGTCCTAATCTAACTAAAGCTTGATATAAATGTGCTGCAGCTTCTGCACGAGTCAGAGGTACAAGAGGATTGAGCACATTTACATTTGGATAGTTAACCACAAGATTAGCTTGTGTTGCAGTTGCGACATTATTCACCGCATAGCTTGGGATAGCACTGGCATCTGTATAGTAGGTACCAAGAGTATTAGTTGCATCACCGCTAGCAGTCAAACCCAAACCACTTGTCAAAGCGACGATCGCCTGCACCTTGGGAATTTGCTGATTTGGCAGAAACAAATTCTCTGGATATCCTGAGAGAAATCCGCTTTCATACGCTTGAGTAATTGCAGAAGCCGCCCAGAAGCCAGAAGGAACATCTTTAAATCCACCAGGACTTAACTGCCGAACTCTGTTTTGGTTGAAAGCTTTTTGAAGCATGGCTGCAAATTCAGCACGAGTCACAGGTTGATTCGGTCTGTAAGTACCATCAGGAAAGCCGGTAATTACGTTTCTTGCAGCTAAAGCTTGAATAAATGGTTGTGCCCAGTAATCTGCCCCAACATCAGGAAAGTTAGTCCCTGTAGTTGTCGTTGGTGGAGTCGTTACTTGAGATGAAACTGGAGCAGAAATTAATATGGGACTAACTGTAGCAGTTATCATTCCTAACGCTATCAATGTGGTACTTGCTATTGACAAGCGTTTAAAATTATGCATAAGTCTCTCACTCCCACAAGAAAAAAAGTACAATCATATCGCAAGCGCGATTTCTAAATGAAGTCAATGGCGGTTAAACCAGACTTTAAGACTTTAAGAGGCAATAAGATAGCCATTCTTTTTGAGAATAGTGTTCCCATAAACAAATACTTCATTAAGACAACTCATAGATAATACAAAGTGTTTTTAAACACTTACGCATCAATCCATAATCATCATCTACAGCGGTATTTAGATTGTTTCAAAAGTTAACAACAATGCAGCAATAGACTTTTCATTTTGAAAAAAGAATCACTAAAATGAATTCTTTATATAGCTTGGTATAGCTCTTCAAAAACCCACTTAGCATCTATCTCAGGCAAGGATTTAGTTAGTTATCTTTGATAACTCATTAAATCACCTGATAAATCTTCAAAAATCCCCCTTCTGGATGCTTAAGCTTCAATCTTATAGGAGATGTTTAACTCAGCTTTGAGGCCATCCCAAACTCGTTGGTTGTTCATAAACCCGCTTTAGGGTATTCACATCTCTAGGAGAAATTGACGGCGAGTTGCGGACTTGAGAAAAGTATAAAGCGTCAGTTGGTAGCGGACTATGTCCCCATATTCCTAATGCATGACCGAGTTCGTGGCGAGTTGCAGCAAGCAGATATTGTCCTGTTTGGCTGGGACTCAACAGCATCGTGAAGCGGTGAGATAAAAGATTATTTTTGCTAACGTACAATTCGTAAGTCGTTTGAGCAGAACGCGCACGAGGTCTTTTACTATTAGGAGAAGTTTGCAGTGGTGGAGTTTTCCGCACAATAGTAATATCTGCCTCTTTTGGTTGTTGAGCGATCGCCAAAGGCAAATAAACACTCCACTCCTGAACTGCTTGTAAAACAGTATTCACCCATTGTTCCGCCTGTTTACTATTGATAGCTTCCGGTCGTTCTACATAAACCCGAACGGGAAACTGCGACCACACTAAATAACCAACTTGGGTTGGATTCACTTGAGAAAAATAGTCACCACTGTTCGTGTTATCTTGCCATTTGGTGAGTGTTGGTGGTAAGGGATGAGGTTTGAGGGGAGATGAGGAAGAAGTCACAAAGATAGCGCTGGATTGGAAACTGGTCAAAATAATAAGCAGCCCTGTACCAATAGCTAATGCTAACGATACTATGAAGCGCTGTAAAACTAGAGTTCTTATGGTAGTTGTCCTAAAAATGCAATGACGGGTGCTATGTGTAAACTTGCCACTTATTTTATCTCCCCAATACTCGCTTCGCGAGAATTCACGCATCGCGTAGCGTTGCGAGTGAAGCGAAGCAATCTCAAAATTCAAAATTAAGAATTCTTTTTTTGAACGAGCGAATTTTGTTAGCGCAGCGTGCCGTAGGCATACTTTGAATTCCCCCGGAGAGGGTCTCCCCATCTCCCCATCTCATTTAGGGAGCCAACCAGCACTTAAAACGACAGTTAAACCCAAAAAAATGGCTGTCAGCGCCCAAGTCACTCGATTTAACGTGTTTTCTGCACTCTTTGTGCTACTGAACAATTGGGCTTGTCCACCAATGGCTCCTATGCCATCACCTTTGGGACTATGCAGCAAAACTAAGATAATCAGACCAACTGCGGAAATTACCCAAATGAGTTCTACAACGTTAGTAATGGTCATAGTCGCTAATTATAGTTGATGACGAGTTTGAAGACAGAACAATCTCAAATTATAAATTATATATTCTTAATAGTAAATTAAGAATGATGAATTGTCAGTTGTCCTTCTTTGTAAGATTCATCATTCTTAACTTTTTCACAAACCCAGTTTTACAGGAGTGCGAGAAGGTTGCACTTCATACTCAGCGTTTTGCAAGAGCGATCGCCCTGTCATTTCCGATGGCTGAGGTACTTGTAAAATATCCAAAATCGTGGGTGCGATATCGGATAGCTTACCATCACTTCGCATGCTGACATCTGTTCCATGTCCTGGAATCTTGGCTTTTTCGCCTTCAACTAAAATCAGGGGAACTAAGTTGGTTGTATGTGCTGTCCAGGGGTTCCCATTACTATCGAGCATATACTCAGCGTTACCGTGGTCAGCTGTTATCATTGCTGTACCGCCAACTTTACCAATACTGGAGAGTAGGCGACCCAAACACTGGTCAACTGTTTCAACGGCTTTGACAGTTGCTTCGATGTTACCTGTGTGTCCTACCATGTCTGGGTTAGCATAGTTAATGACAACAAGGGAGTATACGCGCTTTTCAATGGCTGCGATCGCCACGTCTGTGACAGCTTGTGCTGACATTGCTGGAGCGCTATCATAAGTCGCCACCATTGGAGAATTAATCAGTTCTCGGTCTTCCCCTGCAAAAGGTTCTTCCAAACCGCCATTGAAAAAGTAGGTGACGTGAGCGTATTTTTCTGTTTCTGCAGTGCGAAACTGCTTTAAACCATGCTTGGAAATAACTTCCCCAAGAATATTGCTCAAATTTTGAGGTTCAAAAGCAACCCCAACTGATAATTCTGGTTCGTACTGTGTAAAGGTTACAAACTCAAGCGGCGTGACTTGCTGTCTTTCAAAACCGTTAAATTCTGGCTTGACAAAAGCTTGAGTCAGTTGTCTTGCTCTGTCGGGGCGGAAGTTAAAAAATATGACTCCATCTCCTGATTCTACCGCTCCAGGTGCAATTCTCACGGGGATAACGAATTCGTCCGTCACACCTTCTGCATACGATGCTTGCAGGACTTCCACAGCTTTTCGACCATTTCCAGCCCCATCCTGCGTCATGACATCGTAAGCGCGTTTGACCCGATCCCAACGGCGATCGCGATCCATCGCGTAGTAGCGACCACTAATTGTGACTATGCGCCCCACTCCTATACGATCAATATAGTCCTGAAGAAGTCCTAATGCTTTGACACCTTCAGTTGGAGTGGTATCACGCCCATCAGTGATGGCGTGTATGCAAACTTGGGATATTCCCTGAATCTTCGCTAAGTCAAGTAGTCCGAATAGATGACTGATGTGCGAATGCACTCCGCCCTCAGAGGTTAGCCCGACTAAATGCAGCTTGCCATTTCGATTAAACACTTGTTGGCAAACTTTAACCAGTGCTGGATTTCTAAGAATGGAACCATCTTCTACTGCGTCTGAGATGCGTACCAATTCTTGGGGTACAACTCTACCAGCGCCTAGGTTCAAATGACCAACTTCCGAGTTGCCCATTTGACCTTCTGGTAACCCCACCGCTTTCCCTGATGTTCGGATAAGGGTGTGGGGATAAGCCGCCCATAAGCTATCCATCACCGGAGTGTTAGCAATAGCAATAGCATTTCCATGACTCTCCTCGCAGTAGCCCCATCCGTCTAAAATGACTAGCACCACGGGAGCAACAGGTGCTTTGGTCATAGTAAAACTGCCTTTTACTTTTTGTAATACCCGAATCATAGCATTGCTAATTGCAGTCGCAAGTGAATTTTTGCTGATCGCCTACTTTTTTTGCATAACTGTTAGTTTTTAGACATTTCTTAAACTTTATTTATTTTTTGGGACTTCTTTTCAGAATACCGACCACCACTATCTACATCCGCCTATTATTTCTTTTTCGCGGCAGATTTGGCGACTTTTGCTGCTTTTTTTGCTGCTTTTTCGGCAGCAATCTCTGCTAATCTTGCTTGTTCTTTTTCCTCTGCTATTTTATCCAAGTAATAGTTGTAATCACCCAAATAAACGCGGAATTCTCCTTCACGGATTTCCACAATTTTGTTTGCTACCTTAGAAATGAAATAACGATCATGAGAAACAACAAGTACGGTGCCATCATAATTTTGGATGGCTCCTTCTAACATTTCTTTTGCCGGAATGTCTAAATGATTAGTCGGCTCATCCAGTATTAATAAATTCACTGGTTGCAAGAGCATTTTTGCTAAGGCAAGACGTGCTTTTTCACCTCCGCTCAATGCTCCAACTTGTTTAAATACAGTATCACCACTGAATAAAAACCTTCCTAAAAGAGTGCGAACCTCTTCATTTTTCCAATCAGGAACTTCGTCATGGATAGTGTCCATAACAGTTTTTTTCAAATCCAAAGCTTCAGCTTGGTTTTGCTCAAAATATCCTGGTATGACATTGTGTTCGCCCAATTCTACTGAACCTTCTGTGGGTTTCTCAGCGCCCATAATGAGGCGTAACAAAGTGGATTTGCCTGCACCATTAGGAGCAATAAAGGCAATGCGATCGCCTCTTTCAATCAAAAGATTCGCACCCAGGAACAATATCTTATCATCATAAACGTGAGTTAATTCTTTAATTTGTACTACTTCACGTCCGCTACGGGGTGCAGTGGGAAAACGGAATTGTAGTGTTCTTAAACCATCTACAGGTGCTTCGATGCGTTCAATTTTGTCTAGTTGTTTTTCCCGGCTTTTTGCTTGGGTACTGCGAGTTGCGCTAGCGCGGAACCTATCAACAAAAGCTTGTTGTTTATCTAATTCTTTTTGCTGGCGTTCGTAAGCCGCAACTTGGGCTGATTGATTTTCAGCCTTTTGTTGCAAGTAGGCTGAGTAATTGCCAAGGTAGGTGCTGGAGACACCGCGTTCTGTTTCCACAATTTGCGTGCAGAGACGATCAAGGAACTCCCGGTCATGAGAGACTATCACCATTGGAGTATTGAGTCCCTTGAGATAATTTTCCAACCACTCAATTGTTTCTAAGTCTAAGTGGTTTGTTGGCTCGTCTAATAGTAATAAGTCAGGTTCTTGCAAAAGAATTTTGCCCAAACCCATTCGCATTTGCCAACCGCCACTAAAAGCACTGACAAGGCGATCGCCATCTTCTAGCCCAAACCCCATTTCTGGTAGAATTTTTCCAATACGTGTGTCTAAGATATAGCCATCTAAAGCTTCAAACTGCCGTTGTAAGCGATCCAACTTATCAATCAGTTTGTCCAGTTTTTCTGGAGTTGCGCTTTCCATTTCTCGCTGTACCTGTGCTAGAGATAACTGCACAGCGTTAGCTTCCTTAAAAACTGTCCAAAATTCTTCTCTGACAGTACGAGTTGGTTCGACTTCAAATTCTTGATTCAGGTAAGCTATGTGTAAGCTGGCAGGACGAATGATTTCACCAGATGTGGGTTCAGTTTCTCCTGCTATAATTTTAAGCTGGGTAGATTTTCCGGCACCATTCACACCGACTAAACCAATGCGATCGCCAGCTTTGACTTCCCAGTTGACATCCTTGAGAACTTCGCCTGTGGGATAAATTTTACTGATATGTTCAAGTCGCAGCATGAGGTGTCTCCAAGGTAGGGAATGGAATGAGAAGGCAGAAGTAATTGTATTGAGTCCAATCTTAACAAAATTTAACTCAAAATTCTTGCTCGTCAATTCCTCAAGAGACACACGTAACGTACTAGTTCCTGGGCGTGAGCAAGCATTGTTCTTTTTTTTGACGATATACAATAAATTTCACGCCCTTTCTCTCATGTTTTGCGCTACCCCTGCAAATTTAAGTACTTTTATAGTTGACTCGTACGATAATTCCTCACTTTTGATTGTCAAAACTTAAGGATAGTTAAAGCAATGAGAGATGCTTTTGATGATATTGAACGCTTCCAAACGTCATTGGATATCCTTCAGCAACAGACAAACTTCCCCGGCGCTACAGCCGCCTTTATACTTGCTGACGGACAATGCATCGAATTTGCGACTGGCTATGCTGACCAAGAAAATCAAATTGCAATGACATCCGATATACGAATGCTCTCAGGCAGTGTGGGTAAGACATTCACATCTGCTGTCGCACTTGGTTTGGTACAAGAGGGCAAGCTAAGCTTGGACATCCCGATTGCGAGATGGTTGGCACAAGAGGATTGGTTCAGCCGTCTTCCCAATGGGGATAATATCTCACTCCGTATGCTCCTCAACCATAGCAGTGGTTTACCTAACCATAATCACAACAAGCGCTTCAACACCACACTGCGAGCAGCATTAAGCGCAGATCCTCCCAATCCTGACTTTTACTTCTCACCCCGACAGTTATTAGAGTTCGTGTTAGATCAGGAACCTTTATTCCCTGTCGGTCAAGGCTTTGCTTACAGCAATACTGGTTATATTCTCGTTGGTATGCTGATTGAGCAGGTAAGCAACAAGACGTATTACGAGGAACTACAAAAACGTTTCCTCAATCCACTGTCTCTCAACCTTACAGAACCCGCTAATCACCGTGATCTTCCTAACCTATCACCGGGCTATCTCAGTCCAGATAACCTTCTAGGTTTACCAGAGAAAAACATGAGAAATGGTGTATTAGTCTTTCACCCTGCCAATGAATGGACTGATGGTGGTCTGGTCACTAACCCAAAGGACATCGTTCAGTGGGCAAAATTGCTCTATGAGGGCAAAGCGATGGCGGGAGCTTATCTTGACAACCTGTTGACCGCAATCCCGCGCAACGCAGCCGAGAAGGTTGATTATGGACTTGGTGTCACTATCAGTGAGACTGAGTTTGGGAAAGCTTATGGGCACTCCGGCTGGACTCCCGGCTACCAAACCATACTTAAGTATTTTCCTAAATACAAAGTTGCCATTGCTATGCAGGTTAATACCTCTAAAGACCTGAACATGACAACTTGCCTGCAATTTTTAGTCAGAGTTATCCTGAGAGCAAAAAATTAAAAGCACCTGTACCGTTTATAATTACGTAATAGCCTAAAAAATAGTGTTTTATTAATTACTATAAAGAGTCTAAAGAAACTTTCGCTTCTGCTGTCACTTTCTTACACCACTTATTCGTGTATTAGTGGATTGTCCTCAGAGGTGCAAGATATGAGACAACGTACTGCTCTTGCACCTTTGCTAGAAGTTAAAGATGCTTCCTGTCGAAAAGTTTCTTTGTAGAAAAGATGGAGACAAAATCAAACCGCACTCAGATAAGAGAGAATTTTATAAAATAAACTGCGGTAGTATGACCAAATACTTCATCCATCGTTTACTGTCCTTTATTCCCACACTCATTGCTATCAGTATTGTTGTGTTCACTATCCTAGCGTTAGCACCAGGTGATCCGATGGGTGAGTTTGCCCTCAATCCCTCTATTACAGCAGAAGTTCGAGAGAATATCAAAAGGTCATTTGGTTTAGATCAACCAATACACATCCGCTACATCAAGTGGTTTATGTCCTTTATCAAGGGAGACATGGGCTATTCTTTTACAAGTCGCAGCCCGGTGAATGCGTTAATTCTTCAACGTCTACCAACAACTTTATGGGTTGTTGGTTCTGCTTATGTTCTCGGTGCGCTGCTAGCTGTTCCTCTAGGAGTGATTTCCGCTCTCAAACGCAATTCAATTCTGGACACAATATTAACAACTATAGTATTTTTGGGATTCTCTTTACCGACATTCTTTACTGGGTTACTCTTTATTATTATCTTTAGCGTACAGTTAAAATGGCTACCTTTTATTTATAATAGCACTCTGCAAGTTACTGATTGGGAAAGTTTTATAGGGCAAATTAAACAGTCTATTATGCCTGTTTGTGTACTTACACTCTGGCAGACAGCTTTACTCATGCGCTTTGTCCGTTCAGAAGTTTTAGAAAAACTCCATCAAGACTATGTGCGTACTGCTTATGCTAAAGGATTGCCTACATTTGTCGTGATCAATCGTCACGTTTTGCGGAATGCATTAATTCCGGTGGTTACATTAGTAGCGTTAGATATCCCTAATATTTTCACAGGAGCTTTGGTGACAGAACAAGTTTTTCGCGTTCCTGGTATTGGGGCTTTATTAATTGAGTCTATCTATCGCAATGATACACCAGTCGTGATGTCAATTACCTTTATCTATGCAATTTTGATTGTTATTTTTAAT
Source organism: Brasilonema sp. UFV-L1 (assembly GCF_012912105.1). GTDB lineage: Bacteria > Cyanobacteriota > Cyanobacteriia > Cyanobacteriales > Nostocaceae > Brasilonema. The sequence goes on from NZ_QMEA01000068.1 coordinate 39,673, forward strand.
CTCGTTGCTGATATTCTCTATGCTTTATTAGATCCTCGAGTCAAATACACGAAATAGTAGGAAAATGAATAAGTTATGTTAAGGCGATCGCCAAACCAAACTCCAGAAGAACCGAAATTTTCGGTTTCTCCTGCAGCCGAAAATATGACTTTTGGGCAAAGAACGCTTGCACAAGAAACATGGCGCAAGTTTCGTCGCAACCGTCAGGCAGTGTTTGGTAGTGTGGTACTACTGATAATAGTCTTAAGTGTTCTGTTTGGTCCATTAATATACACTACTCCTATCAACAAAATTGACTTTGCCCTATCTTCCCATCCGCCTAGTTTGGAACATCCGTTTGGTACCAACGATTTAGGTCAAGATATATTAGCCAGAGTCTTGTACGGCGGACGGATATCAATGGCAGTGGGAATTTTTTCGATGCTGGTTGCTATCTTCCTGGGTACGTTGATTGGCGCAATTTCTGGTTTTTATGGCGGTTTCCTCGATATGATATTGATGCGTTTAACCGACTTGTGTTTAGCTTTACCGCAATTACCACTGTTGCTACTAGTGATATTTTTATTTCGTGATGCGATTAAGGCGATCGCAGGTCAAGAATTAGGTATATTTGTGTTAGTTGTCCTCATCATTGGTGGACTCAATTGGATGAGTGTAGCGAGATTAGTCCGCTCTGGTTTTTTGACAGTACGAGAAATGGAATTTGTCACAGCTGCGCGTGCGCTTGGTGCGAGTTCCCAGCGACTGATTTGGCTTCACATTCTGCCAAATGTTATCAGTCCCGTGTTAGTTGCTGCTACTCTATCAATCAGTAATGCGATTATTACCGAATCCACCCTCAGTTTTTTTGGTCTTGGTTTTCCACCAGACGTACCAACTTGGGGTAGAATGCTTTATGATGGACAAAATTTTCTAGAATTTTCTCCTTATATGGTTCTTTTCCCTGGTACGGCGATATTTCTCACAGTGCTCAGTATCAACTATATAGGTGATGGTTTAAGAGATGCTTTAGATCCGAGATTATCGTGAATGTTGTTCTGCCCATTTCTCCCACAAAAGACTCACATCTGGTGGTTGTGCTTCGTAATTGAGCATCTGCTCTGAAATCATCACCCACGGTTGAGCGCTACTTGTCCAAAGGTTACCCACAGGGCGTAACCAACTTGTGTCATCTAGCGTTCCAGCTTTGACATTGATGGTTTCTCGATGATAAGCCCGTTCATGAAACAATCGTGTTCCGCACTCACCACAAAATAAGCAACTGACTTCACGCCCACTCTCGGCTTTACGCGTCCAAGCCTTCGTTTGTCCTTGGATAATGACAACAGCATCTCGTGGTACGGTAAGGGACATTCCAAAAGCGCTGGAAGACTGTTTCTGACATTCCTTACAATGACACAGATAAAAAGTCAATGGTTCAGCACGGATTTCATAACGGATTTGTCCGCATTGACAGCCGCCGGTGTAGGTTGCACTCACAGCTTTTCCTCTCCCTTTGCAATTTCGTGCTGTCTGATTTTACCGAAAGCTGCTCCAATCTTGAAGTTAAGAATTTTATCTGAAGATCTTTGAGTGCTCAACCCTGAGTGATGAACCATTTTCACTCGGTATCGAGTACTCACGACTAAAATTGTTTTGAGTGGGCAGGAGGAGAATCGAACTCCTATGACCGCAAGGTCGCCACATTTTGAGTGTGGTGCGTCTACCAGTTTCGCCACCCGCCCTTGGGTGCAACTTCACTATTATACTCTATTTTATGATTTTGCAACAACTTTTGATATTCTTGGCTAGTTGCCCAACGATCAATTTCTCTTGCACGTAGAACTGGTACTGGGTGAGTTAACCCAGCTGTGCGAGCAACTTTGACCATTTCACCTAGTTCAGTCTTGCTAATATCATCATAAGCACGAGCTTGGGCGATAAAAGCATCAAGATTCAGTTGCGGTGCTATGGTGGGTGAACCACCGGCAAGTTTCATCAAGACTGACATTACGACTTTGGGGTTTTGGGTTGCTAACAATGCTGCGCGATCGCATGTAAATTCAGCACAGCGTACCCATTCCAAAAGTTGCGCCTGGATTGCTTGGGCAAGAAATGCTCCAACAGTAGGCACGACTGCTGCAGCTAATATCAATATATTTACTGGAGTTAAGTAAACACTGTGGTCACACTTGAGGTGTCCCAATTCATGAGCAATCACAGCCTGAATTTCTTCTTGTTGGAGCATATCAATCAAGGAAGTATGCAGTACAACAAAAGGCTGTTTTCCCCGCATCGCAAAAGTGTAGGCATTGGGAGCTGGATGCTGCCTTACATAAAGCTGTGGGGGTTCCATATCCAGTATTTTGCAAGCTTCTAACAACGACTGATGGAGATGGGGTAGTTGTTTTTCACCGACAAGAACACTAGAAGCGATATTTTCTACATAAAAAACCTGCTCCGCCAATGGTCCCAAAAGATTCCGCACCATCATATCCAAACCAGGTATCTGCTTAAGTGCTTTGGTTGCTTCTAAATCTAGTGGATGACGAAATGAATCTGCTTTGAGACCAATAAGTTGAGTGTTTTGCGGTAACATGGCGAAAGCAAGCTGGGGAAATAAAAAATTTTTAAATTTAGGGCTGATCTTTATGAATAGCCCCACACAAACAGTTTAACGTACTCCCTTCGGCTTTAGCCAAGGGATTCTTAAAAGTTGTTCCACAGCAGGCTCAAGCCGTGCTGTTAGACCTTTGTTCCTGTTTCTTAGACTCTTAACTAGAGCAGCCGACTTATGACTTACTCCCCGCCAGACCCTCCGAGTATGCGCAAAGCGCACGCCCGGAGGGCTAACGCCAGTCGCCTGACGCCACATTCTTCAACGGGGGGAACCCCCGCACAGAAGTGGCACATGCGGGACTGCCGGGAAACCCTAGTCGAGCAGTGGCTCCCCTCCCGCAGCGCTGGTCTCACCGTCTCCGCAAGCATTTTAATTTTACATCTAAGAGGCGTCCCCCCTCGGATGGATCTAAAAAATCAGTTTATTTTGCCTTTTCCCCAGAAGCCAGTGTCGTTATCGGTTCTGGTGGTCATGCAAGCGGAAGGCACTCCTACAATGGTTTCGCGTTTTAACGCGCTATATCTATTATGACACGATTATTCATACAAAAGTTCCAACAACAGAAACAAAGGGATAAATCCCTTTGAATCGGGTTTCATCCGACGCATTGCCCTGGCCAGTACTGCGGACGGGTTTCCCGCCGCTCTTATCTGGCGTCCCCTAAAAAATTGGCAGCCCACCCCTATGGCGTTAGCCACGCTCCGCTATCGGGGAAATCAAAACCATAAGGTAAGAAGTCAAAATTAGGAATAGTTCTTTACTTTTGATTTTTGGCTTGATACTTTTGACTTCGAGCGCAGCGAAGTGGGCTGCCAATTTTTTTCGTGTAAGACCCCCGCCCCTCCCGCGCATGGTAGGGGTTCTCACCCTCTCACGTGCAGCCTGATAGCCGTAGCATAAAGAACAAGAAAGAAATTCTTCCTTGTCCTATTGCTCTGGTGGTCTTTGGTATATCTGACTACATAGAGATTGAGGCTTGAGAATCAGCGTTTTGGGGAGCAACTTCTGTATTTGTCTTTGCGACTGACACCCGCTGGATTCTAGCTCCTAATTGCTGCAACTTTGAATCAAGTCTATCGTAGCCTCGATCTAAGTGTTGCAATCCCTGAATTATGGTTGTTCCATCTGCCGCAAGTCCTGCCAAAACTAATGCTGCTGATGCTCGCAAATCCGTACCTAGTACGGGTGCGCCTGATAATATAGGCACTCCCCGAATAAAGGCAACGTTACCTTTAACACGAATATCTGCCCCCAGGCGATTTAACTCTGAGGCGTGGCGCAAACGATTCTCAAATACAGATTCATTAATGAGACTATCCCCTTCAGCTAGTGTCAGCAAAGCCATAAATGGCGCTTGCATATCTGTAGGAAAGCCTGGATGGGGCAAAGTTTCAATATCAGCTGCTCTAAGCGTTTCTGCGCTCAGAGTACGTAAGCAGTTAGGAGCTTCCTCAATAATATCTACTCCAATTTCTTGCAGTTTGGCAATGATTGGTGTCAAATGCTCTGGTACTACAGGCGAAAGGGTCAGTTCTGAACGAGTAATTGCTGCTGCTATTAAAAATGTCCCTGCTTCTATGCGATCAGGAATAATGCTATACTCAGTAGAGTGTAACTGTGGAACACCAACAATCGTAATTGTACTAGTTCCTGCCCCCTCTATCTTCGCTCCCATTGCAATACAGAAGTTTGCCAAATCAACGACTTCCGGCTCGCGTGCAGCATTTTCAATAATAGTTTCGCCATCCGCAAGAGTTGCCGCCATCATCAAAGTTTCTGTTGCTCCCACGCTGGGAGTATCCAAATATATCTTTGCTCCTTTTAATCGACGATTGTTACCAGGAACATAAGCATTACAAATGCCATGCTCAATTTGCACTTCGGCTCCCATTGCTTGCAGTCCTCGGACATGCAAATCGACTGGTCTTGCGCCAATGGCACAGCCTCCCGGTAAAGGCATCTGTGCGACTCCCAATCGCGCCAGCATCGGACCAATAGCAAAGAAACTTGCTCTCAACTGTGTCACCAATTCGTAAGGAGCCTTTGATGTTTTGATTTCTCTGGCATCAATATCCAATATCTCTCCTGTTTGCGTCAAGCGAACGCCTAAAGCAGATAATATCTGGCCCAACCGTGTGACGTCTGCCAATAACGGCACGTTACGGATGCGACATTCGCCTGAACAGAGCAAGGCTCCAGCCATGATAACCAATGCTGAATTTTTTGCCCCGCTAATTTTTACATGACCTTGCAAGCGATGCCCACCCCATATTTGCAAGACTGAGGAGTCTGCTATGGGGGAAGATTTAGCATCTGGTAAGCCGCTAGAAGGAATAATAAGCCTACCCTCCAAAAAAACTGTTTTCTACACGTTTGAGGTTGGTTTCGATTCTACACGATAGTTTTTCATTGTCTACATTATTATTTGTACTAAATCTTAAATAGATAAATTTAATTTATGTTTTCCCTAACAGGAGATCACTCATATCACAAATCAAGACTTGACAAATCCAAAGAATTAAGGCAAATTAATAGACGGTCAATAAAAAATAAAAATTTGCGGAACTGGCGGAATTGGCAGACGCGCTAGATTCAGGTTCTAGTGCCGAAAGGCTTCCGGGTTCAAGTCCCGGGTTCCGCATAGAAGTAGCAAGTAATGAGTAACGAGTGAAAAAATGTTTATTAGTAGCGTCCGACTGGCAGCGCACCACCCGTTATGAATCAAAGAAACACCTTTTTTCCGTGATCCCCGTGTGTTTATTGAAAACGCCCTACAAGCAGCTGCAGCCAGCAACTATGAATGCAAGAAACAAGACAAATTCTCTTTGCTTGTGCTTTCTCCCCTCAGCAGCTACCTTGTTTCTTGCAAGACTAAACACTTAATTTGTGAATATTCAGTATATTCAGTAACCATTCATGACTTAGAACTCAGAACTTCAATGCTAACAAGTTTACAAAATCCCCTCGTCAAGCAAATTCGCAAACTGCACTCCTCAAAAGAAAGGCATAAGCAGCAGTTGTTTTTACTGGAAGGGACACACCTTTTAGAAGAAGCTTGTGCGGCGAGTTACCCACTGGAAACAGTGTGTAGCACTCCAGAATGGCAAGACACCCATCCTTTACTATGGGAAAAAGTTTGTCATCTTTGTCAACGAGCAGAAATTGTTAGTGAGGACGTTTTAAAGGCGATCGCCACCACAGTGCAACCAGATGGCGTAGTTGCGACAGCAAAAAGAGGCGATCGCTTCGCTGCTGCGCTGCCTTGCGATCGCCTCGGGGAAGTCCTCTTTAGTGGTATCGTGCTCGCGTTAGAAACTGTACAAGATCCAGGTAACTTGGGTACAATAATTCGGACTGCTGCAGCTGCTGGGGCTTCTGGGTTGTGGCTGAGTGAAGATAGTGTGGATTTAGACAACCCAAAAGTGTTACGTGCTTCGGCTGGACAGTGGTTTCACTTAGCAATGGCGGTGAGTCCCGATTTAAAAGCAACAATTCAGCAAAGTCAACAAGCACACATGCAAGTTGTTGCAACTTTACCTAATGCGACTTTGACTTATTGGGATGTAGACTGGCGCAAACCCAGTTTAATTTTATTGGGGAATGAAGGTGGTGGTTTGTCACCAGAATTGACAGGGATAGCAGATTTACAAGTCAAAATTCCCTTAAGTCCAGGGGTAGAATCTTTAAACGTCGCAATTACCGCTGCTTTGATGTTGTACGAAGCGCAAAGACAGAAAAAATATGAATAAGAAATCATCCGACTTTGCAAACGTCACAAGCAATTGCTATTGCATCTAATAGTCAACTATCTCACAACCATTGATGGTTATATTTGCAAGAATTTCTCTAGCAACATCTTAGGAATACCTCGAGGACGCATCGTTTTAGGATCTACCCATACCCATAGAGCTTCAGCAGTAACTAATAAATCTTCTTGGTTTTGTTTACGAATTTCGTACTGTCGATAAGCACGAGTACCACGCATTTCTCTTAACCAAGTCATGATTTCTAAGGTGTCGCTTGCGACAGCTGGGTGCAAGTACTCAATTTCTACGCGTCTCATGACAAATACACCACCCAGTTCTCGGTAGACATCGAAAGTTAAGCCCAGATGTTCAGAGTGTTCAATAGCCGCCTGTTCTAGATAGTTTTGGTAGACTGCATTGTTAACGTGTCCCAAAGCGTCCATTTCATAGTGCCGAACTCGTAATAGCGTCTTGAATATTTGCATGATTAACAGTTAAATGAGAGGTTCTAAATTTCAAGCTGAAATAAGAGCAAATATTAAGATTTTTCTCAAACTTACAAAATTTGAGAATAGAAATGCTCATGTGTGGGAGAATACGATTTATAGGTGAAAAATATATTTTTGTGATTTTTTTAAGCAAAAGAATGCACATACAGGTGTAAATTCGCATGTGCCCCATTTTTAGACTGAAATCTCAGTGATTTAATCTTTGGAAGTAAGAAATTCATTCTCTTATTTTCTAATAAGAAATTTAACATAACTGAGTTCAAGTTCTATGAGTGGTGTCTGGTATCAGCTTACCAAAAATCGGAGGGGATAAAATGGCAGTGCGTAATAATTCTGTCACAAATTTGTGGCACAAATTACAACAAGATTCAGTGGGTTGGGGAGCTTTAATGTTGTGGATTGCTGGATTAGTTATGCTGTTGGTTATAATAACAGTGTTTTCTGGTGCCTAGAACGGATAAATGCAGCATCAACCTCAAAATCCTAGCGACTGCTGTAGTACTATTAGTTGCTGGCTTTGCAACTCCTTCAAAAGCGCAGAATACTTATAATAATAGCCCAGTTCAACCAAATCAAGTTCCCAATGCCTGTATTCAGAACCAGTCAGAAACCTTGTCTGTGCCTAAGAGCGATGTTTCACCTAACCACTGGGCTTTCAAAGCAGTAATGACAATGCACTATTGTGGAGCTTTCCGTCAAGCAACGCCAACAACTTTGTGGCAGCAGCTTATACCAACAGAAAGTCAGCAAGCACCTCAAAAAAAACCTCAGAATTCTGGCTCCTGAATTCTTACAAAAAAACCAAAAACTTCAGTTCAGTAGTCTGTCACAATGGAAGGGTAAAAAAAATCTCGCTTTCTTTCAGAAATCGGGATTTTTGTTTTGTATCTAAAAAGGTACCCTCCAAGGTACTGTCATAGCTTAGTTCTACTAACAATCATGCAAATACTAGATAAAAATCTTTGAGGTTTCCAAGGCACGATCACTCAGTCATACTGTTTTTAAAAATCTTAATAAGAATCAAAAACGTCTTGCACAGATAAGTCTACAAAGGTAAAAGGTCAAATAATTTTGATCCTTTACCTTCTTTTTCTTACGACTAACAGAAATCCAGCTTGATGTACCTATTTACAAAAAGAGCGTTCTGTGGAGAGCGCAGCAGCGTTAGCGCAGGCCCCCTAAGGGGCTAGCTATCGCTTTGCCAATATTGAGCATTCCAACTTTGCAAAAAGACCTAGCGAATGGTAGTGTTTTATTAATTAAAATTTGTATTTATACTAGATAACTGTGTACTTACTAATTCCAGCTGCAGGAACGGGTCGCCGAATGGGGAGTAGTAGAAATAAACTACTGCTTACCCTGTTAAATAAACCTTTAATTGCTTGGACACTTTTAGCAGCTGAAGCTTCTGAGTCTATTGATTGGATAGGCATAATTATTCAACCACAAGATCAGGGTGATTTACAAGAAATCGTATCGAACTTATCGCTGAGTAAGTCAGTGCATTTCATTCAAGGAGGAGCAACGCGTCAAGATTCGGTATACAATGGCTTGCAGTCCTTACCTGCCATCGCCAAACATGTGTTGATTCATGATGGAGCTAGATGTTTGGCAACACCAAATTTGTTTGACAGATGTGCTCAAGCAATTCTCCATTGTCAAGGTTTAATTGCTGCGATTCCCGTCAAAGACACGATTAAAGTTGTGAATCAACAGACACATCTGATTACGAGTACACCAGATAGACGTCAACTTTGGGCAGCTCAAACCCCTCAAGGATTTGAAGTTAAGCAACTACAGCAGTGTCACGCTGAAGGACGTCGTCAAGGTTGGGAAGTGACAGACGATGCTGCTTTATTTGAACAATGCCATTTACCTGTGCAGATTGTGGAAGGAGAAGAAACGAATTTGAAAGTCACGACGCCTGTAGATTTGGCACTTGCAGAATTCATCCTCCAGCAGCGATTGGCACAATCGTCGGGTCAATATCTTGACAAAAATCTTGTTTAGTGCGCAAGAAGAGTAATCAATCACTTTGTCAGGCGATCTGCAAAGCAGCGCAGCAGCGTTAGCGCAGGCCCCCTAAGGGGCTAGCTATCGCCATACCCAAAATTGGGCGTTGCTGATTGACAGTATGAATTGAGTCCCGCTTCATTAAAACCGGAAAAATCTGCCAGCCTCATTACTAATTGGTTGGTGAG
>NZ_QMEA01000068.1:48772-78111 GCF_012912105.1 Brasilonema sp. UFV-L1
ATGGGCGATTTTTCCGGAGGCTGGCAGATTTTTCAATCGTTGTGACCCAACCCCACAAGCTTATCTGAAGAAGATATATTACCTGGTTTTGTCTTAGATTTACAGATAGTATGGGGTTGAGTTGTCAGTTGCTTTCGTTATTTCTTTGCCAACACATCAAAAATATGATGAGCCATTTCTAATTTGGAACAAAACGGAATTTCTATCTTTTGTCCTTGCTTATCCAAAAATATCGCTCGATTATTATCACTTCCAAAACCGCTATCTGGTTCATCTATGGGGTTAGCAATAATCGCATCCAAGTTTTTACTGTGCAATTTCTCTAATGCTGGTGTGACAATATCTCCTGTCTGTGCTGCAAACCCAATCAATTGTTGATGTGGTTGTTTGAGACGTGCCAATTCTACAACAATATCTGGTACGGGTTCCAAAGGTAAGGCTTGCGGAAGAGATTTTTTCGCTAACTTTTCTTTACTGTACTCCCGTGGCTTGACATCCGCCACTGCTGCCGACATAATAATCATTTCTGCGTTCGGTAAGTGCTGCACCATGCTTGCTTGCATTTGCTCTGCACTCACAACAGAGATTGCTTGCACTCCTAATGGTACATCCCAACTTGCCGGACTATGTACCAATGTCACGCTTGCTCCTCGGTGCAGTGCTGCTTGTGCTAAAGCTAACCCCATTTTCCCTGTGGAAGGATTACCAATAAATCGTACTGGATCAAGATGCTCTCGTGTTCCCCCTGCACTAATCAAAACTCGCTTACCTACCAAATCTCGCATCCCGCCGGTGTGTAACAACGATTGCACATAAGCAACAATCTCTTGGGGTTCTGCCATTCTACCAGCACCGACGCGATCGCACGCCAATAAGCCCGACCCTGTGCAAATACCATGAAATCGACTCTCTGTCAAGATTTGTTGCCAATTGCGTTGCACCGCCTGCTGTTCCCACATATCAGTGTTCATTGCTGGCGCTAGCAGTACAGAACAAGTGGAAGCCAAAACAGTATTTGTGAGCAAATTGTCAGCCATACCATAAGCTAACTTTGCTAAAGTATTTGCAGTTAAAGGCGCAATGACAATTAAATCTGCCCACTCACCTAAATCAATATGTAATGGACGAGAGTGAGTTGGTTGCCAAAAATTTTCATCTGTATAAGCGCAATGGCGAGAAAGCGTCGCGAAAGTCAGGGGCGTAACAAATTTTTGTGCTGAATTAGTGAGAATAACTTTTACTTCCACTCCGATTTGAAATAAAGTGGAAACAACCTCACAGATTTTATAGGCGGCAATACCGCCGCCTACTCCAATCAGAACCCGTCTCTTCTGAACCATCTACGCCTCATCGTAGGGTTCTAAATCCAGGAGATGAATATATGGTTCAACTAACTCTGGACGCGCAAAGGCGATCGCCCGCAGTAGATGCCAATCATTCAAACCCTCAAAAGCATTACTGTAATTATCCTGCTCCAGACGTGTAGCTAACACTTCCACCTCTTGTGGAGTCATGCTAGCAATTTCTGTTCTAGAAATGCTTAGAGTTTTCATTATACTTGCCCCTCCCTTTTGCAGCATTCGCATCCAGCATGGGTTGAGTTGCGCTTGACGCAGCCACCCAATATATATTACTCACTTGCGAGCAACAATTTCGTGAAAATTTTCCGGATTTTTAAGGGAATTTGTAAAAATCTTCTAACCCAGACTTAGTGATGTTTAAAGAAAAGACAAATTTCCTGTATTTATGCATTGTTAACAACAAAATTTCGTAACAACTCTAGCATTTCTGGTCGAATTTCATGACCGATATCAAATTCATAGTATTGTACTGCTGCTCCTAGAGATTCAAGAGTTTTTTGTGCTGAGAGAGCAGCTTGTAGTGGCACAACTGTATCTTGTCTTCCATGCATAATTAGAACGGGTGGTAGAGACGCCAAATTTTGCGTTTCTAGATTTTCTAGATTTGGATGTAAATAACCACTTAAAGAAACTAAGCCAGCTAGAGGTAATCTTAATCCTATATCCAAAGTCATAGCCCCACCTTGAGAAAATCCGCTCAAAATTGTCCGCGACAAAGGCACACCAGTGATACCTTCTAAAGATAGCAACCAATCTGTTAGCATCTGGCGACTTTCAGTTAACCCTTGATACATATTTTCTATTCTTAAGTCATACCATGCTCTGCCAATAGAAGAATGAGGATAGGGAAAAGGTGCATTCGGAAACAGAAATTGATAATCTGGCAAATTGAAAAACGGCAACAAATACGCCACATCTTCAGCATTTGCACCCCAACCGTGTAAAGTGACAATTAAACCCTTTGGGGGTTGTCCGGTTTTTGGAGGGATGCTGATAAATTCTAGAGTATTAGTCATTTATTTATTAGTCGTTAGTTACTGGTCCTTAGTCATTCACAGGAGGACAGATGAGTAAGGACAAGGGACAGTCAAGCATAAAACGTATGCAATGACAAGATAAAAAATTTTGCATCAGCAATTTTCATGTAGCGACTTCTTGTTGTTATGCCGCGCTACAGCTTACTGATCAGCTTGTCATACTCTGCGTGTGTACCGATCCAAAACCATGAAATACCGTTTTCCACCTCAACACCTAAAGCACGGTAATTTAACCCTGCTCGAACCGACCAATAAGTGTTACCCAGCTTTTTAAAATGCAATGATGGATGAGACGGATCAGTTTTGAGCAACTCGTAGCATTGATCAGCAGTTCGCTGCACACTTTCAGGTAGAGCATCGTAGTATTGCCAAAATCGCCGTGTTGCGTAGTGCATCAAATTTCGCGACAGTGCCCTGCTTGGAACTCAGCGATCGCCTCTTGAGCCAACGATTCCAACCTACCGTCTGCAATGTCTCGCTCTAGTTGTTCATCCCAACGCTGATAATCCAGGTCGAAAAACCATTGTCTCAGTTTCTCAAAGTCATTGGATGGAAGTGAGAGAATTGCAGATTCAATTTGCTCAAGGTTTGACATGACCAGTTTCTACCTCTGTGTCCTTGAAGAAATTATAACTTTTGCATTTATACCAAAATATCTCTTCTGTCCGCATATCAACACTAGGACTCTGCCGAAGAACACCACGAACAATCTGATTATTGAAATTTTCATCAGCCAGGAATCGTACCATTTTAAATTACCCGTGCTGACTTCGTCTAGCCAGTAAGCGCTCACGTATTCCAATCGGGTTAAAACATTGTTATCCCGCTCTACACTACACGATAAATTACCAGTCCATATTTGTATACATATCCTCAAGATAACATTGGTGTTCTATGAAAGATACCATCTCCTGCTCACAACTCAAAGCTGCCTTCAACCCTCTGCGGCTTCTCTCATCAAGATATAAGTTTAAGCCAGCATCAATGTATTGAAATGCCAGTTTAAAACTCCCATTTTTCAGGAGTGCATCACATTCATCGAGTGCCGCACAAATTTCCTTGAAATCTGAATAGGTGATCGGCAAACTTGGAAATTGAAAACGGCTTTCATCTTTTGCAAGGCTGGCTGGAATTGATCCTAAGCCTGGGACTTGGACGAAGAAGGTTTGTCCTTCATAATCAAAACCTCCATGAGCGAGTGTATTTCTCCATTTTCTTTTGATCTGCTTCAACTTTTCTAGGACAGTTTGTTCAGCTTCATTAGCTGGAGGCTTACCGAAGATTCTTTGAAAGCTTTTTTCCCAACTACCTCTCACAAACTCTAGGATATTTTCTTGACAGGGATTAAAATCAGTGAATGGAAGGAGTAAAATAAGGTAATGCTCAAGAGCACTAAAATAGGCATCAAGAGATGTAGAGGCTAAGAAAAATCCTTCTCTATGAGCTTCGCTAAAGTTATTCAAAGTATTGACAGAATCTTCAAGAGGATTGCCTCTAGATATAGAATCCTTGCTATCAATGGTTTTGGCGTGAAGGGGGTGCTGCTCCTGGTGAAACTTTAATTCTGCTTGTTTTCGTAGAAAAAGATATCTCTCTCTGAATAAGAATGATTTATTTTCAATTGATATTTGACCATTTGAAAAAGAAGTCTTAACTAAATCCTGAAAGGCTTCATTTGCCACAGGGAGTGATTTTTTTAGCAGTATTAGAAAGTCTTCTAATATCTCGGCCTCTTGCTTATCTTTAATTCCAAACTGCAAGCCAGATTTTGAGTGTGCTGCAAACATTGGTTTGTCTCGAAAACTGAAATAGGCTATCCAAGCCATCTTTTCTTGGGGTCGATCAATTGGAATACAACCCAAACAGTGAACAAGAATGAGGTAAACCATAAATGGGGGTGGCAAAAAAGGATTAGGGGAGGTGACAAACCACTCACCATCCAAATTTTCCGGACTTTTAGGATTCAAGTATTCAAATATTTTCCCTAGCTCATTCTGTGCCATTATTCCTCAAGCATCTCCTCACTAAAAGAGAGCGTTTAATCAGCTCGATTCTAGCCCAGAAATTAATGGCTGGCAGGGGACATAGAGAGGGTTGCGCTTTAACCAGAGGAAATTCTTGTTTTGAGGTAAAGTAATGTGTCGCAGAGGCCGCGCGTCAGTTCCGCCCAGCCAGCACTTGATCGCCACTTAAATCCAGCCCTGGGAAAGTAGCAGAAATAATACGCTCTTCTCCTCGGAATCCCACAGCATCATAGAACCCTTCTACTAGGGTGCATACCGTTACCACCTCTTGAATAGGATCAACAATCCAATATTCGGGAATTTCGAGGACGGCATACTCGGAACGCTTGCTGCGGTAATCTGTAGTTTGAGTAGATTCGCTGACGACTTCTACCACAAGTAGAGGAGGAGGTTCGTTGAGTTCGATGACTGCTTCTCGGTTGAAGAGTGCTTCCCACTGCTCTATTGGTAAAACTACCACGTCTGGAACCCGCGAGGTGTCCCACCGTCCCCCGCGTGGCGAACGAATTCCGACGGAAAACTTTTGTGCTGTCCAATTCCTTCCCATTTTGGCACTTTCATCATCGAAGGTTCGTTCTAAAAACTTGGAGATTCCGCCATGCTTACCAGTGCCAAGACTCATGGGGATTAATTCTCCATCAACCAATTCGTATTGGGTATCCGTGCCATCGTCATACTTGAGATACTCTGCAAAAGTAAGTTTCTTAGTTGCTGCGGTCATAGCGATCGCACTCTTGATCAATGACTCAATACAGCTATTGTATTCCAGACGATGTTTCCTTTTCAGCTTAACTAGAAGTGTCCCGTTCACTCGTTGCGCGATACCCACATGCGATAAGCCAGAGGCTTATCGCTCGTGCGCCCGCTAAATGCAACAATAGACATCTGCACTAATTGTAAATACACCAAAGGAAGCTTGGGAAACATGGCGCGTCTAGCACTGCTGAGTGTATCTAATAAAACAGGATTAATCGACCTTGCCCGTAGCTTAGTAGAAGAATTTGACTTTGAATTTATCAGCAGTGGAGGAACAGCCAAAGCACTGAAAGATGCAGGGCTACCAGTGACGAAAGTTGCTGATTACACAGGTTCTCCAGAAATTTTAGGTGGTCGAGTCAAAACATTGCATCCTCGGATACATGGCGGTATCTTAGCACGACGGGATATACCCGAAGATGTAGCAGATTTGGAAAATAACCAAATTCGCCCGATTGATTTGGTTGTCGTGAATCTTTATCCTTTTGAAGAAACGATCGCAAAACTTGGCGTAACTTTACCTGAGGCGATTGAGCAAATTGATATCGGTGGTCCTGCTATGCTCAGGGCAGCATCAAAAAACTTTGCTCATCTGACAATTTTATGTGAGCCAACGCAGTATGAAGAATATTTACAGGAAATGCACCGCTCAAATGGTGAACCATCCCTAGAGTTTCGGCAAAAGTGTGCCTTAAAAGGATTTTTACATACTTCTAGCTATGATCAGACCATAGCAGCATACCTGAGTCAGAGCCTTAGCAAAGAAGCAGAATTACCTCAACAATACACCCTTAGGAGCAAACAACTACAATCTCTCCGTTACGGCGAAAATCCTCATCAAAGTGCAGCTTGGTATCAAACTGGTACAACTCCAACTGGATGGGCAACTGCAACTCAACTGCAAGGCAAAGAGCTCAGTTACAATAACTTGGTTGATTTAGAAGCAGCACGACGGATTATTTCTGAATTCTCCGACTCCCCAGCAGCAGCGATTATCAAACATAACAATCCCTGTGGTGTCGCTTTGGGAAATACCATCCAAGAAGCTTATCAAAAAGCATTCAACGCTGACTCGGTTTCTGCTTTCGGTGGAATTGTCGCACTAAACCATCCAATTGACGCTGGAACTGCTACTGAGTTAACAAAAACTTTTTTAGAATGCGTAGTTGCACCAGGTTGTGAAGCGCAAGCACAAGATATTTTGGCTGCTAAATCAAAAGTGCGGATATTAATATTACCAAACTTAAGCAGCGGACCGAAAGAAACCATAAAAGTCATTGCAGGTGGTTTCCTGCTACAAGCCTCAGATGACGCGGTAGCCAACACCAGCACATGGCAAATCGTCACCGAAAAGCAACCGAGTGATGATGAGTTGGAAGAATTGTTGTTTGCTTGGAAAGTTTGTAAACACGTTAAGTCTAATGCGATTGTTGTCAGTGGCGATCGCACAACTTTGGGTGTGGGTGCAGGTCAAATGAACCGTGTTGGCTCAGTTAAAATTGCCTTAGAACAAGCTGGAGAAAAAGCCAAAGGAGCAATTCTCGCCAGCGATGGATTCTTCCCCTTTGATGATTCAGTCAAAACAGCAGCCGCAGCCGGAATTAAGGGTATTGTGCAACCAGGGGGAAGTTTACGGGATCAAGATTCGATACTCGCTGCGAATGAACTGGGTTTAGTCATGGTGTTAACAGGTATCCGTCACTTTTTACATTAGAAAATCTCTTTCCTCAGAGAGATGTCAACTTCAAAATAAGCCATAAGACATAGAAAAAGATGAATACTCTATGTCTGAAGACGGTAGAACAGTTGCAAAAGTGTCACCCATTAAAAATATCATTTCATCCAACCCGTGATATTGTTTATGTAGTGTGAGGAGTAAGTTGAAGACAGAAAGCGCTTGAAGTCGAAACACGGCCAGACGTTCAAGCGCTTTTTGTTTTGTCAGATAGAATAAGGTTCAGTTGTCAAACTGTCACCTAGTTTACTTGATGTTTCATAAAGTCGATGTTATTCTCTAGTTGTGTGTGTGAGGAGCAAGTATAAATCAAAAAGCGCTTCGGGTGGAAACGCGGTAACACTCCAGAGCGCTTTTTGTTATTTTTGTTGTCAGTAGTGTTTGTGTCATGAAAAATATCGTGACTGAAAAAACCCATCAACAGTCCACAAATACACAGCACTGCTATTTGAGTTATGAAACCAAGCTATTAATAAAACATAAAGAGGAGGGAATGAGGGAAGAAAATTGTCCCTCGTTCACTCACTCACGGTACGCACTTCACGCGTTTGCGAGCGTGAAAAAATTTTTTGATTTTATAAAACCGTACCTTATATTATCAAAAGAAGTCAGGAGTCAGGAGTCAGGAGCGGAGCAAGGAAAGCTCCGCCTCCGGTCAGAATGAACGAGCGGTACTCCTTATGCGGATGACTCTAGGGGTCGCGCAACCCCACCGTCTTCACGGGAGCCAGTACTGAAGGAGGGGAGCCACTGCGTTGGGCGGCTTTGCCGACTTGAAGCATGTGGCGTTCTCCCGACAGAGGTATCTGGTGAGACCAGCACGGCGCAGGAGGGTCTCCCTCCGTAGGCGACTGGCGTTAGCGTTTGCGTAGCGCCCCCTTAGGGGCTAGCGGAACCGGAGGTTCTCCCCGAAGGGCGTTGTCTACAATTGGTTGGGGTCCCAAACCCCATTCAATCATATTGCTGAATTCTGAATCAGGACTTGCTGAATTCTTCTTCATGAATTCTTCCTCAATCAATTGAGTGAATTTGCTCAGAGATTCCATCCTTATTACTCCACTAAAATATCATGATATTTTCGATTGATTTCTTCAAGGGTTGTAGCCATCTGAGTCAATTTAACCGCGCACAAACCAGCTAAGAGTGCCAGATCTATGTCGTTCACTACATCCTGATATTCGCTATTTAAAAAGCCGTTTTCATTCAGCAGTTTGGAAATTTCAAAACTGAGTTCAAGCAAAGCCCTAGAAAGAATCGTTTGCTCTCGAATCGCGTATCCACAAGCCGTGAGAAGTCCGGCTAACTCTGGGTAACTGAGAGTATCTACAACATCTACAATTTGGTTTACCATAATTGTGTGAATCCATTTCTAATGGGTTTTACGGAAACGAGAGAGGCAACGTTCGGATTGGCAGTCTTGCGTTGCTTCTCTTTTTAAAGTCCCTTGGTTTTCCAAGTTAATTGATTGTACCTCTTTGCCAAGGGGTTGCTGTACAAGCTTTTGGGAGATTTTTACTTTTTTTACTTTCAAGGTTCACTTCAAAGAATTTCTGACTACTTTTTATTGGTTTAAAGTCCCAATTCCCATATGTAAATGAGATCATTGTCTTTGTATTTGTGGATTCTCGCTTCAGATATTGCAATTCTCACTTGCATAAAATACACGCATGCGTTATTTCTGACACGGTATTGCCGTGCGCCTACAAACAACATGTGTTGCACGCAATGGAGAACTGCTATATGTGTATACCTGATTCGTGTATTCGATTCCTGGAGTGATGATTTGTTGGGTTTTTCCTTTGTATTCGCTGTGAATGATTGCCTTTGGCACAGAACTCTTGCACAAAGCGTGCCACAGGCATACGCCCAATCGCCACAAAATCAGTTTTAGTTGTGTCAGTCGCTTTGTTCTCGGGGATTCCAATGCTCATATTTTGTACCAAGCTTCAAGAAGTGAGAAAAAGGGTGTAAAGAGCATTTGTAAACTCATGCACAAATAAATGATGTAAGAAAGTGACACCAGAAATCGAAATCTTCATCAGTATTAGCAAGTAATTTTTATAACCTATTTGTAGCACAAAATTACGTAAAAAAAAGAACAATAAGGCGTGGGCGAACTATGAAGTGTCTGTGTTTGCGTTTTAGATGCAAAAAATCAGCTTAGTTTTAGAATATAAGACTTACGCACGCTCTCAAAATGGACATTATGTGTATAACGTAATTTGGTCGTTTCAGACTTTTGACAATTACTGATAAATAGGTGGTGATCAGCCGGAGGCTTGAGGCGCTCGCCAGAGAGCAGCACATTAGAAAGAACGCGTATCGCGCTCAAGATGAATCAAAAAATCAAGTTTGAATGTCTGAAATCTATGTTCCATATTTGGCATTTCCTGCTCAAAAGTCAGTCCTAGAGTCATGGTATGTGAGATAGCTTTATTTTTTATTAAAAAGAGTAAAAACCGATTGTGATGAGGTCTTCCACGTGAGAAAAACAGCACGAGCGTAGGTTCGGTTGATCGTCAAGCCCCGACATTTATAAGGCAGTGCTCGGCTAGGGTTCCCCGACTTGTAGCACCTGCCGTGCGTGGTAATACGCTCGTGCTGTTTTTCTAGGGGTCGAGGTCTCTGTAAAAGAAAGCGGAACCTTATTAACAACACAGATATCCGTGTCGCAAACCGAGTCAACCCAGACGGGGGTCTTACACGAAAAAAAATCGTCAGCCTTTGTCTGTTGATCTATCAACCCCCACGAGTACTCGTAGTAATAAGGCTGACGATTTTTTAGGGGACAATGCGTCGAAAGGTTCCGCTTTCTTCCAGACAAAGTGCGTGGACAAATGCGTGACAGTTGAGGGTGCGGAATATCGGCTTGAAGTAACTTTAGTGAAAGATTGTTGAGAAATATAAACTAATATGCTGAAATAACAACAGTAGAAATATAAAAAAGCTCAAACATTTCCATTGACTCAATGACAGATCAACTGAAATTCTCACAAGTTACGTTGTTCAAAACACCAGCTTCGATGGTAAACGCTGCATTATTCGCTGGTATCATTGCCATATCTTTTGGCGCTATCCTCATCAGATGGAGTGAATACGAACTTAGCCCGATTGCTACTGTATTTAATCGTTTCTGGCTCAGTAGTGTCGTCTTCGGGTTATGGTATGGAAGCAAGGTGATACGTCATCGACTTTGGGGCGAACCTGTCCAACAGGAGCATTACACCTTCAGCGGGCTTTTGCAATTGCTCGGTGCTGGCACTTTTTTTACTGCCTCTTTATCCCTTGTGGCTTGGTCGTTGACTCAAACTAGTGTTGCGATCTCGACTGTCCTGCATAATCTCTCTCCTATATTTACCAGCTTAGGGGCGTGGCTGTTATTCTCTATGAGCTTAAACCGCCAATTCCTCATTGGCATGGTTATCGCTATTGGGGGAGCGATCGCCATTGAACGAGATGAGCTACTCACAGCCACTAGTAATGTACTTGGAGACGTAGCTGCCATTACATCTGCAGTTTTCTTAGCAGCTTACCTGCTCCTTGTAGAACAACTGCGAACCAAATTCACTCCCATAACAATTCAGTTGTGGATCTGTTTGAGCGCTACCGTAGTCATGTTCCCGATAGTTCTGTTGAGTGGAAATAAAATTTTCCCTTCAACTGTTGAGGGATGGTTGGCAGTCATTTGTTTTTCCCTCGTCTGCCAAGTTTTCGGTCACGGACTTTTGATATATTGCCTAGAGAAATTGTCCTCAGTAGTCGTCTCCCTTTTTCATCTCCTAGAGCCAGTTTTTGCTGGAGTTTTCGCGCTTGTCATATTTTGGGAAAGGCTAAGTTTTTCTCATTGGGTTGGCTTTGCCGTAGTTCTTATTGGTTTATACCTAGCCGTATCTAGCCAAATTGGTGTTCATTCCTCATTCAACCAACCAGAAAGCGAATAGTCGCTGTTTGCTATTGTTTGCGGAGCGCAGACGCCTAAAGACCTATCGTCCGTTATAAATAAAAGAAACACTATTGCCCAAAAAAGTATGGCGAACACTTTGAATTTTACTGAATTCGTACTTCTGTTGCTCAAAGCTGGTTTCTTCAGTTGATTTGTTAATAATGACAATCTCAGTCTCAAACTCCTCACACATAGCAAAAACAAGTTCAGAACTAAATCTAAGCAATCTATCCTTGTGTGTTAGGACTAATCGACCTACATCACCTTGCATGATGCGTTTGAGCAGCTTCTGAAGTCCTTTTTTGTTGTAATTAAGTCCTGAGCCTAAATCAGATATGGTTTCGTATTGCCAGCCATTGGTTGCGCTAAATGCTTCTAAAACCTGTATCTGCCTGCTTAAATCTTCTTTTTGATCATGGCTCGACACACGGGCGTAATTGATGGTTATGCGCTCTTCTAGCTGGTTTAAATCGCGTGGTGTGATTCGTTTGATATCTGCTAGATGGAACCGCCTATGACCACTAGGTGTTCGTTCAAATCGTAATTTACCAGCGTCCGCCCACCTGCGAACAGTCTTTGGCTGCATCTCCTATTGAAATAGTCACATCCTGATTTTCCATTAGACTGTACCTCTCTCAATACACTCTATTATGTGGATAATAAGGATGCTTTGTCTATTTGTGGGTAGATTTTAACTAACAGTTTCATACCCATCAGTTACATTGTTATCATTAGGGCGATAGCTAGCCCCTTAGGGGGCCTGCGCTAACGCTGCTACCTTACTTTGCAAAGCGCGAGCGCATGAGCGTTCGGCAGATCGCGTGTTGCTATAGTTTAGTTCCGTATAGTCAAATGATAATTGACAATTGATTGGTCATAAACTTGTGTAATACAACAAGATTTTTACCATGAATAAAAAATGGGCAGTCAAGCGAATCACCATAAATTTGGCATTAAATGAGGCTTCCAAGCTTGAAAAGTATTGTGATCAGACAGGGAGAGCAGCGACAGACGTCATCCGGGAACTGATTCGAGCGTTACCGGTGACGAGACCTGAAGTAGAATGAGCAGTGTGTTTCTTTTTGAAACTAACAGGCTTTTCGACTAACAAGCGATTTTTTCTGTATTGTGTTTTGCAGTTAGAACTGTGAGCAGCGCGTTGCGGGGGTTCCCCCCGTTGTAGCGACTGCGAAGATCGCGGTTACAATCTGTGAGCTTTACTTTTCTCTAGTAGTCCGTCAAGGCAGCTTTGCGGGCTTAACATGCGGGCTTAACAGCAGCACAGACAGCAGCTCTTTAAGACCCCACTTAAAACCCTTCTAAAGGCTAACGTTTGAGAGTGGGGTTGAAAACGTTAGGTTAAGGATAACTCTTGAATAAGTTCCCGAATCACATCCATAACTGCTTTACCTGTCTGGTTGCAATACTTTTCAAGCCTGGAAGCTTCATTTGGTGTTAAGTCTACGGTGATTTCTTTGACTGGCGATTTTTGACTAAGGTTTGCAAAACCGGCAAATGTATGTCCAACTGGCTCATTCATCGTTTCTATATTTTTATTAAGATTACTAAATATTGCCAATCCAGAACCATCTTTACCAGGGAAAATCTGGATTTTGAGATGGAACTTAACTCACATAGCGCTTCTGGTTTGAATAAAGTGCGGATTTATCCGTGTAGCCAATAAACTGACTTGCCTCAGTGACCTATATGTTTTCTTTTACTCATAATTAAACACCTATGTCGTCTCGCACTAAGTTATAGTTTTCCTCTGTTTGCATGAAACTACGCTACTTTCCTAGGAAGGAATACGAATAAAAGAACAGAACAAGTAGCACTCAATACTATTCTTTCGCAAGTAAAAAAGTATAACTATACAAAATAGCTAGATAAGTACTATGAGTCTGTGTTGGAGAATACAACACTTAAGTGAGTCACTGGATGTAAAAACTTCTTTGAAAAACAAGCTGAATTTCTACCCTTTGAGTCAAAAAAGACAAACAATCAATTCAATATACTAAAAAAAAGTATATTTTTTGGCAAAAAAATACCATACTCTGTTAAAACAAAGTTTACATATATCTTTAAGTTCATCCTTAACTTCTTAATTTTCAGTTGCTTAAAGTTTGAAAAAATGCACTGTAAGGCGAAAAGAAACTTCATTGCTTAATACGTATAGATTTCATCTTTTGACTTATCAAAAGATGAAATCACAAATGACATCAGTGAACAGTGAGCCAGCACTGTTGGCGCAGCATGTCCTCTGGAGAAGCTACGCGTTGGCGCAGCCATTCCTTAGGCATAGGACATAAAAGGGAGACTCCAGTACTGACTCACTAATAACTGATAGCTGATAACTGTTGAATAGGCGATCGCGTGGCGGAAATAAAAATACCATTCAAAAATCAAAAAGCTTGTGTCATAAGCTTTTTGATTTTTGAGATTGCGTCGCTTCGCTCTTTGCGGCACACTCCGAATGGTGCAACGCTACGCGATTTTGACTGACTCGGCAGTGGTACTAAACTAATTTTCAACGAAGTTATCGCATTTGTCCCCTAAAAATTGGGCAGGCTTTAAAACCTCTCGATTTATCGTGCGGTCAAGACGCGTATCGCAATAAGCGAGAAGTTTGAGCGGAGGTTTCCTCCGATCAAAGCTTCGGTACTGCCCAATTTTTTCGTGTAAGACCTCGTTATCAGCTACAGTCACGCTATTTTGAACAACAACGCTTCTGCACGACTTGTTAACA
Source organism: Brasilonema sp. UFV-L1 (assembly GCF_012912105.1). Lineage (GTDB taxonomy): Bacteria > Cyanobacteriota > Cyanobacteriia > Cyanobacteriales > Nostocaceae > Brasilonema. Next base: position 62,375 of record NZ_QMEA01000068.1, read on the forward strand.
GATTGAGGTTGTATCCCTCCGTGAGAGTGGGATACAAGATTATATACTTTTTTCGCTTCGTGCTTTAGAAAAAAGGTACTGGGGTGTCACTTGGCAATCCTTGCACGCATTCAGTAGTCATGATAGTTTGCAAATCATCGATTTTGATATCATGCAATACATCAAAATAAGTATTTGTGAAATAGTTAATAAGATCCTCGTTTGAAGACTCTTGCTCAAGAGTAATTGTTGCTGTGGTCATAGTTGCAGTAGTCATCGCTATATCCTCCTTAAGTGGTTATCGCATTTGTCCCCTAAAAATTGGGCAGGCTTTAAAACCTCTCGATTTATCGTGCGGTCAAGACGCGTATCGCAATAAGCGAGAAGTTTGAGCGGAGGTTTCCTCCGATCAAAGCTTCGGTACTGCCCAATTTTTTCGTGTAAGACCTCGTTATAAACTCAGGACTTACGCACGAACAACGTAAGTGTAGTCCGCAGCCATTAAACGCAAGCATAAGCCCTATGTCTAAACGACACGCTACGCTTATGCCTAGGCGGCAAGCCTTGCGCTTACGTAACTCGTTATTTTTACTGGCGCGTAAGTCTAAAACTGTCTAAAGCTCTCGATTGACGTCCCAACAGACTAATTAACAAGGAAATACCCCGTTCTTAAGGACGGGGTTTAGTCCCTATAATCAGATTTCAATTCCTGCTTGTGAGGTAACTCTAGCGGTTTCAATATATGCTTGAGTTCCTGGTCTGATATGTAGTCTTCCTTGGGTGGGCTAAAGCGCAACAATGCAGTTTCATAACAGACTTTCGCTACGCGCACTTGATCTTGAGGAGTCAATTGTGTAACAAATTTGACTGTCTCCTCTATATGCTTGACTTCAGCGCCAACGCCACTGTGTATGCGCAGCCAGCGTGTTGCATTGATACCTGGTGGTAAAAAGGCTTGCACACTCTGGATGTACTCCTCTCCTAGAAATGTTCCTAGGCGTTCGCTCACATAGGAAAAGCCAACACAATCAATTGGATCGGGCGCTTCTACAGTTTGGGTGAAGTAATCAACCAAAACCTTTATGGCAGATGGAACAAGTACTTGCACAACGGACTGTGCATCATATCCCATCGACTCAATATCAAGCAGAGCAAGTCGGTCATGACCTGCCTCATCCTTGACTTTCTGTGCAGCCCACTGTGCCAAATTCTTGCGACCACATGCAGCAAAGCCTTGAGCAGCTTCTTCCATCAGTTGTGAGGTATCGCAGCTTGAATGATAAGCAGCTGCAAGCTGCCATACCCAACGTATAGGCGTCAGGGCAGGTGGTCTACGCTCTGACTTCACTGCATACCAGGCATATGCAATTGCCTTATCTAAAAGCTTTTGGGTTTTCGCTATGCTGTCTGCATCTATCGTCTTTTCGGTGAAGGAATTGCTGCCTCCTACAGGATTGGGTTGATGCACCCAAGTACGGTTGGTAGTCTTCATCAGGACTTCGCCAGACTGAATACACCTTGATTCAGTATTAACGAAAAAGTCATTATGCATGGTTCGTTTTGCACTCCCATATCTTCCAGCATCTTGATCTGTGCCTCTGCTACCGAAATATGTGCAGGTGGCTTGCTATGAGATGGCTTCTTGGGTAAATCCAACTGTTCATGCCGCATTCGCTTTTAGATGCTTCAATTTTGCATCTACAGCGGGCAAAGTAAATCGACTAAATTTAATCATCTATTTTTATCTCACAAGAGAATATTAACATAACAACCGCATCATCTGTGAAGAGTTTTGCTGAAAATTGTTTGTGTAGTTTCACTCATGCCGATTTACCGATTCGTTTGCTAGAGATTCTATAGGTCTAATGTTCTTGATCAAATAGTCAGCACATGCTTGCCAGAGTTTGGAGTGGATCAATTGTCGGCATCGACGCTGTTAAAGTGGGCGTTGAAGTGGACGTTTCAGGAGGTTTGCCGGGAATTGTCATTTTAGGACTCCCAGATGCAGCAATTCAGGAAGCCAAAGAGAGAGTCAAAGCAACTCTCAAGAATGCTGGTTTTGCTTTTCCTATGCGAAAAATAGTGATAAATTTGACACCTGCTGATTTACGCAAAGAAGGTCCATGTTTTGATTTGCCAATCAGTATAGGGATTTTGGCGGCTTCTGAGCAAGTTAGTGCGTGTTTATTAGGAGACCATATTTTCCTAGGTGAAGTTTCTTTGGATGGTAGTTTGCGTTCTGTTGCGGGTGTCTTACCGATCGCTGCGACTGCTCAAAAGATGGGAATTACTGGTTTAGTTGTCCCTGCTGATAATGCACAAGAAGCTGCTGTGGTGGAAGGATTGGCAGTTTATGGCTTCAAAAACCTATCTGAAGTCACTCATTTTTTGAATCATCCAGGGCGTTACAAGCCTGTGCAGGTAGATAAGACTTTAGAGACGTTACATACAACATCTCTACAAACATTAGATTTGAAGGATGTCAAAGGACAAACTCATGCCCGTCGTGCTTTAGAAATTGCGGCAGCTGGTGGACATAACTTAATCTTTGTGGGACCACCTGGTAGTGGTAAAACGATGCTGGCACGACGTTTACCAGGTATTTTGCCTGCATTGTCTTTTTCAGAAGCTTTGGAAGTGACTCGCATTCACTCAGTTGCTGGTTTGTTGAAAAACAGAGGTTCGCTGGTGCGCGATCGCCCTTTTCGCAGTCCCCACCACTCAGCCTCTGGTCCTTCCCTCGTCGGTGGCGGTAGCTTTCCTCGTCCTGGTGAGATTTCTTTATCACATAAAGGTATACTTTTTCTCGACGAGTTAACAGAATTTAAAAGAGATGTGTTGGAATTCTTGCGTCAACCTTTGGAAGATGGCTACGTGACAATTTCTCGAACCAAGCAATCTGTTATGTTTCCAGCTCAATTTACTTTGGTTGCGAGTACTAATCCTTGTCCTTGCGGTTACTACGGCGATACAATTGGGCAATGCACCTGTTCGCCAAGACAAAGAGAGCAATACTGGGCAAAACTTTCTGGACCTTTGATGGATAGAATTGATTTGCAAGTTGCAGTGAATCGCCTTAAAGCAGAAGAAATTACCCAACAACCGACAGGTGAATCATCAGCAAGCGTGAGGGAACGCGTGCAACAAGCACGCGACTACGCATCTGATAGATTTAAAAATGAACAAAATCTTTCTTGCAATGCTCAAATGCAAAGTCGTCACCTTCAGAAATGGTGCAAGCTAGATGATGACAGTCGCAATATATTAGAAGGGGCAATTAGAAAATTGGGTTTGTCAGCAAGGGCGAGCGATCGCATTCTTAAGGTGGCACGAACTATTGCAGATTTAGCCCTTGATGATGAGTTAAAGATGCACCACATTGCTGAAGCCATTCAGTACCGCACAATCGATAGAATGCAATAGTTTGAGGCTTTCCGAACGACAGTGATGTAGAACAAAATGGATATAGGTTTGTAACCCAGTCAGCGAACAAAAACGAGAGATACTTCTATGACAGCACTTACATTAAACCTCAATTCTGTCATTAAACTGACAAGAGAGCAGTTTTATCAATTGTGTGAAGAAAACCCTGATTTAAAATTAGAACGCAATGCCCAAGGAGAGTTGATTATAATGCCACCTACGGGAGGAGAAACAGGAAAAAGTAATTCTACTATTAACGCTCAAATATGGTTCTGGAACGACCAAAATCAATTGGGCGAAGTTTTTGATTCATCAACTGGATTTACTTTACCTTCAGGGGCTGATCGTTCTCCAGATGTTTCTTGGGTGAAAAAATCTCGTTGGGATGCTTTGACTAAAGAACAAAAAGAAAAATTTATTCCTCTATGTCCTGATTTTGTCATTGAGATACTTTCACCTAATGACAGCTTGAGAAAAACTCAGAATAACATGCAAGAATATATGGAAAATGGATGTCGTTTGGGTTGGTTGATAAACCGAAAAAAACAGGAGGTAGAAATTTATCGTCCAGGACAAGAGGTGGAAGTTTTAAAATTACCTCAAACTCTTGATGGGGAGAGTATATTACCTGGTTTTGTACTCAATATGCAACGAATTTGGTAAAACTTCATAGTGTAGATTTCAGTCCTCATATTCATATACTTATAAAAAAGGTAAGGACTATTCCACAAGCTGCTGCTGCAGTCCCTTGATTGATTTAAGTCTCAACCGCATTGATTGAATTCGCTTTGAGTGTTTGGTCATTTTTGACATGATTTGTGCGATTGTGAGAATGTTTTGGTGTCAGCGCCATCAACGAAATCAGAGTTAGCTGCATGAGTTCCACATATGTCTCAATGTCAACCTGATCTGATAGCAGCATGTCTCGATACTGCTGTTTGATATGACTCAGCTTTTTTAACGCCTCCTCTGGATTTGTTTGCAAGGTTGCTTGCCATTCATCCAGCAGCAGCAGAGTCTCCATGACAAACTTTTTGCGGTGCTGCTCTAGTAGTCTACGACATTGATCTGTAAAAGTCTGTGTTTTTTGCCGCAATTGCTCGTAAACTTCTGTTGTCACCGCACCTTCAACAAACATCAATCGATGCTCTTGACTAAGAGCTTCAATACCATCTAAAGCTTGCTGGGGATCGTCTGGCAAGAGTGACTTGAGCTCATTAATCCGGTTAGTAGTTGTAGTCACCATCTTCTTAGACTTTTGTCTGTGCCACTGTCGTAATAGTAATCCTAAAACGCTAGTTGTGGTCAAAATGAAAACTCCAGCTTGTAAATCACTGTTATTTTCCCAGAATCGCATGAACGCCATACGAGGATCACCGTGTTCAAAGACCTCTTGTGCTGCTGGGTGTATGTCAAACAGACCTTTTCTCAGTAAATCTTTGGGTTCTTCGTCTTGCAGTGCAGGATAGAATTGGGAATAGGTACGAGCAGTGGAAAGAATAGACCAAGTAACCAATGCAACTTGCTGTCTCTTCATGTCAGGGCGAGTCACCAAAACAGTAGCAGTAGAAAGAGTTGGTATGTCCTTGTCTGGAACCGGTGGACGCGAGTTATAAGTTCCAATAGGAAAAGTTGCGCTTTGGTACGAACCAGGGTTGAAAACTGTCAAGTGGTTCACTAATGGAGGTTCGATAGGAAGTAGCCTTAAGTCAAGATTATTAACAAATTGTTGCCTTAGCTTTTTACTCGCACCAAGACTTCCTACATAAATAACTGCATCCACCTGCCCATATTTCAGTTTTTTGAATGCTTCATCAAAACTAGAGTAATCTGGTTGAAAAGTGATATGGTTTGTTTTGAGCAATTTGTCAGCAGTGAAACTCATGCCGCTACCGGGAGTATCAACAGCAACTCGCTTTCCTTGAAGGTCGGTAAACGTTTTTAAGTCAGAATCTTTCTTAGTAATAACGTGAACATATTCGTTTGCCAAAATTGCAACTGCTTTGACCTCTTCTTTACGCATTGCCTCATTAGCAACATCTAACTGTACGATTGCAAAATCGACTTGGTGTTCACGCAAGCGTTTTAAGTTTTGCACAGACCCTTGCGAGTCACGATTCTCAACAGAGATTTTAACCGTTTCCTTGGTAGATTTTTGAATTTGCTCAGCTAAGCTGTAGTAATAACTGCCAATATTTCCACTGGAAATAGTAATGCTATTTGAGTGTGAACTGCAACTGCTTAAAAGAACTCCTCCTGCTAAAGCACTTAGCAAAAGGAAAACTGCTTTCGGATGATAGATAAATTGAACACGTTTTAATGTCATATTATCTAGCAGATTTGCCCAACTTTCTCTGCTAAAAAGTTCAAGTATCATTTTACTCAATAGCCTCTATGGCTTTGTTTTCTTGAAAGAGAATTTTACGAGGAAAGACTAGCCAGTCAAAATCATTCTTCTCAAGTCTTCACTCAGATTTCTTCAGATGACGCCAGAGTTCATCTGAAGTTTCCCCCAGTTAAAAAGCGTGCTTTGTTTAGCTAAAGCAGCTTTCAAAAATTTTTTCAACCGCTTTACGCCTTTACAAATTGTCAAAGAGGCGTCGCAATCATAAGATGTTAATGCCCATTTTACCTTAACATTGATGTGCTTACAGTTCCACCCTGTACATCCGTACAGTCTCGGAAGTATCAACGCCTGTATTAATTGTGTAGTAAGGCTTGCGAGCTTTTTTTCTACATTTATACGCGGACACTTCAGGTTAATAATTTGCAAAAATAGTTCATTATCCTCCTGCTTGCTTGAAATGTGGTAAAAATCTGTTGGTGAAGGAATGGACAAGGAAAGCGCTAGTCATACGTTCCTTGTTTCTCAAAGCTGGTGTCTGGCGTGGAAAAGGAAGTCTTTGTGTAGCAACTAACTAGAACACCGATTCACTAATCCCACGCAACCCAGTTTCTGTTACCGGGAAGACCGAAATAATACCAATTCAAAATTCAAAATCACCGAAGATTGGATCGGAGGAAACCTCCGCTCCAACTTCTCTCAAAATTCAAAATGAAGAAAACCAGACATAACAAGCGTTTGGGAGTGTGTATCTGTCGCTTTTTTTTTAAATTGGTATAATTAATCAATTGTCAATTATCAGTTATCAATTATCAATTATCAATTATCAGTTATCAGTTATCAGTTCAAGAAAGCTGCTTATTTTGATAACTGTGTACTGTGTACTGTGTACTGTTCATTGTTCATTGTTCACTGATAGCGGTGTTCTAGCTTGAAAATAGAGTTCACACCGTTTCTCTAAACTTTAACTACAGATTCAATCAGGTTCATAATTGCCCAAAGAGCGTTACTACAGACAAAGTGTAACCTTAATTTCGAGAATTGGTACCAGCTAAAATATATCCAGTTGTTTGCTGAATATATTCCAAAATTTTTGTATAAGATTCTGGATTATTGAGAGGGTGAATGATGATAGAAACAGTACTATTTGGTAGCCAAAAAGTTATCCTACCGTTATTTGGTTCATAGCGAAAGGAACTAATACAATTAAGATTGATAATATATTCGTTTCTTTCATAAAGAATTTTCACCCAATACGATTTCTCAAATCCCAATTCTTTAACCTGTTCTACAAAATTTAGAATTTTTTGATAGTCTTCTGGGTTACTTTTAAGGTTAATAACTATCGGGATAGCACAATCTGGTAACCAGAAAGTTATTCTGCCATTCTGTTCACGACAAAAAGCTGTAACACGTTCAAAATTAATGACATATTCATTTCTTTCATAGAAAATTTTCACCCAGTACGACAAAATCCCCTCAATCCCCTAGTTTACAGTAACAACTATCAAAGCTACACTCATAAATGATTTTAGATTGTGTCATTCATAGTTTGCCATTAGCCATTGACAATCGAATTACAGCCTTCCTAAATAGGATGTGAACACCTTCTTCCTCTTCCTCTTCTCTTTCTTTTCTTCGCGTTCTTTGCGCTCTTTGCGGTTCGTTTTTTTTATTTTTTGTTCACGACCTATCTGGGATTGCTGTAATATATCGTGGCAGAAATAAAGCAGCCATCCACAATCAGTGAAAAAAGCTTGCGGTTTATTCATTTTGAGTTTTGATAACGCAGCGTGTGATACGAAGTGCCATGTTTTGAATTTTGAATTCCAAGGATTCGGTACTAATGACTAATGACTTATGAGTATTTAAGATATTTGTGCTGCTATTTGTGCTTGAGACGAAGGATAAGAACGAGCAATCGCAGCTTCGATAAAACCTTTAAATAAAGGATGAGATGCGCTGGGACTTGATTGAAATTCTGGATGAAATTGGCAAGCAATAAAGAAGGGGTGGTTAGAAAATTCAATAATTTCTACTAAGCGTCCATCGGGAGAAGTCCCACTAATGACATAACCTGATTCTACAAACATATTGCGGTAAGTGTTGTTGAACTCGTAACGATGTCGATGACGTTCATAAATCACTTCTTCTTGGTAAAGTTTGAAAGCCAGAGAGTTAGGAAGCAAGCGACAAGGATATAAACCTAAGCGCATTGTCCCGCCTAAATCAATGACATCTTGTTGTTCTGGCAACAAATTAATGACTGGATTTTCGGTATGAGGTTCAAATTCAACACTGTTAGCATCTTTTAATCCTGCTACGTTGCGTCCCCATTCAATGACTGAACATTGCATTCCTAAACATAAACCTAAGAATGGGATTTGGCATTCTCGAGCATATCTAATTGCACCAATCTTACCATCTACTCCTCGAATGCCAAAACCTCCTGGGACAACTATGCCATTCACACTTTTTAGATAGGTTTCAACATCTTCGGTTTCTAAGTTTTCTGAGTTTACCCAACGCAGGTGCAGTTCGCTACTCATTGCAATTGCTGCATGACGCAGGGCTTCCACGACTGAAAGATAAGCATCACTCAGCTGTACGTACTTACCTACAATCGCAATTTCTACTCGATGAGTGGGACTGTACAATTTTTCTACGAGTGTTTGCCACTGCGCTAAATTAGGTTGATGTTGTTCCATGTTCAGCAATTCTAGTGTTTGCTGTGCTAGTCCTTCTCGTTCTAAATTCAGCGGAACTTCATAGATACTCTTGGCATCTTGAGATGGGATGACGCATTCTACAGGTACATCGCAAAATTCTGATAATTTGTTTTTTAAAGATCTTGGCAGTGGGCGATCGCACCGACAAATTAAAATATCTGGTTGAATACCAATAGATCTGAGTTCTTTGACTGAGTGCTGTGTTGGTTTCGTTTTCATCTCACCCGCTGAAGCAATCCAGGGTATCAAAGTAACGTGCATGTACAACACATTTTGCCGCCCGACATCTTTACGGAATTGACGAATTGCTTCCATAAAGGGTAATGATTCAATATCCCCCACTGTACCACCTATCTCTGTAATAACGACATCAGGATTCGTATCTTTTGCAACCCTCATAATCCGTTCTTTAATTTCATTTGTGATGTGGGGAATAACTTGGACTGTGCCGCCATTATAATCACCACGACGCTCTTTATTAATGACGGCTTGGTAAATTGAACCAGTTGTCACACTGTTCAAGCGCGACATGGAAGTATCAGTGAAACGTTCGTAATGTCCCAAATCCAAGTCTGTCTCAGCACCATCTTGAGTCACAAAGACTTCACCATGCTGAAAAGGACTCATTGTTCCTGGATCGACATTAATATATGGATCAAGTTTGAGAATTGATACCGAATAATTTCTTGACTTGAGCAATCGTCCCAGACTTGCTGCTACAATTCCCTTACCAATACTAGAAACAACACCGCCAGTTACAAATACAAACTTAGTCATAGTATTTTTCATTTCGCGCAACTTCTAACAATACACCCCGTCATTGTGCCACAGTCACCCTCTTTGGGGAATTCAAAATTTTGAATGCGTGAATTTGAGCTTTGGGGTGCTTAGCTGTCCTGTTTTTGTCAATTCTTCTTCTATTTTGATATTTTGACGTGAAATTACTTTTAGGATTAGTATTATTCAGCTTGTTCGCTACCCCCTCTGTCACTTTGGCTCAAAAACAATCCCTAATGGTTGTTTTTCCTAAAACAAACTACCAAACAACTTCACAAAAAATATTCTTTATTGGCACAGCACCACCAAATGGAGAAGTTCTCGTCAATGGTAAACCAATAACCCGTAGTAAATCTGGTCATTTTGCCCCAAGTTTCCCTTTGCAGCTGGGAGAAAATCTTTTTACTGTCCGCTACCAAAATCAAGAAATCCAGATTCAGGTGACAAGGGTTTCTACTCAACCGGAAATCCCACAAGGATTAGCCTTTGCTAAAGATTCTCTCACACCAGCGGTGGATGTTGCCAAACTTCCAGGAGCACAAATCTGTTTTAGTGCGATCGCCGCACCGAATGCGACTGTTTCTGTAAAGTTAGCAAATCAAACTGTTTCCCTTTTTCCCCAACCTCAACAAGCACAACTCCCAGCAAATTCTGCCGCCTTAACAGGGCAAAACCAACCTTCCACCCAGACTAACGCAGGTAAGTATCAGGGCTGTACAACAGTTTCTCAGTTTAGTTCTCTGCTTTCGTATCGCAATAACATCGCCTCTGGTGCTACTGTCGATAACGATCGCAAAAATGTAGATTTAGGTAAACCAGAATTTCAACTCACGCTGAATGGCAAAACAATCACTCAGCCAGGAACTGGAAAAATCACTATCCTTTCACCTGCACAGTTGGAAGTTGTGGAAGTTATAGCAGATTCTGGTGTTGCTCGCACCGGTCCTAGTACAGATTATTCTAGACTCACGCCTCTACCTAAAGGCACACGTGCAGCAGTGACAGAACACGAAGGTGAGTGGTTACGTTTAGACTATGGCGCTTGGATCAATCGTAAAGAAACCCGCACTTTACCAAAAGCAATTCCTCCACAGACAATTATCCGTAGTGTTGGCTATCGTAAACTGCCTGGTGTGACAGAGATGGTTTTTCCGCTGCAAGTTCCTGTTCCTGTGAGTGTGCTGCAGGGTGAGCAAACTTTTACTTTGACTCTTCATCACACCACTGCTCAGACTGATATTATTCGCTTAGATGATGACCCTCTGATTTCTCGCTTAGATTGGCAACAATTACCACCGACTTTAGAAGGAGGACAAGGAGGAGTACAGTACATCTTTAACTTGAAAAAAGCTCAACAGTGGGGGTATAAGCTAAGATACGACGGTACGAGTCTGGTGCTGTCTTTACGTCACTCTCCCTTCATCTCCTCTGCTAGCGGCGGTGAAAGAGGGAGATTATTCAAAAAGCAACAGCTGTTATCTGGTATTAAGATTTTACTCGATCCAGGACATGGAGGTAAGGAATCTGGCGCAGCCGGACCAACAGGTTACTTAGAAAAAGATGTCAATCTCGTAGTTTCTAAGTTAGTGCGTGATGAGTTGTTGAAGCGAGGCGCGACAGTGGTGATGACACGAGAAGATGATAAGGAAGTGTCGCTAAACGATCGTGTGGCAATGATTGATAAGGAAGAACCGGCGATCGCTATTTCCATACATTACAATTCCTTACCAGATGCAGGCGATGCCGAAAACACCAAAGGAGTAGCAACCTTTTGGTATCATCCCCAAGTTCACAGCTTTGCAGTCTTCATGCAAAAGTATATTGTTACCAAATTAGGACGACCATCCTATGGTGTATTCTGGGATAATTTAGCACTGACACGTCCAGCAAGTGCGCCGTCAGTGTTGCTGGAATTAGGTTTTATGAGTAATCCTAACGAATTTGAGTGGGTGACAAATTCTCAGGAACAAAAGAAGTTGGCAAAAGTCATAGCCGATGGAATCGTTGAGTGGTTCCGTAGCGTCCGCTGAGTTGTTGAGACAAATCTTGTTGTACTTAACTCAATATACTTTCTGTTGTGAAAAGTCGCTGTTCGACACATGCCATCGTTTATGACCAAGTATCTCATACTCTGTTTAATTTTTTATGTAATTTCTCATACTTTATTTAATCTTATGATGAAGCAAGTTGCTATTTCAAGTATTAGTTTATACAATAGTTGAGGCTATGTTATAGCTGGCTTATGAGTAGCATCTACAACTAACGGTCTTCTACATAACCATATAGTTGAGTAGTGGACCTCAAATCTTTGCGAAAACACTTTATTATTACACAGAGGATGAGCCATGGTACAGTCTTTAAATGTTTCTGGGACAACTAACTATACTGCTGGCAGCGCCAAAGTTGTTGCCTCCAATTTGAGCATTTCTGACACCGAGAATGGCACCCTAAATGGTGCATCAGTCATTATCAACTCTAACTTTAAGTCGAGTGAAGATCGTCTTGGCATTGCTGGACAAGAGGGTACTAGTGGCACTGTTGAAGGTCTAACCTGGAATTATAACACAACTACTGGAGTTTTAAGCATAACTGGTACAGGTACCAACGAAACTTACCAGAAGGCGCTACGCCAAGTTACCTACAGTAATAGCAGTAGTTCTCCCACTACAACAGCACGTAGCATCGAATTTACTTTGGGAACGACCTTAGCAAGTGCAGACAACAACCACTTCTACGAGTTTGTCTCTGCTGAAAATATTAGCTGGACGGATGCTCAGTCTGCAGCTTCTGGTCGTAACTACCTTGGACTTCAAGGTTACCTGGCAACTATCACATCTTCAACAGAACAAAACTTTATCCAGGGCAAAGTTGAAGGAAACGGCTGGATCGGAGCCAGCGATTCTGTTACCGAAGGGGAGTGGCGTTGGGTAACAGGACCAGAGGCTGGAACCCTGTTTTGGAATGGAAATGAAAATGGTAGCGCTGTTACTGGTCAATACAACAACTGGAATTCTGGTGAGCCAAACAACCTTTTTGACCAGGAAGACTACGGTCACGTCATTGGTAACTCCAGTATTGGTCAAACAGCACAGGGTAAATGGAATGATCTTTCCAACGACAATCTGACCAATCAAGAATATAGCGTTAAAGGTTATATCGTAGAGTATGGTGGCTCAACAGGTGACCCAACTCTAAAACTGACTGGGAGCGTCACTCTTACCTTGACTGATGCTTCAACGACTTCTAAGACTTCCAAATTTGATTTGAGTGGTGATGGTAAACCGGATATTTTTTGGCGGAATTCTCGTACTGATGAAACTGCCGTCTGGAAATTAAATGGTACCACATTAGAAGAGTCAATTGCACTTCCTAAAACCTTCAACCCTGCCTGGGAAATTCAAGGTCAAGCAGACTTTACAGGTGATGGCAAAACAGATGTCTTGTGGCGGCACTCTAGTACTGGCGAGAATAGCATCTGGGAAATGGATGGTACCACCTTTAAACAGGCAACCTTAACGACCACAGTCACTGATCTGGCGTGGGAAATCAAAGGTCAGACCGATTTTACAGGTGATGGCAAAACAGACATCTTGTGGCGCAACAGCCGCACAGGTGAAAATTCAATCTGGGAAATGGATGGAACTGTTCTCAAACAGTCTACCTTGCTGACCACAGTTACAGATACTGCTTGGCAAATCAAAGGTCTAGCAGACTTTACAGGCGATGGCAAAGATGAAATTCTCTGGCGCAATAACCGTACTGGCGAGAATGCTATTTGGCAGCTCGATGGTACTACCTTCAAAGAGTCCTCCACCGCGCTAACCACAGTTACGGATACTGGTTGGGATATTGTCGCTCAAGCAGACTTTACAGGTGATGGCAAAGTCGATATCCTTTGGCGCAACTACCGCACAGGTGAGAACTCTGTTTGGCAGATGGATGGTACTACCCAAAAAGACTCTATCTCACTGACTTCAGTTGCGGATACTCGCTGGGAAGTCGAAGGTGTGGCAGACTTTACAGATGATGGTAAGATTGACATTCTCTGGCGCAACTATGGTACTGACGAAACAGCTATTTGGCGGATGAATGGTACAAACTTAGAAGAGTCTGTTGCACTCGCTAAAACTGGTAGTACTAATTGGGAAACTAGTTTCCCATCCTCCTACCCGGCTCAAACGGTTGCATAGTACCAAATTCACTCTGATTTAATTTGATCAAAGGCGTGGTAAGCACAGGTTTGTTTGCTACGCCTTTGAGTTTGTAGTTTGTTTGAACAAATTAGAACCAGTCGTTTCAAAATGTCTAATTGAGCTGTGCATCGTAAGCATTGGTAACACAGCAAGTATTCATCTTTTGTGGTTTATTGGATGAAAAGGGCAATCCTCATCCAGGCGGAAGTTTACCATGCTTAACCCGCAGCGACTCAATAGACTTCTTGCAAAAGTCAAAAAACGTGAATGTCATTAGTCGCGAAACGCAGTGTAGCGTTAGCGCAGCGTGTCTGAAAGACATAGAATCTCCGCCAGATGTTTCGCTCCGCTCAACATGACAATTCAAGCATTTTTGCAATCTTGTCTAATGGAATGCAAATGTATTGAGGGGCGTTGCTGAATCAGGATATGAATTGTCATTTTGTTAGCGCAGCGTGCCCTCCGGGCAGCGTAACGCAGCGTAGCGGTTCCTCTTAGGAACTAGTGAAGCGAAAAATCTTGCAGATGCTTCATTTCGCTCCGCTACATTCAGCATGACAAAACTGAATTCATACTTCAAATCAGCAACGCCTATTGAGGAAGATTTGCCTGAGTTTGAAGTCAGGTAGCCCAGCTATACATGTTAGCCGTCTTTCCAAGCTCTTGGTGATTAGCGATATGCATGATTGCGTCTGTTGCTCCTTTGCGATCGCCTAAATCAAAGGGTAGCGTTCACGTCTTTCCTTCCTAAAAGCTGCAACACCATATTTTGCCTATCTTGTCAATCTCGTTTTGCTTTGGAGGTTGATTTACTATCGTTTCTTGTACATTTGCTCAGCAAACTTCTGCCGTTGTTCTGGGTTTAAAACTTCTCGAATGGCAAGTGTATTGTTAAACTGAACATCAGCAAGTTCCTGTCTGAGCGCTCTGAGTTGGTTATATTTATCGCGCAGTTGGTCTTTAGAAGCTGTCCCTGCCATCAGAGCTTTCAATTCCTCCTGTGCTTGACGAAGTGCCTGTCTTTTTTGAGCAATTTGGTCTTTGGATTGAGTACGAATCGTTTTAATTTGTTCCATCTGCTGGGGTGTCAGGTTCAAATCCTTCAGCCACCCAGATTTACCACGTTGTTGACGAGGGGAAGGTGTCGGGTTTTGGGCTACGACGTGAGATGACAGTAAATTTGGCTTGACAAAGGCAATACTACCACCAAGGGTCATGATCGTAGCTGCAATGATGAAAGTACGACGGAGCAACATAGAATTTATCTCTCTTATCTGTTAGTGTTTGAATAACAAGTTGTGTAGATTAATCGATCATTGAGTCGGGTTAAAAAAATCTATCCCGTTCTGGACTGACATTAATTATGCATTGCCAATTGCTTTCAATGAATGTTTCTAAACTGGCAACTTCAGCCGCACTTGGTTGAGTAGGTGCTAAAGCACGGTAGCCAACTACAGCAGCCACTAAAGAAGCTGCGATCACGCCTGGAACCAACCAAAGCCGTGAGCTGGGGCGCAAAACTTGCATGGGTGAAGCTTGTACATCCTGTAAAATCCGCTTTTCTAAATCTGGTGATGCAGGCGGGATTTGAGTGCGATGTTGACGCAGAAAATGAATTAGGTCTTTGTCATCATTTGGAAACTCACTCATAATTGCACTCCTTGTTGCTGAAGAAATTGACGCATAGCAGCACGGGCGTGGAATAAGCGTGACTTGACTGTTCCCAAAGGAATGTCCAAGATTTGCGCTACCTCTTTTTGAGGCACTTCCTCTAAGTCATGCAAAACCAAAATCGTGCAATGGTCAAAGCTTAAGCTTGCGAGTCCCCGCTGCACTAAGTCTTGATAGTGTAAATCCATTAAATCCGGGGCATCTTGTTGAATAGGAGTCTTTTCAGTAAGATTCTGCAATTGAGTTCGATTTTGAATTGTTGAGTGTCGCTGATCACAAGCCACATTCCAAGCAATTCGATAAAGCCAGGTGGAGAATTTTGCCGTTCCTCGAAACTTAGGCAAACCTTTCCAAGCTCTCAGAAACACCTCCTGCACCAAATCATCCAGACAAGATGGATCGCACAGTTGATAGAGAATTGATCTCACCCGTTGCTGATGGCGACGGTAAAGCTGACGAAAGCTTTCGGAGTCGCCACGAAGACATTGTTGCACCAGGTAACTATCAGATTCACTTTCTGAATTGCCGTTGAATTGACTTTTGTTTGAAACCTTAAGTGGCACAACTAACACCTGAGAAGTTCCTCTCTATCCGTTACCGAAAAAGTGGGTCTAAAGCCCC
>NZ_QMEA01000069.1 GCF_012912105.1 Brasilonema sp. UFV-L1
AACCCTTGAGATACACTGCATACGCCTTTTGTCAATCAGGGAAGTTCAGCTTAAGCTAAAAATTATGTCTTCAGGCGGTAAGTGGCACTATTTCTCACACTTTTAGACTCAATCCCTAATTGGAGAATAACCGCAGCCAAACAAAAAACCGACCCTGGTCGTATGACCAAGATCGGTTTTGTATTGAAAGCAGGTCAATAAACATCTACTGATTCCATCCAACTTATCGCATGATATCTAGGGAATTTCCGTTATATAAATCCTGCTCAAGCTTAGTCAATGCTAATCAAAGCTATTCAACTGCGCTTGGCTAGTTCCTAAGAGGAACCGCTACGCTACGTTTACTTCCTGCTTCATCCTGGAGAAGTCGGCTTCTACCAGTCCACAGGCGCGAGCACGGTCTAACTGACCGCTATATGTATCGAAGTTATGGAAACTTCTGAGTGAGGCGCTACTAACAATCCTCTGTCTATGGAGCTTGCACTTCGCCTGTGGCACGTTTATCAAACGCCAGTCGTTTGCTGGAAGGGTTATCCTCTGACGGCACGGTTGTTAACCGTTAATATATCGAATATCCTAGCATCTTTTAGCTATACCTACTCAAAATTGATGATCTTTGATGAGACTTGAATAGCTTTTAGGTTACAGTTTCTAGCCCCAGATATTTGAACTACGCCAGAACTCGCCAGGTCAAGGTGTAATCTGAGCCACCTCGACTAAACTTAGCAGTAATTTCTCCTTCTCCAACCTGGCCGCTGGTAGCGGTCACGCTGCCAACGAGATCATCTTCGTTAAAGATACCTGTGTCTTTGTCGTACAGTGCAATTTCAGCAGTGCGATCAAAGATGATATTAGAAATATATCTTAAGTCTTTACCTTCTCTGGCATTAATGGTATTCACTCCTCCAACTTGGTTACCGTTAATGACAAAGTAAATCTCATCAGAGCCGACAGTATCTTCGGTTTTTTCGCAGTAAAGAGAAATGAGTTCTAAACGCGCCATGTGTTTATCCTGTTATTTCTGTTCCAACGTAGCTTGATATCGACAGTATCCTGCGACCGCGATGCTTGCTCGCCTGGATGCAATTTGAAAAGCGTGCGTATGCGCTTTTGCCGTAGGATAGCCATATTCTCCGAAACTTGGGAAACCCAGTTTCTGTAAACCAACTTTCCCAGTTTACCTCACAATCTTGCACCAAGAAAAACTGATGGTATTTGGTCACTCAGTATTAAAGCAAAAGTTCTTTCTGAGCGCGATCAAAGCCAATAAAAATTATGTAGCTCTCAAGAAACATAGGGGTGTAGGGGGAAAGAGTGTTTTTTCCATTCATAACGGGTAGCGCCCCGTCAGGCGTCGCTCCTAAGATGCACATTTTATAACCCTTATATAGCAGGGCTTTCAGATAGATATAGCGAACTACAAAAAAGCCGCCAACGCTGGCAGCTTTCGCTTTCATTCCAAAATTAAAATTTTAAATAATCTCGACCCATCCAATATATCCTAAAAGGAAAATACACTACGAAGTGTACCTGTTACAATCGTGCCATTGCTATCTTGATTTCCAGCATTGGTAATCACTTGAATAGATGGAGTGAGTTGGATATTTCGACTAAACGGATAGTTATAAAACGCCTCGAAATTGGTTTGAGTTGAATCGCCAATTTGACTCGCAATAAATGGCTGACCAACAGCAATTCCTGCTAAAGCACCGCGTGTAAACAAGTCTCGCGCTGCAACCCCCGCCATCCAGTAATTGGGTTTAATGTCGCCAAAGTTTTCGGTGTCACTGTAGCTACCGTAACCGTAGCGACCAAAAATACCAAACTTTTGTGCAAGGGTTAGTTCAATATTCACGCCAAAGGCATCAAAGCGATTGCTGAACACTTCGCCACCACTGTATTGCAGACGCAAAGCAAAAGCTCTAGAAGGTGCGTATTCTATTTCCGCCGTAGTTTGATAGGTACTTCCAAATAAGCCCCGCTCGCCTGTAGTAATATTCGGGTTAACATTGGGAGCACCACCAGCTTTAGCAGTCGCACTAGGATATAAAATACTTGTGAATGATGAAATACTCTGAAGTACTCCCGATCCATGATTGCCAGGATTTGCTGCGTCTGCTGCTACATACAAAGCCCGCACGGACAATGCTCCTTGACCTGGTTTCCAGTCAATTGCTGCCCCTGCACTTGGACCGTTGACTGGGAAAAGAATAAAGTTATTTACGAAAGCCAGAGTACTAAAGTCCCGGAAGCTAAGGTAAGAGTAACTGTTGAAGTCTACCAAATCGGTTGCCAAAATAGTCGGACCAAGAGTGAGTTTTAAGTCTTTAGCTAGTTGAAAATTGTAATACAGTCTGCTAAGACCGAATTCACCATTTGTGGGTGGCTTGACTGAGTAGTCTGTAACACTGCCAAAATTTGGCTCAAGCAAACCTGCAGCATTGTCTTTCCCACCATTACTGAGATTACTATCAAGACCACTTCCAGTCTCAAGGCGAATTTTTAGTAAGTCAGTTCCACTGAAGCTAGTGTTTAAATCTACACCTGCTCGAAACAACACTGTGGGATTAGGTTGACTGGTAATTGCAGTACCTGTGGGATTACCAGAGCTGGAATTAGGGTTAATTATGCGATCGCTACTAAATCCACCAGCATTTACCGAGATAATGACTTGACCTTGCAGCTTGGTTGTTGTGGAAAACTGATTGGCTTCCAACTCAGCTGAACGTGCTTCTAGCGTATCTACCCGACCTCGTAAAGTTACTAACTCAGCAGCAAAGTCTTCCTGTAGCTTTTGCAAAGTTACCAAGTCTTCTTTTTTTACCAAATCTGTTGTGGCTAGTGCAATCAATTCGTTGATGCGATCCAAACAAGCATTTAACCCAGCAGCAAATTCATAACGAGTCATTGCTCGATTACCGCGATAAGTTCCGTTAGGATACCCAGCTATGCAACCATACCGCTCTACCAAAGATTGCAATGCTTGAGCTGCCCAATCAGTGGGTTGAACATCAGAAAGCTGATTAACATTAGTAACCTGACTCTTAGAAGATGTATTCCCTTGTGCCTGAAGTTTGTTTCCAGAAGCTGCGACACCAGGAAAAGAAACACGAGTTTCTGCGTTTGCTGGATATATAGTTAGGAGTGATAAAGTGAGGATATTCACTCCATTGACTACAGTGTTTTTCAAAAGTTTTTGGGAAATCTTGGTAGCAAAAGAGGTATTTCTTGACAAGATTTTATTCTGCATATTGCTGTTTGTTTGTGAAACCTTCAAATTTGTACTTAATAACAAAAAAGCTTTCTAAAAGTCTTTTAGTAAGAATTCAGCACTCAGGAGTCAGAAGTCAGAATTTGTAAGGAGTCTAGTATGATTGGTATATTCATGCATCAAATGTTCTCCTAATTCTTTAATTATTCTGACTCCTGGATTCTGACCGGAGGCGGAGCGGCTCCGGCTCCGCTCCTGAATTCTTACGTGTTTTAGTTAGAAAGTTTTAGGTAAAAAAGTGTTTTATACACAAGCTTATTATCTCAAGAAAGGTGACAAAAAAAGCGGAGGAAAGGCGAGAGTTCCTCATCTATCCCCCTATTTATTGCCTTCATTGATAAAAACTGACAAAACTTACAAACATGTTGTTACGCAGGATTTAAAAACTTAGCAACAGTTTGCACATCTTTGTCACCACGTCCAGAGCAATTGATCACAATTTTTGGACTTCCTGTTAATTGCGGACAAAGAGTATCTAGAAAGGCGATCGCATGAGCAGTCTCTAACGCCGGAATAATCCCTTCTAGTTGCGACAAACGCTGAAACGCCTCCAACGCCTGAGCATCAGTCACACTGTAATACTCGGCGCGTAAAACATCTTTTAAATAACTATGTTCCGGACCAACGCCAGGATAATCTAACCCAGCACTGATAGAATGTGCTTCTGTAATCTGCCCATCTTCATCTTGCAACACATAGCTCATCGCTCCATGCAAAACACCAACTCTACCAAGAGTCAAAGTTGCTGCATGTTTATCAGTTTCAATTCCTTCACCCGCCGCCTCTACTCCAATCAGGCGTACAGATGGTTCATTGACAAATTCATGGAAAAGTCCAATTGCATTAGAACCTCCGCCAACACAAGCAAGTAGAATATCTGGTAGTCCTCCCCATTTTTCTTGACATTGAGCACGAGTTTCTTTACCAATAATTGCTTGAAAATCTCGCACCATCATCGGGTAAGGATGAGGGCCTGCAACAGAACCTAAAATGTAATGAGTGGTTTCTACATTCGTCACCCAATCCCGAATCGCTTCAGATGTTGCATCCTTAAGAGTTCCTGTTCCTGCTTCGACTGGACGAACTTCTGCTCCCATCAATCGCATGCGAAACACATTCAGGGCTTGTCGTTCCATGTCATGGATGCCCATGTATATCATGCATTCTAGACCAAAACGGGCGCAGACTGTAGCAGTTGCAACACCATGTTGACCGGCTCCGGTTTCTGCGATAATTCGCTGTTTACCCATACGTTTGGCGAGTAAGACTTGAGCTAAGGCGTTATTAATTTTGTGAGCGCCTGTATGGTTTAAGTCTTCTCTTTTTAAGTAAATCTGCGCTCCAGTACCATCTGGTTTGGCATAGTGTTGAGTGAGTCGTTCAGCAAAGTATAAAGGAGTGGCGCGTCCTACGTAGTCGCGTAAGAGTGCTTGTAGTTCTGATTGAAATTCTGGATCGTTGCGATATTTTTGATATGCTGTTTCTAATTCCGAAAGTGCCGGCATTAATGTTTCGGGTACGTATTTGCCTCCAAATTGACCAAATCGACCGAAGGTATCTGGTACACGAGGAGTTTGTGGAGTGGAAGTATTAGTGTTTTGGTTATTTGCTAACATTGGAATTTCCTTGTTTTGAAATTTGGTATTTGGAATTTTCAATTGATGCGATGAATTTTCAGGACTTAGGCAAAATAATGAAAAAATAAACCGCATTAGCGAAGCGTGTCCGAAGGACATAGGACGCAAAGAGCACGTTAGCGCAGCGTGCGCCCTTGGCGCATAGTTAAGAGAGTTTAAAAGGGTTTTTGCGTAAATCCTAATTTTGTTTCACGCAAAGACGCATTTGCGCAGCGCCCTCGAACGGGGCTAGGCGCAAAGAATATGCAACGTCTTAATTTTTAATTCCTACAGCGGGGGTAATTGCTGCTTTCAAATCGCTACAGAAATCTTTTATAGCTTGCAGCCCTTGAGATGGTGTGGTTTCTCCTAAGCGTTGGACAAAAGCGCTTCCTGCAATGACTGCATCTGCGCCCCAGTCTTTGACTTGACGGGCTTGTTCGACTCCGGAAATACCAAAACCAACGCCTATTGGTTTGTTGGTGACACTGCGGATTTGATGGAGTACGTCTTTGACTCGGGTTTGCAATGTTGAACGTACACCTGTTACACCTGTGACGCTGACTAAGTAGATGAATCCGCGAGATTGACGGGCGATCGCCTCAATTCTTTCTTTTGAACTGTTAGGTGTCACCAACAATGTGACTTCTACTCCTACACTATCAGCAGACTTCAACACATGATCTGCTTCTTCTAAGGGTAAATCGGGTACGACTAACCCCTTGATTCCTGTAGGAGCAACTTGCTTGAGGAATTGCTGGGTACCCAGATTTAAAATTGGGTTATAGTAGGTAAAAAGAATGAGTGGCGATCGCAAACTACGAGTAGCTGACTGCGCCATTTCTAAAACTTGAGCTAAGCGAGTTCCCGCTTTGAGAGCACGAGTTGCAGCGGCTTGAATAACAGGCCCATCAGCCAAGGGATCAGAATAGGGAACTCCCAATTCAATGAAATCTGCACCACTTGCGTCTAAAATTTTGAGAGCTTCGGCTGTTGTTTCCAAATCAGGATCACCAGCTGTAATAAAAGGAATTAAAGCACACTGGTTTTTGGCGCGTAAAGATTCAAAGTGTTCAGAAATTGAAGTCATCTTAATAAATTACCGAAAGCGAACAACAAGTTAATAGGGGAAAGCCAGAATGAAAAATGCAAAATTTCTGTGGGAAGAATGAACAATTTCACATTCTTAATTGCTTGACAGCTTGTTCTAAATCAGGTTGCTTGACTAAAGATTCTCCAATCAAAACAGCTTGTGCTCCAGCTTGGGCGACAAAAGCTAAATCAGAAGATGTGTATAAACCAGACTCACTCACAACCGTAATATCTAAATTTTTTAACCTTTCTTGACGTTCTACCAACAAGTGTTTAGTTGTTTCTATATCAAGACTAAAGTCTTCCAAATTGCGGTTGTTGATTCCGACGAGTTGTACATTTGATAACGCTAGTACTCTGTCAAGTTCAGTTAAAGTATGCACTTCCACTAATGCAGTCATACCTAAATGCTGAACAATGTGCAGAAAATCTTGCAGCGTTTCGTCACTTAATATGGCAGCAATGAGTAGTACTGCATCTGCACCATTGACTCGTGCTAAATAAATTTGGTAAGGATCTATGACAAACTCTTTACAAAGAAGCGGTAATTCTACACTATTTCTAATGACTCGCAAATTTTCAAAACTGCCCTGAAAAAATTTTTCGTCAGTTAACACAGAAAGACAAGTTGCACCGCCTCGTTCATATGCTTGAGCAATTTTGACTGGTTCAAAATCAGCACGAATAACTCCTTTACTTGGCGAAGCTTTCTTTACCTCAGCAATAATGCTGGGCTTGGTAGGATTTTGCCGTAGAGCATTTAAGAAGTTTCGCATAGGAGGAGCAAGACTAACCTGAAGTTTTAAATCGGCTATTGGCAATTGCTCTTTCATGAGCGCAACTTCTTGCTGTTTGTGCCAAACTATTTCTTCGAGAATATGACGTGGTTTGGCAGACTGTGCTGTTCCTTGAGTTGGTTGCTGGTAAGAATTTATCATCTTTTTGAAGAAGTGGTTATTAGTTGAAGAATGGGAAACCTAACCCAAAATTCCTTCTCTATCAGACGCTACTTTGTTGGCGCAGCCTGTCTGTAGGACTTACGGAATCTCACCTTGCCCTATCGGGCATCCCTCTCCGCGATTTCGGAACCTCACCCTGCCCTATCGGGCATCCCTCTCCTTAATAAGGAGAGGGAAAGATTTTAGCGTAGCTAAAAGCGAGGGTGAGGTTTCGAACCAGATGTGTATACACAGTAGCCTACAAGCAGAGGGTTAGAAGAAAAATGATTATGCAAGAACTGAGGAGCGATATTTAGTCGTAAATTCACTGACTATATTTGTAACAATTGTCAAACCCACTCCTCCTGCCAAAGTCATGATGGATTCTGGATGGAACTGAACGGCAGCAATTGGTAATGTTTGATGTTCAATGCCCATAATCACACCATCTGCGGACATAGCTGTCACTTTGAGTTCTGCGGGTAGGCTTTCTGGTAGTGCATACAACGAGTGATATCTACCAACTTCAAAGGACTGTGGTAAGCCTTTAAAGGCAACAGAATCTATATCCACAACAGAAACCTCAGACACCTTACCATGTTGGGGATAATCCAGAATTCCTAGCTTTCCACCGTGTGCCTCTACAATCGACTGCAATCCTAAACACACGCCAAAGATAGGAATTTGTCGTTTCTTGCAAGCTGCAATTGTATCTGCAACACGAAAGTCACTTGGTTTTCCAGGACCAGGAGATAATACAACTAAGTCAGGTTTTTCTGTATCAAAGACTGATTCTGCAAAACCGTGTCGTAGTGTTGTCACTCTGGCACCAGTTTGACGGATGTAATTTGCTAAGGTATGCACAAATGAGTCTTCATAATCAACGAGCAAGACACGTTTGCCCGCCCCTGGATTCGCTTCTTGAATGTCAAGGTCTGACAAGCTTGACAAATCTGCACTCTTATGAACAACTGTGCTAAGTGTTTGGAACAAGGCACCAGCTTTAGTAATCGTTTCTTGTGCTTCTGCTTCTGGCTCTGAATCATAAAGAACTGTCGCACCGACTCGCACCTGTGCAACTGAGTCTTTTAGTCGGATAGTTCTTAAAATTAGACCAGTATTCAAATTACCTTGAAAAGTTAAGTATCCAACTGCCCCACCATACCAACGTCTGGGGCTGCGCTCATTCTGTTCCAGAAACTGCATCGCTGAACGTTTTGGTGCTCCTGTCACTGTAACTGCCCACAAATGCGTCAGAAATGCATCCACAGCATCAAATTCTGGTCGCATGATGCCTTCCACGTGGTCTACAGTATGAATCAGATGGCTATACAATTCGATTTGACGACGACCAATCACTCTCACAGTCCCCGACTCACAAATCCGTGACTTATCATTACGGTCTACGTCGGTACACATGGTGAGTTCAGATTCATCTTTACGCGAGTTCAACAGCTTTTGGATTTGTGCTGCATCATCAATCGCAGTTTTTCCTCGACGAATTGTACCACTGATTGGGCAAGTTTCAATACGTCTGCCGTCAACACGCACAAACATTTCTGGAGATGCACCAATCAGATATTCTCCACCTAAGTTAAAGATAAATCCATAAGGACTGGGATTAATCTCCCTAAGCGTGCGATAAAGTTCAGTTGGGGATTTTTCACAGGCTTGAAAGAAGCTTTGGCTGGGAACAACTTCAAATAAATCGCCGCGACGGAAGTAATCGAGTGCTTTGATGACTTGTTGTTCATATTCACCTGGTGCGTGATCAGAGTTTTGAGTGACACTCAAACGTTTACCTCGGTAATCTATAACTTCACCCGTACGAGGTAAATCACGAGTGCTACCATTTTTAGTGACAAAATCATACTGGATTCTGAATGCTCTTTGCAGGTGGTAGTCAATCACTAACAATTCATCGGGTAGATAGAGTACCACATCTCTTTGGTCAGATGAACGTTCCAGACGCTTTGGCATTTGCTCAAACTGAAAAACCAAATCATACCCAAATGCACCATAAAGTCCCAAGTTTTCATCTGCTGGACTACTGAAGATAGATAATATCTCACGAACAACGCTGAAAACAGATGGTTGTCTGCTGCGTTCTTCTTCTGAAAATAAACGTTCTGTTGGTTTAACAGAGCCGATAATACAGTTATTCTCTTTTTCGACAGCCTCAAGATATGGTTGGTGCAATAGGCACTCTGCCAAATAATCTAGTAGTATCTTGCCTCGTTCATTATGTGCCGTAATAGTGAAAGTGTTATCTCGCGTAACAAGTTCTAAAGGTGGATTGACAAAACCTATCGCCCATCGTTTGTAGCGCCCTGGGTATTCATAGCTACTTGCCAGTAAGCCACCGCGTTGAGAATCTAAACGTATCAAAACCTCGTCAATTGCTGAATCTATCGAAGTATTTGTGACAGAACGTGATACAAAGATTCCACCTTGAGTTGTGTAGGATTGTGTGTCAAAAGACATAGATATGACCCTCTTAAAGCTGACTTAAAAAATCATTACTGGGATAATTTGGCGACTTGGTAACTGAGTAGCATACAGTGTATTAGTAGTCTGCTACACCAACAATCCTTAGTTGATCAACTTTCAGATTCATCTTCTTTTCCTCTTCCTTTGCGCTCTTTGCGCCTTTGTGGTTTTTTTATCTACTCTTGAGCCATTGCCTTGATAGAGTACGAGTTAAAATCTAACGTTGACCATCATTCATTTGTGAGTGATTGCCGGTTGACAATAACTACCAGATATTAAGTAGAAGCAAGATAATTCAACTTATGCAGTTATGAAAAATAAATGGTTTGGGAGCATTTAGCATCAAATTATGTATTGCGCCTATGATCATTTCTGGTATCTACCAAATCTTGGTAAGCAGTTCTGCGATTTTGTCAAGTTAAGTCGTTGGTCTAAAATTTCGGAAAATGTAACAACAGTGTCTGTTTTAGCTTTAGGATTTGGGATAGGAAAATCCCAGTAAATTGGTTGGTGCGTATTTATTTATAGTCAAACTGAGAAAATAATATGCACACATGATTGCCTTAACGAAATAATTTCAGGATGATTAAAGAATCTGGGGTAGGCAAATCGATGAATGAATTAGTGTCAATGTGACATCGCCTACCCTAGATAAACCACTGTTGATTTTTTCAATTTAGACACCCACAGTAAAAGGGATTTTGGTACCAAATTGTGTCATACTTGTAAAGGCAGATTTTGTCCCACGTCCGAAGAATTGAGCCAGAGGAGCGATTTCCTGCATAAGTTCCACAAAATCTGCTGGTGTCAGAGACTGAGGACCATCTGAAAGTGCTTTAGAAGGGTTAGGGTGAACCTCAATCATCAAGGAATCTGTACCAGCTGCTATAGCTGCTTTTGCCATTGTAGGTACATACTTAGAGTGACCGGTTGCATGACTGGGGTCAATCATAATTGGCAAATGGGTGAGTCCACGCAAAACAGGTACGACAGATAAATCCAGAGTATTTCTAGTGTACTGCTTGTCAAAAGTGCGAATTCCGCGTTCACACAAAATTACGTTTGGATTGCCAGCTGCCAGAATGTATTCAGCAGCCATCAACCATTCTTCAATTGTCGCAGACAGACCCCGCTTGAGCAGAATTGGTTTACCTGTAGCGCCTGCTTTCTTCAGCAGGGAGAAATTTTGCATATTGCGAGCACCAATTTGCAGCACATCAGCAACTTCTGCAACTTTATCTAAGTCAGCTGTATCCATCACTTCTGTGATAATCCCTAAACCTGTGACTTCGCGGGCTTTTGCTAACAGGGATAAGGCGCTTTCACCATGTCCTTGAAAAGCATAAGGTGAGGAACGAGGTTTGTAAGCTCCTCCCCGGAGAAACTGCGCACCTGTAGCTTTTACGACTTGTGCTGTTTCAACAATCATTTCTTCATTTTCCACTGAACAGGGTCCAGCCACAACAACTAAAGGATGATTTTGACCAAAAGTTACCAAACCGTTGGGAGTTGGAACAACAACTTCGCTTGGTTCCCCGTAGCGATATTCTAACGAAACCCTTTTAAAAGGCTGTTTCACTCGAATCACCTGTTCGATAAATGGGCTGATTTGTTGTACGTGTTCCGGATGAATAACACTTGTATCACCTACCAAGCCAATGACAACTTTGTCTTTACCGATAATTTTTTCAGTTGTCACGGGATACTGACTCAGTTGTTGAATGATTCTTTCAATTTCAGATGCGGGAGTCTGGGATTTGATGACGACAATCATTTTTTTTACCTCATGAAAGAGTTTTGGTTTTAGTTTGTGTTTTTATCAGCCCAAGTCAGTTGGGCGTTTTGAACTCGTTTTTTGTCTTCTGAGTTTTTATAGGGTAAGGATAAAAAGTTTATGCATTCGAGCAGGCGATCGCCTGTAAAATCAGCCTAATGCTTCAGGGCAAACGAATCTAAATAGGGCTTGACAAAATACAGTTTGTGTATTTTAAGCGAAAAATCTGTTGGTCTGCGAGAACTATCTGACTCCTAACGAGCGAATGCCTCCGGCACGCTGCGCGAACGCTTACCTGGTGTGTAGCCTAATTGTTGCAGGACTTACGCAAAAATAACGCAATTGGAGTCATTGCGACCGGAGGGAAGCAATCGCAAAGCCTTATTTTTCGTCGCGAGTGCGTAAGTCCTATGTTGATAAAAATTAAGGTTTATTGCGAAATCTGTGTCAATGAAATTATCATTTCCACTTAGAATAGTGTATAAAAAGTTATAACTTTGATGCTTAGGGAATGTCTCAAAATTATGAGGCACATTCTAAAACGAGTTTTTACTAGCTATTACCTCAGAGCGAATGTTATTTCCAGTATTTGTTTTGTGCGGTGCGGATATTCTTGAATATAATGAGGTGGATTTTTCATGATGGTAGGCGGTCAAAATTCCGTTCTATCATTTTTTTGACACCTAGTTAATATTTCGGACGTGTCTATTTATCATCTCTGAAAATTGCCGATGCGATCACAAAGATGGCGATCGCTGTTATTCTCATCAAGGGTAGCTAGATAACCACGCACTCGTTCACAGCCCCGTTCTAGCAGTTCATCTAATCCTCCTAGCTGCCACAATATAGCTTGACCATTCTCGTCAATGGTAGCTATGACCCTACCATCGGGACTAATTTCGGTAAATTTCAGAAACCCAACGCCAGAACTTGGCTGTTCTAAATCAAAATACTGATTGCTTTGCAAATCCCACCAGATCATTTTCACTCCTACTTTCCTAATGAGTACTGAAGTGCCATCATTGGTGAAGCTGATGTCTGGAATCTCGGAATCGCCCAATCTTCTCAGATATAACGATGTCAGCTGCTTACAGGAGAAGAAATCCCAGATTCCAACGGTAGTAGCGCTAACTTCGCTTGTAGCCACCAGTAGTTGATCTTCCTTAGCATCGAATTTCCAAATTACGCTTTGAGGAGAGTAGCCACCATACCCACAATTAGGTTTATGTTTAAGCTCTTGTTTGCTTTCCAAATCCAACACGCGCAAAGTATGTGAACCTTGTAGAATTGCTAATTTTGTCCCATCCGAGTTAAAACTCAAGCTACTTACTGAGTCGTACTCCCCTGACAATGTCAATTCCTCCTGACCAGACTCCAAATTCAACAAATGGATAGCATTGGATTCAACAATTGCCAATTGCTTACTCTTCGGACGAAAAATTAGTTTACTTTCGGGGTTGTACTTCCGTGAAAATTTCTTCAAACGTTGGACTGACAACAAATCCCATAAGTGAATCTGACTATCTTCTAGCGTTGCTAATTGCTTGCCATCGGTACTAAAACTTAGCGTCTGAACAGAGCTTGGCAGTTTTCGATGGCTCAGGCTTGACAGTTGAACCTCTGCATCGACATTCCATAAGCGGATAGTATTGTCATTTCCACTTGTAAGCAGTTGCTTCCCATCGGTACTAAAACTGAAATTAGAGACGTTGCCTTGATGACCTTTTAATTCTTGGAATTGGTTTCTATACCTATACATATCCAGCAAGCGGATAGTATCAATATTGTCATAATCCGTAACAGCTAGTTGTTGGCCATCGGGACTATAATTAATTGCCCAAAACTCACCCAATTCTATCGGAGTGCGATTTTCCACCCTCCATAGCTGACCATCAGTTACTTCCGAGTGTGCATGACCACTAAACCCTATTACCAAGCTCTCACCGTTGGGACTAATAACGGCACTATTAACACTAATATCGTTAGAATTTAAAGAATTTCTAACTTTGAACTTACCTAAGAGTGTGAATTCACTAAAGTTATAGTTCCATAAAGAGACAGTCTTATCGTCATCTTTAGTTGTAGTAGCTACTAGCAGATTGCCATCATCGTGTTTAAAACTAATGCCTTGGACGTTTACTTCATTATTTGTTAATGGATATAGCTGCTTGTTTTCCCAGTTCCAGAAGTAAGCGAAACCTTGATAATCCTGATTGTAGCTAATAAAAGCCAGTTTTTTGCTATTGGGGCTAAAACTAACACTCCGTACTCCACCTGGAAGCCTTGGTGATTCATGCAACTGATTGTTTTTCCAGTCCCATAGATAGACACCTGGAAACTGCTCACCCATTTCACTCCCTCTCATTTCACCCATTAACGCTAGTTTCGTGCCATCGGGACTAAACTTAGCATAAGTCACCCGGAGATTTTCTGGTAATTCTTTACAAGGCTTCTGCCTACTTTCACTTTTTAAGTCCCACACACAGATAGTACGTTCATTTGTTGTGGTAGCTATCAATAGCTTGCCATCTTGACTGACAATTGTACCCTGTACTACCTCACCTTGAGGTAGCTGCCAACGTTGTTGTTCTCTATTGAGAAGAATCGCTCTACGTAAGGTAGCGACAAGTTGATTCTGTAGCTGTGAGTCGGGTGGTACTAGTTGCAAAAGCCAATGTTTATTAGATGTTCCTGCCTGTAAACTCTGAATCAAGGTATCTAATGTTAGATTGTTTGTACGTAAGCCAGCTTCTGAGGATTGTCTAGCAGTCCTCATTTGAGCTGTGACTGCATTTCTCTGTTCCCTTAAAGCCGAGATAGTTAACCAACTCAATCCCAAAATTACGCTGATCGCAATGCCCCAACGCAAGTTAACATTCCTGCGTCTTTGCCAAATACTGCGCTGCACAAACTCAGATTCTATCTGGTTGAACCAGTAATCAACAGATTTGAGTTTCTTTCTTAAAACATCAAGGTAGGGATTACCATTCCAAAGAAACTGCCCCTTTTTCTCTCGTTGGCGTTCTTGAGCACCCTTCCTAATTTTGCTAAACCAGTCCTCAGCAGAGTCGATTTTTTTATCAAACCAGCTCAGGACAGGTTCAGCTTTTCCAAGAACACTTGCTGATTGTTCCTTGTTTTTCCATTCCAGGGCATTAGGTGTCAGTCGCTGTTGCAAGGGTAAATCTTCCTGCTCCTGTTGTTGCCACTTCTGTAGTTTATCCCAGCTTTTGACTAGAAAATCATGGGCTGGCTCTACATAAGGTTCCCCAGTTTCTTGTCCGGAGACAATTAGCCGAGCCTCATTAAGACGTTTCAGGACTAACTCAACTCGCTGATTTTCCTCATCATCTGGCTTGCTTGGCTCATGCTTGTCTGCATACACTAATTCCAATAATGGCACCCGACGCCGTGCTGATTCCCCACCTTCAATAGTCACCATCCGCAGCATCACCCGCCGCATCGTATCTTTGTGAGCATCATCAGGTAATTCGTCATATTCTTTATTAGCTCTCCGTGTTAGAGAACCAGCGACGCCTCCCTCTTTGTCGAATTCAGCATCAAGTGTCAGGGCGCGATCGCTACTCTTCCCTTCAACCCACTTTTTAGCAAGTTTAATGTAAAGTTCGCTGAGTGTAAAAGATAGCAAGGGTAAGGCACCGGGCATCTGCCCCACTTCATCAACTAACTTGTCTACCGGATTTCGCTGCCCCGGAAGCTGTTCAAAGTAAAGTGCCATTTCTGCGGCGGGACGCTCAATTGCTTGTCGCAACTCATCGGAACGCATAGCACGGACTGGGAAGCGAGCGTGTGTCCAATATGACTTGAGCGCTTCCGAGTTGAGGAAACGCGGTTCAAAGTCGGAGCGCAATGTTACGACTATGCTCAGTTGCGGCAAATTAGCGGCTATTGTTGCTTCTAGCAGTTTTAAGAACTGTTGCGATTCCGTAAGATTCGGTTGCTGGTTTTGCTTATCTTCTTTAGTCTGAGAACTTAGGGTGATTAACTCCTCAAATTGATCTATCACCAGTAACAGCCTGATTCCAAGTCTTTGTTCGCTCCATGTTTTGACAATTTTGATAAATTCTTTTGGGTCTTGTAAACGTTGGCTGAGTGGATTGAGACAATCTAAAACTGTCTCTTGTAAAAGCTTTTGTTCGTTTTTATCGTGACATAAATTATTGAGTTCATCAAAATGATCGACAATTAAACGCTGCTTTGCTTCTTTGGTTCCTCGCTTCCAAATATTAACAATTCTCTCGTATTTATTAACTTTTTGTTCTAATTGGATAATTTCGTCTTCTTCGCTATTTACATCGCCATCATCAATTCTTTGGTTTAAAGCTGTAATTTCTTGTTTTAGAATTTCATTAATAAAATGTAAATTGTCTAGCTGCTTGCTGACAACAAGATCGTTATTATTAGTAATTAACAGAAGAGTTATAGCGAAAGCTGTAAAAGGAGATTCACTAGGACGCATAGGTTTGAGAATGTACCACTCTCGGGGATGATTCTGGCGTAAGTAAGGAATGAGTCCCGCTTTAACTAAGCTGGATTTACCAGAACCGGAAATTCCGGAAACAACAGTTAGCAACCTAGAGGTATGGTAAACTTTCTCATACAATTCCTCTACCAGTTCTTTTCTGCCAAAAAATAATTGTGAATGCTCTTCTTCAAAAGACTGTAATCCTCGATAAGGATTATTTTTTCAGTTAATTTTGGTGCTGGTTTTAATTTCGGATCGGCACCAGGAACTAAAAATATATATTCGCCTCTATCATGTTTTGATAAAGTCCATATCCCCGGTGTTTGACTTTCATTAGAAGCAGTTTCTACATTGTCGCGCAAGTAGAGATAAAGTTCTGTTGCTGTAATCACTCCATCTCCTGC
Organism: Brasilonema sp. UFV-L1; assembly: GCF_012912105.1. Lineage (GTDB taxonomy): Bacteria > Cyanobacteriota > Cyanobacteriia > Cyanobacteriales > Nostocaceae > Brasilonema. Next base: position 16,072 of record NZ_QMEA01000069.1, read on the forward strand.
GGATTTGCCATTTTTAGCTGCAGGAATTACATCTCCTTCGCCCCGCAAAGCCTTGAATAAAGCAAGAGCAAAAGGTGAGTGCTTATCGCCGCCTCGGTTATCGCGGAGAATGTCTAATGCTTCTTGGTTATGCGCCGCAGAAGTAATTGCTTGCCATGCAGGAGATTTGATAAAGCGATCGTAATGTTCTTTACGAATGACTGTTGGAATGACTGTCGCTAATCTAGCACTTGACCACCGGAAAGTTCCAGCAAAACAACAATCAAGAATGACTAACAAGTGGCGACAGGAAAGTGCGCTTAAACATTCGTGTAACTTCTGCATAGGGAGCAGAGTTTTATTGTTTTCTAAATCTGCATCCTGTGGTACAAGACTGCCCGCAGGTCCCTTATGACTATCGCGTGCTATTCCATGTCCTGCAAAATAGAAGAGTAAACGGTCGTCTTTTGTCGGCTGAATTTCTTTGGGTAGTCTTTCCTCAAGTAGGGTTAATAAATTCTTTAGCGTTGGTTTACACTCAGTCTCATCAGTGATTAAAATCACTTCATCATATTGATGTTCTTTCGCTAAGATCTCCGCTAGAACTTCAGCATCACGTCTTGCTGTGTGTAACTTGGGAATCTTGTTTTGGTATTCGTTTATGCCAATAACGACTGCCAAACTGCGCTTAAAACTTGTTATTTTCTGTGCTTTTACTAGCGTATTTGTTTGGACCATTGTTGCTTACCTAGTTTGTATGAATACTTTTGTGTGACTCTCACCAGGCAAAAATAACGAAGTATTGCAGAATCAGGGATTTTGGTTTTAACTACAGATTCACTCGTGCAATGCTTTGCTCTATTTAATTCGCTATTACTTTTACGGCTACCTGTTTTGTTGTCCATCCACGATTTGGATCGGCGACAACTTGTACGTTTCTACTTGTGGAAGGTTCGTCATCAGCACCCACAGTTGCTAGGAGTTCTTCTAGTTGATTTCTGGGTGCTTTGAGTCCTCTAGTGCTACTAGGGGGAATTGGTTGGTCAAGGGACGGTAACTCCAGCCACCGGAAGTTAGCTTGTTCAACTGTGACAAACACTTTAAATATGTCTGTTCCTTCTTGATAACCTTCTGGAAGACTCATTTTGAGTGGAATACATTCTTCTTGTCCGGGGTCGAAAGGAACAAAATTTGCATTGTCTCCTAGTATATTGAGTTGGGAAATTGACCAATCCGAACTTAAAGCCAGTACAACCACGTTGAGAACTTGAGAGGACTCATTGCGGATACGCAAAAAGACAGTTTCCCCTGCTTGCACACTGGGATTACTCTTGTCATCAAATGGCTGAGGAGATGGTTGCCGATTTCGTCTATAATTAGCTTGCTTGCCAACTAACTCAACCACAAGTTTTTTCGTTAGAGTCGTCCCAAAATTATCCAATTCCTCTGTAGCTTTATACTTAGTGAGATGCACCAAGCGTTTCACCAACTTAGTAGCTGCATGTGTTTCGCCTACCTTCAATGGAGGTCGTAAATTAGGCAAAGGCTTACCCGTTGGCTCACAAATCTCGTATTCACCTAGTTTGTTGATAGAAATTTGGTAGTCAGCAACTTCTTGATCCGCAACTAATTTCACCCAGCCATTTCCCGAAGCTGCGATTGCGCGCAGCGCAGTGCCAAAGGCGATCGCAACTGCTTGCAAAGCTGCTTGCTGATTTATTTCTTTTGGTGGTAAGTCCTCCAATTTTGTATTCTCTGGTGTGCATTCAATCAAACGGATTCCCCGAATAAGATCCACGGGTGCGGACAACATGACCGCACTAGCCCCTGGCTCGATTTCTCCTGCACGCACCGTCTTAATAACTTCCGCCCAAGCATCAGTGACACCGATTTCTGTGACTTCAGCTATAGTTAAGTGCTTGTCTTCTTGGGTAATATCCTTTATTTGTCGTGGATAAATAGCAAACACAAAGCCTTCCTCCACACCTTGGGCTATACCAGCATTTAATTTAACTCGGATTGGATTAGAAGCTTCATCTACCTGCATCACGGTGACAGCATACTGCTGGGATTCGTAGCTGGTGCCCAAAACCAAACGGTTATCCTCACCTAGCAGCATGGGCGTTTGTTGCTGAAACTGACTCTGGATTTTGGCGTTGATGCGTGAGTAGAGTTCCTTATAAGTTAAATCCAGACTGCGGTTCTGTAGAGAATCCAACAACCAATACGTTAAAGCTCCGTTACGTTCTTTACCGTTAAAGGCATATTCATAAGCATATTCCGACGGACGACAAGCCGCCAGTAAAACATAATCTTTAACATCCGGAAGCATCCCACCTACAGCAGCAGCATTACGAGTTCCTCCTGTTAAGTTTTGCCAAGTCTTCACCAATTCGGATGCCGATGCGACTAAACTTTCTGTTGGTCGTTGCGTTGTGTCAACAGTATTTGCGTCAGCGCCACGAATGTCAGAATCTCCGGCTCGCGTTGCTCCTCCTGAATGACAGCTATCTAACACAACTGTAACAACTAACTCTTTATCCACCATCTTTTGCACAAGTGCTGCTAACTCCAAGTCGCGAAGATAACGAGATGTCGGTTTACCAATATCAAGGGGAACAAGCGTTTCATCAAATCCTTTTTCTTGCTTGAGTTCTGAATAAATTGTTGCTGCACGTCCGCCGTGACCAGAGTAATGAATGTAAACTTGGTCTTTAGGTTGAGCAATTTCTGTAAGTTCTTTAAACTTCTTTACAATATTCTCGTAGGTTGGCCACATTGAAGGTGGTTCGGATGGCATAGGAGAATCGTCAACATTAGAAGCTGTTAGCTTGTAAATTTGCTCAGATGGTAGATTAAACTGGCGCTTTAGGAAAGCTTCCACATGGTTAATATCACGCACGCATCCCTTAAGGCTTTTATAAGAAGCACCATTGAATAATTTGTTAGGTAAATAACAATCAATACCTATTAACAAAGCGTATAAGTAGCTCATTCGTTAATAACCTGTAGACGTTTTCAAGGGTAGGTGTGAATGAATTTAGTTGATTGAAACAACCGTAAATCCTTACAATTTATATAGGTGTAAATAAAAATAACTTATGCAGTGGATCGCGGTTCCGGGAGCAACTCAAAAATTCTGACGAAAAATAACGCAAGTGTGCTCAGTTACAATGACACAATTACGTTATTTTTACGTCAGTCTTAAGCATTTTACTGTTCAAAGCGTTCTTTAAATTTTTTTGCCTTTTGCTCATTCGGAATTTCCGCCACCAAAGTTTCTATAAGTTGCTTCGGAGTGAGATTTGGATGTTGATTCAAAGTATCTTTGAGAATGACGCTAGCAAAAGGACCAACAAAACTAGTCAACTCTCGCCGACAATGTTCTAAAAACTCCGGATTGCTAATTGCAGGAGAGTTTTCGATAAATATCTGTGAGTTAGTAGAACTCTGAAGCTTTTTGGACTTAGGTTTAACAGGAGTAAGTTGAATGCGATTTCTAAACTCTTGCGCCCTTTGCGCATCAGGAATTGCTTCAGCTAGCGCTTCAATGAATTCTTGTTGTTGTATATTTGGGCTTTCTTGCAAAGTATGTTTCACCAAAACACTAGAAAAAGGACCAATAAAACTAGTCAATTCTCGCCCCACAAACTCTAAAAATTCTGGTTCGAGAGAGACTGGCGTTTGTGTATGCGATTTAGTATTGATTTCATTTTGCTTTTCTTGCTCTTGAGAAGTGTCAGTATTAATTTGAATTGTTTTCGGTAACTGGCTCGAAACTAAGTCATCTCTTAAGAATGAGGATTGATTCTTATTAAGTTCAACAAGAACTTCTTTTGCTGACTGATAGCGCTCTGTTGGTGATTCTGCCAGCATTTTTTCCAGTATGCGAGCGAAAGAGTCACTAATCTTGACATAGGAGCGCCATTGCCATTTTAAAGAAGTATCTATCAACAAATGTGGCATTTTTGCAGTCAAAAGAACAAGCGCAGAAACCGCAAGTGCGTAGAGATCACTGGAGGGATAGCAATGTCCTAAACGCAGCTGCTCTGGTGGAGAGTAGCCAACTTTCCCTACTATTGAACCTTGAAGTGAGTATTGATGTGGAGATTGGGCTGAGAAAACCTGAGTGAGTTTCTCCTTAACCACTCCAAAATCAATCAGCACGGGTTTAGATTGCTTCACAGGAAGCATGACATTATCTAATGAAATATCTCGGTGAATAATCTTGCGCTCATGGATATATTCCAAAACTGGTAACATATCTAGTAGCCATGCTCTGGCTTCAGTTTCAGAAAATGGTTTACCTTTGCGAGAAAGACGTTCGGATAAAATTTGTGCATAAGTTTTACCATCAATATATTCCTGGACTATAAATAGTCGTTGGTTCTCTGTCAACCAAGCCAGAAATTTGGGAATTTGAGGATGTTCAAATTGGTATAAAACTTTTGCTTCTCGCTCAAATAGCTCTTTAGATTTACGAATAATCTCCTCTTTGGTGGTTGCAGGTACAAACTCTTTGAGAACACAGGCTTCACCAAAGCGCTGAGTATCGGATGCTAAGTAAGTTCGTCCAAACCCGCCTTGTCCGAGAATTTTCTGAATCAGATAACGATTATTGATTAAAGTCCCTGGGTTAATTTGTGCAATCATTTCTAAAATTCTTAATTTTAATTATTAATAAGATTTTTGATATTATTATAAGGTGGAAAATTCAAAATTATGCATAATATCGAGTCCAGTGAATCACTTGTGATCTTTGGGTTCTTGGTTAGCGATCGCCTACTTTGACAGGTTTAGAGGAAATACAACATATTTTTCTCTAATCAGAGTCATAAAAGAGCGTTAATCAGCTGGACTTGATATGAGGCTCACTGCCGAAGGCTCATGCGCTGGGGCTTTGCGCGTAAGGAAAGCGTTAGCTCCGGCCCCCTAAGGGGCTAGCGATCGCGCAAAGCTCCAAAGAAAACAAGCAAACCAATACACCGCGAAATATTTCGCGGTGTATTGCTGTAGCCAAGGGCTTTTGCGTTGTCCAAAGTAGCAAGACGAATGATCAATCAACGATGAGAAAATTTCTACAATTCCATCCAGTGAGAGCTTTATCTAAGTAACCTTGTTACCCTCACGTCATATTCAGTACCTTTTGGATGTTCACTTCTAGCTTGGTGGAGTGCTATGTTATCAGCTTTTTGTTTTGACTCTGCGTCGATTTCGTATCGTGTCGTCCCGTTTTGACAGGTATTATTTGTTTTGTCGAAAAATTCTTTAATATCCACCAATACTTCGTAGGTATGAACCATCTTAGCACCTCCGAATGTGCAGTTTGTAAACAATACGAACTGAATCTACTATATGAATTATGAATCGACAGAAGTGCCAGTCCTCAAACAAATACAATTCTTTAGGCTTTGCAAGGAAGGTTATGAATACTTTTCAGAACGAAAAAATTAGTCATTCTTCTTCCCTCTGAACACAAGTTCACCGTGCGACACGTCGGTTGTACAAACAGAGGGCATTTTCGCGTAAGATTGCATGAGCGATTTCCATTGCTTCCATCGCAGTCACATCACCATCTTGGATTGCTTGATCTAATACTTCTCCCAAAATGTGAACCCCCCACTTTGCTCCCAAATAATACAACTCAGGAATTTGGTGAGCATCAGATGAATACATTAGTTTTGTGGTTGGAGCTAACTCCAAGAGTTTGCTCATCGCTTCCCGCATTCCGGATACACTCAGAAATGGTATTGCCAAACCAAAATCTAGATAAACTTGGGGATAGACAGAAGCTAAGTAACCAGCTTCTTGCATATAGGGATATGCAGCATGGAGAAGGACAAGGGGAACATTGCGATACTCTGGTGATTCTAAGACAGAACGCAGATAGAGAGGATTTGCAAAACGCAAATCCAAATCTGGATCACCAAAACCAGTATGCAATTGCACTGGTAGCCGATGTTTTGCTGCAACTAAAAGCGCCTGTTGCAGAAGAAAATCAATTAAAACTTTGTCTGTAAGGCGTATTGATTGATAGTCTAATTGTTGTTTCATGTCATAGAACCTACAAGCAGCCGCTGCCAAAGGAACAGGTTGGATATCCAAACCGGTACGATAGCAAACAATGCTCTTGAAGGCGATAACCCCAACTGGCGGTGGATCAATCTCGCTGTTAAACTTTTCTAAGAAAGTCTCAAAAGAATCTGATTGGGGAATTAATTGTTCTGCTAGTTCTTCTAACCGCAGAATCCTTTTCACACAGACAAATTTTTCATGCCATGATAAAGGTAAAATTGAGTCGGTTTGCAATCCATCATCTAAATAAATTGCTTCTAAATTGGCGGCGCTAAAACACAGCTGTGTTAATTGTTCCAAACCTAAGCTGTCACGACGTGCCAAAATCATTTCTTCTTGCGCCTCACAGTTCAATAAAGTCGCAATGTCCCTGAGGCTGCGCCTATAAAAGAAGGTATGACGAGCATGGTAATTGATGATTTCTGAGTGATTACCTTCAGTAAAAGCAGTAGAGTAAGGATCGCGGGCTGCTACTTCAGGACGAAGCAGATTATGGGCGTGTTGGTCTATCAGAGGAATATCAGAGAGATTCACAGAGCTTTCCTTATGCGTCTAGAGATTCTACAGCAGTCTTGTTTGAGTTGTGAAATCAAGGCATTGGATAAAAAAGATGAGGAGGATGAGAAAATATCTTGACTTATTTCCCCCATTTTCCCCTGATGAGTGTTCACGAATCATTTAAAATTACTATATTTCAATTTAATATCGCTCTAGCAAAAGTGTAACTTCTTCTATTAATTCCCAATCTTTCATCGCTTCCCACTCAGCTTGACGTACTGCTAAGAAAGCTTGCGACAATTGTGGATTCAAAGCACTCAAGAGGATATCATTTTGTTTGAGATGAGCTAAAGCTTCTCCAAGGTTTGCAGGTAACGGATCTATACCGGCGACACGGCGCTCATCTACTGATAAGTGTCCGGGATCTACAGCAATTGGATTTGGTGGTTCTAATTTCCGTTGCACGCCGTCTAATCCTGCGGCGATGACTGCACCTAAAGCTAAGTAGGGATTAGCTGTTGCATCTACGGTTTTTAATTCAAAGTGGGTTGAACCTACCATTTCAGGAGAACTTGGTACTCTCACAGCGGCTTCACGATTGTTCAATCCCCAACAACGGAACGCACCACTCCAACTATGGGGACGGATGCGACGGTAAGAGTTGACACTAGGAGTCGTTAATGCCATGAGTGCTGGTAGATGATCCAGGATTCCAGCAATAAATGCGTTCGCGCTTTGCGCGGCTCCCTGCTGAAGCATTGCCACTTTAGAAAGACCACAGACACCTTGTTTTACATCGATTAGCAAATTCTGTCCACCGTGCCAGAGACTCAGATGAATGTGGCAACCACTACCAGCAGCATCTGGGAAGATTTTAGGTAAGAAAGAAGCTGTGAGGTTGTGGCGACAAGCGACAGCACGTACTGTTTCTCTAAACGCAATCTGCCAGTCAGCACAACGCAAAGCATCAGTATATCGCATGGAAATTTCATGCTGACCAGGACCAGATTCAGGGTAATACTGTTCTACTGGTATCCCTTGAGCAATAAGTGCATGGGCAATTTCATCAATAACTTCCTGATTCATGTCCATCGCCTGAGTGGAAGCAAAGACAGTCGAGTCTCTTGGTACAAATTCTTGGGATTTTTGCTGTAGCAAATAAAACTCATTTTCAAACGCTGCTCGAATTTCCAACCCTTTAGATTTTGCAGCGTCAATCATCCGTACCAAGAAATTCCGAGGACACAGCGCCCAAGGTTCCCGATAATGTACCATATTTCCCATGACACGGGCATGACCAGGAGAATAAGGCAAAGGTGTCAGGCTAGACCAATCTGGCACTAATCTGATTTCACCTACTGGACTAAGACCAGTTTCGGGAACAACAGCATCGTACATTACAGGAATCCCTTGTTGTCCTGCGGATATACCCACACCATGTTCAAAGTAGTGGGACAGCATTCCCAAATGAACAGCTTTGCCACGAATAATGTTGGCATTGTCGCACCACAAAATGCGGACAAAATAGATACCAGCATCTTGAAGAGATTTTTTAACTTGTTCAAATGTGTGGTTTTCAGTCATCGCAGGAAGCTAAACAGGAAGCTCGTTAGACAGATTAAAACGTTAGTTACATAAACGCAGCTTATCACGCGCTCCTGGATGAGTCACAAAATAATCTTGAAGCCATTGACATCCTCGTGCTAGTAAAACATCTAGTTGCAAATTCCACAAAATCACCTTGCCATCCTTACTACCAGAAGCAATGATTTTTCCAAACCCCTGCGGGGACGCTACGCGAACGGGACTGAAACTCACCCTTGTGACTGAACCGCTGTGTCCTGTGAGGGTAGTAATGGGAGTTCCATCCCGTTTCCAAAGTTTGATAGTTGTGTCATCACTACCAGAAGCAAGGATTTTTCCAAACCCCTGCGGGGACGCTTCGCTAACGGGGCTGAAACTGACGCTTGTAACTGAACCGCTATGCCCAGTCAAGGTAGTGATTAGTTTTCCGTCCCGTTGCCAAAGTTTAATAGTTTGATCTGTACTCCCTGAAGCAATAATTTCTCCATTAGGGCTGAAACTTATACTCTTAATATCTTTTCTATGTCCATTTAGGGTAGTAATTAAAGTCCCATCTAAACGCCAAAGTTTGATAGTTCTATCATCATCATCACCACCAGAAGCAATAGTTTTACCATCTGGACTAAAACTGACACTTTTTACCCAATTTTTATGGCTATCTTCAGGGTGGGATGAAATTAGAGTGGGAGCATCCAACTTCCAGATTTTAATAATACCTGGGTCGGTACCAAAAGCAATAATTTTACCATCGGGGCTAAAACTGACACTTGTTAGCCAATTTTCATAATCAGGGAGGGCTTTAATTAGCTTCCTATCCCACTTCCAGAGTTTAGCAGTTCTTTGATTCATACCAGCAACAATAGTTTTACCATCTGGACTGAAACTGAGGCTATTATCCAAACCTTCATATCCTGTTAGGGTATCAATTAAAGTTCCATCTCTCTGCCAAAGTTTTACAGTGCCATCACCACCGGAAGCTATAATATCTGCATTAGGGCTGAAACTCAGGCTTTTTATCCCATTTTGATGTCCAGTTAATTTAGTTACCAGAGATACATCTAGTTGCCAAAGTTTAATTTTGCCATCTTTGTCAACAGAAGCGATCGCTTTTCCATCAGGGTTAAAACTGACACTAGCTACTGAATCGCTATGTCCAACAAGGGTATTAATTAGAGTACCATCCAATTGCCAGATTTTGATAGTTTGGTCGTCACTACCAGAAGCAAGTATGTTCCTTTTATTATCAGGGCTGAAACTGATAGTATTTATCCTACCTGTATGTCCCTGGAGAGTTCTAATCAGAGTGCCATTGGATTTCCAAAGTTTAACAGTGTTGTCATCACTACCAGAAGCAATAATTTTTCCAAACCCCTGCGGGGACGCTACGCGAACGGGACTGAAACTGACACTTGTTACCCTACCTTTATGCCCAGACAGAGTTTTAAGCAAGGTTCTATCGCGGTTCCAAAGTTCAATATTTCCTTCTTCACTACCAACAGCAATAATTTCCCCATTAGGGCTGATTGCAGCAGTTGTAATTAAATTACTCTGCATCTGGATAGGTATAGTTGTAATCAGATTACCATTCAATTGCCAAAGTTTTACCGTTCCATCTTTGCTGGCAGAAACAATAGTATTGTCAGAAGTAAATGACACACTGACTACTCGATTTTGATGTCCAACTAGGGTTTGAATTAGAGTACCATCTCGGTTCCAGAGTTTAATAATACCGCCATCATTAGCAAAAGCTATGAGCTTACTATCAGGACTCAAACTCACAGTATTATATCTATTATTTCTGTCGCTGATTATTTGACCAATGTCAAATTGATTATATTCACGAATATTAACGAGGATATTCAGTAAAGTAGATAAGGGAGTGGTTGTTTGATATTCTGCCAAAGAAGATTTATTTTGCACAAGGGTTTTTAAATCTTGACCAGCTTGCATAGCTAAAAGTAAAGCTTCAAGTTGTTAAGATTGAAATTGTTGTTCAGCATTATATCCAACCTGTGTAAGTCTTGTAGCTTCCTTGGCTGTATGTAGTTGGTTTTGTCCTACAAAAACCAGAATAGTTGCAACAATTCCGCCAATCCAAATGATATACTTCGCTTTCTTATTAGCTTTAGCTAATTGTTGCTTTGCCTTTTTATTGGTTTCGGTCAGTTTTTGACTAGCTATTTCATTAGCATCAGCTAATTTCTGATTAATTTCAGTCAATTTATGATTAGCTTCAATTTGTAATTCTGTAGTAATTTTTTGGCTTTCTTGTAAAAATTCATAATCTGTATTACTGAGATTTTTACCAACTGCCCATGTTAAAGCCTCATCTAAGGCTTTTCCTTGCAGTAGCCAAGATTGCTCTTGCTGGGAATTTAACCAGTTATTAATTGCTTCACTATAGGGGCGAAGTTTATCTAATTCTTGTTCAATCCAATCCTGGTTATAAACCGCTTGATAAATGGGATTATATACTTTTAAAAAATTGTCTTTTTTTACGACTAAACCTGATAGTCTTAATTCTGTTTGCTCTTGACTACTATTTACGATTACCTTCTCACCTGATTGCAAAACTTGCTGGTATAATCCCAATAATCTACCTGCTTTTTGTTCATTACGCAGTAGGCGATCGCGTATAGTTCTTAAATGCTCTGGTTCATCTTGAGCTTCCCAATTATTTATAATATATTTCTCAACTAATTCATTAACATTTAGATAGCCGTTTGTTCTTTCTTGGGCAATTAAACTGCACAACTTTTGTGTAAGAAATGGCTGTCCACCAGTCCAGTGTAACACGTCTTGTAAAACCACTTCTGGATACTCTGCTGTGTCTGCTAACCCTGGAATTAATGCATCTTTCGCTTCGACAAAGCTAAATCCAGTTAATTCTATGGAACTACCAATATTAAACGGTGTGCGTTCTCTCTCTTGAATTAAATCAGACGGTGTGGCTACTCCTAGCAAACAAAAAGTTAGACGTTCATATTTGGGAGATTCAGCACGTTGATTGTAACAAGCACGAATTAAAGCAAAGAAATCATCTTTAAATTCAGTTTTGAGCAAAGTATCGATTTCATCAATAAAAATGATGATATTGGCTGATAATTTATTTAACACCAAGGACTCAAGTAGTAAATTTAATCGCTGCACATCTGTCCAAGAGTCATGCTGTAACCACCAACTATTAAAATCTATATCATCAATCTCAAAACTAGTTAACAACTGATTTGCAAATCCCTTATACCATTTTTCTGGGCTGACATGACCACCAAGGATAGTCAAATCAATAGAAGCACATTTTATTCCTATTGATCTGAGTTTTTTTATTGCTTGGACTCGCAAACTAGATTTTCCCATCTGTCGCGAGTTAAATACAAAACAATACTCCCCAGCCTTCAGTAGTTGAAAGATTTGTGCGTCGGCTTTTCGAGATACATAAGTGCGATGATTCGCATTTAAACTACCACCGACTTTATAATAGTTGTCAAATTTCATTGCTTTTACCCTGCAACTATGAAAAATCTAGATTTCTTTAGAAACGCGGTTTTAATCAGGTGTAAAACTTTATTCTCGTAGGACGTATAGCGATACCTTAACGCAATCTTTCCGCGCTATTGGTGCGTTATACCAATTTTCTGTAATAGCTTGCCCGTAAAGTGCCATAGCTGCATATTATTTTTACCCCTCCTAACCTCCCCTTGCTAAGGGGAGGGCAGTTAACGGCGGTGGGGTTCTTTCTATCTGATAAACGCTTCCCTACAACTTACACTTGGACATCGCGTGGAAAAATTGCAATTATCCGTTGGAAATACCCCTGGTTTAACAATCAAAAGATTACTCCTGAACAACGCTGTGAACAAGTATCGTCACGATTCCAGACTGCTTATAACAAGCAAAGCTTGTCTTACATCACCAATAGCACAGTCAATGGTGAAAATGTAATTTGCACAGCCCGTCAAAATGATGGGGCTTGCGATACCGTACTGCTAACTTTACGAGATGAAGATAAGCCTTTAGAGATTCTTGATGAACTCAAAGAAATTCTTAGAGGACGGAGTACTACACCGATACAGCATAGTTCTAAACAACGTCCTGTCTACTACAAAATTGATATTAATAAGTTTTTGCAAACAGCCCCTGTAGAAAAGGAATAATATCAAGTCTGGCTGATACCACACCGCTATTGTGTCAGGAAATATGCTCGTAGTAGACGCTTCAGCGCTAGGAAAAACTTAGATGCTTAGCATAATTTCTCTTTAATTAAGAAGCATTAAAGTGCTTACTTTGAGCATTTTTCTTATCTTACATCTTGCACCTGGTCAAACACATGTCAAAATCGTTACATTTTATTTCACTCCGTTCTCGTCCGCCTAGGACTGTAAGTCCCAGGCTAATAGTCTAAGTCCATTAAAATGAACTCAAACTGGAATTTTTTTCAGTTTCTTTAAACACTAGTAAATGCACTCCTTAGTGCTTGACTCGTAATGGTGCAAGATCTCAGTTATCTATTGGTTTACTCAACATTACTTTAATCAATTGAAAAAATGAAGCGCTTTAATATTGTTGCGATCGCTAGCTTAACTGGTTTCCTCATGCTCTCTAACGCCTACGCTAAAATATCTCAGCAAGTATCTAATCAACCAACTTCTATACTTGCAAATAATACCTTAACTCTAGAAAAACTTCGTCAACTAGCTCAAGCTGTCACTGTTAAAGTGTTGAGTTCTAATAAAGGTGGAAGTGGAGTTTTAATAAGCAAACAAGGACGCACTTACACCATTCTAACCAACGCCCATGTCATTAGTACCAAAGGGACTCATAGTATCCAAACACCTGATGGTAAAACCCATAAGACTACAGTTATTAGTCGTGGGGATTCTTTATCAGGTAATGATTTAGCTGTCTTGCAGTTTCAAGCTCAAGAAAATTACCAAATTGTTACCTTAGCAACCAACTCTAATTTATCCGAAAATCAAGAAGTCTTGGCTGCTGGCTTTCCCGATGATAGCAAAGAATTAGTCATCACGAATGGCAAAATATCTCTACTATCTCCTCAACCATTAATTGGTGGGTATCAAATCGGGTATACCAATGAAATTCGACAAGGAATGAGTGGAGGAACGCTATTAAATCAAGAAGGTAAGTTAATCGGGATAAATGGTTTACATAACAATGCGATTTTAAACGAAACTTACACATATCAAAATGGGACGGTTCCCAATGCAGAAGAAATTCAGCGATTGAAAAAATTTAGTTTTGCTGTTCCTATTCAAACTTTAGCGAAAGTCGCCCCAAACTTAGCAGTTATTCCCACAGGAAGATAAACGTCAAAAATCTCTATATGATTTTGATAAAGCAATTGCTATTGCTCCAAATCGCTCTCACGCTTGGAAATTTAAAACCAGTGTATTAAATCAATTAAAAAGATATCCAGAGGCTCTAGCAGCAGTTGACAAGGCTATTGAGTACAGTGAGAAAGATAAGAAAGACTTTAGTCTTTCTTTGTTTCGTTCGTCAATATTATTTCAATTAAAAAGAGATCCAGAAGCGCTAGCAGCAATTAACGAGGCGATTAAAATTCAGGAGTTTGATTTCAGCTACTTCGTACGGGCTAAGATCCACGCTGTGTTGAAAGATTATCAAGCAGCACTAGCAGATTTGAGTCAACTGATGATATTTCAACCTGATAATGCCAATGCTTACATTTTGCGAGGTCAGATCCACCTTGGATTGAAAGATGATAAAGCAGCACTAGCAGATTTTAATCACGCGATTAAACTTCAACCTGATAATGCCTACGCCTACTGGTGGCGGGCTAGTCTCTACAAAAACTTAAAAGATAATAAAGCAGCACTAGCAGATTTTAATCACGCGATTAAGCTGCAACAAAATAATGCCTTTAACTACGTTTTCCGAGGTACTTATTACGATGCTGTCAAAGATGAGAAAGCCGCTCTAGCAGATTTTAATCACGCGATTAAGCTTCAATCAAATAATGCTGATGCCTACTACCAGCGAGGTATTTTTTACAAATATTTGAAAAATGATCAAGCAGCATTAGCAGATTTTAATCAAGCGATTAAATTTGAAGCAGGTAATGCCAAAGCCTACTACTGTCGGGGCGTTGTCTACCAAAAGCAAGGAGACGGGAACGCTGCATTATCAGAATATGCTCAGGCGCTTGCCAAAGACAAAAAATTTGCCGCAGCTAACGCAAAAATTGGCTACATCAAATATGAAAGAGGAGATGTTGAAGGGGCTATTCAAGAGTTGCAAAAAGTAGTTCAAGTTGATAGTGACTTAACAGGAGCGCAATTAGCACTTGCAGTAGTTTTACATAGCAGAGGTGAGCAACAAAAGGCTCTAAATATGGCACAAGCTACCTTGCGTTTAGATAAAACTTTAGCTGATGTTGAGGTTCTCAAACAACATCTCTGGGGTACACGCCTAATTGCAGAGGGGGAAAAGCTTCTCTCTCATCCTAATATCCAAGCATTGCGAGTCAAGAAATAGGTTAGCTGTTGTTGTGAGGATTATGCAAAAAAATTTTTTCGGCGATCGCCGAGTTCCTACTGCATACATATTTTAACGACCTTTCCCCCAATAGCCGCTAAAATTGATGTATTGCGCTTCTTTAAAACTTGACAAGTTTTTAGATTACACCTATGCCACAGACTGCTAACTATCGGCTTAATATCTTGTTAGAAAATAAAAATGATGTGGTAATTGCTTCTGCCCTAGAGCTTCCCTCTTATCGAGTGGAAGCGGCTACTCGTGAGCTGGCACTTCAAAGCCTGACTCAGCTATTAGCAACCCACCTAAAAGATGCAGAAATTATTCCTGTAGAAATTAACGTGTCTCAAGCAGCAATCTCTGAAAACCCTTGGATTAAGTATGCAGGCTTTTTCAAAGACGATCCATATTTTGCTGAAATTGCTTTATCAATTCGAGCCGAACGGGAGTCAAACGATGATTCAGAGGTTGATCCCTCCTTGTACATGCTTGAATAGCCTTTTCTTATGAGTCTATTTATTTTGGACACAGACCATGTTTCATTGTGGTTTCGAGGGAATTCCTCAATTTGTGCTAAAACCGCGCAATTGTCATCCAATATTGCAGTAACGATTGTCACGGTTCAAGAGCTGTTTAATGGGTGGGTTGTTAATATCAACAATCCCTCCCAAGCTAATAATTTAGTCGAGCTTTACACAAGGTTCTGGGCAACGGTGGACTTTTTGCAAAGCGTTCGGATCTTAAATTTTGATGCTGCTGCTGACACGCAATATCGGCAGCTACTCAAGGATCATTCCGCACTCCGCAAAAATCGAATTCAGAAAGATGTGCGCATTGCAGCGATCGCACTCTCAGTCAATGGCGTTTTAGTGACTCGCAATCAGCGGGATTTCTCGCAAGTCCCTGGCTTAGTATTGGAAGACTGGACACAAAATACTGTCTAAGCGTGGGTTGGTCTATCTCAAATCTTGTTAGCGGCACTATCGTTGAAGCGAACGTAAGATTTCCTCTCAAGCCAAACAATTCATCAGTTTTGTAGGGTAATATCATGTCCGGTTAATTGCTTATAAATCCCGCACAACCCCACCCCGGTTTTGTCTTGCGCCAAAACCGCCCCTCCCCTTGGTAAGGGGAGGGGTGCAGAGATCGCGGAAATCACAACTAATCAACCGGACATGATATAAGTTATCGCCACGCCGTTTACGTTTACACTTAACTGTTGAAAAAAACTTCACCTTGATAGCTTATCACCGTATTATTGGAGAATTTATTCTCAAATTCTGACGTAGGTTTAGCAAAGACAACTAAAATACTGATTAGTAAAAAGAGTTAACCATAACTAACAAAAATCAGCTATTCAGGAATGTCTTAATATGAGAATTAAACTTTTACAAATAGGAACATCAGCAATTTTAGCAAGTGTAGTTGTTACGAGTGGTGTTGGGACGCTCTTTAGTTGCCAATTAAGTGCAAGCGCTAAAAACACTAAAGAATCTGAGAATTTTTTAGTTAGTAAGAAGACAGAGGGAAAAGAATTAAATATTATCCTAGCAAACAACTCTGAAGAACAAAACAGGATTCGCCTCTATGAAAAAGCTAGTCCGGCTGTAGTTGCGATCGCTCTTGGAACACAAGGACATGGTAGTGGTTTTATTGTCAGTCCAGATGGTCTAATTTTGACTAACGCTCATGTTGTTCAAGATGGTCCGAAAACTGTTGCAGTAGTGCTTGCTGATGGCAGACAAGTCTTAGCTGATGTGCTTGGTTTTGCATCTGGTGGCTTGGATTTAGCAGCGCTCAAAATTCGCAATCAGAAAAATTTGCCCTTCCTGCGTTTAGCGTCTCCTGGTTCAGCGCGAGTTGGTCAATCGGTCTATGCTATTGGTACTCCCTTGAGTCTGGAATTACAAAATACTTTAACCTACGGGATTATCAGCCGCATTGACACCAAATCAGGCTTAATTCAACATGATGCTGCTGTTAACCCCGGTAATTCTGGAGGACCACTGCTAAACTCTAATGGGCAAGTCATTGGTGTTAATAGTGCCATTTTTACTGGTAATGAGATTAAAAGATTTATTGGCATTAGTTTGGCAATTCCTACAAATATAGTCCAGCCTTTTTTGATAGCCGTAGAACGAGGTAATGCTGAGGTAGCGACTCAACGCCAAAAACCTAGTAATATTCAAGAAACAAATTTACCTTTGAATGCTCAAGTTCTACAAGCGGCTTTAAAAAAAGGCGATCGCACTCTCCCAAACAATAGCTATTTTCACATTTATGCATTTGAAGGTAAAGCAGGTCAACAAGTAACTATTGAGATGGATAGTAAACAAATAGACTCTCATTTATACTTACTGCTTCCTGCTAAAGAAACGCTAGTAGGGGAAAACGACGACATATCTCCAAAAGATTTTAATGCTAGATTGACTGTGACTTTACCTGAAAATGGAATTTACTATCTGTTAGCTAACACTTTTGAAGGAGGAGAATCTGGGAGTTACAGATTACGGGCTATGATTTCTCAGAAATAAAATAGCTACGAAGTTAATATAACTAGTGCAAGCTGGCAAAAATAACTAACCAGTGGTATAAGTAGTATCAAACACTGATAAGCTCAAAGAATCAAAACAAAAGGGAGAGGGGAGAAATGCCCCAACCAGTTGCGATAAGCCGGAGGCTTGACGCAGAGCGTATCGCCATCAGATTAACCTCACAACAAAAACGGTTGTTAGAACAAATAACTCGCGCCCGCACAAATCCGTATCGGTTAGTGCAAAGGGCACAGTTAATCCTGTGGGCAGCTGAGGGAATGACGAATACAGAAATTGCGTCAACCGATACGATTAACACGCGGACAGGTGCGATTATGGCGAACAAGATGGCAAAATGCAGAGCAAGAATGGGAGCAAGTGAAATCAGAAGGTATCGAGGATGAAATGTTGCTCACACAGATCATCTCGATACTTAAAGATGAGCCACGACGTGGGAATCCAGGAAAATTTAGTCTCGAAGAAATCGTTCAAATTATTGCAGTTGCGTGTGAAATACCAGCAACTTCCTCGCGTCCAGTCAGCCACTGGACGCCCAAAGAGCTTGCAGACGAAGTGGTCAAGCGCAAAATAGTACCAGAGATTTCGCCCCGAAGCGTGGGTCGTTTTTTAAAAGCAAGCAATGTTGCAACCACATCGAAGTCGTTACTGGTTAAACGCAAATCCACCAGACCCAAAAGTATTTAAACAAGAGGTTCAGCAAGTTTGTCATTTATACCAAAAAGCAGAAGAACTAAAACTTGAGA
Source organism: Brasilonema sp. UFV-L1 (assembly GCF_012912105.1). Classification (GTDB taxonomy): domain Bacteria; phylum Cyanobacteriota; class Cyanobacteriia; order Cyanobacteriales; family Nostocaceae; genus Brasilonema. The sequence continues at coordinate 34,019 of NZ_QMEA01000069.1, forward strand.
GTGTGCATATTGTCAGTACGGATGAGATGACAGGTATTCAAGCACTCGAACGAGCATATCCCACCCAGGAAATGGAACTTGGCAAAGTTGAATACCAAGAATTTGAGTACATTTGGCATGGAACCCTTTCTTTAATTGCCTCTTGGGGCGTAGCTGAGGGACTTGTACTAAATGCTTCTGTTAAAGAAACACGCTAGCGTTGATGATTTCGCTAATCATATTGCTCAAATAATCGCCACCAATCCAAACGATGGATGGATTTTTGTTACCGATCAACTCAATACTCATAAGTCCGAGTATGAGCGTTCGACTTGTCGTAACTAACTGCGGTATAGACATTGATTTAGGTGTTAAAGGTAAATCTGGTATTCTCCATTCAATGGAGTCTCGTGCAGCATTTTTAACTGATACAAGTCATCGAATTCGTTTTGTTTATACTCCAAAACATAGTTCTTGGCGATGTAGCAGATTGAGTGTTGGTTTAGTATTTTAGTACGTCGTTTACAACGAAAGTGGTAACTTTATTTCTACTAACGACCTCAAACAACAAATTTTGAATTTTATTGATTACTTTAATCGCACTTTGGCAAAGCCATTTGTTTGGAAGTTTTTAGGCTATCCTGATTCTGCTTAGACTGGTCAGTTATTTTTGCCAGCTTGCACTAGATAATTTGTGATTAGCCATCATCCCTGACACATTAAGATCCTCAATCCCTATAACAGCGTGGTTCTTGCAGAGGTAATGAGTCATCTTGTGGATTGTGTCTTTTCGGACGTTAGCAACGCGCTGGTAAGTTTTAGCTATTCTGCGCTTGCATCGCTCTCTTTTTTGAGACCCTTTTTCTTTACGTTGTAACTGCCGTTGTAACCTAGCTAATTGCTTTTTAGTTTTTCTATAAGCTTTAGGATTATTAAAAGTGACACCAGTTGACAGGGTAGCTAAAGCATTTATCCCTAAATCAACTCCTACAAATGGTATTTTATTTGGATTAACTTCAGGTTTTTCTTGCTCGTAAGTAAATGATATATACCATCCATCTGCCGAGCGAGAGATAGTAACTTTTGAAACCTCTACGTGTGGGAAACCTTCAAAACTTTTCACCCAACCAAATGGTTTAGGCAGTTTAACTTTTGTCCCACCTACAGCTATTTTACCTGGACTTCTATCTAGGGTAAAACTGTCTTTAACACCTTTTTTTTTGAAATTAGGATACTTAGCTTGTTTTTTAAAGAAACGACTGAAAGCTAGCCCAAGATGATCAAATGCAAACTTACTAGGGCTAGGGCGTGTTTTCAAACTCGTTGTAT
>NZ_QMEA01000006.1 GCF_012912105.1 Brasilonema sp. UFV-L1
TCCCTTTTAGGGCGGGGAGGATGTCAATTAAATACTGTTTAATTTTAAAGTTAAGAAAAACCAACTCAAAGATATGCAACTCAAAAGATGGGAATCTCCTCGGCGAAAAGGTAGAAATGACAAGGGTAAAGGCGGTTCTGCAAGGCAAAGACAACTGAAGAAACAGCAGCAAATGCTCCGAAAAAGACTTAAGGAAGGTCATCAACCCGAAAAAGACAACCAACCACATAATCTCAAACAACCAGACAAGAGTAAAAAGACAAGACAGGGGGAAGAAAATTTAATCTTCCCCCTATTTTTTTCTCTTTATCTACCAGAGATGAAAACAACATACTTTGTAAGTGTACGTTACATAGGGTTGGGTAAATCCTGGTCAAACAGGACCACCGTCCATAAATGTCTATATTTTAAATCCACGATCCAGGAGCTTTCAAAGGGCGCGCCTTTGAAATTTTGGCAACAAACCCGACTCCGAAAGCGCCCTATCCATGCAATGCACGGCAATTTTGAGTAAGTGAGCGTGAAGGGGCGAAGAAGCTAAGCAGATTTCAATAATTTTGGCTCATTAGATATTTGTTTATTTGATAAAGATAGTATAAAAATAACAACAAATAAATATAAATTTTTGATAAAGTTTAGTGGATAATGACTAACGAAGCAGATATTTAGAGTAGATTGTTATACAGGCTAATGTAAATAAATAAATACCAGGGAACTCGGCAATTAACTGTAAAAGCGACTGCATCTCCATGTGTTAACTTTCGACCATCTACCAAGAGTTGAAACCAATCAGTCAAGTGAGATAGGCTGAGACATCGCAACATAAGGAATGGTCAGGAAAGCAATTTGTTCTCTATTCAACACAAGGAGTGACTTTATGGTAGGAAGAGTTTTTCTACCAACTCAAAGAGTGCTAGATTTTCCGATTACTGCCTTACGCTTGGATGAGCAGATACGAACAATGTTACGATGGGCGATCGCACGGGAAAGTAAAACTGTATGTGTGGCCAACGTACATATGCTGATGGAGGCATATTGGAATCCAGACTTTGGTACTGTACTGAAGAATGCAGACCTAGTTACTCCTGATGGTATGCCTCTGGTATGGATGATGAAGCTTTTGGGGGCAAGACATCAAGAGCGCGTACCAGGAATGGATATTTTACAGGCATCGTGCGTACTTGCTCAACAATTGAATGTCAGTGTTTTTTTTATAGGTTCTCAAACACAGATTCTTTCTCGTATGAGAGAAAGATTAAATCAGGAATTTTCAAATCTGAAAATTGCAGCGATGGAACCCTTGCCTTTTCGTCCCTTGACACCTGCTGAAGACAAAGCGCTGATTGAAAAAATCAATTCTAGTGGTGCTGGTTTGGTGTTTGTCTCTTTAGGGTGCCCAAAACAAGAAAATTGGATGGCTCAGCACAAAGATAAAATTCACGCAGTCATGGTTGGGCTAGGTGGTGTTTTTCCTGTGTATGCAGGAATCTATAAAAGAGCACCCCGTATGGTGCGAGATTTGGGTTTGGAATGGCTCTATCGGTGGATACAAGAACCCCGTCGCCTTTGGGGACGCTATACCAAGACTATTCCACCGTTTCTTTGGTTAGCTTTTAAGCAACTGTTGACTTCAACTTCGTTGATCAGTACGCCATTCCGTATTCGTGAACGGTACTTAGGATGGAGAGATTAATGATTGGTGAGTGTGGTGATTTAGGGGTTTCTTTCAAAAAATAAGGCAGCGCGAGCTGAGGGTAGTAGGAGCTCAAGGGAAGAGGATTTGACTTGTTTGTTTAATTCATAGCGGGTGGTGCGCCGCCAGTAAGGCTGCTCCTTTGATGCACATTTTGTAACCCTTGTATGGCAAAGATTTCAGTCAGTGAAGAATGCAGGTGCTTCTTTCAAAAGTTACGAGTGGCGATACTTCTGGCGGCTTATCGCTTCTGTAACATAGATTCAGAAACACAATGTCTCGAAATGCTTGCTATATAAGGGTTTGAAAATCTATGTTTTAGGAGTTAAGCAATCATCTTTGCTTAACCCATAGTTTTCCATGCCCTTCCATCCCTTCCCTCCTGCAATCACTGACAATATTCCGATAATCAGAATATCTGTTAGCTGATATCTTGCACTATTCTCAACAAGACCCAAACCTAGGGTTTGGAGAATCAGAAATTAAGGTTTCTACGAGCAGGCATTCTCAAGAAACCCTGTTTTTCACTTCATGCAAGATCTAAGGAACGCAAATGAGTACGAGTTCTTGCCACACGTGGGTCTTTTATACTTGTCAACTCAAATTTAGATGCGCTTACCCTGACGCATTGTCCCCGAAAAAATCGGGCAGCCTATGGCGCATCCGCGCCACGCTTTGCTATCAAGCCCCTTGATTAATCGAGGGGACAACACGCGTATCGTAATAAGGCTGCCCGATTTTTTTACGTGTAAGACCCCCGTGACCCACTAAAGTCAATTAATTTACACCAACCAATCATATAAGTTGAAAAATGAAAGCATCAACAATTAGAAAATTTACACAATTCCCACTACTTCCAAACAGAGTTGTAAAATGGCTAAATCGCTATGACACAGCTATTACCTATCCTCAATTACCAGTCGTTGTGCAAATTTCCTCATATGGTAGATCTAATCAATTTGAAATAAGGAATTTACATGCTGATATTCAACGCAATATCTATTTTCGGGGCTATTATGAAATCAGAGAAATCAATATAGTCAAACAGTTCTTGCGAGCAGGAGATATATTTGTTGACGTTGGAGCAAATATTGGTTTGTACACTATTTTAGCATCAAATATTGTTGGGCAAGGAGGTCGAGTGATTGCTTTTGAACCATCAAATCAAATCTCCAAGCACCTGAGACGCAATTTAGAAATAAATTTTATAAAAAATGTAAAAGTAGAGCAGATTGCCTTATCTCGTGAAAATGGACTAGCTACTTGGTCAGGAGTTATGGATACTAATGAAGGTGCAGGCAGTATTATTCGTAATCCTGAAAACTATACCTCAATTATAGAAGAAGTAAAAACTCTCAAATTTGATGATTACTTTGTTAGCCATGCTTTCAAAAAAATTAGATTCATGAAAATCGATGTAGAAGGCGCAGAAATGTTGGTTTTGCAAGGAATGAGTCAAGTTTTAGAGAAAAAAGCCGTTGAATACTTAATGATTGAAGTCAGCGATTATCTTTTACCAACAGTAGGTAGTAGCAGTCAAGAGCTTTTTCAAATGTTGCAAAAATCTGGTTATGATCTTTATTTAATTAAATACCTGCCATTTAATCGATATACACTGAAACTCATACAACACACAACAACACAGAAACATTATTTTGGCAATATTTTTGCAGTAGCAAATTAAATAGAAAAACTCAAATTAGACAATGGTAGTCTTCAGCGTCGTGTTTTGCAATATGACTACGCTTCCGTCTCTTAGTAATGCACCTTACCCAATTATGGTGTTTGCTCTGATGTAGCCATTGTATAATTAACAATAAACTACAAACATGCAAACTTTTTTGGTAACTGGTGGAGTCGGTTTTATTGGTTCTAACTTCATCTTGAAGGCTAGGAAAGAACTTTGGGCTAACATTATCAATCTCGACAAACTGACTTACGCAAGCAATCCTCAAAGTCTAGAAGATTTGCAGGATGATTCAGGATATCATTTTGTTCGTGGAGACATTGGTGATATTGAACTCATACGTCATCTTCTAGAGCAGTACCAACCAAGCGTAATTATCAACTTTGCTGCTGAAAGCCATGTCGATCGCTCAATCTTTAGCCCTCAGGATTTTGTGCAAACAAACGTAGTCGGAACATTTCAACTTTTAGAAGCAAGCAGGACTTACTGGGAAAAATTATCTCAAAACAAGCAAGAGCAATTCCGTTTCTTACATGTGTCTACCGACGAAGTATACGGCTCATTAGGTTCAACAGAGCCAGCTTTTCGGGAAAATACTCCGTATGCTCCCAATAGTCCCTACGCTGCAACAAAAGCAGGTTCTGACCATCTTGTACGAGCTTATTATCACACATATGGTCTTCCGACTTTAGTAACTAACTGCTCTAACAACTACGGTCCACGTCAGTTTCCTGAAAAACTGATTCCTCTGATGATTCTCAATGCTTTGAATGAAAAGCCCTTACCAATCTATGGTGATGGACAGAATATCAGAGATTGGCTGTATGTTGTGGATCATTGCGAAGCCCTTTACCTGGTTTTAAAACATGGCAGGATTGGAGAAACTTATAATATTGGAGGTAATAACGAACAAACAAACTTAGCAGTCGTAAAAAAAATTTGTGCAATCCTCAATGAGTTAGCTCCCAAACCGGACTTTTGCTACTCTTCTTTAATGACTTTTGTCAAAGACCGTCCTGGACACGACCGACGCTATGCAATAGATTGCAGTAAAATCGTCAAAGAATTGAGTTGGCAGCCAAAGGAGAATTTTGATAGTGGTTTGTTGAAAACAGTTCAGTGGTACTTGAGCAATCTCAAGTGGGTTGAGCAAGTTGAATCTGGTACTTACCAGACCTGGATTCAGCAGAACTACACAGATAGAGAAGCAGTCCTATCAACAAGAGCGAAATCCTAACCTATCTGAGGAGTAGTCAATCATGAAGGGCATTATTTTAGCTGGTGGTTCTGGTACACGCCTGTATCCCCTGACTCAAGTAGTCAGCAAACAACTAATGCCTGTTTATGATAAGCCGATGATTTACTATCCCTTGTCTACCTTAATGTTAGCTGGGATTCGTGAAATCCTGATCATTTCTACACCTGCTCATCTTCCACTGTTTCAGCAACTTCTTCAAGATGGTAGCCAGTGGGGTCTTAAGTTTAGCTATCTTGAACAACCAAGACCAGAAGGAATAGCACAAGCATTCATTTTAGGCAAAGATTTTATCGGCAACGACTCCGTATGTCTCATTTTAGGTGATAATCTCTTTTATGGGCACGGTTTAGTTGATGTACTGACTCATGCGGCTCAGTTGCGTGAAGGCGCACTGATTTTTGGTTATCGAGTCGCTGAACAACAGCGATATGGAGTGGTTGAATTTGATACAGCAGGTCAGGTAGTGAGTTTAGAAGAAAAGCCTAAGTTCCCGAAATCTAACTATGCTGTACCAGGTATTTACTTTTATGATTCTCAGGTTTGTGAAATTGCAGCTACTCTCAAACCCTCAGCCCGCAATGAGTTAGAAATTACTGAACTAAGCCAAGTGTATCTTCGTAAAGGGCAACTAAAAGTCGAGATTTTGGGTCCAGGCTACGCTTGGTTAGATACGGGTACCCATGAATCTCTTCATCAAGCTGCTAGCTTTATTCAAACTTTGGAACAACGACAGGGTTTGAAAATAGCTTGTATCGAAGAAATTGCCTACTGTCAAGGATATATCAATGCAGAGCAACTCTACCAACTCGCTAAACCATTAGCTAACAGCAGCTATGGGCGTTATCTCATGGATATTATCAATGGTGATATCTGTACGACTCAAGTTCATCAAATCAATCCGGTGAGATCAGCTCATTACTTCAAGCAGGAAGAGCGCAAAAACTAAGAGGGTAGTACAGTGAAGATTATACAGACTGAAATTCCTGATGTATTGCTGATTTCACCGCGAGTTTTTGAAGATGAGCGTGGCTTTTTTTACGAAAGTTACAATGAGCGAGTTTGGCGAGAAAAGATAAATGTTGTAGAACATTTTGTACAAGACAATTCTTCTTATTCAGCTAAGAACGTACTACGTGGTCTACACTATCAAATCAAGCAACCTCAAGGCAAATTGGTGAGAGTTTTGGTTGGTGAAGTATTTGATGTTGCTGTGGACTTAAGGAGTAGTTCTAAATATTTCGGTCGATGGGTTGGCGTTCATTTGAAAGCCAAGAACAAGCAGCAGCTATGGATACCAGCAGGATTTGCTCACGGTTTTTTGGTAGTTTCAGAATATGCTGAGACGCTTTACAAAACGACAGATTACTATGCGCCAGAGTATGAACGTAGTATATTGTGGAATGACCCTGATTTAGCGATCGCCTGGCCGCTCAAACAAGAACCCATTCTCTGTGCTAAAGATAGAGCCGGAAAACGACTCAAAGAAGCGGAGGTGTTTGCTTGACCAGAATACTCTTGACAGGGAGCACAGGTCAAGTTGGTTGGGAACTGCAACGAACTTTGATGACTCTTGGAGAAGTTATTTCTGTGGGACGTGAAATCTCCTCCTGTGGTCTACGCATAGATTTATCTCAACCTAACACCATTCGTCACGTGATTCGTGAAGTTCAGCCTGAGTTAATTGTAAATCCAGCCGCATACACTGCAGTCGATAAAGCAGAATCAGAACCTGAATTGGCGATGGCTGTCAACGGGACTGCACCTGGTGTGATTGCAGAAGAAGCAAAGTTGTTGGGAGCAGGAGTCATTCATTACTCTACAGATTATATATTTAACGGTCATCAGGCGACACCGTACACAGAGCAAGATGAACCATGTCCGCAAAATATATACGGAAAAACAAAACTAGCAGGTGAAAAAGCAATTCAAGCAGTTGGTGTACCTCATTTGATTCTAAGAACAAGTTGGGTTTATAGCTTGAGAGGTAAAAACTTTTTGCTAACAATGCTGAAATTAGCACGGGAGCGTGAAGAATTAAGAGTAGTAGATGACCAAGTGGGAGCACCAACTTGGAGCCGAATGATTGCTGAATCTACAGCACAAATTGTCTCTCAAGGAACACAAGATTTGATTGGTTTTTTGAGCAGAAAAAATGGGATATATCATCTAACTGCTACTGGTCAGACAAGTTGGTATGGCTTTGCAAAAGCTATTTTTGAATATGACTCTCAACGCAATGAATATAAGTTAGAAAAAGTGGTTGCAATACCGTCAGAGCAATATCCAACCCCAGCGAAAAGACCAGCTTATTCATCATTAGATACTGAGAAAATTTCTCGTGTATTTGGGTTAGTATTGCCTAACTGGCAAAGAAATTTAGAGTTGGTGCTTGGTTCATAACTAGGCAATACGGTTCGGATAACTCTTAAGATGCACATTTTATAACGCTTATATAGCAAGGCTTTCAGAAAATGAAAAATGCAGGTGCTTTTTTCAAAAGTTGCTAGCGGCGACTTTCGCGACTAGTGAGAGGCTCACATCTTGCATCAAGAAAACTTATGTTTTTTTGTCACTCAGTATGAAGCCAAAAGTCCTTTATTTAGCGCGAGAAAGGCAATAAAAACCATGTAGCTTTATTGCATATTTTTCTAGTTTCTACAGATTTCTAAGGTTAGGTGCAAAATAATACCGTTTCTCTAAAATCTAACTACAGATTGAACCAGGTCTATCATTGCACAAAGAGGGCTACTACAGACAAAGTGTAACCTTAATTTAGAATTGAGAAAATTGGTATAACTTGTTATACATTACCCTCAGAGAAATAACGGAAATTTCAGGCGAAATATTTAAAGAAAAGATAAAGGTATAAAAAATATACAAATACTTCCTGATACCAAGATGAATGTAAAGAAATAATGGAAGGGGGTACTAACAGTGTTTTTTTCTGAGACTTCAGAAATTTTGGCTGCAAACAACCACACATTGTCTCATTAATGATATATGGGTAAGTAAATGAACACAAAAGAACTCACCATTGAGGCAGGTAGGGCTGAGAAGCAGTACTGGAAAGACCTGTGGAAATACAGAGAGCTATTTTACTTTCTGGCATGGCGCGATATCTTGGTGCGCTATAAACAAACGGTGATCGGACTAGCATGGGCGCTGGTTCGACCTTTTTTAACGATGATTGTGTTCACATTTGTGTTTAGTACTATAGCTGGGCTACCGTCTGAGGGTAATGTACCCTACCCAATCATGGTCTATGCAGCGCAGTTACCTTGGCAATTCTTTTCTGGAGCGCTGAGTGAGTGCAGCAACAGCTTAATCAGTAATGCCAACCTGATTTCTAAAGTCTATTTTCCTCGGTTGATTGTGCCAACAAGTGCAGTGATTGTCAGCTTTGTGGATTTTCTGGTTGCTGGTATGCTTCTGTTGGGACTGATGGCATGGTACAACTTTGTGCCGGACTGGCGTATTCTAACTCTGCCAATATTTATTTTCATTGCATTTGTGGCGGCGATTGGTGCAGGGTTGTGGTTAGCAGCATTGAACGTAGAGTATCGAGACTTTCGCTTCATTGTGCCGTTTATTGTCCAGTTTGGTCAGTATATTTCACCTGTAGGGTATAGCAGCAGCAAAGTACCAGAGCAGTGGCGATTACTCTACTCGCTCAACCCGATGGTGGGAGTGATTGATGGTTTCCGCTGGGCGATTTCAGGCGGACAAGCAAGCATTTATTTACCTGGATTTTTTCTATCTCTAGGACTAGTTGTTCTGGTATTTTTTAGCGGAATTTGGTATTTCCGCAAAATGGAACGCAAATTCGCTGACATCATTTAGTAAGGAGGGATGACGTGTCGGATACAGTCATTAGAGTTGAAAATCTCTCTAAAAAGTACGTCTTGAGTCACCAGCAAACAGCGGGGAGTAGTAGCTACAATTCTTTGCGTGATGCTCTAGCAGATGGAGCAAAGTCTTTCAGTAAGAAATTACTGAAGCCTTCCGGTAACAGAACATTCAATCCAAACCGTGAAGAGTTTTGGGCACTTAAGGATGTTTCGTTTGAAATCAAGCAAGGTGATAGAGTAGGCTTTCTTGGGCGGAACGGTGCAGGAAAATCAACTTTATTGAAGATTTTGAGCCGGATTGTAGAGCCGACTCAAGGAAGGATTTCCATTAAAGGACGTATAGCCAGTTTATTAGAAGTTGGTACAGGTTTTCACCCAGAGCTTACTGGCAGAGAGAATATCTTTCTCAATGGTGCTATTCTGGGCATGAGCAAGGTAGAGATTAAACGCAAGTTTGATGAAATTGTGGCGTTTGCGGAAGTCGAAAAGTTTTTAGATACGCCAGTCAAAAGGTATTCATCAGGAATGTATGTACGGTTGGCATTTGCTGTAGCTGCTCACCTGGAACCAGAGATATTAATAGTTGATGAAGTGCTAGCAGTGGGAGATGCACAATTTCAAAAAAAATGCCTTGGTAAGATGCAGGAAGTATCTACAGATCAAGGTCGAACTGTTTTATTTGTTAGTCATAATATGGATGCAATCCAACGGTTATGCTCTCAATGTGTCATGCTTGAGCGTGGTCGATTAACCGCCCAAGGTGACACGAGTAGTATTCTCGTCCGCTATATGTCTAATAATTCCACCATACAAGCTTCGCCTAATCAATGGATTGATATATCACAAGTCAGGCGACAAACAGGAACGAGAGAGGCTCAGTTTATAGAGGTTAAGTATAGTAGCTTAAACGAAGATGCAATGCTTCAACCCTATTCAAATGGAGCGCTTGAATTTGTATTAGCTATTGAGTCAAAATCACCTCGGTCTGTTGGAAGCATTGCTGTGACTATCTATGACAAGTTAGGAACTAAGCTGGTTAATGCTGATTCTCTTGTGCTTGGTCAAAGCATAACTCTTCAAAATGGAAAAAATATCGTCAAGATAAAGATTGAAAAACTATATTTAACTCCAGGAATTTATGTACTTGGATTGTGGATGGCTGACCCCTTAACAGGGGTTGTCTTTGATTGTATTGAATCAGCATTAGAATTTGAGGTCATTAATTTTCAATCTGAAGGGCTTGGCATTAGACCAGACGCTGATGGTCTTGTGATATCTGAATTTGAAATTATGCAAATGAATGAATTAATTAGATAAGAGGAAATCAGAACAAACCAATTACTATAAGGAGTTCATGTATGAAAGAGCAACATCCTTACCGCGCAACTATTCCACCAGTACCAGAGGGAGAACCACCTCCACTCTGGTCAGTCATGATTCCTACTTACAACTGTGCAGACTATTTGCGTGAGACACTGGCAAGTGTCTTAGCCCAAGATCCAGGACCAGAGATCATGCAGATTGAAGTGGTTGATGACCAATCTACTAAGGATGATCCAAAAGCAGTCGTTGAGGAGTTAGGTAGAGGTCGTGTTGGGTTCTATCAGCAACCTCAAAATGTAGGTTGTATCAAAAACTTCAATACTTGTTTGCAGCGATCGCGCGGACATTTCATTCATTTGTTGCATGGTGATGATTGCGTGCGAGACGGCTTTTATCGAAGGATGCAGCAAGCCTTCGAGAGTCATTTTGAAATTGGTGCTGCTTTTTGCCGCCACATTTATGTGGATGAACATGGACATTGGCTATGGTTTTCTGCATTAGAGCAACCTGAAAGTGGAGTATTGAATAATTGGCTAGAGCAAATTGCTGTTATCAATCGTCTGCAACCACCGTCAATGGTAGTACGGCGTGATGCATACGAAAGACTTGGGGGATTTGATAGTCGTATATCTTGCTGTGCTGAAGATTGGGAGATGTGGGTGAGAATCGCAGCACATTATCCTGTGTGGTACGAAGTTGAACCTCTAGCGCTTTACCGCGTTCATTCAACATCTCTGACTGGACGCTGTGCACGTACTGGTCAAAACGTTCGAGATTTACGTAGAATTGTAGAAATTGTTCATCCATACTTACCAACATCAATTGCAAGCAAACTATCTGTACAAGCTAGAGAAAATTGGGCAATTTATGCCATTAAATACATCGCGCCTCAAATGCTTGATATAGGTGATAAAGTCGCCGCGAGCACTCAGATTCAAGAAGCCCTTAAGTGCAGTCATTCATTGAAAGTCATGAAGGAATTGGCTTCCCTTATTTGGCAAACCAAGAAATTCTGGCTGAAAGCACAGTATTGACAACATGAGAGATGATTTTCATGAGTGAATAACTTTGCTTTTTAGAAAGTTCTACACCTGAAATTGTATTTCAATCATCTAGCTTTTTTAAATAGATAGTAAATCAATAATTATGATTCAACAACAACACCTGTATCGACCTACTATTTTACCCGTGCCAGAGGGTACTCCACGACCTTTGTGGTCAGTCATGATTCCGACTTATAATTGCGCTAACTATCTGCGCGAAACGCTAGCTAGCGTTTTAGCGCAAGATCCAGGTTCTGAAGTTATGCAGATTTCGGTCGTTGATGACCACTCCACTAAGGATGACCCTGCAGCAGTTGTTGAGGAACTAGGACGTGGACGCGTAGATTTCTATCGTCAACCACAGAATGTTGGCTATATTAAAAACTTTGAAACATGTTTGCAGCGATCGCGTGGCAAGTTGATTCATCTGTTGCATGGTGATGATTGCGTCAGAGATGGCTTTTATCAGAAACTGCAACGAGGTTTTAAAGAAAACCCTGAAGTCGGTGCGGCTTTCTGTCGCCAGATTCATATGGATGAGCGAGGACATTGGACCCACATTTCTTGGTTAGAGCAGCCTGAAAGTGGCATTTTGAATAATTGGTTAGAGCGAATTGCTGTGCAGCAGCGTATTCAAACCCCATCAATTGTAGTACGGCGCGATGTATACGAGCAGCTTGGTGGATTTGACCGTCGCTTTTCCTGCTGGGGTGAAGACTGGGAAATGTGGACTCGTATTGCTGCTCACTATCCAGTGTGGTACGAAGCTGAGCCACTAGCTCTCTACCGCAGAAGTTCAACCTCTTTAACTGGAAATTCTGTGCGCACTGGTAAAAATATTCAAGATCTCCGCAAAGCAGTTGGTGTCATCAGAGGATATTTGCCAAGTGAGCGTGCCAATAAACTTGCAAAAACAGCATTAAGAAACTATGCATTTTATGCACTTAATTCTGCAAAGGAATTGCTTAGCGCAGGTGATAGTTATGCTGCCAGAAACCAACTTAGAGAAGCTTTACTATGTCATTCATCACTGTCGGTGGTTAACTCTTCTCTAAAATTAGGTATAAAAATTTTTTCCCACATAATGTTGTCCGGGATACGTTGGACACAGCCTGCAAATTCATAATCAAATTAATCTTTTGCTATCCTTAATGTACTGGAATTGTGTTTACAAAAACTTGTAGCATAAAAAAAGGATATAGCTTATGTCTGTAGGAATTGTTTACGTTGCAAATGGTGAGAGGTATGTTGACGAAGCATGTCAGTCAGCATCTAGCTTGAAGGATAAGATGCCACATATTCATATCACAATTTTTTCAACCAAGAGTGTGCAAAATCAGTGTTTTGATGAGCTTGTATTAGTAAAAGATTCTCAAAATCCTAAGCTTGATAAAATCCTTTATATGTCAAAGTCGCCATATGATTATACTCTCTTTCTAGATACTGATACGTATGTATGCGACGATTTTTCAGAGTTATTTACGCTCTTGAAAAAATATGATATTGGTGCAGTCGAAGCAGAACTTAGAGCAGGTAGAAATCAACTTGGAGAATTTTATAATTATCAAGAACTTAAAGATGTTGATGGTCAATTTATTTTTCCAATGTATAACTCTGGTGTGGTTTTATATAGAAAGTCTCTTCAAGTCAGCAAATTCTTTTCTGATTGGTTAACTTCATTTCAAGAACAAATGCAGGAAAAAGGAATGACTTATGGTGATCAACCTTCATTTCAAATGACCCTTCATAAGAGTAATCTTAGAGAAGTCGTCCTAACTCCTGAATATAACTGTCGATTCATCTCTCCTGTGTGTGTTTCTGGAACGGTTAAGATACTTCATGGAAGGCATCCAGATATACGAATGGTAGCTAAAGAAATAAATAGTGATATTAGCACTAGGCTTTTCCATCCTAGGTGGGGATTAATTTCAGACAAAAAGTTGCAGTTAATAACAAAAGTTTTGGCAAAGTGAACTATAGAATTTGTACAGCTTTCTCTGAAGAAAATTTTAGAAGTCTCTTCTTGAACAAAAAATTAGGAATTATGTCATGGAACTAGCTATAAGTGTCATTGTTTGCACTCACAATCCTAGGCGTGATTATCTCGATAAAGTATTAACAGCACTCAAATCTCAAACTTTGCTACTTGAGCAATGGGAACTATTACTAGTTGATAATGCTAGTAAGCAATTACTTTGTGCTGAAATCGATCTTACCTGGCATCCCAATGCTCGTCATGTTCGAGAAGAGCAACTAGGTCTTACACCAGCCCGGTTGCATGGAATTCGGGAAGCTCAAGCTGAAGTATTAGTCTTTGTTGATGATGATAACGTCTTAGATTCAGATTACCTGGAACTAGCCTTACACATAAGTAAAGACTACCCATTTCTCGGTGCTTGGGGTGGACAGATTAGAGCTGAGTTTGAGGTAAAACCTCCAGACTGGACGAAACCTTATTGGGATCACTTGGCTATTCGGGAGTTTGAGCGAGACAAGTGGTCGAACTTATACCAACATGAAACAGCTCCTTGTGGTGCGGGAATGTGTGTACGAAAAATTGTGTCACAGAAGTATGTTGATCTGGTGTGTAATGACCAGAAAAGATTAAGTCTAGACCGAAAGGGAAAGCTATTAATGAGTGGCGGAGATTCAGATCTAGCATTTACATCCTGTGACATTGGTTTAGGTACAGGACAGTTTACATCTCTAAAATTAACTCATCTCATGCCAGCAAATCGGTTAAAAGAGGAATATTTGATCAAGTTGGTAGAAGGTATGGAGTACTCTCACAGAATACTAGATTCTTTCCGGGGTCAGATGCCGAATTTACTACATTCATCATGGAAAGGTAAATTACTTGAATATTATCGACTTTTACAAATGAACCCTAGGGAACGTCGTTTTTATCAGGCAAAAAGGAGAGGATACGTTTTAGCACATCAAGCACTTTTCAATTCTTAAAGCTGAGTCTTTATGTGCTCTCATCAGGCAAAATTGTCGGGCGATCCCGGACGGAGTGCCTCCCCTGAACGGACTTCAGGGAAGCAAGCGAAGCGATTTTGGGCGTATACGGACGATCACTCTTGAAGAGTACACCCTGGAACGCCAAGCACAGCGATATATACAGTTGTATCATCTAGCTTTAGACAAACAAGGGCGATCGCAGGCTACTTCATAGTCTTGAGGAACATGATGCCCATCTAGTTACTGAGGTCGCTAATGATTTCAAACTCAATTCCTGATATTGCAATTATCATCTGTACTTTCAATCCAGAGCAACATATATTTTCTAGAGTTTTAAAAGCAGTAGAAAACCTGGAAATCAAAGATATGTTTCTTGAGTGTGTGATTGTTGACAATAATAGTGCCACACCTGTAACTGAAATAACTTGCGTCAGACATTTTTTAGAAAAGTGCAGATGGGCTAAAGTCATCACAGAATCACAACAGGGTTTAAGCTTCGCAAGAATTACTGGTGTGAAGTTAACGACAGCTCCTATTATTGTTTTTTTTGATGATGATAATGAACCTGCTCCAGATTATCTGCAAGCAATCAAAAATTGTTTAGACAAGCATCATTGTATAGCAGCTTTAGGACCAGGTAAGGTGACTGTAGAGTTTCTCGAACCAGTTTCAGATTGGTTTGAGAAGAATTGTAGCAAACACTTCCAGGAAAGGAATACTGAATATACACAGTATGGCTGCGTACCAGCAACATGGACAGATTTTTATCCTTTTGGTACAGGGCTAGTAGTGAAAAGGGAAGTTTTTGAAAAATACTATCAAGCTTTTCAACTCGGAAAGCTAGCTTCTACAGGTAGGAAGGGAAACAATTTATCAAGTGGTGAGGATATTCAAATTGTCTGGGAAGCAGTCAAGATGGGATTAGCTGCTGGCGTATCACCTGATTTGAAAATTAAACATCTAATTCCAGGTAAAAGAGCAACTTTAAAGTACATTAGGCGATTAACTTTTGGCACAGCTTCAAGCTATATGCCTGCTTTAATTGGTTCTTTTCCATCGGAGAAAGAAAAGGCTTTAGCAGCCATCCCATCTAACAAAACAATTTTACATAATATTTTTAAGATCATCAGGCGTCGTATTTTTAAATTTCAATATAAGCTTTTGCTTATTGATTTAGCTCACTACGTAGGGGAGGTAGTTGGAACACTACGCTCTGTAGACTTTAATGAGAAAAGTCATTTCATTTATCAAGTAGTGAAAATCTTAAAAATCGAGTAAAAAATTAGTTCATTTATTCAGTAAAGTCAATTTATGTCTCTCTCAACACCTGTTGCATTTTTAATATTCAATCGCCCTGATTTAACAGAAATTGTCTTTGAGGCAATTCGTCAAGCAAAACCTCAAAAACTGCTAGTTATTGCAGATGGACCACGTTTTCCTGAAGAGGCTGAAAAGTGTGAAAAAACTAGGTCAGTGATTAAAAATGTTGACTGGAAATGCGAGGTATTGACTAACTTCTCAGACAAAAATTTAGGCTGTCAACGACGAGTATCGAGTGGACTAGATTGGGTATTTTCAGAAGTTGAAGAAGCAATCATATTAGAAGATGATTGTCTTCCTACTCCATCCTTCTTTCATTTTTGCCAAACTTTACTTGAGTATTACCGTCATGATGAGCGAATTATGATGATTAGCGGTAATGACTTTCAGAATACTCAAAATAGAACTTCCTACAGCTACTATTTCTCAAAGTATACCCATATCTGGGGATGGGCTTCTTGGCGTAGAGCCTGGAAGCACTACGATGTTAATATGAAGACATGGCAGGATTATAAAAAGCAAAATTTCATCCGCTCAATATGTGAAGATCCTTATGAACAGAAATATTGGGTCGATATTTTTGATCGTGTATCTGAAGGTTTCATAGATACTTGGGATTATCAATGGACTTATGCTTGTTGGCATCAAAGTGGTTTGACAATACTTCCCAGCTCAAACCTCATATCAAATCTTGGTTTCCGTCCAGATGCAACACATACTTTTGGTGAAAGTCCTTTTTCAAAAATGCAAACTGTTGATATTTGGAAGATAAATCATCCTCCATTTGTCATAAGACATCAAGAGGCTGATGCCTATAGTTTTGACTATGTTTTTGATGGTAAAGCTATCAGAGAGGCAGATAAGGTATCTGCAAGATTGCGTCGATATATACGTAGATATTTAGGTAAAATCAAACAAATGATGAAAAAAACTTTGGTTTGGAGTCATTAATATGAGACGAATATGAGACGGTGTATTTCTTGACCAAGTATAAACACACAATATAGAAGCTATCAAGCCAGCACCATGAACATTCTGCATATCAATCAATCTGATATTTCTGGTGGAGCAGCGATCGCCGGCTATCGACTACATCAAGGCTTACTTGCTCAAGGTATTGACTCGCGGTTGCTAGTGGGTAGAGTCGAAACTAGTAGCGATCGCATAGCTAGTGTACCACGCAAATATCGCACAGAGAAACAACTGTTGCGTATTACTTCACGTCTTGGCTTTAACTACCTCAACCATATCAGTAGTTTTGATATTCCCAAGCACAGTTTCTACAAAAATGCAGATGTCCTGAACTTTCACAACCTGCACACTGGTTATTTCAACTATCTGGCAATTCCATTATTAACTGAAAACAAACCAGCAGTTTTTACGCTTCACGATATGTGGAGTTTTACAGGTCACTGTGCTTACAGCTATGACTGCGATCGCTGGAAAATTGGATGTGGTAAATGCCCATACCCAAACACTTATCCTACCATTGCTACAGACAATACTCACCTAGAGTGGAAGCTGAAAAACTGGGTTTACAGTCGCTCCAATCTCACCATCGTGACTCTCAGTCATTGGCATACTCAGCAAGTTCAGCAGAGTATGCTCAACCGCTTCCCTGTTCATCATATTCCTAATGGTATTGACACGGAAGCCTATCAGCCTCTTGATACCCAACAGTGTCGTTCCTTATTGGGTATCCCCACTAGCAAAAAAGTTCTCATGTTTGGGGCTGAAAGTCTCAAAGATTCGCGCAAAGGTGGCGATTTGCTGCTAAAAGCATTGCAAAACTTACCCGCATCCCTCAAAGCTGAAACTGTACTTTTAACTATAGGTAATGCAGGTGAAGCTATTTCTGAAGCAGTGGGGATAGCGACTCTAAATCTTGGTTACGTCAGCAGCGATCGCCTGAAATCTATCGCCTATTCTGCTGCTGACTTGTTTATTTTTCCAACTCGCGCTGACAATCTCCCCTTGGTACTACAGGAGAGTATGGCTTGCGGTACTCCAATGGTTTCATTCAAAATTGGTGGTGTTTGCGATCTCGTTCGTCCACATATTACTGGTTACTTGGCGACACCAGAAGATGCTGATGATTTTTGTTGTGGAATTGTGAAATTGTTGGAAGATGAGAGTCTGCGCGATCGCATTCGGCAAAATTGTCGGGCGATCGCTCTTGAGGAATACACCCTAGAATTACAGGCTAAGCGATACATTCAGTTGTATCACCATTTGCAAAATTAGAAGCAACAACTTGTAAGTCATTTAAAAAATGACAAAATTTATAGACGATTACTCAAAGTATATAACACTCATTTGTAAACCCTTGTATTAACTATAAGCAGACATCATGAGCAAAGTTAAAGCATTAGTCGGTAGTATTCCTGGGCTTCGTAAGTTGTCTAATTTCTTCAAACAGGGTTACGACGTTAATAAGTTATATGCCTCTCCATTTCTACGCATTTTCCCGCCTGGTCATTTCTATTCACCCATTCCCAGTCTTAGCGATGTGCTAAGCAAAGAAAATTTGATTTTTAGACATAAAAAAGAATTCCCTAGCGTAGATTTAAGAGAGGAAGAGCAACTTCAAATGCTTGATTTGCTTGCCTTCTACTATGAAGAATTACCTTTTCCAGAGCAACCAAGTACATCTAACCGATATTACTACCAAAATCAATTTTTCTGCTACTCAGACGCAATCATTTTATATGCTATGCTGCGTCATTTTAAGCCTAAAAAAGTGATTGAGGTTGGCTCTGGGTTCTCCTCAGCAGTTATGCTGGACACAAATGAAGCCTTTCTGGGTAGTGCTACAAATTTCACATTTATTGAACCTTACCCTGAGCGACTTTACAGTTTATTAAACGAAAAGGATAAGCGTCAGCATCAAGTGATTGAGAAAGCAATTCAGGAAGTTGAACTTGAACTGTTTCAAACGCTAGATGCAGGTGATATCTTATTTGTGGATTCGTCACACGTGGTTAAAATTGGCAGCGACGTTGCACATATCATCTTCGAGATACTTCCTCGGCTCAAGCCTGGAGTGATTGTACATTTTCACGATGTTTTTTGTTCATTCGAGTATCCAAAAGAGTGGGTTAAAGAGGGAAGAGCGTGGAATGAAGATTATTTTTTGAGAGCTTTTCTTCAATACAATTCTGTCTTTCAGATTTTATACTTTAACTCATTCATGGGTCAGTTTTATCAAGATGAACTTGAGCGCAAGATGCCTTTATGTTTACGCAATACTGGCGGTAGTCTGTGGATGAAGAAAGCTGTATAACACCTATGCGATCGCATTCGGCAAAATTGTCGGGCGATCGCTCTTGAGGAATACACCCTGGAATTACAGGCGAAGCGATATATCCAGTTGTAACGTCAGGTTTTAGAAAAACAAGAGTAAACGCAGGCTTGCTCATGAATTGTATTTTAGCAGGTAGTTCAGCTTGGTGAACAAATGCCTTGAACTTCATGCGGAATCTTGCATAAGAGATTTTAGTTTTATGTTATAGCGCGATCTGCCGAAGGCAGCAGCGAAGCTATCGCCTAGTTAAAAACGTGTTGAACCTACAGTCGGCTGATCGCAGATACACTCTGACTTTACAAAAACTTTACAAAAATGATGTAACAATCTTTCCCGATTCATCCTGATTATTGTTGAAGTTACAGAAAAGTCCAGTAGGAACACGGGAATTCATCGGTTAATGATCGCTTACAAACAATATTCCTGAATTTGAAACAAGCCAACCATGATTAGTGTTATCACCCCAGTTTACAACGGCAAAGAATTTATTGAGTCATGCATCAAAGTTGTGATAGACCAAAACTGTCCAAATGTCGAACACATCATTGTAGATGGTGGTTCAACAGACGGAACAGTAGAGATTATCAAAGAGTATGCTCAGAAGTATCCTCATATCCGATGGATTTCTGAAAAGGACAAAGGACAATCTGATGCAATGAACAAAGGAATAGCAATAGCTACGGGTGAAATACTAGCAATTTTAAATGTTGATGACTACTATGAGCCAAACGTGCTGAATCGAGTCTTAGAGATATTCAAAAGTTTACCAGAGCCTAGTTTGCTTGTTGGCAACTGTAATGTTTGGGATGATGAAGGTAAACTCATACATTTAAACAAGCCTACAAAATTAGAGTTCAACGCTTTACTGCTTGCTCCATACATCAATTCTTTCCCAATGAATCCGTCTGCATATTTTTACCATACTTCGTTGCATCAGAAAGTAGGACTATATAAAGTAGACGAACACTATACTATGGACTACGACTTTCTTCTTAGAGCAGTACAAGCAGCAACAGCTAAGTATGTAGATGAGACTTGGGGAAACTATCGACTGATAGAAGGTACGAAAACTAGGAATGATGAGAAAAGTGGTCAGAGTTTTCAACGCCTAGAGCACCTTCTAACGAACTATCGCAGAAAACTTCCTCTATTTCAGCGCTGGAAAATAGCATTTACAAGAGAGTTTTGTAGAAATTTGAAGCAATTCAGATACTACCTAAATAGAGTTAAGCACTATTTCAACGAGCCAGAGGCGATATTAATAAAACTTCAGCAGAATAGAGTGAATTAAAATCTCCAGTTGATCATCGTGATATTAAGAAGTATTAGGCTTTGACGCTTGGGTATTTCAGATTGACAGTCAAGTCAACAAAATTATGAATGTGACAAAAAATAAATTCACAAATCCGGTTGACCAACCTATCAAGATTCAGATTGTTAGTAGAGACATTCCTGTTGAAAATACTGTAGGAAACGCCACTTATATTTTGGATTTCATCCGCTACTTACGGCAAGCAGGTTGCGAAATTGAGTACACACTGCTCAATTCATCACCTAACGGTAAAATTCCTTGGCATATCATTTCACCTAACTTAGCAGCACTTACCAATGTATCAGCAAGGGATAACGTAAGAATTGGTCGGATTCTGCTCAGATTCAATTCGTTATTAGAGTGGCTAATTGCGCCTTTGTACCTAGCTTATAATCGATTGTTACCAAAAGCTTTGAAAAAGTTTTACCAAACTTCCAGAGATAAACGACGGAAAGCAAGTGGTTATGTTGTCCCTCCACCTTGGGATGCTTTAGCAACGCCAGAGGAAGTCGCTTTTGCAAGTTCAAGATTTGTAGAATTTAAACCACATATTGTTATTGCTAATTATGCTTTTTTAGGGAACATTTTAGATTCTCCTGCTATAGATGAAACAGTATTAAAAGTCATACTGACCCACGATGTTCGTCATTATAGAACTGCTCATTTTAAAAAATTAGGGGTGACTGCTTTTGAATCAGATTGGAGCCGAGAAACAGAAACTATAGAATTGTCCAAAGCGCAAGTACTATTAGCTATTCAAGAAGAAGATGCCAAAGTCTTCCAAGAAATGGTACCTCAGTGTGAAGTGATTCGTATGCCGATATCGGCAGTGTGTCATACACATAATGTAAAACAAGTTCATGGTCGTTGTTTATTTATAGGTAGTAATGTAGACCACAATCTTCATGGCTTACAGTGGTTTCTCAAAAATGTATGGCCCATTGTTTTACAATCCAATCCCCAGTGTAGCCTTCATATTTGTGGTACTGTGTGTGATGGTATTGAAAAGAGTTTTCCAAATGTTCGCTTTTTAGGTAGAGTAGAGGATTTAAAAACTGAGTACAGTCGTGCTGAAGTTTGTCTAGTTCCTTTACCTGTTGGAAGTGGTTTAAAAATTAAGCTTATAGAAGCTTTATCACATGCTCGTGCTTGTGTCTCAACAAGTGTTGGGGTTCAAGGACTGCGAGAGATTGTAGATCATGCTGTTCTCGTCGGGGACACTGCTGAAGATTTTGCAGCCGCAGTTCAGACACTCCTGACTCATCCAGAGAAACGCCAATGGATGGAAGAACAAGCCCGCAAGTATGTCACAGAAAAATTTTCACCTCAGGCTGTATACCAACCATTCTTAGACCGAATTGAGCAACACATACAGCAAATCGCAAACAAAACGACTAAACAATTGCTAGATAACAAACTAAGCAGTGACAGAATTTTAACCTCCAACTTAACGCCAAACAAGGAGAAATCACATGAAGTTTGACTGGCTAATTATAGGCGCTGGATATTCTGCTTGTGTCATAGCTGAGCGAGTTGCTAATGAGCTTGGGCAAAGAGTGTTAATTGTAGAACAACGAGATCATATTGGTGGGAATGCCTACGATTATTACAATGAGCATGGCATCCTGGTTCATAAATACGGTCCCCATATTTTCCACACCAAATCTAAAAAAGTTTGGGATTATCTCTCGCAATTTACTGAGTGGAGACATTACTATCATCATGTTTTGGGAGTTGTGGAAGGCAAGAAAGTTCCTGTCCCTTTTAATCTCAATTCGCTCTATGCCCTTTTTCCTCCAAAATATGCAGAGAAGCTGGAGAATTTACTTCTAGAAAACTTTGGTTTTGGCGTCAAAGTACCGATTCTAAAACTGCGTGAAAATGCTAGTGGTGACCTCACTTTCCTAGCTGATTACATTTATGAAAATATCTTTCTCCGCTACACAATGAAGCAGTGGGGAGTGAAACCAGAGGAACTAGATCGGGGAGTCACAGGACGTGTTCCAGTCTATATCAGCCGGGATAATCGTTATTTTCAAGACCCCTACCAGGCTATGCCTAAACTGGGTTACACCGAAATGTTCCGCCGTATGTTGGCTCACCCTAATATTAAAGTACTTCTGAACACAGATTACCGCGAGATTATCAACGAAGTTAAGTTTAACCGAATACTCTGCACTGGACCGATTGATACTTTCTTCGATTATATGTATGGCGAATTACCATACCGTAGCCTGCGCTTTCAATTCGAGACTCTAGATCAAGAGTGCTATCAAGAAGTAGGTACAGTCAACTACCCCAACGACTACGACATCACACGCATTACTGAGCAAAAGTATTTGTCAGGACAAACCTCACCCAAAACCACTTTGGTGATGGAATATCCTCAAGCTTATGTACCAGGAAAAAATGATCCCTATTACCCCATTCTCAACGAAGAGAATCGCGAACGTCTGGAACTTTACCTTAAAGAAGTAGAGAAACTCAATGGTTCAGTACTGTTTGCAGGACGACTTGCAGATTACAAGTACTACGACATGGATCAAGCAGTAGTGAGAGCGTTAGGTGTGTTTGAGAAAGAAATAGCAAATTCAATGTAGGAATAACAAATAATATCTCAAATCCAAATGACAAATCCAAATGACTGATTTAGAACGCTATTAATCTAGGTGGTGCGTCTACCAATAAATAACAATTACATAAAAAATGAGTACAAACCAAATGAACGTAATCAGCAGAATTCGATTTCCCTGTACATCTGAAACTTCCAGCTTGTACATGAGATGCAATGAGGGTGCAACTATAAATTTCTGTACAGAACAAAAGGTCGAGTTAACTAGAAATGGTGTTCTATCTCTAAACACCTATTTTAATTCGTTTTATGAAAATTTCTATGCCAAATATACTAAACTTTCCTCTTTATATTATCTGTTAACACTTGAGGGTGATTTTCAAGTTTCTTTATACAGAGAACAGTATGAGCGAGAAAAAAGAGAACTAATTTACACACATAAATTTGATAAATGTGATCCATCAGAACCGATAAAAGTTTCACTACCAGATTCTTGGCAAAGTCAGGATGCTGGCAGAGCCTATCTTGAAATAACTTGTCTTAGTGAGCGTGGCTGCTTCACAGAGGGAGTCGTTGCAACTGAACAACCCAAGATTAGGGAAGTATCATTAGCCATTATTACTTGTACTTTCAAGAAAGAAGTTTACATAAAAAATACTGTCAAAACTATTTTACAAGATGATTTTCTGCAAGATAGGAAGTTTAAAGTTTTTGTTGTTGATAATGGCAGAACCCTAAAACCAGATGAATTTGGCGATTCTAGGGTTCAATTAATTTCTAACAGAAATGTAGGTGGCGCAGGAGGTTTCACTCGAGGCTTAATCCAAGCTTTACAAGAAGGCGTTTATACACATTTCTTGTTCATGGATGATGACATCGAGTTAGAGAGTGAATCTCTCTATAGACTTTTCCCCTTGTACGAATACGCAAATCAGGACTTTGCTATATCTGGCAGTATGCTGGATTTATATAAAAAGCATATATTGTATGAAGCAGGAGCACTATTATGTGCTAAATCCTTACACCGTGATGGAGATTACGGAAATGATCCGTTCGCTATTGTCTCTTTGAATAATAAACTTAACCTAAATAATTCCTATGTTACCAATAATTTGCTTTTAGAGGATAATCCCGACTATGGAGCATTTTGGTTCTTCTCTTTTTCCAAGACAGTTGTTGAAGAAATCGGTTTACCGATGCCTTTCTTCATAAAGGGAGATGATATAGAGTTTGGTTTGAGGATTACAGAACGTCTTAGTAAGCGAATAGTCGCCTTCCCAAGTATCGCGGTTTGGCACGAGCCTTTCTACGCAAAGAATCCTATCTGGGTGAGTTATTATAAGTTTCGTAATCTTCTAATTACACATTCTATTCGTGGGTCTTTAAAATATTTGGATGCAGTGAAGTTTCTGACAAAAGGATTGATCCAGGGAATTTTTTTATTTGACTATAATTCTGCAGAAATGATTATTAAGGGTTTAGAGGATTACATGCAAGGACCAGCGCTTGTTAAAAGTACTGATGCAGAAACTCTACACGCTAAGATTTTGGAACACAGCAAAATCCACAAAAACCAAACTGTAACATCTTATTCTTCAACTCATAATCTACCTCAGAAAAACTTAAGTATTGAAAATAAAAATCAACCTATTCTCAAGATAATTCTCGGTCTAATGACTCTTAATGGTCATTTAGTCCCAAATTTTTTGTTAAGCAAGGATGATGTCTTTTATTGGATTGGTTCTGACTCTGCTGACAGGTGGTTTAAGGTATTTGCGAAAAAGAGAGTGGTCATTTCCAGAGAAGGAAATAACTCTGTTGAGCAGAATGAAATGAGTCGTTCAATTGGTCTGGGAATTTTAATTAGGTGGTTCAAAATCGTGATTAAGAGTCGTACCAAATGGTCCTCTGTAAGTTCAGAGTGGAGAAATGCTTTTAACCATTTCTCCTCCACTGAATTTTGGAAAGATTATCTCAAGCTCAATGAGCAAATTTGACAACTTGCAGATTGAGCTTTCCCTTCACTGTCCTCACTTTGCCTTAAGGAGTAATAAGTCATGAAAGATGCTGAAGCCAAACAGATTTACATTCACGACAACAAGTAGCAACTAAGCAAGTAATGCTTACGTAGTGTCGTTCAATAAATATTTTATCCAAAAATAAAAATTTGTAAGCATTGTTCATTACTGTCGTTCCTCTCAAATCTTTAGGTGAGTTAATTGTTAGCTATGATTAGACAAATTCTCCGATTCATCAGAAAATATGCCTTCAATACATATGTAGCATTTCTAAAAAAAGGAGGAAGTTATGGTAAGTTACCAGTAAGGCTTTTGAACTATGAAAAACTTTACGATAAAAGAACAGGTGGTTGGTATGAGATTAATGTAAAAGGTATAACTTATGGAAGTGTAGAGTTGGAAGTAGGGAGATTTTATTATGCATTTATTCAAATGACTCAGCCGAAGTTGGTACTAGAAACAGGCGTTTTCAATGGTTATTCTACAAGTTGTGTCGCCGCAGCTTTAAAGGATTTAAATAACGGTGGTCATATCTTTGGTATAGACCCATCTCATATGCCTCATATATGGAAAAACACAGATTTAAAATCATTCATAACATGGATTCCAACACTCTCTCAGGATGCTATTCCATTCATTGAAGGTAAGAAATTTGACTTATTGATTCTGGACTCTGACCATAGCTACAAAACAGTAATGTGGGAGTTAATTAATTTTGAAAAGTATCTGGAAGTCGGTGGTCATATACTTATGCACGACAGCTTATACTTTGATGGAGTTGGAGCGGCTGTGAAGCAAATTTATAAGAATCCTAGATTTGAAGTTATTACTTTAAATTCTCCAAGAACGCATGGTAACGATAAAGGTAGATGTCCCGGAGTTACTGTTGTTAGAAAAATAGCTGAAGGTTTCCCAGCTTTAGAGTTTGAGCAAGAATTTGAAACTTGGGAAGTAGGTGATGCCGAGTCCACTCCTTACTTAAGGGATATCCAGCACGCCACTATTTCAACCAATTAAAAATATGTAGCGATGTCTTGTGACCTACGGCGAGTCATCAGCTGGTTCAGTGGTGGCTCTTAACACTTCCACTCCTTAAGGGGTGGAAGTGTTAATTTTCTTCACTGTCCTCCCATGTAAAGCGGTACCGCGCGACCATTACCATTCGACAGCAACTTGTCGCGAGTCAGTTGACGATTATTAGACTTGCGTTTCTCCTGAATGTGAATCTGGAAATCCTTAGCCCCATAACTCATCGTGGTATAAGAGAGTGCAACCCGAGAGTTGTCATTGATAAAAGCAATCTCATTTGGTGGTATATTTCCAGTCACATACAACAGCGCCCCAAACAACTCACTCGCACCGCCTCCTTTAGTATGAAGCACTGTGTTAACGTTACCTCCTTCGGTCTTAAGACCTAATACCCACAGCTTCCCACCGTTATTGAATATCTTCTTGCTACTACCTTCAGGATTAAGCTGACGCGCCCACACCTGTTGAGGATGCTCAAATTGCCAACCTTCAGCAGATACGTCTTCAATAAAGAGCTTTCCGGCTTTCGGTGTGTTCCGAAACACATACTTCTGGTCGTTAGGTTTTAAGGAGCAGCAAGTCACATCTTTTAAAAAGAGTGTTCGGGAAGTCGCTTGTTCAAAACCAATAAATCCAAGTCGTGGTGGAGCGTTTTGATGGAGGTTAATAATACTAAGATGTTCAATTGTGACATCACTTGCTTTTCCATTCTCGATACGAATGAACGGTTTTGGCTTGTTTGCGTTTTCAAAAGCTGACCCAGAAGAAGAGAGCGTAGCATTTATCGCAGTGATTTTGCGAACATTTCCTTTGACTCGTAGAGTATCGCTCACAAAGTAACGACCAGGTGGAAAGTAAACAGTGGTCTTTCCTGAGTCGAGGGCTTTTTGAATTGCAGCTGTATCATCGTCCCAATCCTCACCTCCATCTGCTTTTTTCCCTCTTGCACCAAAATCCTCAACATTTGCCCAGTTTGAGAGATTATTGTCATGAAAGTTTGGAGATTCTTGAATCGGAAGATTGAGAGATGTCTTTAAGGAAGATGTAAACAAAGTCAAAGGAGCATTTGAGGTAAACTCCCTTAACACAGTCTGCTTCAAGTCTTTCTTATCTTGCTTAAGAACTGACTTATAACCGGATGAGCGAACATTGCGAGCAAACAGACGGCTGTTATTCTCAATCGCACTTGATGAGCGTTCGCCCCCATAAAACTTCCCATCCACAAGAGTCATCAGGCTCGTTGAGTTTATGTTACGCACCGCTGGAACACGATTGCTGCTCGATAAGTCTCGTATTGCGACAACATTCCCCGCGTTCTCTAAACCAACAGTTTTCTGATTGCAAAGAGTCATGTGCTCAAGAGTCACACCGTTGACCTCACCCGCAATACGAACACCATAGTCAAAGCCTTCAACAATGACGTTTTTGACAAGCGCCGGACCAATCCATCGTCGAGTCATATCAAGTCCGACGAGTCCTTGACCGCGAAGTCGAACATTACGAACAGCGCCAGTGTTGTTTGCTAGATAATCGAGTGCGATCGCTCCTCGGTTTTTACCAGTGTCAATCGTCAGGTCTTCGATGTAGTTTGCAAACGCCTCGTTTCCTTCTCCCTTGGCGGGATAATCCTTACCTCCTCCGTTGGGCTGTTCTACATAGAGTCCTGATGCAGTGTAGACGACTGCTTTAGGGTTTTTGGGGTCATTGTAACCTGCGGCATTATCCTTCAAGCGAATAATAGTGGTAGCGCGGTTCTGTCCTTGCAGCCATAGTTGCGATTGCCATTTGCCGTTTTTGTCTCGCCATTCTAGGCGATCGCTCACCAAATAAGTTCCTTTCGGGAAGTAAACAATTTTATTTGTCCCCACGTTCTCTTGAATTGCCTTCTGGATTGCCTGAGTATCATCTGCGACACCATTCCCTTTCGCTCCGTATTGAGTTTTCACATTAATCACAAAATTTTTGGGAAAGAGCTTATCTCCTGTTGAACCTTTGTCAACAACACATTTGCTCTCTCCTTTCTTTAAAGACTTTCCCTCAGAAACCCCTAACACAGAAACAGATATATTTTGAACAAGTGTAGGAGTTATAACAACAACTATCAGAGAAAGTACTAATATTCCACAGAGGCTGGAAAGTCTTTTCCAGAATTTTTTACTGCGCTCAAATTGTATCATGACCACCTCTTTAGGTTTGACAAAACAAGCTTCCTACCTTTAAAAGTCCTCTTGCTTCCTTTCAAAACTGCACTTTAGTGTTTCTCTAGATTCTCAAAACTAAAGTTAACAGTTATTCAGTTATCAGTTATCAGTTACCAGTACTTGTTACTCATAACTGCTGATTTGTGTTCACCCTCCGGGAACGCGGGTCACCTGGGCGTGGGAGAACGCCTCATGCGCGCCCTTACTCACTGTTTACTGTTTACTGTTTACTGTTCACTGTTTACTGTTTACTGTTTACTGTTCACTGTTTACTGTTTACTGTTCACTGTTCACTGTTCACTGTTTACTGTTCACTGTTCACTGTTCACTGTTCACTGTTCACTGTTCACTGTTTTAAGCCTTAGTTATTCAAACCCATAGCAACTCTATCCGGAAAAAAATACAAATGTACAAATAACTTACATAGTTTCCAAAAAATTTCTGAATTTTTCACATTGCTCAAAGTATGAGTATAAAAGCATTTCAGCACTTTGATATGAAATGAAAGACGTTTATCAGTACTTCTTATGATAAAAGAATCCGGAATATTTGCTAATTTGCCGAAAAAGTATGACAGAATCTACTGTGGAAAATGACCAACTCACTTTCCGAAAATTGCTACATTGGGAAATGTAGAAATACTACTTTCTAGTATGCCGCAATATTTCGGTGCAATCTAAGTAAATATGTGTTGAGTTTAGAAAGCTAAATGGAATGACGCTGTTTTGTTACAGACCAGCAGAATATCAATATCACGACATGGAGTACGTTGTGTTACCGACATTGGGTTTGTTCGAGAAGGAAGTCGCAGGTCAAAAATAATTGCACTTCTAGATGAAATCTGTCAGTTACTCCCTTCCCACCAGAAGAATACCGAATTTAACGAACCGCGAAGACGCAAAGGACACAAAGGAAGAAGAAAAAGAAGATAGGTAATCTTAGACCACCAAAGGGAGTAATAAAATGATTGACCATAGCATGCATTGAAAAATTCAATGTTACAGCAATAACATCTAATTAAAACGGAGGAGTGAATGCAGGAACTTCAAACCGAAAAGCAACAACCAATTGAACTACCCAAATTACCTGAAAACCCCCTGGTCTCAATACTGATTGCTAACTATAACTACGCTAAATATATTGGGGAGACTTTGGATAGTGTACTTTCTCAGACTTATCCCCATTTTGAAGCAATTATTTGTGATGACGGTTCTAAAGATAACTCTTGTGAAATTGTTGAGAGCTATGCAAAGAAAGACTCCCGGATTAAGCTAGTACGTCAGCAAAATGGGGGTGTAGCCTCAGCATTAAATACAGCTTACAGAAACAGCAGCGGTGAAATTATCTGTGTGCTGGATGCAGATGATATATGGATGCCCAGCAAGTTACAAAAAGTTGTTGAAGCGTTTCAATCGGACGCGAAAGGAGGCTTTGTTATCGACAATTTAATAAATATTGATGGAGATAGCAAAGTCATTAAATTAACGCCTATATTTAGTGAGCTATCTTCTGGTTGGAAGGCACCTTTCGCAATGGAAAATGGTGGGTTTGCATATAATATACCACCAGCTTCAGGACTTTCTATTCGACGCAAGGTCGCTGACTTCATCTTCCCCATGAACGAAGCATTTACGCGTAACGCAGACAGTCTGATTAGCTATCTCGCTCCTTTAATAACTAAGATAGTGGCTATCCCAGAAGTGCTAACCCAATTTCGCTTACATGGCTCTAACCTGACAAGTTCAAGGAGTTACGTATTAAAAGATTTTGAGAGAGACGTGAGTAATTGGGAGCGTACTCATCAAGAGCAAAAACAGCTTTTAACTAGAGTCTATGGTAAAGAGATTGCAGAAAAACTGACTGGTTTGGAAAAAAGTGTGAAGTATCTCCACTTCCGCTATGTAGCAATGCGCTTAAAGCGCTTACCCAGAAAAGAAACCAAGAAAGCTCACCAGCAACTAACTGCTCATCAACACTTTGGTTATTCTGCGCCTGAACGATGGTTTTTACCTTGGGCAGAGTATTTACCTGATGTTGTGTTTGCCAAAATGTTTGATGTTGTATATGGAGCTAATCCAGTCAAGCACTTTCTCAAAAAGTTAGTCGGAGATTTGACCAATCCGCGTTATGTTCTCAGGTAATTCTAAACCAGATGTTTAACAACAGAGAATTCAGGAGCGGAGCCGGAGCCGCTCCGCCTCCGGTCAGGAGCCAGAAGCCAGAATCGATTCTGTGCGACTGGAGGATGAATGAAGGCTTTAAGTCCCCGGACATAATCCCTGATTTGGAGGTCTACAATTTGAGTAGTGGTCTGAATCCTTACCTGATTGCATTCTGAATACTGAATTCTGAATACTGAATTCTTCTTCAAGCATAATTGCAAAGGACGATAGATGAGTCACAAATCAATTGCTATCTTTACTTGGGGTTTAGACGGCGGAGCATTCACAAACCTTCCAGTCGCTTTGGCAAAAGGGTTTTGGAATTTGGGAGTCAAAGATTTATACATTTTGTATCTCTCAAAAGGACCAGCAGAAGATATCACTGTTCCAGAAGGTGTTAAGTTAGTGTCACTGGGTGTTGAGCGATCAATGGCTTCTCCCATTGCTCTATCAAGGTTTTTAAAAACAGCTAAGCCAGATGTGCTGATAGCTATGCCTACTATCATCTCTATTCCTGCGATTATGGGATGGCTATTAGCTCAACAGCGACAGACAAAATTTGTGATTTATCAAGGAGATACTTTAACCTCAGACATAGCAATTGACCACAAGCATAACCTGCGCATGCAAATCATGCCCTGGCTAGCACGACTTTTATATCCTACAGCTAATGGTTTAACTACTGTCAGCCAAGGTGTTCTTGATATTCTTAAACAAGACCATATCCCGATTCCTCGCAATCGTGTAGCAGTCATCCCGAATCCTGTCGATGTTGAAAACTTTTTAGCGCGTAGTCAAGCAGAACCTGAGCATCCTTGGCTTCGACACAAGGACAGTCCGGTTATTGTGAGCCTTGGACGTTTAGGAAAGCGCAAAAACTATCCGATGCTATTGCAAGCACTAGCAAAAGTTCGCAGCCATCTCAAAGTTAAGCTGATTATTTTGGGAGAAGGTCCAGAAAGAAAAAATTTGGAGGAGCTAATTGCTAAACTGGGTTTGCAGGAAGATGTGAGTTTACCTGGTCATGTCGCTAATCCTTGGAGTCACATTGCTAAAGCTGATGTTTTTGTGATGTCGTCTTTAGATGAAGCGTTTTGTCTAGCATTAGTAGAAGCAATGGCGTGTGGAGTACCTGTTATTTCGACTGATGCGATTGGTGGAGGACCTCGCAGTATCTTGGAAGATGGCAAATACGGGAATTTAGTACCGAGAGATGATGTGCAAGCGCTTGCTGACGCAATTTATAAGGTGCTGACTTCACAGAGTTGGCGATCGCACTTAATTGATGTGAGTAAACAACGTTGTCAAGCTTTTGAGCCAGAAGCAGTTGCCAAACAGTGGTTATCTTTTTTGCAACAAGTCTAAATGATAAAATTTAACACTGGAGAATTCTATCCATGAAAGTCCTTCTGTCTGCTTATGCTTGTGAACCTGGTCGTGGTTCCGAACCAGGAGTCGGCTGGAACATGGCTTGTCAAATTGCAAAACATCATCAAGTCTGGGTTTTGACTTCTAATACTCATCGTCCAGCAATTGAGGCAGAACTTGCTCGTCATCAACCGCCGAATCTGAACTTTGTTTATCTCGATCCATTTAACTGGGTTTATGACTGGTCTTATGAAGGAAAGCGATCGCAATGGTCCGTCTACCTTCACTACTACCTATGGCAGATTTGGGCGTATTTTATCGCCAGACGACTCCATCAAGAAATGAGCTTTGATGTTGCACATCACATAACCTATGGTAGATATTCCAGCCCAAGTTTTCTAGTCTTTCTTCCCATACCCTTCGTTTGGGGTCCAGTAGGAGGCGCGGAATCTACTCCCAAACCATTCTGGCAAGACTTCAGCACACGTGCCAAGGTTTACGAAACTCTGCGTAACCTTTTGCGCTGGGTAGGTGAACTTGATCCATTTGTACACCTGAGCGCTCGCAAAAGTACAGCTGCAATAGTAACGACTCCGGAAACCGCAACCCGTTTGAAAGTTTTCGGTGCTAAAAGGATTGAATTTTTGCCTGGACAAACTGGAATCAATCAACAGGAGTTTGCTCATCTGGAAAAACTTCCCCTTTCATCTGACGAATCATCTGACGAAAGTGTTATCAGATTTGTGAGTATCGGACGTCTCCTGCACTGGAAAGGATTTCATCTAGGTATAAAAGCATTTGCTCAAACAGGTTTAGACCAGAGTGAGTACTGGATTATTGGCGAAGGACCTGAGAGAGAAAGGTTAGAAGAACTTGCAAATCAACTCGGAATTGCTGACAGAACCTTCTTTTTAGGAAGGATATCTCGTGAACAAACCTTTCATACTCTAGCAAAATGTCATGTTGTCGTTCATCCTGCCCTGCATGATTTTTCACCAACTGTTTGCTTAGAAGCTATGGTCGCAAGGCGTCCAGTAGTTTGCTTAAATTTAGGTGGACCAGCTATCCAGATTACAGAAGAAACTGGTTTTAAGATTCACGCTCAAACACCTGACCAAGCAGTAAATGATATGGCTAAAGCAATGACGCTGCTAGCTAAAGATCCAGATTTGAGATTGCGTATGGGTCAAGCTGGACAAAAGAGGGTAAGAGAGGCTTTTAGTTGGGAAAGTAAAGGGCAGTTTTTTGCTCAACTTTACAAAGAAATTTCAACCCAAGATAAATCCTACGTAAAATTGGGTTAGAAAATCATGAAGCGGAACGAACACCTGAAAAATTTACCAGAAAACTTAGTGTTAACATCGCCGCAAGCAGGAATTCTCAAACGGTCTACCATGATTGTGCTATTCCTCGCTTCTGCGATGTTTCCACGAGTTCTTTCAGCACTAAAGTTTCCATCAGTCATTAACTTTTTGCATTTTGCTTTTGCCCTATTTTTACTTGTATGGGTATTATCTATAATTCGTAGTCGAATTGCTGTACAACTATTAGTAGGGCTGCTAATTTTATTAGCAATAAGCACAACGAGTGCCCTGCTCAATAAAGCAGGACTTATCAATGTTATCCTGAGTTTTTTAATGCTGGCTGAGCCTTTTATATTGTTAATAGTAATTACCAGTACAAAGCTGACTCAAGATAGCATTAAAATCATGCAAAAATGGATATCTATATTTGTCTATATTCACTTTGTTTTTGTCTATTTTCAAAAATTCGTTCTCGGATATGAAAATGATTTCATTAAAGGAATTTTTCTGAACATGGGAGCAGGACACCACGTAGGAGGTGATATTGGTTTAACTTTTAGTCTTTATTTTCTTCTCGCTTCTGGAGTTCGTTCAATCTGGTTACGAATATTTGTGTTTCTTTTAGGTGTGGGAAACATTCTTTATGCTGATGTCAAACAGGTCATTATTGCATTTCTAGTCTCCTGGCTTATCTTGATACTGACGCAACTCAAGGAGGTTTGGAAAGCAATAATGTATTCAGCAATTGCCATTCCAGTGACTGTTTTTGTTCTGAATCTTATCAATCAGATGTATGCTGGAATCCGCTATATAAGTGATATGGAAGTCGTGACAGAGGCTTTTCAATATAAATTATCTGTATTTTCTATTATTACCTCATTCTATAAGTCAGATTTTAATTGGTTGTTTGGATTTGGTCCCGGTCATACTATTAGTCGCTTAGGTTGGCTAATGAAAGATTACATACAATTTCTTCAACCATTAGGTGTGACTGGCACTCCTGTTTTTAATACAGTATGGGTCGCCCAAGAAAGTTACTACTGGTCTAATAGTATTACTGGCTCAAGTATGTACTCTTTATTATTTTCTTGGGCAGGTATTTGGGGAGATTTAGGGTTTCTGGGATTAGGAATATATTTATATCTCTGGTTTTTAGTCTGGAAGTATATTTGTGTAGATAAACTTTCAAAGTTTTTCCTCATAACTGTATTTGTAGCTGGTTTTATTTTTTCTTGGATGGAAGAACCTGCTTTTATGCTTTTTGTCGTTAGTTTAATTGGACTGCAATGGCAAAAACATCATGCAGAGAAATCTCAGAGGATATTTGAAAAGTATAGCTTTTCTCATGCTGAAGGTCATGCCGCGAAGTGAAGCATTTGGATAATACCAATTCTCTAAATGAAAGCTTTGTTTATAGTAGCGCTCTTTGCGCAATTACGAACCTTCTTTCATCTGTAGCCAGATTTTAGGAAAATAGTATAAATGTAACTTTCATCAAAATACTTTGTAAAAATTATCAGTTAAGATTAATCCTATGAAAATTCTCATTGCCCATAACCGCTATGTGTACGCAGGAGGCGAAGATGTCGTTGTACAAGCTGAACGCGAGTTATTAGAATCTTACGGACATAATGTCTTAATATGGGAAGTTAATAATGATAGCATCGTCGGAATTCAAGGAAAAGTAAAAGCTGCACTTTCTGTTGTCTATTCATCTACATCAAGAGAGCAAATCAAAGAAAAAATATCTCATTTCCGTCCCGATATAGTTCACGTACATAACTTTTTTCCTCTTCTTTCTCCGGCAGTATACGATGCTTGCCGAGATGCAAACATTCCAGTCGTACAAACTCTCCACAACTATCGACTCGCATGTCCGAAAGCAATGCCATTACGAGATGGTAAAATCTGTGAAGATTGCATAGGCAAAGTCGTGCCTTGGTCTGGTGTTGTCCACGGATGTTATCGTGGTTCATGGGTACAAAGTGCTGGTGTAGCCACAATGCTGACTTTTCATACATTGCGTGGTACTTGGCAAAACCGAGTTGATACTTACATCGCCCTGACCAACTTTCATAAAGATAAAATGGTTCAGGCAGGCTTGCCTAAGGACAAAATTCACGTCAAACCTAATTTTGTATTACCTCCCAAATTTCAATCTCAAACTAGCAAGTTGAAAAACTATGCACTCTTTGTCGGGCGACTTTCGGAAGAAAAAGGCGTGTCAACGCTGATTGATGCTTATGCACAAGGTCATTTGAGCATACCACTAAAAATTGTAGGTGATGGTCCATTGGATGAAGCACTACGCCAACAAGTACAGATGAGAGGACTTGGGGAAGCGATCGCCTTTTTAGGACGACAAAGTAAAGCGACTGTATTGGAACTCATGTACAATGCCAAATTTCTGATATTCTCTTCAATTTGGTATGAAGGTTTTCCGTTGACAATAGCAGAGGCGTTCGCTTGTGGTTTACCTGTGATAGCTCCCAAATTAGGAAGTATGGGAGAAATTGTAGAAGATGGAGTCACAGGTTTGCACTTTCAAGCAGGAAATTCACTGGATTTGGCAGCTAAGATAAATTGGGCAATCACTCACCCTGAAGCAATAGATACTATGGCAATAAATGCTCGCTGCACTTACGAAGCTAAGTACACTCCTGAAGCTAATTACAAACAGTTAATGGAAATTTATAACCAAGTTATTAATCAAGCACAAACCAAATCATCAAACGTGTTATGACTAATCAGTTATCAGTTATCAGTTTGAAGAAGAATTCAGCCATTCTGAATTCAGTATTCAGAAGGAAGAAATAAAGAATTCCGACTCCTTCACGGAGGCGGAGCGGCTCCGGCTCCGCTCCTGACTCCTTCACGGAGGCGGAGCGGCTCCGGCTCCGCTCCTGACTCCTTCACTGCTCACTGTTCACTGTTCATTGATGTTGACTTTCTCTCTATCAGGACTTACGCAAAATAATGAGAAAATAAACCGCATTAGCGTTTGCGCAGCGCCCCCGAACGGGGCTAGCGTGTCCGATAGCGTTTGCGCAGCGCCCCTCTTGGGGCTAGCGTGGCGTTAGCCATAGGATATAGGACGCAAAGAGCACGAAGTAAGAGTGTTTAAAAGAGTTTTTGCGTAAGTCCTATCTATTTTGAATATCTCTTTGAAGGCAACACGCGTATTATATACATTGTTATCAAACGGATTGGTCGGACTAAATAGTAAAAGAAAGAGAAAAAGTTAGGTAGTGGTAGAATCACTCGATCTGCTACTGTTGGCACAAGCAAATGCTCGTAACAATACCGGATTTTATGCCAAGGATGTTCTATCATCTTTAAATGAAAAAATGAACTTCTCACTTTCCAATTTTCTAGAGAAGATTCGGTTGTGTAGAAAAGCTGGGTATAAATCTGGGAAGAAAGAGACTTCAACAATGGACTCGCTTGTATTTGCTGCAATATACTCTTCGGAAGTTCTACTTCTAAAAGTTCATGTGCTAGTAAAAGACCAAGCAAGAGGATTCGCGTCATATGCAATTTCGCTGCGCGTTCACATATTCTCTCCCAATTCATCTCACAAGATGTGCGGATGACTTGAGCAATATCACAAACCCGGTTTAGCTGTAACCAACAGTCCTTAGCACCTTGAGAACAGAGAATCAGGATGAGATCCTCTAAGGCAAAATTAAGAACCATTTTATTAGCAAAAGGCTTTAGCTGAGCATCTTTCCATATCCATTCAGTATCAAACAAAAAGGAAAATTGTTTTGGTAACATTCCGTGATGGACATCTATTGTAATGCGATTGCACTCATCCACTAGATGCAATTCCCAGTGAGATTCCAGATAAGCCTTTTGTTGTTCTGCGTTGAGAGTATTAAGATAAATTGCTTCTTTCTCACTGCTGTTGGAGTATGGTTGATAACCTTGATCTGCTAGTAGTTCTTTTGTTTTCCAAAAATCTTGTTTAGAAACCAAAATATCCAAATCATAGAAATCTCGACGTGAGATATCACCATACGCTGAAATGGCAAGAATAGGACCTTTAAATGGAATAACAGGTATATTATTCGCTTCAAAAAGCTCCAAAAGCTTAAGCAGTTTACTTGTTAAGATAAAGTTGCGTTGAGTTCTTGCATACTGATTATATTGAAGCTGTTGTTGAAAAGTTGTCGGAACTGATTGTGGACATATCTGACATAAACTCCAATGAAGGAGCGGTATCACACCATTTCTATATGCTGTTTGAATAAGGTATTCCCAGTCTATATTTTCTTGAACTAAGGCTTTGATACGCTCAGTTGTCGAATGATTGAAGTGAGTGCGGGCACAACAAAGAAGTAGCTCTATTTCAAAGCGAGTTTTGATTTGCCGATTTTGAGTTTCGAGTTTGGATAAAGTTTGCATAAGTGTGTTCAATTCTATTTTCTGACTTAAGCAAAGTTGCTGCCTACGGTAGCACTTGAATCAGTCTGCATTTGGGCTTTCCAAGACTCAGCATAAAGACCATTTTGGACAAGTAATTCATCATGACTACCCGACTCGACAATCTGACCAGCACGCATGACGTGAATAATATCGGCTCGCATTGCTAGAGTGAAACGATGAGTAATAATAATAGCAGTCCGACCACGAGCTAATGAGCGAAAACGTTCCAACCAATCGTGTTCTGCCCAAGGATCCATAGCGCTCGTAGGTTCATCTAAAATAATGATTTGGGCGCGTCTAAAAAATGCTCGTGCTAATGCTAAACGCTGCCATTGACCACCACTTAAATCAGTTCCTGAAGGAAATAACTTACCCAACATAGCGTTATAACCTAAAGGCAAGCGCTTAATCTTATCGTGAATACCTGATGCTTTAGCAGCTGCTTGAATTTCTGAATAATTTGATGCAGCTGATATGTCACCTAAAGCAATATTTTCTCCCGCCGTGGTGTAGTAGGGAATTGGTGATTGAAACAAAACAGTAATTAACCTGCGCAATGCCTTCACCGAAAAGTTACGCACATCAATACCGTCGAGTTCAATGCTTCCTGATTCTGGATCATAAAAGCGGCATAAAAGCTTAATGAGTGTACTTTTGCCAGCACCATTATCACCAACAATCGCCACGATTTTACCAGCAGGAAGTGTCAGGTTAAATTTACTTAACACTGGTTCTTTAGTACCAGGGTAGCGGAAGGTAACTTGCCGAAAACGAATTCCTTGCTTTGGTGTTGACGGTACGGGAACAGGATTTTGCGGATCTATAATTTTGGGTTGGATTTGTAAGAACTCAAATAAATTACCGATAAATAAGCTGTTACGATAAATTTGCCCCAAGTTGTTTAATAGACCTTTAATAATGCTTTGTCCCTGATTGAATGCCTGGAAAAACAGAGCTAAATCTCCTAAAGTCAAAATTCCTAGCAACATTAACCGCCCCATCCAGGCTAACGCCCCGCCAGCAATAATCAGTGCGATGATAGTAGCAACAAAGCGACCTAAAGTTTGCAGTTTCAATAGATGGAATTGTTCGTGTCTGAGTCGCCGACGCAGATTATGGTAAGATGACTGGAAGTAATCAGCATAGTCAAACAATCGTACTTCTGCTGCTGTCGCACTGTTTGTCAGCAAACGATCATAGTACATTAACCATCGGCGATCAGTCGTTGTGCGCTGTGACCATTGATACTGGAGTTTATTAAAATAAGTCAAAACATAGAATGCTGGGAAAGCGCTGATGATCAGAATTATGGGTAGTGCAAAACCATAAGGAAGCAAAACCGCAGCCATCGCAAACAAAGTGACGGTATTTTGTAATAAGCTACCAGTATTTTCTAATAAAGCAAGCGATCGCCCACTTGCATTATCCCGCGCTCGGTCAAGTTTGTCGTTATACTCAGAGTATTCATAAAAACCATAATCGACCGTCACTGACTGTTTTTGAATCAAACCAGTGACGTAATCGTGTACCATTTCTGCTTGAGCGGTGCGAATCCACTCAGCGACACTACTCAAAACTT
Organism: Brasilonema sp. UFV-L1; assembly: GCF_012912105.1. Taxonomy (GTDB): domain Bacteria; phylum Cyanobacteriota; class Cyanobacteriia; order Cyanobacteriales; family Nostocaceae; genus Brasilonema. The sequence goes on from NZ_QMEA01000006.1 coordinate 38,414, forward strand.
CCCCCACTAGCATGATGCCTGCCATCAACCCTACTGGTACGAGTATCTTCTGAATGTTTGCTGCAGAAACCCCTGATCCAGTCACTGCAACCAAAGCATTCACCACCTCTGGCGTCAGGGAAATAGAAGCTGCAGGAAGCAATCCTTGAACCAGCAGCAAAACCATCCAAGCCACAGTCCAATAGCGAGACGCAGCCCACACCAAGTTAAAAGTTTTTACTAAATGGGAGAATATAGTGTTTGCGCTACGGAGTTTGCTAATCAAGATATTAAAACCTTATGAATTCAAGAAGAATAAATTAACTTAAAGTTTATTTAGTAGCTAACAAAGAATGAGATTTATACGAAGTTGCAGTCAAACATGGTACTACGTCATTGCGACTGGAACGCAGCGTAGCGGTTCCTCTTAGGAACTAGTGGAAGGAAGCAATCTCATCAACTCTGAACTACTACAACAGAAAGCAAATTGGTATTAGGAGCGAGTGTTATTGTGCTAGCAAAATTCTGCCAAGTCATCCTCAATTAGCTTCACAAGCTCAGGTAAATCTCCTAGAGAAGGTTTGCGCGTAAAGCGACAAAAGCTAACATTTTTAACAAGTTCAGTACAAAGATGTAAATGATCTGCGATAAATGCCTGTTCGGTGATTGAGCTAATGGCGCGAGTATGACGCACTAGTTCAATGAAGGCTTCTTGGGATTTCATTCTGGTAATTTTGTGTTCGCTTCCCTTGTCCAATACATAAATTTGTTGTAATGGAAGAGGAGTTTGTTGGAAACCACGAGAAAGTTTGTAGGCGACTTTGAATGAGTTTTGAGAAACAGGCAATAAGCTTTTAGTATCTTGTCCTAAAGAAGTTGCTGCTTCCGGCCAAAGTTTAAACTGAGGATAGCTGGGAAAAACAACAGCTTCGCCTGTTCTAATTTGGATGGGTAGTACATCATCTGTTAAAACAGCATAGCCCTGAGTATGAAAAGCAGTTGCTAAAGTAGACTTTCCCCAACCGGAACCACCCATAAACGCCACACCTTTATTATTAATATCAATACAACTAGCATGTAGAACTAAAAGCCCCCTTTGTCGCAGCAGTACACATAATACAGGTCCTAAAAGGACACTGCGAAGAAGAGCCTCGTCCACACCCGCGATAGGATTAATAATAATTTCTCGTCCTTGGTAAATCAAAAACTCACCGACTTCCGGTATTTCTCCCACAAAATTTTGACCACTATTGTGTTGTATTGCAGTTGCACTATCTACTTTGCCAAACCGGACAATTGCATCTGCCTCACCCTCAGTTTCCATCAATTCTGGAAGTTGCAATTCGGAAGCAATGCACAAGTTGTAGGCTTTATAAGATTTCATGTCCTAACTTTACCTAGTGCAATAAGAACAGAGATTTAACAAGCTGAGACACATTGAACTTTTCAAGCTAAAAATCTCACAGCTAAACTTTCAGGCTTCAAAAAGCCTAATTTAGAAAATGCGCGATCGCTTAGGCATTTGCCTGGTTTGTGGTCCCCCCTTATCAGTTCACTACATTTTTTGCTCTAATAGCGTAAAAAATTGTAGGTAGGATTAAATTGTATTTCAAGCCAATAAAGACTTATTGACTTTTGTAAATTTAGCCAACCTACAACATTCTCTTTCTTTTTTGCCTAATAAATGCAGTTTTTTGGAGATTTCCTGCATGATTAAAATGGATTTTTTACAGAAAATAACCAGATATTTGGTATTATCTGTGTTTCCACTTTATGAAATAGTTGACATAGCTTGAAATCAAATATTTTGCTAGTCAAACTATTTTTGTCAAGGCAATTTATGAACAATCAGGGTTTTTACAGTTTATATCTCTTGACCCAAGGTCATTATTGTCAGACACAACACCACCGTTGAAAAACGCAAAATCTTTCCTTGAGTCACCACCAAGAACTTGTGTAATCTTAGCAACGTTACCGTGAACAGTGAGTTTGGGAGTGCTGTATGTAGCTTTCATGATATGTTTCCTCTTTTGAGTGTGAAGTTGATGTAGTACTTGTTAAAGGTAGTGCTCCCTACTTGGACTTACAGTGTGACTTAGTTTGGTAGTCATCAAGACCACAATCTTTCAATTCACAACCAGCCAAGACTGCTGGACTTACGGTGTTACTTGCTTGTATTCGAGCCACAAAGCTAAAATAACTGCCTGCCAAATTACTGTCATATCGTCCTCTCTGACTTCGTTTTCTGCTGATATCATTCGCTGATAAATTGCTTGCAGAAAATCTGAATTAATGTACTTTTCTAGGTATTTGATTTGATGGGACATGACTTCATCCAGAAGTTGGCGATCGCGCCTTAACAACCCATCGTTGAAGTTGGCTGTTAAATCTGCTTTTCCCCCGCGCCATTGGACTTTTTCCGGTAGAATTCCTTCCAAAGCACGACGCATCACCATCCGTCCCCATCCTTGGTAAAGTTTTTGCTCACAGGGTAGTGCTAAACAAAACTCAATCAGGCGCTTATCCATGAATGGATGACGAACTTCCAAGGAAAACATCGCTGCATATTGATCTATCTGTTCTAAGGTATAGGGCAATATACCTTGGGTAAGACCGCGCCAATGATATTCTCTAACGGTGAGAGGTTCTTCGCTCAATGCATCCAACTTCTGAATTCGCTCATCCAAATCAATACGTTCTGCAAAGTTACGCTTGACAAGAGGAGTCTGGGAAACAAAGGAATTGGCAAATTTTGTCTGTTTGTGCTGCCACAGTTGGCGCACTTGTTCCACAAAAGGTTTAATTGCGTGATTTCGTATCAACAGTTGGCGCGAAACACCAAAATGTTTGTGGATAAGCCGTACTCCTTGAAAGAACGCTATCCAGCGGAAGTTCTTTGCCAAATCCTTAAGGTGTGGCAGTCCATAATTGCGAAATACAGCGTAAGGTGAGAGATTAAAGTGTGGTGAAAATGCTTTAATTTCTTGTATGCATGTCTTCCAATTTCCTTGACGTGCTAATTCAGTAAGCCTAGTTGCACCGTGGCAAACTGTGGTGTCCCCATCAAAACCATCTAGGGAAATCCGCAGTCCTAGCTTCTTAAGTGTACGATTCAAGTTCCAATGATAAAAATGACTTGGACCAAGAAGAGCTTCATCTTCGTACTGAAAAATATAGTCTAGGTTAGATAATGGACCAAAGTCTTCACCCTGGATGTAGTGGGGAATAAATCCACCTTGTTCAAGCACCGCATTGATGAAAGGGCGCTCGTCACACTCAGTAATTGTATCAAAAATAGTGGATATTGTGTGTAGCGAAGTTTTCTTTTTTTTAGTAAGTAAATCCCGCGCTACACAGGTCACAGCCGAAGAATCTAATCCACCGCTCAACTGGCTGACAATGGGGAAAGCGCTACGCAGGCGGCAACGTACTGCCTCGGTAAAAATTCGGCGAAATTCCTCTGCATATGCCTCGTCAGAATCCATCTTAATCTCACGATGGCGATCAAGTTCCCAGTAAGACCACATCTTCATTCCTGACTGAGTGACAATCATACTGTGAGCAGGTGGAAGCCGCAGAATATCTTGGTAAGTCGTGATGGCTTTATCTTCCATCATCAATGCCAAGTAGTCAGCAATTCTCACCTCATTAAGTCGGCGTGGTACTTGCGGTAAACAAAAAAGAGCTTTCATTTCCGAGGCAAACACAAAGCCTTTATCAAGTTGGTGGTAGTAATACAAAGGCTTGACCCCAAAATGATCTCTAGCGCAGAAAATAGACTGTTGTCGCTTATCCCAAATAGCAAATGCAAAATCACCCAAAAGATTCTCTGGACATTGCTCGCCCCATTTTTCATAGGCAGCTAATATCAACTGACTATCCGTAATTTTTTCAGCGGGAGAGTTTTCAAACTGTAACTTATTTATAAGTTCATCCCGGTTATCTATGCGAGCATCAGACGTGATGACTAAATTGCCAGTCTGATTAATGAAAGGTAACTTTTCTAGCAAAGATTCAGGAGTCGTCCATAGCATTCGATGCCCTAAACCGACAGATCCTTCAACCCAGATGTCTGCACCATCAGGTCCTCGGTGCTTGAGAATCTCGACCATCTGCCCTAAATCTTGCCGATCTACAGGGCGTTCGTCTAAATAGTAAACACCCATAATGCCGCTCATAATTTCACTCCTTCGAGAGATGGCAGTGGAATAAAGCGTGAGAGTTCGGGGAGATTGCCGATCGCAACCCGTCCTTGATACTCAATCCAAGCGTGAGCCTCTAATTGTCCTCCCTTTTCTTTGGCAACACCGATGCGTAGTTCACAGGAGTAACCATAGCGATTCATCAGGAATTGAGTTGTCAAGGCGCGAGCCAGACACTTTGCTCCACCAGGCATGTAACGTGTTCCTACGTTAACAGCCCAAACAATCTTGCCCACAGAAATTTGACTTCCATGAGTCTCAAATGGGAAACGAACATTTTGCTTATCTATCTTTTGCAAGAGCTTTAGTAAATTCCGAAAGGTCAGAAAAAATAGCCCTAACCTCATTGCTCCCAGCAAGATAAGAGTAATTGCTAAAAGATGGCGATCGCTCCCAGAAAGTTTAAGAAACTTACGCAACTGTTTCATTCTTAACTTTAATGAGCTCTACAGCTTTTAACTCTTTCAGCAGCGCCAAAATATCTCCAACGCAAACTTCGCTTTCCACTTCATATTCTTCCAGAAGTTTCTGCTTAATCTCTTTGACTGTCTTGGGTTGCTGAATGAAATTCCAAATCTTTGCTCCTACTTCATTTAGCCCGTGGTAGACTCCCGATTTCAGATTCAGAATGACTGCTTCCCCACCAAGATCAGAAGATATTTGCTCTACAGTAGCTACTACTATCGACGACTCTGAGATTTCGCACTTCAATGATTTTGAGGTCATTATTCGGAAATTTCCTAATTGGTACTCAAGTTTTCTTCATTTTTATTTGTATAAATAATTTGGTAAATGCAATGAATCAATGCGTATATACACTGAATACTGATCCAAACCTACATTAGTTCTAAAAACTTTGCAAGACCCCCTTGGGTTAATTCACACATTTGCTCATTCAAAGTGTGCCTCATAACTCAGTACGCTTAGTGATAAACTTTTTTCTCTCCCTCTGCAACCTAAGCGCTTCTCTAGCGTGCCTTAACGCTATTGCCCTATGACTGCGGCATAAATTGGGCGAACGCGAGTGCGTCTGGTGGAGGAGATTTGCTTCTGTAGTGCCTAAGTCCTGCGGAGGGTTGCGCCAACGCATTCACGGCATCTGCGCAAGTCAGAAAAATCTCTTAAGCGGTTGCAAAGACGCCTTTCTAAAACGCAAAAAGGCTCTAAGAATAGAGCCAAGTTTAGAAATAAGGTGGGGCGTGCGCACCTCAAGGTAAGTCGTCAGCGTAAAGATTTTGCGCTCAAGACTGCAAGATGCGTAGTGATGTCTAACGACATCGTGGCGTTCGTTAGCGAAGCGGCGCGTCAGCGCGGACTTGAAGGTGCGGAACATGGTGAAAAACCATAAATTAGCAAAGTCGATTTCCGACGCAGGTTGGACACAGTTCCGTACGTGGATTGAGTATTTTGGAAAAGTATTTGGAGTGGCTACTGTTGCGGTACCGCCCCACTACACTTCTCAAAACTGCTCTAGCTGTGGCGAAATTGTGAAAAAGACTCTATCAACTAGGACTCATCGTTGCCTCTATTGTGGGCATGTTCAAGATAGAGATCATAATGCAGCTCGCAATATCCTTGAATTAGGACTTCGTACCGTGGGGTCGAGGTCTCACACGCAGAAATTGAGCCAGCCTTTGTTTGTTGATCTGTCTTCGTAGTCGGGTACTCGTAGTTATAAGGCTGGCTCAATTTCCGGGGACAAGTGCGTGGGCACACGGGAACATACGCCTCTGGAGACATCGACCTCTGCACGGGTGAGGAAACTCCTTCGGGTAAGCCGAGTCATGGAAAGAGGAAAGCCAAGCAGCGATGTTTGGAATCCCCCGCTATATCCGGTACTCCGGATTAGCGGTGGGAGGATGTCAAGCTCAGCCTCTGCTGGAAGAGATACAAAATTAATAACCGTTCCTCACCCCACATCCACCAATACCGTTGCTGTTAAGACATTTATTTGTTGAGATTGCAAGGAGGACAAGGGGAAGAGGGGACAAGGAGAACTATTCTTCTCTCAACTGCTAAGCGAGGACGGTATCATACATCATAACTACAAAAAGTATATTAAAAAAATACTAATATTTCCGATACTGAAAAGATAGGAGTTGAATTATGAAAAGAAATTTTAAAATCAGTAAGAATTATAATTTATATTATTCAAAATCAACTTTTTGAAGTAAGGCTATCCACATATCCGGTGGCTCAGAGTAGTAATCAATGTCCTCTACCTGATATCGACAAGCGTTAGAACTATCACGTAGAATGATGTAATCTCCACGTTTGACACCTTTACCTTGTCCTGTCATATAACCTTTTACCTGATTATCAACTGATTCAAATATATAGTCACGCCCATTAATATCTTGAGTATAGTCATAAGTTTTAGTTTGTAAGGGTTTTCTTTTATTGAATACAAAATTATAGAATGATAAGAAAATAATATTAAGGTTGATACCTGACCTGGTATGAAACATAAGCGATTGGAAAAAAATAGCGTTGAATCAATCAGTTGTTTACTGTGAACTACCTACACCGACCTGACGGTACGGCTTCTTCCGCTCAAAGCTAAAAGTGCAAAACATCAAACGACGAGATTCATCACCATAATTGATAGAGAAAAGCTAAATATTACGATAAACATTGTAAGCTAATACCGTTTCCATATGAAGATACATAGAAATAACCCCAGCGGCTGCGGCACCTCCCCTTTCCAAGAGGAGGGTGCCCGATAGGGCAGGTGGGGCAGCTTCTCAAATTAGAGCGCGAAGTACTTGACACTACCCCCTGAATTATTGCTATATTATTTAAGAGAAAAGTTAATGGGGCGTAGCCAAGTGGTAAGGCAGCGGGTTTTGGTCCCGCCATCCCTAGGTTCGAATCCTAGCGCCCCAGTTTTAAAAATGGTCAATAAAAGCTTAACACTCTTATTAAGTAAAACTCTGGAAACCCCATTAAACAGATAGTCGTCCAGGTGCATCTTCAGGATAACTGAGTGTAAAGCGTACACATTGGCGATAGCTAGCCCCTTAGGGGGCCTGCGCTAACGCTGCTGCAAGGAAGCGCAGATCGCTGAGCCTCAGTCGCCAATGCCCGGAAATAACACGACTTGCAAGAGTGTCGGCACAGCCAAACGTTACGCCTACCTTTGGGTTATCCTGAATGCGTCGTCATATCGATATCAGTAATTATTAGTAATTTTGATCCGGGAAATGATTGAGTGTACAAGAATAGTGTACTAAACAAGATAAATACTCAAAAAATCCTGTCCGACACATACCCAAACAGAGGTTCATGCTTAATCAGCTATGGGTATTTCAACCTTAAGTTAGTAACATAACAAATTAGCCCTCGTAATAACAGCATGATTGTATACGCGATTGCTATTTAATTTTTAAAAAGCGGTAGTCAGTCCAAAGCTTCGCGATCCAGAGTTTAAAGGTTCACTATACCTAGCAAGATAAAAACCGGATTCCTATAGATAGTCTCCGTATAATGTACATAAGATATGAGCAAATTGACAAAATTTTATCGTGTAATGTTACTGTATATAAATAAGTGCATTGCTCCGGTATTATTAGCATTTTTCCCAGACTTCAGACAGGGTAACGTATCTATCACTTGGTTTAGGGCAAAACTCAAATTGTCCTCAAAGGCATCACAACTGTGTCATTAGCTAATGTGTTCACCAACGTTCATGCTGGTGTTGTCGAGCAAATTGGCAGTCGAGCACATTAGATTTATGTATGCCAGGATTTAGCTCGAAAGCGTGCAACTACGGAAAACCACAACTCACAGAAGTTACTAAGGCTATGCTGAAGTCAGACAAATATCCTCACCCGTTGTCACAAGCTTATACAACCCAGTTAAATGAAGAAGGCGGATTGAATCTGGGTCAAATTGGAGCAACTCTCCGACGTCGCGCATTATTGATTGCTGGTGTAACAGGCGTGGTGGTTACAGCCGCAGTGTTGAAGGCAGAAACAGACCCTCCAGTATATCAAGGTCAGTTTGAAATTTTAACAAAGCCTGTGACTGGTGAGGGTCGGGTTGTAGCCAATGTCCCCCAAAGCCTGAGTTCCCAAGAAGGGGTTGCACCTCCTGAGCAAATCGTACAACCTGTTCAGACAACGATGAAAGTATTAGAGAGTCGTCTAATACTAGATCCGGTTATCAAGAAGCTTCAGGAGAAATATCGCACAAAATATCCAAAGTTGGACTATGACTTAATCGTTGATATTTTACAAATAGAATCCCAACAACAAAACATCTTGGAGGTCGAATTTAAAAATGAAGACAAAGAGCTAGTGAGGGATGTTTTAACATTACTGAAAGATGCTTATGTAAAATATAGTGTGACAGAGCGTCAAGACGAAGTTGAACAGGCAGTTAGGTTTGTTATAGAGCAAGAACAGCCATTAAAAAGACGGGTGGAATTCTGGCAAGAAACACTGCGAATGATTCGACAAAGGCATAACTTGGTTGAACCAGCACAAAAAGCTCAAGAAATTTCTCAACAAGTTGCTACCTTAACGCAACAGCAAGCAGAAAATCGGGTGCAGCTAGAACAAATGCAAGCGACTTATGGAGATTTGATAAGGGAGTTAGCACAACAGCCAGGTGAAAGAGCTGGGAATTCAGTGCTGAGTGAAAATGCTCGTTACCAAAAGATATTGGATCAAATTCAAGCAGTAGAAATTGAAATCAAAAAAGGAGGAGCAAAATTCACGAATGACAACCCGAGTTTGCAGTATTTACAGGACCAGAAAGCAAATCTACTCCCAATGCTTGCTGCAGAAGAGAACCGGGTGAAAAAAGATTATGACAGCCGTATCCAAGCACTGAAAGCGCGTGATATTTCTCTTGGACAAAAAATTGCTAACTTCAATAATGACCTGAGAGATTTAGCAGTCGTTATTCGTGAATACGATAATACTCAACGGGAATTAAAGATTGCTACTGAAGGTCTGACTCAATTTTCAGCTAAAAAACAAGCATTGCAGATTGAACAAGCTCAAAGGTTACCTTCTTGGAAGTTACTCGATCCTAAGCTTGAGCAAGTGAAAGAACCAAAGACTGTCTCAGACAGTACCAAACGAAATTTAGCTTTAGGGACAGTGTTAGGTTTGCTGTTGGGTACAGGTGCAGCTTTAGTTGCGGATAAACTCAGCAATGTTCTTTACTCTTCTAAAGATCTCAAGGAAGCAACTGGATTACCGCTATTAGGAGTTGTTCCTTTAAGGAAAGAATTGGGAGCATTAGCTTGGCAAGAAGTTTCTGGTGGAGTGCAACAAGCAGCTAGAGCAGCCTTTTTTGAAGTCTTTCGCTCTCTTTACACCAACATCCTTCTTCTGAGTTCAGATACACAGATTCGTTCACTCGTCATCAGTTCAGCAGCAAAAGAAGATGGTAAGACGACTGTAGCAATGCACCTAGCACTCGCAGCCGCAGCAATGGGACAACGAGTGCTACTAGTAGATGCCAATCTACGCTCTCCCACAGTCCACAATCGTGTGGGTTTGATGAATATTCAGGGATTGACCGATGTCATTTCACAAGATTTAGACTGGAATAATGTGATTGAGCGATCGCCTTTAGAAGATAATTTGTTTGTCTTGAGTGCTGGTCCAATTCCCCCTGATCCAATTAGATTGCTTGCATCTGTGAAAATGCAGGATTTAATGAATGAGCTACAAGCCGCTTTTGATTTAGTAATATACGACACACCACCGTTAGTAGGTTTTGCAGATGCTAACCTACTGGCTGCTAATACCAATGGACTCATACTAGTTGCAGCATTAGGAAAGCTCAAACGTACTATATTCCAGCAAGCATTGGAGGATCTCCAAGTATCTGGCACACCTATTTTAGGAATGATAGCTAATAAGTCCAAAGATACTATGCCTGCCTCATACAGCTACTACCAACAGTATTACAAGCAGAGCATGAGTAGTGAAAGAATTGGAGATGATAGTATTAACCTCACTCATTTCACCTCAACCTCATCTTCTTACAGAAACAGTAGAAGAAACTCATAAAACCTCGTAGGATGTGTTGAAGCAGATTGTGTCTTCCTGAGTCAGACACAACTGCTTTTTGCGCCTAGGAGAAAACAAAAGCGCGGGGATAGAATTTGACTGAGAAATAGACCGTGGGAACGTCAATCAGTCCAGCAAGTCAGGTTGCTGACGGACAATCATGTCATACAGTGACTGGAAATTGAACCAACCCATGAAATCTGATCCAACTTGGCGATAAGTTAAACTAGCAGTATCAGGGTTAATCAGCACCGGCTTTCCTGCTGCTTGGGCCATCAACTGTGATTGACAACAGCGATCCATTGTGATAAACCACCATGCTGCCTCATCCACTGAATGACCAACACTCAGTAAGCCGTGATTGCGAAGAATCGCCGCTTTCTTTTGTCCCAGAGTATTGGCAATACGCTGACTTTCTTCCAAATCCAGTACGACCCCAGTATAGTCCTCAAACAAAGCGTGGTCTTCATAGAAAGCGCAAGCATCTTGAGTCAGCGGATCGAGAAGACGTCCCAAGGTTGACCAGGTTTTGCCATACAGGGAATGTGTGTGAGCAGCCGCTACTACATCTGGTCGCGCTTGGTGAATTTGGGAGTGTATAGCAAAAGCAGCAGGGTTTATTGGCTTGTCACCTTCAACGACCTCACCTTTATGGTTAACCAGTATCAGGTCTGAAACTCGGATGTGACCAAAGTACATCCCAAAAGGATTAACCCAAAAGTGGTCATGGAACTCAGGGTCACGAGCAGTGATGTGTCCAGCAACACCTTCATCAAAACCGTAACGAGCAAACAAACGAAAGGCAGCAGCCAAACGCTGCTTACGATGAAGACGCTCATCTTCCACACGCTCAAACTTGGGTGGATGGGGAAGTTCCGCTTTTGATAATTTTGAGGGGTCTACTGTGAGCATAATTTTATCTCAGTATCAACTTAATGGAAATTTAGCTACCGAATTTTCAAAAATACTTAAACTTTCGTAAAATTATACATTGAATATAATCAAATTATAATCTCCTCAAAATATCGTAAAAAAAACCTTTTCTTGCCAAAATATTGCTGGTTTACGACTTTTGCAAAAAGAAATCACAAAATGAAATATATTTCCTTTAGATAATGAGGAACATATACACTTCCTCAACAGCCTTATTTAAGGAGCAAAAAATGTCAGATTTTCATGACTTCTTAAAACATCAATTTGCCTACGTTGCAATTGGAGAATTCAAACCAGGTAAATTTGAAGAAGCCAAAAGACTTTATGAGCAAGCTGTCTCTACTTATACTCAAGGTTTCAAAGGAGCATATCTACTGCAAGAGCCAGGAAGTGATAAAGGAATTGCTGTTATTTTTTGGGAAAATGTGGGAGATATGGAAGAAAACCACAGTGAGGCTTATGAACAGATCTTGAAAGAGATGACGCCTCTGTTTACTAAGACACCCACGACTTCTTTTTATGAGGTTGTTTGTGAAATTGAACCAGCAGTGACTCAGGATTTGAATATCGACGAATCGTAGAATAATGGCGGTGTCAACAAGGGGCATCATTTTAGGTAAAGTAAAAGCATGGACACACCTGTGAAGTGATTCAATTTTTCTTTGTGCTATTTGCTAACGTTGGCATCGCCGCCTACGACTGATTACTGTGGGGGGACAGACTTTGGCTTTGACTCAGCTGCTGATTCTTTCACCGCAGGAGAAGAAATAGAAGTCTGTTTTGATGGCTGACATTGGCTCACAACTTCGGGTTTCGCTTTGGGAACTTTCAATGATTTGAATTTAGAGGATAAAATTTTGACTTCATCTCCTAGGCTGACTACAGGTTTGTTTGCGGTGGAAGAAGTTGATTGTGAGTTTGATGGACTTGCTTGCCCAATAGAGCAGACTCGCAGATATATCCAACTGTCTTTCTCTATTTTCTCTGACCTGGAAAGAATTTGCAAAACACTACCTTTTGGAGCAATCACTCCGGTTGGGGGCGAGGTTGTTTTGATGAATTCGATTTCGCTCGTCGTCTGAATCACTTGTGCTGCATTTGCAGCAGATTTGTCCGAACCATCCTGAGAACCACTTTTGATAGGTGGTGCTACCAATGGTATCCCCTCCGAGGGAATGATTCTTGGTGAAGAATTTGTTAATTTCTTGATCGGAAGCGACCCTTGATGCCATAGGTATCCCAACAAAAGGCTGACGACAACCAATAGCAGCGGAATTACAAACAGTTGCTTTAGTGTTCGCAAAGTTGTCAACCAACTTTTAGTTGAATCTGATGATTTGGTAGTTGTTGAAGGTACAGATTTAGGCTTTACTCCTTGACCATTTTGAGTTGTTTCCTCCTGAACTGGCTGCGGATTTTGTTTATGGGGCAATGTGGAATTAGCAGATAAGTTATTTGCTATTGGTTGAACAACTCGTCGGTTTTCAAAGACTCGTTTCTCAATCAGCACAATATCCTCATCACTCAGTTCCAAAGTATACTGAAACCGTCGCAATTCTTCGCGAGTTCTGTCACTCATCGGGTACGCACGTTCAATTTCATTGTTCAGTACTTGCTCATACTGTCGCAATTTTTGCTGGTGCTCCTCTATCTGAGCAGTAATGCGTGCTTCAATTGGAGCAACATCCTCATGAGTAAGTCCTAAAAACCCCTGTTGCTCTTGCAGTTCTTGACGCTTTGCCTCACTAAAAGGATATTTTTTTTGAATAGCACTTAGAAATAGATTTTCATACTGCTGTAATTTCTGCTTATATGCTCCTACCTCAGCAGTAACGCGGGTTTGAATGAAAGAAATATCTTCATCAGCAAGTTGTAATTGTTGCTGCATCTGCTGTAGTTGATTGCTTGTTGATGCACTAAGAGGATATTCCTGCCGTACAGCCTTTGAAAATTCTTGTTCGTACCACTGCAAGTTTTTTCTGTAAGCTTCAATCACCGCAGTCACTTGTTTTTCGATAGATGCTGTATCTTCATCATTTAGGTGCAGACTTTGCTGAAAATGTCGCAAGTGTTGGCGGTCAATCTCACTGATGATTAGTTTTTTCTTAATTAGCTCTGTAAATACTTGTTCATACTGTTTTAGTTTTTCTCTGAACTGTTTTCGGTAAGGTTCTAGAATCTCGTTTTCAATTGCCGTCGCCTCTGCCACAGAAAGTCCGAAACGATTTCTCACAAGATCTAAAATATTGCGCCCTACAAAAGAAATTTCTCCACGATCAATGTACCGTGCCACCTCTTTACGATATTTCTGCTTTGGATCGATGAGAGGAACTTTTGTGAGTCGAATCTTGAATCCTTCTCTAATGGCATAAATCTCTGGCTTCATTAATGGTTGAATGTCTCTTACCTTCTTTTTGGCATATTCATGCAACTCATCAATGGATATGAACCCATCTTCATCTAAATCTGCTACACCAGTTTGAATTCCCTCAACCAGATAACGGGTGTAAATTGATAATTCTGAACCCTCCTGCTCAAAGGAGTACTGCGTCGATGAAGATGAAGTCAGGATTGCCCTTCCCTCACCACCTAGTTGCTCCTGAATGTTAACAGTGCCATCATCTCTAACTAATAACCCCTGAGCAAAAGCACCACTAAAGCAACAATCTAAAATCACTACTTGTCGCCGAGAACGGCTTCTACTCATACTTTCTTGAACGAAGCTGGCTGAAACTGCGCTTGAGCGGATTAAATCTCCTTGAGGATTTTTGCGAGTTTTGTGAGTTGCTAGGTAAAGTCTACCTGTATCATCCTTTATGCCATGACCTGAGAAGAAAAACAGCACTAAGTCATCTCTATGACGCCCAGCAAATAGATTCTCAATTGCTTCCTCCATTTGCTGTCTGGCAGGATTTGTGAGCAGCGTCACATCTGCTTGTACAAAACCACCTATGTCTGTATGTAGCAAAACTTGTTGTATAGCCTCGACATCTTTAACAGCCGCAGGCAAAGGGTTCAAACCTGGCTCATACTCACTGACCCCAACCAGCAATGCTACTTTCGCCATTGTCAACTCCCATGCTGCCACATAACCTGCGCTGCTTCAATTATTATCATCAAATTTGCCTGACTGGCGACTTAATATTTAGAGCTTTTTGCTATTGGCTTCCACTTCCATTTTAGGAGTGCTTAGCCACAAATTTATCTACAAGCCCAAGTCTCCATTTTCCGAACTGAAATACTCTTACCAATGCTGATTTAAAAGTTTTATTTTACTCATGCTCAATCACTATTTATACACAAAAGAAAATCGCTAATTGCTGCTTTCTTTAGCAATTAGCGATGACAAGGAGCATAATTTTATTGCGAGAATCCTTTGTATAATCTGCACTCATCTAGGTGCTTGTGCAATGATGTGGAGCACTCACATGAAAGTTTCGTCAGAACCTATTGGTGAAGAAATAGACAAGAGGATAAGCAGGACTCTTAAGTCTTTTTGTGCTAACCAACAAATGATTAACCACACACCCCATATAAAGGCGATCGCCTAAATCTGGGTACTCTTTGCTATTGCATGAAACACCCACCCCAAAGGCGCAATGCTCCAGATGAGCAGCGCTTTGAGCAATATCCTATCAACACTACCTTGAGGATTTTGATTAGATACTTTGTCAATAGAATTAACAAAGTAGAAATTTAAAGTATAAAACTTTACTTGTTGTACTGCTTGATCGCTTCTTTATAGTACAAGAATACTATAAAGAAGATTTGGTAGTCAATATTGATCCTCAAAAATTCGATCTCATTTTCAGTTATATGGATGATTCTAAGTAGAAGGCAGTCCGGATGAAAAATTTTACCCTTCAGGTATGTCCTTTGGACGCTTGTTCATACCCCTTGCGGGGGCGGCTTGCGCTTACGGGTTTCTAGGGTTTGCATTTTACGCTTAACTTTGTCTACCTACTTAACTTCCATAGTCCCTTAAGCTTCAACAGGAAGAATTTCTAAAATGATAGAAGAAAATCAAAAATGACTAGTAATGGGTAGCGATGGGTAGGAATTTAGTGGATTTACGATTTTTAAAAATTTCAAATAGCATGGGAAATTCTCCGCAATAGAGCTATTTTAAGGATCTTTGGAGATGTTTAATGCCCTATACCCATTAGAACTTACGCACCATCTGCTAGAAACCCGGTTTCTTCGTTCGTATTTGCTTGCGAAACAGACGATTTTTGGTAGAAACCGGGTAACTTTTGCCTAAGTCTTACCTATGTTAAGAAGTGCAACAAGGTGCGATAGTATTAAAGTTGCAAAATCTGGAATACCCTCATGACAGCCGATTTACAATTACACGCCTCACCTGATTTTGTCACCGTACTCTCACTCGCTGCAACTGCCTATCAAGGACAGAAGAAGAATCGCCCTAGTGCTGAAATTGTCGTCAATGCTTTGCTGCAAGCAGAAAAAGCTGCTAAACAGCAACGACTGACGTATCCTTTTGAGTCTTTGGTAGGTCGATGGCGGCTATGCTTTGCCACTGGAACCAAAAAAGTCAGAAATAAAGCAGGGATTGTGTTGGGAAAAGGTTTTTATGTGCCGAAGTTGGTTCCAACTCGTATCTCCTTCAATACCACACAAGGTGTAGATGAAACTCCAAATAGAGAGGAGATTGGCAATTCTGTTCAAATTGGTCCTATTGTATTACAGCTCAAAGGTCCAGCACAATATTTAGGGAAGAAAAACTTATTGGCGTTTGACTTTATTCAGATGCAAATCAGTTTGTTTGGTCGTGTGATTTATAACGGTTCGATTCGAGGCGGTAAAGCTCAAGCGGAGAATTTTTATAGTCAATCTGTCAGTAAGCTACCTTTCTTTGCATTCTTTTTAGTAAAAGAGGACTTCATTGCAGCTCGTGGTCGTGGTGGTGGGCTAGCATTATGGATTCGAGAAAAGTGAACTTCGTTAAATGCAATATTCTCAACCCAACTAAATCATACCAAAGTCTCTACCACCAAATAGAGGAGACATCAAGAAAGTAGATGATAGCGTAATAAAAATATTGTGGGTGTAATACCGTTTCCATATGAAGATGCATAGAAAGAACCCCACCGCCGTTAACTGCCCTCCCCAACGCATCGGGGAGGTTAGGAGGGGTAAAAATAATATGCAGCTATGGCACTTTACGGGCAAGCTATCACAGAGAATTGGTATAAACCAAATATTCATAGCGTGCAAGGAGATGTTCCACATTGAATAAATCAGCACTCATAGTCCCCTTCCTGGCATTGCTTTTACTACTGCCAGCAAATATATTTGGTCGTGCTCATGCTTCAACCAATCACGCTCCTAAAATGTCCTCTTTTAACCTGAGTTCTCAAAAATGGAAAAATCGCGTGCTACTAGTGTTTGCTCCCTCTAGTAGCCATCCTGCTTATCAACAGCAGATGCAACTGTTTGAAAAGTATAAATCAAGTTTTCGTGACCGGGATTTAGTTCTTGTTCAAGTTGTTGCAAATGGCAAAAGTTTTGCAAACACAGAGCAAATAGATTCTGCGGCGGCTGCTGGGTTGCGCGATGATCTCAAAGTCAGCAACCAAGATTTTTGCGTTGTCTTGGTGGGTAAAGACGGTGGTGTCAAGCGTCGTGAGACAACTCCTGTGCAAGCGAAAGCTATTTTTGACGAAATTGATGCTATGCCCATGCGAAGACAGGAAATGCGAGAACGAAGCAAATAAGGAGAGAATTTGACAAGACGCACGCAAATCTACCACGACGTCACGGGTGTTTGAGCAACCAATTGAGGAGTAGATGATTAGTCGTTTGCGGTTGTTCTAGCATAAACCAATGTCCTGCTCCTTCGAGCTGTTCGTAACACCACTCGGCTGTTACGTATTTGCCAGAGTCCTTCATGTGCGATTCCCAAAGAAAATCGTCTTTGGTACTCCAGATACCCAAGGTAGGAACAGTCACGGGGAGTGGTTTAGGCAATTCTCCTTGAAGGGCTGCGAGCAGAATTTCAGGAAATGGGTTTGCTTGTTCCAATTTCCCCATACTTTCAAATACACCGAGTTCCAAGACACGGTTGACAATCTGCTCCCTATCCGGGTGAGTTCGGAGGACTTCGCGCAATAAACGACCATTGCTGGCGCGATAAAGCTGAGGTGCAACCTTATGGATGTTAAGAAAGAGATACCACTGATAACGCAGGACATCAAAGGATATATCCAGCAATGATGCCAGGTGCCCAACTGACATAGCAACAAAAGTCTTCAGACGGTTCGGGTACACTGTCGCAAAATCCCAGCCTATAACGGCACCATAGTCGTGTGCGATACAATGAACCTTTTCTAACCCAAGACAGTTGAGCAGACTAACCATATCATTGACCAAGGCGGAAAACGTATATCGTTCAACATCTTGTGGCTTGTCGCTAAGTCCGTAACCGAGTAAATCGGGACAGATAACGCGGTATCCAGCTTCCAGCAAAACCAAAACTTGATTCCGCCACACTGTGCTGTCATCTGGCCAACCATGAAGCAAAAGAATGCTGTCTTTCCCTGAACCCGAATCTCTCACATAGTATCGAGCGCCATTAAGTTCTATCGTTTTTGCGCCAAGAGTATCGTACATCATTTTTCTGTTGGATTATAGGTGTTTGGATACCCTCACATTACCTATACCAACGAGAGTGAGTCGCGCACATTCTTGCAATTAAAAGCATATTCTTGCTACTGACTCCGAAACGCTTTAGGAGACATACCTACCAAGCGTCTGAAATGCCGACTGAGATGACTTTGATGAGCAAACCCGCATAAAAGTGCCACATTTGCAATACCTAAATCTGATTGTTTGAGTAACCGCTTTGCTAGTTCCACTCGCCGCTGAATCACGTATTGATGTGGTGTCATATGCATGGATTGTTTGAACAAACGACAGAAGTAGAAAGAACTCATTCCCACATTGTTCGCCAAATCCTCTAGTTGAATATCTTCTTCTAAATGAGCTTCGATGAAATCCAGCACTTGCTTCAGTTTGAATTTCGGTAAGCCATGAGAATATGTCGGAATATTTGGCTGTAATATCGAGAAGTTTTTGAGCAGATGCATGGCAAGGGCTGTACCAAAAGATTCACCGTATAGCCGCCCTGCTGGACACCCAGCTTCTAAATCTGCTTTGAGCGCATTGACTATGGTTTGAATAACTGGGTCGAAAATTTGCCATCTGGGAACAAGTTCGAGTTGATTGCAACTTAGCGCTTCATAAGCTAGCTGTTCAAGAAACTTTGGATCAATCACCAGTATTGTAAAGTGACTTGTTTGTTCCCAGCTTGTCCAGTGACTGGTATTCGCTGGACACAGACAAATTTCACCACCACCAATTCTGGATGATAAATATTTTCCATCCATACGACGCTCATGATGTGACCATGAATTAGTATCGATGATTTCCAACGCATGCTGTTGCATCACGTGTTCACCAGTTTCTGAGCCAGGATGCTGGTAATAAGCTAGAAAAATATTGTTCCAGTCAGCTTGTTTGCTAGTCAACAATGGTGGGTGAGGAAGAATTTGGGACAAGTCCTCTAAGCTTGTCAGATCTAACGTCATATTTCAATTTGAGGCAAGTATTATAAATACTAAAGTTTTTACCAGAAACAGAACAGACATCAAGAAAGTCGATAATACGGTAGAACAAATATTCACACCTAGAAATTAAACGGCAGATGTTTTCAGTTTTTATACGTCGTTTTTGGCTTTCGTTTGGAGCAGTTATTTTGCTTTCGTTTATTTTGCTTCCAGTCAAAGCACAAGAATCATCTCTAAGGGCTTTATCTCCAAGCATCACTGAGTTATCCTCACAGCAACTTGAGCAACAAATTCATCAAACCGCACCGCTTGCAGATGGAATGATGAAAGTCAGCGCTGTTGTCACTGCGGCGCAGCCCAACACTTCAGTATTTCAAGAACGGTTAAAAACTCTCGATGTTTCAGCCGCTCAAGGTAAAGTTGGTATTGGGGTTTTGGATCTTAATAGCGGTCAAAGCTGGTTTCTCAATGGTAAGCAGCGCTTTCCCATGCAAAGTGTGTATAAGCTTCCTTCTGCCATAGCCGTCTTAAAACGACTAGACGAGGGCAAGATTTCGTTTAAGCAATTAGTCACCATTATGCGTCAAGACGTTGCTCCTGGATGGAGTCCTATCGTCAAGGAATTCAAAGGTGATAGAGTACAGTTACCACTCCGAAACGTTCTAGAACGCTCTGTGGGAATAAGTGATAATACTGCAGCTGACGCTTTGGTACGATTGCTTGGTGGACCTCAAAAAGTCACTGCTATCTTACGCGATCTGCAAATTCGCAACATTCGCGTTGACCGATTAGAACAGCAGCTGCAGCCGGAGAGTGTGGGACTCAAAAACTTTCAACCTGAATTAGCTGACGAACAAAAATACAAGGAAGCTGTGGAGAAGATTCCAGATCGCGATCAGAAAGCTGCTCTCCAAAGGTACCTTCGCGACTCACGGGATACTGCAACTCCTGAAGCTATGGTTGACCTTTTGGCAAGGTTACAATCGAATCAGCTATTGTCCGAGAACTCTACCGCTTTGTTGCTAAAGATCATGACCGATTCTCCAACAGGAGAGAAGCGTCTAAAAGCAGGACTACCTGAAAATTGGTCGATCGCACACAAGACTGGTACGGGTGCAGATGTTCTCGGGATAAATACTGCAACAAATGACGTTGGAATCGCTAGTTCGCCGGATGGGAAGCGGGTGGCGATCGCCGTATTTATAGCCGGTTCAAAAGCTCCTCTGGAAGAGCGCGAGAAAGTTATGTCCGACATCGCCTCAGCAGTGGTAAAGGCGATGCAATAAACCTCAGTTGAAAATAGCAGGGGAAACATTCGTCATGTTTAACGTCATATTTAAATTTGATTTAAATTAGAGGCAATTCTTACAGAGACTAACTCTCATTAATGAGGATCGATAAAGCATGACGGGCATAGTTTGCACCTGCTGGAGTTCCTTCAATCGTTGCCATCAGACTGGCACCACCAATTAACAGTAAGTACTGCTGAGAGAATGCTTCTGGATGACGAACCCCTGCTTCTATTGCTAGTTGCATAACATGAGTGCGAATTGCCTCACGCAACGATACGGAAACATGATGAGCCGGATGATTTGCATCTGCTATTTCAAGAACTGCATTAATGAATGGGCATCCTCGAAAGTCTGGTTGAGCATACCACTCTCCAAGCACATCAAATATTGCGAGTAGTTTTTCTTTAGCTGTTTGTCCTCGCTCCTCAACAGCTTTGTGAAACCACTTCAACCATTGCTTTTCGCGATAGCGCATGACTTCCAAAATGAGTTGGTCTTTTGAGGGGAAGTATTTGTAGAATGTCCGTTTTGCAACGTCTGAAGCAGCAATCACTTCGTTAATCCCAACGTGCTGAATCCCCTTCTGGTAGAAAAGCTGGGAGGCAGTTTCTAGGATGCGATCATAAATGTTGTTGGTATTTGATGTCATATTTTAGTTTTCTCGGCTGTAGACAAACTTGTCTACTTAAAGTATTCTACTAAATGTAGACAAACTTGTCTACTCAGCAACAAGTGTGTAATGAGCGTAAATGTTCCGGTTTTTGTACACACAATTCTGCTTTTGTCAATACTGTAAAAGATATAGCATAATGGAATTCACTATTTACACTCCCCAAACCGCCCCTGAAGAGTCCAAAGAATCTCTGCACCATGCCAAGGAAACATTTGGCTTCATTCCCAACCTAGAGGGTATATGCGCTCTTGCACCTGCACTCTTGAAGGGTAGTATGGCTCTGTGGGATCTTTTCAGCACAACCAGCTTCACTCTACTCGAACAACAGGTAGTATACCTAGCAGTTAATTATGAAAATGAGTGCCACTACTGCATGGCAGCACACTCAGGTTTGGCAAAAAAGGTTGGTTTGTCAACCGAGGATATAAATGCTGTGCGAAATGGTGAACCTCTGCAAAACCCAAAACTACAAGCACTTCGTCACTTTACACAGCAAATGGTGCAAACTCGTGGTTGGGTTACTGATGATGAAATTGAGACCTTTTTGAAGGCTGGTTACACAAAGCAGCAGGTTCTAGAAGTCATTCTTGGTATCGCTGTGAAAGTCATTCACAACTACACTAATCACATTGCCCAAACGCCACTCGATAACGCGTTTGAGCGCTACGCTTGGTCGAAACCCACCGTTGACGTGAATACATCACAATAAGGCGATCGCATTCGCATCAACTAAGTAGTTATGTGAAAATCACGGCGGAGCGCAGACGCCTAAAAGACAAAGATGCAATCGTCGCCGCCCGCCTTATATCCCGCCACTAAACGGAGTACCATTATAGTGGAGGATGAGGACGCGAAGAAATTAAACTAGAAAATTAACAACTGAAGCAGAACCTGAAGCATGGGACTTCTGTGTCTGCCTTTGCAAGTAACGATAGAAGCGATTCATCGCATTCATATAAGCGTAAGCCGATGCAACCACAATGTCAGTATCGGAAGCTTGTCCAGAGAAAATACGTCCTTGATGCCCCATCCGAACTGTAACGGTTCCCAGCGCATCAATTCCTCCAGTGACAGACATGATAGAAAAGTCAATTAATTGATTGGGAATCTTCACTAGTCGATTAATTGCTTTATACACCGCATCCACCGGACCTACCCCTACAGCTGCATCCGTGAGGATTTGTCCATCGGGAGTCACGATTGTAATAGTTGCAGTTGGACAGGTGCAATCTCCACAAGTTACTTGGACATGTTCAAGTTGAAAGCCTTTGTCTACTTGAATTTGCGTTTCGTCCCGAACGATCGCCTCTAAATCCCAATCAGACATTTCCTTTTTCTTATCGGCAATTTCTTTGAACCGCATAAAGGCTTTATTCAAATCTGCCTCACTCAACTCAAACCCCAATTCCTGAAGCCTGCTTCGGAAAGCATTCCTTCCAGAGTGCTTGCCCAAAATAATCCTGTTTTCAGAAAGACCAATATCAGCAGCTTCCATAATCTCATAGGTCTGCCGATGTTTGAGAATTCCATCTTGGTGAATTCCAGATTCATGAGCAAAAGCATTTGCTCCGACAATGGCTTTATTTGGCTGAACCACAATTCCTGTGAATTGCGAAACCAAGCAAGATGTTTTGTAAATCTCTTGCGTCTTAATTTTTGTCAAAGGTGTATCCTCATCAACCGAACGACCAAAGTAAGGATTAAAATGAGATTTGCGAACTTGCAATGCCATGACAATCTCTTCCAGCGCTGCATTTCCGGCTCGTTCACCAATTCCATTCACCGTACACTCCACCTGACGCACACCATTTTCAATTGCTGTCAAGGCGTTCGCTGTCGCCAAACCCAAATCGTTTTGGGTGTGAACCGAAAGAATGACTTGATCAATATTAGGAACATTTTCTTGCACACCTTGAATGAGTGCCGCCATGTCTTTGGGGGTGCAGTAGCCGACGGTGTCAGGAATGTTGATGGTGGTTGCACCTGCAGCAATCACTTGTTCTAAAATTTGGTAGAGGAATTCTGGATCAGTGCGGCTTGCATCCATCGGTGAGAATTCCACATCCTCTACAAAAGACTTGGCATAGGCTACCATTTCTTGGGCGATCGCCACAACTTCACTCCGAGACTTTTTCAACTGGTACTTCAGGTGAATATCTGAAGTGGAAATGAAAGTATGAATTCTCGGATGAGCAGCCGGTTTCAATGCTTCAGCAGCAGCTTGAATATCTTGCCGAATTGCTCTTGCTAAAGAACAAATGATAGGTCCACCCAATACGCCGACTTCTTGAGCTATTGTTCTAACAGCTTCAAAATCTCCACGACTGGCTACGGCAAATCCGGCTTCAATCACATCAACACCTAGTAGAGACAGTTGATGAGCGATCGCCAGTTTCTCTTCCACCAGCAGCGTTGCGCCTGGCGACTGTTCACCATCTCGTAGCGTTGTATCAAAGATAATCACTCGGTCTGGTTGAGGTTGAATGCTCATCACTGTCTCCCGTGGTATCAATAGAGGGATTGTTAGACATCTTTTGAATATTGTATACACAAAATTGTATACAATATAAAATATGAACTGCATAAATTATGAACTTAAATGACCTAGCAGCCAATTTGCTGCAACAACGCAGTACCCCAGATTTGATTGCAGACGCTTTGCGAAAAGCAATTGTGGAGGGAATTTTTCAGGAAGGACAATCTCTAAGACAAGATGAAATTGCCACTCAGTTTGGAGTGAGTCGCATTCCTGTGCGGGAAGCTTTACGTCAGCTTGAAGCAGAAGGATTGGTGACACTTCATCTCAATCGCGGAGCAATGGTATCATCACTTTCTCCAACAGAAGCACAAGAAATCTTCGAGATTAGGAGTGCGTTAGAAGTCAAAGCAATCCAACTGGCAATTCCCAAGCTAACCGCATCAGATTTAGAAAAAGCCACTATCATTTTAGAAAAGACAGACCAGACAACTGACGCAGGTTTGCTTGCGAGACTGAACTGGGAATTTCATGAAACGCTTTATGAAACTGCACAACGTCCTCGACTACTGACGATGATTAAAACTCTACACCTAAATGTTGACCGTTATGTCCGTCTTCAGATGAGTCAGATGGATTACTCAGAGCGTTCCCAGAAAGAACATTATCAATTATTGGAGGCTTGTCAACAGCACGATACGAAAGCTGCTGTTAGGTTACTCAAAAAACACATTGATACAGCAGGAGAACAACTAGTTGCATACTTACAACAAAACGTTTACCGAAATTAAACTTCAGATACCGGCGTTGCTGAATCAGCGTATGAATTGTCATTCTGTTAGCGCAGCGTGCCCGGAGGGCATACGTAACGAAGTGAAGCGTTAGCGCAGCGTGTCCCAAAGACATAGAATCTCTGCAGATGCTTCATTTCGCTTCGCTACATTCAGCATGACAAAACTAGATTCATACTTCAAATCAGCAACGCCCAGATACCTAGTTATTTGTATGGGAATTGGTTTGCAGTTCTGCAATCAGGTTTGTTAAGATTTACTTTATAAATCACCTTTCACAGAGCAAGCTAAACGAGATTGACTTAGCCACGAGTGATCTTTGGGCTATTTTTGACAGTCGTCCATTCGTTTTTAACTTTTCAACACATTTACAACACCTGCTTCCTTCTCTATTCGGTCTAAAGCCTTCTTCGCTCTAAAAACAACTCGTAAATAAGCCACCTGATGACTCCAAGCCGAACGAGGTAACAGAGGTGCTTGAGAGTCTACCTGAGTCTGGAACTCAGAAATAGTCGTATTTTCTTCAGGCATAGAATCAGTGGAGATTTAGTTTTCTTTATTTTGAACTTTGAATGTGTTAGTAGCGTGCCGTAGGCAGCGAATTTTGAATTGCTTATGGCTCTTGTTGCCAACTTTCTGACCATTGAATGCGATCGCTACTAAACTGAAGTGGATCATTTGTTGGCAAAGGAGCATCAATTGCTTCCTCAATCAGAGCAAATTCACCATTATCAAACGGGTTTCCCTCCGCTTGGTGCTTGAGAAAAACCCGCTCACGAACATCGCGTTTTGCTTGCGTGAGAGCACGGTGATGACAATAAGGATTATTACCTCTTTTATCAAAGAAAACATGAGCAGTCCAAGAGCAACCACCACGACAGAGTTCAGCAAATTCACAACTTTTACAGAAACCCCAAAGATGTTCTGTCCCTTTAGGAGTATCAGCTCCGAGATTAAATCGTAATTCTTCTGTTTGTTCGATGATTGTTCGGAGTGAGTGGTCGCGGATGTTTCCTCCGGTGTATGCTGAAGTAGGCAGTGAAGGACAACCTTTGATGGCACCATCCGCTTCAATGCCCAAAGTAGACAGTCCCGCGTTGCATCCTTGCCAGAAAGCCCAAGCATGTCCTCCCCGTAGCAGTCGTTCGTAGGGACCGTAATAGCCGATATTGTTTCCTGGCTGCACCTGCACACCTTCTTGCTTAGCCCTTTGGGCAACACGAGCTATCATTGGGTAGACATCTAGCAGTTCATAAGGTTGCAGCAGAATCTCGCTATTATCCGCTGCATTTCCCATTGGGACTGTTAACTGAATCTGCCAAGCAAAAACGCCAGCATCGCGGATACATTCGTAGATTTGGGGAAATTCCGGTGCAGATAAGCGATTGATTTGAGTGTTGCAGCCAAAGGGAATACCGACTTCCTTAAGATAGCTCATGGTCTTAAATGCCCATTGCCAAGAGCCTTTTCTACCCCGGAGACGGTCATGAGTGGCTTCCAACCCATCAACCGAAACAGAAACGACTCTAATCCCAGCTTCTTTCATCCGGCGTGCTGTATCCAGAGTGATACCATAACCACCAGTAGTCATCCCACAAAGCATTCCAGCATTGGTAATAGCAGAGGCAATTTCCAGCCAATCAGGACGCACAAAAGCTTCACCCCCAATTATGGTGACTTCTGTAATCCCAACTTCTGCCATTTGTCTAACTAAATCAAGGGCTTCTTTTGTAGAAAGTTCTTTCGCCCTTGTCTGACCAGTACGAGAACCGCAATGCTGACAAGCTAAATTGCATTTCAGCGTTATTTCCCAAACCGCATAACTAACTCTGCGATATGTCATTGAAATACTCTGGGCTAATTTATTCAGATCGGGACAGACTTATCTGCATCCGTCCCAAAAACCTAACCTTATTGCTCAAACTTCCTTAAAATTTTTCTTGCGATATGACAACTCCATACATAGGCTGATACACAGGAGGAGTGTATGGCCACTTAAAAATGGGTGAGTACTCAGTATCTGGTTGAGAAACTACTCCATACATCGGTTGTACATCCGTTCCACCAAAAATAGTTGCCAATTCTTTTTCGTCTAACTCTGCTAGCTCATCCTCACCAGCACTTAACTCCAACAATAGGGCTGTATATTCTTCAAATTCTTCTTGGGTGAAACTATAGCCAGCAGTTTTGACAGTTTGGCTACATTCATCCTTACTCCTAACTCCTTGAATTTGAGTACGGAAAGCTTCGTCAGTTGCTAGTCTTTGATAAAATGCTTTAACATTTTCTAGAGACATAATTTCTCCCTGGGATTAGTTAAATACAGGTAGTACCGCTACTTTTGCAAGTTACCCATTCAAAAGGAGCCAGTGCCTTGGGTAATTGCCAAGGTCTTGGTGGTTTCCCCAAGAGGAGCACAAGCGCGTCACCTGGCGTTCAAAAGTCCTTTTTTTTCGAGCTTTTGACCTCCTAGAGATGGTAACTTTATTTCTGCACCGCCGTACTAGTATCCTAGCTGATATCTTGCACCATTACTTTGTAAATTACCAATGCTTATATTAAGTAGTGTTTAAATTTACTCAAAAATTAGTTCCAATGTCAATCGATTTTAATAGACTTCGGCTATGAGCGGCGGGAGGTATTCTCAAGAAACCCGCTAGTTTCACTCAGGTGCAAGATCTCATATTATGTTCGGTAAATTACTTATGATATGTCCGCAGCGGAGCACGTAGCGGGCAAGGGAGGACATACAGAACGAAGTTAAGTCAAGTGTAATCCCAACGCTCTTGCAATTGCTTCGCGTTTGCCTTAGGCACGCTACGCGTTAGCCCTCTGGGCGTGCGCAAAGCGCATACGCTTGCTGCGGACAACTGTTCAACCGGACATGATATCAGTTAGCACAGGGCAAACGCACCAAAATAAATTAATTACCCAATAACGAAATAGGAGCGTCGAGAATTTTCAACTGGACTAATGCCAGAATCACAAGAGTATAAATCGTTGAAGAAACTAAACCTGTAAGTAATTCTTTTTTTAAATTACGCTCCTGGGATTGATTTGGCAAAACATCCATAGCTCCAAATTGCATCAAGAGAATACCAACAATATTAGAAAGCCAGTAGCCGACTATTGAGCAAGGCAAGAGTAACTTTGGATCAAATAAACTACAGACATACCCAAAACCATAAGCAATTGGTAAATTGAATAACAAATCATTCCACCAACATAGTGGTGATAGCAAATATCCGAGAACTAAAAAAAATCCGCCTCTGAATTTCTTGAACGTAATTTGTTTCCAGTCCCACAAAGCAGACAACTGTAGCGGCTTCGGAGTTGTTTGTCCTGCTACGCTTGACTCCTGATTGACGACTGGGAGATTTTTCATCATAATTCATAATTTCTATATCTTTTCCGTAGTTTAAACTAAAAACTCAGAAAAAGTCCAGTGCAGAATCATACAGTTCAGAATGGATTGATCTATTTTTTCTCCCTCTTACGCTTTGTTCGGAGGATGAGGACGTATTAGTTTCTACTTTATTTACAAACACATAATAAAACTAGTTGTGTAACAGTTTTATTAAATTAGTGACAAAATTCCGTAAAACAACTGTACGAAACATAGAGAATAAGAGAATAAGTACAAAAAATGTAAGAATTCAGGAGCCAGAATCCAGGAGCGTTCCCCCTGCCTACGCTCCGGCTCCGCTCCTAGGTGCTAAATTCTTACCAAAAAATCTCACCATTGGCTCAAAGTTGTGATACCTATAATTAGGATACTGTTTTCTATGAACAATATGACTAATTCACCTTTAACGACTTCTTTGTTAATTGCAGGAACTGTTTTTCTTACTATTGCTGTTGTCGGACAAGCCAGATTAGGTTTTGCTGAAATCAATCCTGGTTGTTTTGGAAGATTTTTAGCTTTAATTATTGGTTTGTTTAGCTTGACGTGTGCTGTTTTAATAGTCTTATTTCCAGCAGAATTTGTTGATTTAATAAGAAATTATTTGGTACAGGAAATTCAACAAAACCTGGGTTTCATTATCTAAGCTCAAGCTTGATAAAGAAAGAATTCAGGAGTCATACTGTTTGACTTTAATGTTAATAGAAATCGGCAGTAAGAGAGCAGGAGAGCAAGGAGGAACTTTTTTGTATAAGTAATTTTGTAAAATGGTATTGGGAGCCAGAATATGTCCTGAGCCTGCGGTTCTGCTACGCAGTACGGACACGCTACCTGAACAGCATGAATTCTTTAGATTTGGTGATAAATAAACGGGTTTAAGTCCCCACCAAAATTGCTCGCGTAGCGTGTCCAGAGGACATAGATTTGGTGGTTATCAATTGGTTATGGGTTTGAATCTCCAACCAATCGATTCAGGAATTGTGGCTTATGTCTTCTGACTGGAGGTGGAGCGTAGGCAAAGAGAACGCTCCTTCTTTAAAATAACTGAGAAGCTGTAAAGAAAGAATGCGTTACTCTCAAGAGTAACGCACCTCTAAACAATAAATTTCTTGTGAAAGTCAGAAAATGTGAATGTCATTAGTCACGAAACGCAGTGTAGCGTTAGCGTAAGCGCAAGCGCACGCAATCATGCGTTCCGCGAGCGCGTGTCCCAAAGATATGGAATCTCCTGTAGATGTTTCGCTCCACTTAACATGACCTTTCAAGCATTTTTGCAATATTGTCTAATAACAATGAATTAATAATATGCTCCTACAAGGCTATAAATAAGCGCTGTCAAAACTATCGAAGTAATAATAACATATGTAAATTCTCGCTTTCTTAGAAAAATGAATAGAGAAATAGCTACACGGAGAATTGGAGTCGCAACGAGTAGCAGTAGTCCAAGTTGAATAATACCACGGCGACTACCTGACAATAGCGCAACTATAACACCTGATGGAGAACAGAAGTGGGATGGTTCTCCTTGAAAAAAATGATAATCAGCAGGTTCAGCACCGTGACGAATCAGATACAAGATACCACCTATTAAAACGATAATGCTAGCCAATATAACGCCATACTTTAGTACATGACTAAGCAGCTGCTCAAATTGCTGTTCACTTAGTGTTTTCGTATCTTCCTTGTTTGTATCAACCTCATAGTTCTTAGGAGACTCTGCTATTACACTAGTCTGCTGGGCTAACTGTTGAATATCACTGTCTGGTTTTTTTTGCTGCATTTGGAGTTTCATAACTTCATTCTCTGATGGTGTCGATGAACTCCACCAAAAACCAAAACTCATTTTATTCATTCTAGAATCCCCCAATTAGACTGTTGTAGACCATTTTGAATGCCATGACTACCAGCACAATAGAGAAAATAATTCTCAAAATCTGAGTTTTGGCTCCCATTAAAACTCGTGCTCCCAAAAAAGCACCAGGTAGTACCCCTAACATTACTGGCATTGATAGTCCTGGGTCAATGTAACCACGCGCTAAGTAAACTCCTGCTGATGCGGCTGCAGTTACGCCAATGATAAAATTGCTGGTAGTTGTAGAAACTTTGAACGGGACACGCATGATTTGATCCATCGCCAAGACTTTAAACGCTCCCGAACCAATGCCAAGCAGTCCAGAAAGAACTCCAGCGAGTAACATTATGCTAAAGCCACCGGGGACAGAATGAACTTGATAAGATACTAATCCTTCAGAAGTTGGGTAAGTACTATTAAGTTGTAAATAACTTCCTAACGGATCCGGTGATTCACTTTCAGAGTTATCAAGTTTGGGTTGCTGTGACACATAAGCTGAATAAAGTAAAACAACAGCAAGAACAATGGTTAGTGTTTTGACTGAAATTAAAGTGGCTATTAAAGCTCCTATTAAAGCTCCAATTGTTGTTGCCACTTCTAGAAACATTCCTAATCGCAGATTGGTATAGCCTTTTTTAATATATATAGATGCCGCACCTAAGGAAGTCGCAATCACAGACACCAACGAAGCACCAACTGCATAACGGATATCAACTCCAAAAACTGAAGTTAACAAGGGAACAATAACAACTCCACCTCCTAAACCAGTTAGCGCTCCTAAAAAGCCAGCGGTAAATGACCCAATCCAAATCAGTAAAGAAAACTCTAAGATGTTCAAATTTTATTCCTTTATATTGTCAATGTTATGAAGTCCACATTACTTAATAAAAATCTAAATTATTCCAAAAATTCTTCCTTCGCATTATAAAAGATATGAAATCAAAAAAAAAGAGCCTTTATTCGTTCAATCTTTAAGTTTTCCTTTGATTTTTGATAAGAATTAATTAATGAACTTTTTTTGCAGTGGACGAGTGCAAACAAAATTCAATTTTATGAACATGAAACCACAGATACACAGAGATTTTGAACAATGCCGTGGATCGCTAGAGCACCGGTACAGTGATTCCAAAAACCCGGTTTCTTTAAGGTGGCTCAACGAAAAATCAGTCTTTTCGATCACAGAAACCGGGTTTTTTACCCATATGCGTGACTTATGTACCGACGAGCACTCTGTAGAGTGCATTTACCGTTCCAATACTCAGATACCAGATTTTTTCAAGAAATCGAATGCACAGACGCGGAATTTCGCATCTATGCAACGCCTGCATCTTCACGTAAGATGAACTTTTATTCCTCACTTATTAACTGCGTTTCTTCTGGAAGTAATGTTGTTTCCTCTACAGGAGGAGTTTCACTAACGATAGTGTCTTTAGTTAAATGAGGTCTAATAACCAGGCTTACGCCAATTGCCCAAGCTATAGAAACCATCCATCCTGCCAGAATATCACTGGGAAAGTGAACTCCTAAATAAAGTCGTGTCCAGCCAATACCTAATACAAATAAAGTCCCAGCAATCAGAACAACCCAGCACCAAACACTACCCCAGGTTAAAATGACAAGAGCTGCAACCAGTGTCATACTTGCCATGGAATGACCGCTGGGAAATGAGAAACTAGACTCAGGAGCAAGTGATTCCCAAAGGTGGGGACGCACTCGATGCATGAATTCCTTTGCTGTGCGATTGATGATGGCGCTTCCGATCTCAGTGGTGAGTAGATAGGTGAGCGATCGCCACCGTTTTTGGCTTAACAACACCAGTCCAATCACACAGACAATGGGAAAAACAATCCGAATTCTCCCAAATTGAGTCAGCGTTACGGCAATAACATCCAGTTGCGCCCGTGCTGTGGAATGAACTGCTACCAGAATCGGTACATCCCAAGGGAAACCACCTTGATTGTTCCATATCTCTACCGCCAGCAACCCAAAGATTTGCAAAGGTAGATAAACCCCAATCAATAGCAGTACAAGAGAACGCCAACGAGCAACAAGCAGCTTTTTAGAGAAGTTGAGAAACGACGGGATAAGCTTGCTCAAATCAGTGCTAAACATTTTTAATGGAACTTAACAGAGTATGTACGACTAATATTTGTAATATACGCACTTTACCGCATACACCATACATCACCTCTCCTTACTAAGGTAGATTGGAAGCATTTGCACAACTACAAAGAGATTTTTTGGGAAAAAATATATAGCAAATAGTACACTGTTTAACCAGAAACAAGAGTTAATTTCTATTTCAACAGCTACTGATATTGGATTTAACAGCAACACAACCTATCGTCAGCAAATTGAGAAATTAGCCGAACAAATTGAGGCTCTCAATCAAAACAGTGAAGCGTATTGCCCTATGGGGTGAGATTTTTTTGCTTGAAAATTTGCTATTTGTAAAGGAATGGTATTTCCGTGGAGTAAACCCTGATGGTTGCACAAGGGCAGTACACGCATGAGTTTAACAACCTGCTTCAGACCTTTGATGCTTGGATAAACTTCAGTAAGGCGAGCTTTGACTATCTGTTAGTGCTGCTTGATGTCTGGGTGAGGGCATTTGAGGAACTGATGCGGGAGTTGGTATCTTCCCAAAACAAGGGTGAAATCGTTGAGAACTGGCGGCAGTTTCTGCAAGTCTGGAGTAGTATATTTGACCGAGTATTCGCACAGAGGTTCCATTCTGAGGATGCCCTTGAGATCCAGGGAAAATTAATGAACGCAGCCATGACCTGGCGGCTGCAGCAGCAACAACTGATGGAAGTGCTTCTCAAGATCAATGACCTGCCAACTCGTAGCGAATTGGACGAGATTTACCGCAGCCTCTACGAATTGCGAAAGGAAGTTAAAAACCTTAAAAAAACCTTGGCAGAATCCCTTAGCAATCAGGTATTGTAAGCAAGCGATGCACGAGTTTACTGAACTATTCCAAAAACTGGTCAAGGGGATTGATATATCAAGCCGCCTGCGCGAAGAGGACGTTCAGATTGGGGTGACACCCAAGAAGGAGGTCTACAGGGAGGATAAAGTGGTGCTATACCGTTTCCAGCCTCCAGTAGAGACGCCATATATGGTGTCTGGTCGCATCCCCATCCTTATTGTTTACGCCTTAGTCAACCGTCCTTACATGGTCGATTTACAACAGGGGCGATCGCTCGTTGCCAATTTGCTCAAATTAGGTTTGGATATCTACTTAATTGACTGGGGGTATCCCACCCGAGGCGATCGCTGGCTCACTCTTGACGACTATATCAATGGTTATATCAATAATTGTGTGGATGTGATACGCAAGCGCCACAACTTGCAGCAAATCAACTTGTTAGGAATTTGTCAGGGGGGAACCTTTAGCCTTTGCTACAGTTCCCTTTACCCAAATAAGGTGAAAAACCTAATTACTATGGTCACTCCGGTTGATTTCCACATCAATCAGGGACTCTTCAATGTTTGGGGTAGATGCACTGTGGGGTCAGAGGCTGTGGACGTGGATCTCATGGTAGATACTTTGGGCAATATCCCCGGCAACTTCCTAAACTTCACCTTCATAATGCTCAAGCCTTTTCAGTTAGGAATCAAAAAGTATATTGACTTTCTCGAGATAATTGACAATGAAGAGAAACTTGTCAACTTTCTGCGGATGGAAAAATGGATTTTTGACAGTCCCGATCAAGCTGGTGAGGCTTACCGACAATTTATCAAGGACTTCTACCAGGGAAACAAACTCATCAAAGGTGAAATCGAGATTGGAGGGAAGCGAGTAGATTTGGGGAATATCCGCATCCCGGTTTTAAACATTTACGCAACGCAAGATCATCTGGTGCCCCCTGCATCTTCCTTGGCTCTTGAGAAATACATCCAAAGTCAGGACTACACAGTTTGCTCTTTTCCTGTCGGACATATTGGGATATACGTGAGCAGTAAGGTTCAGCAGAACCTTCCTCCAACCATTGTCGATTGGCTGAAGGTGCGACTTGTCTGAGGTAGGAGGTTAGTAAGCCAACAAATAGCTATTATAAATTGACAAAATTCCAGCATTTTGATACCAGACATCTTGCACCACACTTGTGAGACTGCAAGTCGCCAAGTGCCAAATTGATATAAGCCTCTTTACCTAAACGGAGACTTGATTTTATGTTTTCTTCTAAAGCTAAACCTCAAGCTAAACGCATCCTGGTTGTGGATGATACACAAGATAATTTGTCTCTACTAGAGGCAATTTTGATGGAAGAGGGGTATGAGGTTGATGTTGCCAATAATGGCAAATTAGCGTTAGCCAAGATAGAAGCATCGCCACCCGATCTCGTGTTGCTCGATGCCATGATGCCAGGAATGAGTGGCTATGAAGTCACTCGGCGTATTCGGCAAAATAAAAAACTCCCTTTTATTCCTGTTCTTCTGATCACGGCTTATACAGAAGCTGATGTCCCCCAAGGATTAGAGTTAGGAGCTAATGACTTCATCCGTAAGCCGATTGATTTTGATGAATTAATGGCAAGAATTAAAGCATTTTTGCGATTGAAAGACACCATGAATTCTCCTTCATAATTCGTCACGTAGTTGAATGTGACGCGGGTGTTTTGACGAATAGCGGCAAGATGACAGTGAAGGTGGAGCCAACTCCAAGGAGCGATACCAGCTCTATTTTGCCTTGCATAAGTTTTACTAGCTGCGAGACAATTGCCAACCCTAAGCCAGTACTATCGGGTACACGAGTGCTGCTATTGTCAGCTCGAAAGAAGGGGTCAAAGACACGCAATTGGTCTTCTGGTGCAATTCCAACGCCTGTGTCACTGACTGCAATAGACCACTGGTTATCGGATAGTATCTGGCACGTTAATTTGACGCTACCTGACTCTGTGTAGCGAATCGCATTGCTTAGAAGATTCGTGATTATTTGCTGCAATCGCAAAGGGTCTGTCACCACTTTTTCGGGGGCACGTTCGCAATCAACCACCATTTGTAGCTCTTTCGCAGCAGCCAAAGGGTGCAACATTTGAAACACATCGTCGATTGACGATCGCACATCTATTGGCTCTGGGTTCAGTTTCATCTTCCCAGACTCATACCGAGAGATTTCCAATGTATCGTTGATCAAGCGGAGTAACAGTCTGCCATTGCGTACCACTCGCTCAATGTGTTGCAAATGGGGAACCGTGCCCTGAACTTCAGGGTTTTTGCGTGAGGAGCGCAAAATCAACTCCGAGTAGCCAATAATCGAATTGAGAGGAGTTTTCAGTTCGTGGGCGAGTTGAGAGACGTTCTCCTGATTCGCTTTTAGCAAGCGAGTCAGTTCCTGATTGGTTAGCTCTGCATGAGTTTGTAGCTGCTGGAGTTCCCGCAATCGCTCGTCTACATAACTTTTGAAGCACTGGGCAATTGCTTCGTCAATCGTCGCGTCAATCACACTATAAACTCGCATGACTTCCCGAGCTGTACCCTCTAGTAGGTCTGCCTCTAAAGTAGAAAAGATCACCTGACGCAGTAGACGATACTCCCGCGCAATTTCTGTTGGAGCGAAACCTTGTGCAGCCCTCAATACGCCATGTTCCAAACTATTCTGCACTATCGACTGAATATCGCTGTCTTGGGATTGGGAAAGCACGGTTGCCATCGCCATGAGAACATCGGGAAGATGATCCCGTATGGCTGAGCCTGGTAAATCATCGGCACTCGAAATCTGCCTATCAAGGCGAACTGCTTCAACCCAGTTTTTTAGGATTGTGTCTCTTTTTTCAACAAGCAATTGACTAAAATTCATTGTGGCTGGGGCGCGCTAT
Source organism: Brasilonema sp. UFV-L1 (assembly GCF_012912105.1). Taxonomy (GTDB): domain Bacteria; phylum Cyanobacteriota; class Cyanobacteriia; order Cyanobacteriales; family Nostocaceae; genus Brasilonema. The sequence goes on from NZ_QMEA01000006.1 coordinate 73,455, forward strand.
TGAGTAGATTGCAAAACCCTCTTTGCATCATTCTAATTGAGCGCTCACGCAGTTTACGCACGCTAGTTGTGTCTTGCTTTAGATAATTTCCACTTGAGTTTTCTGTCAGTTTTGCAATTAGGACAAAATTGCCCAAAATCTAGCACGGATTTCTGGGCTTTTGTATTCATGAATACGAACAGGCTTAACATTATGCCTTCTCTCTTTAGATAGAAGATTAGACAAAGTTGCAGGGTTAGATTTTAGTCATTGACTTTTTTAGTGAATTCAATCTTTTGATTAATATAATGAATAGGAAAAGTTTTATATGACACCGGTTCATACTTAAAAAACTCCCCAATATTCTTTTGGGGCTTTATTAAAGCTTAGAGTATGTTTGTCAAAGAGACTATTTTATAATTCATTTACAAACACACTCTAAAAAAACAGAAACCACTCCACTCTTTAATCTGTGAACCCAATGCCACTCTACTACTCAGTTTTTTTCTTCATACTTTCCGTAACATATTGAAATAGCTCTCCCAAAATTGCTTCTGGGTTTCGATTGACATACGGGCTAACAGAGCTTGCAATTCTAAAGAACTTGCCACTACGGATTCCTGGAATTTTAGGGTATTCTCGAAATTGTCACGGAAGTTTGGTGTGGTGAAGCTTTGCATATTCGGCATCATAGATGTCCAGCTATTGAAAAGCCCTCTCTGCATTTCGCTTAACTGCCTTAAGTACTGCTCAAAATTATTGAAGAAATCCATTGTCGTTGCCCCTTTGACTTTGTTATAGAATAAAATTGTCTTGTATTAGACTTTTTTAAATAATAATTGATAACTAGCTCTTCTGAGTGATGTATCAAAAATATTTTTAACTATTCATGGTAAAGTTTTTTTTTTAAAGCGCTATTTCAACCATGAATATTAAGTATTAATTGTGCGAGAAATAACTATTTTTGGCAAACACTGAAGAAGAGCAAATCCACCTTTGCTCAACGAATGGAATTTGCTTTCATAAGCATCCCGCTTAAAGTTAGTAGCGCTTAAGGACGTGGTTTTGTAAAAATGGTAATCAGTATGGAAGAAGCTTATATTGTCTCAGCAGTACGCACGCCACTAGGTCGGTTCGGAGGTGTTCTTGCGGGTTTTTCCCCAGTGGATTTAGGTGCGATCGCCATGCGCGCTGCGTTGGAACGGGCGGGAATCTCCGGGGAAGCATTAGACCTTTACATCTTTGGAAATGTCCTCAGAGCCGGTCACGGACAGTCATTGCCCCGTCAAGCGGCATTCAAGGCTGGGATTCCAGAAACAGTGAACGGGTATGCAGTGGACATGGTGTGTTCGTCGGGCATGATGAGTGTGATGAACGCCGCCACTGCTATCCGCGCTGGTGAAGCCGACATCGTACTTGCTGGCGGAATGGAGTCTATGTCCCAGACCGGATTTTTCCTATCACACCGAGCGAGATGGGGTTACAAATTCCTGCTGGGTGCGCCAGAACAACTCACGGATATTTTACTTTACGACGGTCTGACCGATCCCACTACCGCTGAAGCGATGGGAGAGCAAGCTGAACGGCTGGCAGCGGCTTACCAGGTTACGCGGGCTGACTTGGACCAAGTCGCCTTATATTCACAACAGCGGGCAACACTCGCCTCGGAGCAAGGTTACTTCAAGAAAGAGATAGTACCAATTGAGGTCAAAGGGAAGAAAGGTTTGCAATTGGTGGAAAAAGATGAAGGCATCCGTCCGGAAACCAGCTTAGAGAGCCTTACCCGACTAAACCCTGCTTTTGCAGAGGATGGCGTGTTCACTGCGGGTAATAGCAGTCAGATATCGGACGGAGCTGCAGCTCTTGTGTTGGCAAGTTCTAGGGCGGTGGAACGTTACGGACTAATGCCCCTAGCTCGGATTGTAGGGGGAGCATGGGTAGGTGGGGAAGCTTGGCGCTTCCCTGAAGTTCCCATCTTGGCAGTGAATAAGCTTTTAGACAAGCTGAAGATGAAAATCTACGATTTTGACCTGTTCGAGAACAACGAAGCTTTCGCTTTAAGCAACGTGCTGTTCAATCGGGTGCTGGGAATTCCCTACGAGAAACTAAATATCTTTGGGGGGGCGATCGCACTAGGGCATCCCATCGGTGCTTCTGGGGCACGAATTGTAGTTACACTACTCAACGCTTTGCAGGAGCGAAATGGGCAGTTAGGGCTGGCAGCTGTCTGTCATGGCACTGGCGGCGGTACAGCGATCGCACTCTCGCGACTTAAATAAGTCAAAAGTCACATATTCAAAAGAAAAACTTACTCATGATATCTTTAGGACTGGAAGACAAAGTCATCTTGGTAACGGGCGGTAATAGAGGGATCGGAGCGGCAATAGTCAGTCTTCTAGAGGAGTTAGGAACCAAGGTTGCTTACACACACCGCAGCGATAGCAATGATCACTATGGAGCTTTGGCAATTCAAGCTGATGTCACTGACTCGATAGCAATGGAAACAGTGGCAGAAAAAGTTGAACACAAACTAGGACCAATTTACGGGATAGTCGCTAACGCTGGAATTACCCGAGACAACTTTTTTCCCAAACTTAAGGTAGATGATTGGGATGAGGTAATAGATACAAATTTGAAGGGAGTATACAACACGCTGATGCCCGTTATCCCCAAGATGTACGAGCGTCGGGAAGGCTCGATTGTCTGTATCAGTTCAATTTCGGGCGAGCGGGGAAACATCGGTCAGACCAACTATGCGGCATCCAAAGCAGCTGTGATTGGTCTAACAAAGTCCCTCGCTTTAGAGGCGGCTCGCTACGGTGTGCGAGCCAACGCTGTGGCACCGGGATTTATTGAGACTGATATGGTCAAGTCGGTTCCAGACAAAGTCAAAGAGCGCATTCTGTCTGAGATTCCTTTCCGTCGTTTTGGTAAGCCTGAGGAGGTTGCCTGGGCTGTGGCGTTCCTGCTCTCGCCGATAGCGAGCAGCTACGTCACTGGTGAGGTTCTCCGAGTCAACGGTGCCCATCACACTTGAGGACAACGGCTGATGCTTTAAACATGATGGAGCAAAGTGTGAACACTGCGGTTGAAGAGCAGAGAATAAATGTAAACGGTTTAACCACTCGCTACTTCACGGCGGGCAATTATGACCCACCATTAGTGCTGCTACATGGAGATGCTGACAGCGCTCTTGATTGGTCTTGGGTAATTCCCACGCTGGCTAATCGTCATCGGGTCTACGCATTGGACTTTCCAGGTTTTGGCGATGCTGCTAAGCCCCACCGCGAATACTCGGTGGAATTTCTAACGCAGTTCGTGGCTGATTTTCTCAACGCTCTAGGAATTGAGCGGGCGATACTGGTCGGCAACTCACTAGGTGGTCTGGTTGCGCTGCGCTTTGCACTGTCACATTCCCAGAAGGTGGCTGCTTTGGTGCTGGTAGACAGTTCGGGGCTGGGTCAGGTGGTCAACCCAATCCTGTCCCATTTGACTATGCCCTTGTACGGGGAGGCTGCAATTACCATGTGCAAAGTTCCTCCTAGCAACAAGCTGCGAGCTTGGGCACGGGCGGCGTTGCTTTTCGCTCATCCCTCACTCGTTCCGGAAGCGTGGATAGCAGAGCAGGAGCGAATGTCGCTTCTTCCCGGCTTTCTTGAAGCCACCCTATCCTCGCTGCGTGACCAGCTTAATTTATTTGGACAGCGCCAGGTGTTGCTTGACTCTTTAGGGCAGTTGCAGATGCCAACCCTTGTTGTCTGGGGTACTGAAGACTTAATTTTCCCAAAAGAACAGGCTCAAGATGCAGTCAGCCGTTTACAGAAAGGACAACTCGCCTTCATACCTGAGTGTGGTCACATACCTCATATTGAGCGTCCCGAACAGTTTACGGATGCGTTGAGCCAGTTTCTGGCGGGCGTTGATTTTTAGTAAGAACTTTAAGGAGTAGCATCAATGCAACTAAAGCCAATAAATCAGCAGGTTGTTTCGGTCGTTGGAGCTTCGAGTGGCATCGGGCGTGAGACAGCACTCCAGTTTGCACGGCGTGGGGCAAAGGTGGTTGTCTCTGCTCGCAGTGAGCCGAAGCTAAATTCCTTGGTGGACGAGATTCAAGCGTCTGGCGGTGAAGCAACTGCTATCGTTGCCGATGTAGAGGTCTTTGATCAGGTCAAGGCGATCGCTGACCGTACCGTCGAAGTATACGGGCGACTCGATACGTGGGTGCATTGCCCGGCGATCGCCGTCTTTGCCACGTTCGACAACACCACACCAGAAGAGTTTCAGCGCGTCGTTAATGTTAACTTAATGGGGCAGGTCTACGGTGCGATGGCGGCACTACCTTATCTCAAGCGTGAGGGGCGGGGGGCACTGATCCACATATCTTCAATCGAGGGCAGGCGAAGTTTCCCATATCAGAGTGCGTATTCCGCAGCAAAGCACGGCATAGAAGGCTTTGTGGAATCCCTGCGTGTCGAGCTGCTACATGAGAAAGTACCCATCAGCGTGACAAGTGTGAAGCCAGCGGTCATCAACACACCCTTTTGGAACAATGCTCGCACCAAGTTAGGCGTGAAGCCAGCAGGGATACCGCCCTATTATGACCCTAAGCTAGTAGCTGACGCAATTCTCTACGTTGCTGAACATCCAACTCGTGACTTCTTTGTTGGGGATGCGGCTAGAGCGCTAGATGCACTTCAGCGGCTCTCGCCCGAACTGGTAGATTCCTTGTTACTACTCATCGGCTTCCGGCTGCAGCGCACCACTGAGCCAAAGTCTGAAGATGCACAAAACAATTTTTACGAGCCAGTCCCCACTGATACCAGAGTTGAGGGAGACTTTAGCAACATGGTGGTACCAAGCATTTCTGACTGGCTGGATAAGAATCCGCAGATCAAATGGGGTGCAGTTGCTAGTACGGCAGCGTTAGCATTGTTGGCGGTACAAGCATTTCAGAACGGAAGGCAACTGTAGCATTAATTGCTTTATTGTCAAAGCGTTTGGACAAACCTGTGCAGGTCAATTTCTGGCAAAGGTGTGGAATTGGTGATTACACTGGGTATGGGTTTTGGTTCTGCTTTGTTTGTAGATGGTAAAAATTTTTTTCTTCAACAAGTGCAACCCAACTGATAAAACTATGCATAAAAACTGGGTTTTGGTAACTCATCATTCAATGCCCAGTTTCCCAAATCTCGCACTTTGTAATCTACTGGATCATGCAGAGTGAAAGTGCGGAGATTACGCCAGTATCGGTCAAAGCCATATCGAGTACTGGTGGCGCGTGCGCCCATCACTTCAAAAATGCGGTTAGTGATGTCTAAACCAACTCTGGTGGCGGCAACTTTGGCAGTGGCGATCGCCACTGCTGATTCTCCTCGTTGTTCTGCCGTTAGCGCCCATTGCTGTTCCCAAGCCGCTTGTAGTAATTCCCCCGCTTGCTCAGTCAAACAAGTCGCTGCTTGCAGGTCAACCCACATATTACCATAGTGCTGGAGAATATAGGGGTCTTGGCTTGCACTTTCTACGCTTGATGTCAGCCAAGGTCTTGTGATAGTTCTAGTATATTTTTTAGCTGCTTCAAATGCGCCCTGTGCAATTCCCAAATAGATATTGGCAAGGTTCAATTGAGTTAGGCAAGAGCGAATAGTGCTGAAAGGTTGACTTGGTTTATTTCTACTACCCAAAATTTCATCAGAGTAAACTAGCACATCGTCAAAAGTAATACTACCACTATCGGTTTGACGTTGACCTATATTATCCCAGTCATCATGAATAGTAACGCCTTCCCGTTGTGTAGGAATTGCCAGGATAGTTAATTCACCAGTTTCAGTATGAGTAGCAGTAATAGGTAATACATCGGAGTCTTGAGATCCAGAGCAGAAGCTTTTGATACCATTGAGACGGAAATGATTGTCCTGTGATCTTAGCGTTGTTCTGTGATCCAGGGGGTTGAGAGCATTGCACCAAAACCAATTGTTGCGGATAGTTTCGGAGTAATACCACTCTTTCTGCTTGGCTGAACCAAAGATATGAGGAACAACCACACCTAAATGATGGTAGGAGAAAATATGAGCAATTGAGCTATCAACTTTGGCAAACTCGCGAGTTATTTTGAGTGTGGTGATCCAAGTTTGCCCGAGACCACCGTACTGTGTGGGTACAATCAGTTTGAGCAAGTTGCTTTCACGCAGGCGATCGCGTTCCTGTTTTGGTGTTCCTCCTTTAGCATCCCGTGCGACTGCTGTCTGAGCAAATTCCTCTGCTAAAGACTTAGCAACAGCAATGTAATCTTCTGATTTTTTGGTTTCGATGACTTGCATTCGTTGCAATTTCTCCCACTAAAAAATAGGCGACAATTCCTGTAACCAATTAGGATGTAGTAGAGTAAGGCCTCCCCAAACAAGCAGACTAGTCCCTACTACTGGAACTAGCACACGACTCCAGCTTGATGTTTTCTCTGCTACCATCACGCCAGTTAGTAATAACATCAAGGTAAGATGCCCTACTCCCACAGCAAACATGACTAGCATCAACGCCCAGCAACAGCCCAAGCAGTAAACACCATGCCTAATTCCCAAATTCCAGGCAGCTTTTAACCCTCTTTGGTAGTGGTGAGTCAGAAAACTCAAAGGATGGCGACACGACTTTAAACAATGTTCCTTCAGTCCGCTAAACTGGAACGCACCAGCCATTAGCATAGTTGTACCAGAAATCAGCCAAGTACGTTGACGAAGCCACGGTAAGGAATTAACTAAATGGTGCAATCCCCAGTCACCCAAAAAATTGACGAGAGCAAAGCCAGTCCAGACTGTAGCATAAGCACAGATGAATACGACCAAAAGAAGATAACTTTTCTCTTGACTTTGTTGCCGACTCACTTTCGAGAACAGCCGAATCAATGGTAGGCTGGAGGGCAACATCATCGCCACTGTCATCACCTGCCAAGTTAGCAGAAAAATAAACAGTTTTAGGAGTAGAGGTTGAGATTTTTCCTCCATCAAACCATCATGATGCAACCAGTGGTCTTGATTAGTAACTACTAAAAGCAGCATTAACACCCAAGCTAAAAATACCACCCCCCAAACCAGCACCATATCATCAGCTAGAAAGTTATACAGCCTGCTTAAGAGTGGATGTACAGATGTCGTTTGGCGCGGTGAATTATTGATCACTGTTTAAGCCTCAAAGCGAAACTCACCCTGAATAGCATTGCGTCCGTTGTATTCCCAAGTCAGATTGAACTCTGGTAAATTCACCTTGTGATAGGAAGCTTTGCCAACGTAAGCAGGAGAACCCGGAATTGTGCTGAAGATGCTATCAACTAGCTTAGTAGGTTTGCCGTCAGCACTGCGGTAGGGTGCCATTTCTGCACTCAGTACATCTGTAATGCGAATCGTCCCTTGGGCTTCTTTGATTTGATACTCAATTGGTGCAACTCGCACATCCAGATTCTCACTCACTAATTTTGCTAAATCGGCGATCGCCCCTCCAAGTTCACCTGTAAAAACTTTGATTAATGCCTGCTGTTGTTCAGATGTTCCTTTTGCATCAATATAAATAACTGCTCGCCAATTTCCCGCTAAGACATTTCCAGGAATATAGACAATTTTCACAAGCGTTAATCCAGAAACATCTAAACCCTGAATTTCTCCCTGTTCAACGTGATAAGCTATAAAACTATCACAACTTCCCCCATCAGGATCTTCTCCAATCCAGCAAGGGCAAGGCGTATTACAGGAACATGCTTCCAGGATTTGTCCTTCTAACTCATATGTTTTGGTAGCTGTTGTCATTTTTATTTTTCCTGTTAATCTTCAATCTAAGATAACTGTGAACTACCTACCTAAGATAACTGTCACTGACGTTGGGAATCCAATATGCAAACTTAATATTCACCATGATTGCACCTCTTTTTGTGCTGTGTGAAACCTACTAATTAGTTGTTACTGCTGCTGTGAATCACCAGAGTAAAGTTTGGACATAATGTCAGAGTTTGTAGATATAACTCAATTTGACGCAGGAAATCCTACGTTCATGTTGAAAAATTAAATTTCCCTAAATTTTGTGTCAAATTGAAAATTTTTAAGTCCTTACTGATAATTTCAATAAATATACTGCAAAACTACCAAGTTACCGCTGTTTTTTTGTATTAAACCACAGCTTATCCTTAAAGGCAAGTTTTTGGTGACATTTGTGAGAATACACACGTCATGATCAAAAATCATAACGTGTAAGTTTTTCTAACTTATCATCCTGCTGGAAAACCCCCTGTGCGTAGAATTCGTCATCCAACAGTCAAAAAAAGTACTATTAAGCCCAAAAAAGAATTGTCACGTGTCAGCTTAATATTTAAGAATTATGCATCGTACATAAGTACTACACACAATTTGGGTATTTTACTTGAAGTGATTGCCGGAGGCGCAGCTACGCTTAACGCATGATTCATATTTTGATTCAGCAACGCCCATATTATGGTTAATTTGTACAGTACGTAAATTCCAATAAATATTGAGTTTATATTTATTACAATGTTTCTAACAAAATATCTAAAATTTTTTATGACTTTTAAATGAATCTCTGCAACCTATGAAAATTCAAATTTTTTGTAGATACTCAGGTGGCACACTATCTATTAACCAAACACCGTTATCGGAACAGTAGAATTTATAACCGGCTTGATACATAGCCGCAGTATCTACGAGCAAAACTACTGGTTTTCCATGTCTTGCACCTACAATTTGTGCTGTAGCAATATCTTTTGATAAATGGACATGATGTCGCAACATTTTGCAGAGTCCTGTTTGCATTATTGACTCTACAGATTTGTGTCCCGTACCGTGATAAAGCACGTCTGGAGGAACAACAGGTTCTAATTGTAAATCAACTTCTGTTGAGTGACCTTGGTTAGCACGAATCAGAGTGCCTGTGGAGTTAAAAGAAAAGCGTTTTTTCTCGTTGAGTTCAACCACCACCTGTAATTCCTGACGGGTGAGTGGAAATTTGTTTTTAGCGCAAGCGGTAAGCAGTTCATCAACACTAACCCAACCACCAGGGGCAAGTTTAATTCCAATTGCATCCGGTGTATGTCGCAAATATTTGCTAAGATATTTGCTGATTTTGACGAGGCGAGAATCACTCATATGATTGCAGTAGCGTTATTTATAATACATATATATATTAATTGTAATACATGATAATTTTTAGTAAATCGACAGAATTTGTCTGACTATCAGACCTGATGCCACTCTAATCATCACAATTAGTGTTATTCTACCACCAGGAACTAGTTGGTGATCTATAACAATCCTATTAGGAGTCTATTTGTGAGCAAATCAATTTCTAAGTTAGTTGATGAACTACCAACCAACAATTTGACTGTTCAGGCATTGCGTGCGCTCGATTTTATTGCTCCTGGTGAATGGCAAAATGTAGTTGGCTTTGTCAACACCATTAAAACTGTAACTGGCGAAACCGACGAAAGGCTGATTCAACAAATTGGCGAACGAGCAGTTTATCTCTACAACGATCGCTCTCAAGGATACCAACGAGCAATGTGGCTTTATCAGACCGTTGAACATACAGATAAAGCACTTGGTGCAGCCGCATTCGCAAACAAAGTGGGTGAGAAAATTCCCCTTTTAGGTTTTTTAAACCGACTCACTCCCAAGGCTGATAAAGCACAAACCATAGATTTGTGCTTAAAATTAGTTGTTGAATTAGTCGCTTTCTGCCAAATTAACGGTATTCCCGGAAACAGTATTGGGGATTTTGTCAGGTCTTTGGGTGAATACAGCGGTGAATCTTTCATCCGCATGGCTGCATTAGTTTGCTTTGATGGTTTAATACCCCTAGGTCCAGACTTTATTAACAAGGCACTATCTAGAATTAATCAGACAAGTCCTCAGGAGTTAGAGCAAAACTCGACTTTTCAAAATATCAGAACAGAAATTCCAGGTAACAATTCCACTAGCAAACTGAACTTTATCGGCGAAAGCTTCAATTCAGTCAGTGGTTGGATGAGTGGTCTCATTACTTCAAAAAATTTAACACCACAAAAAGTAGCTAACAACTTACAAGGTTTTGTCGATTTTGCTGATGATAAGCTAGACTTTCTCGCTGCGTTGCTGGATATATCCACGAATTACTACGAACATACAGGTACACAAACTTTAGCACGTCGATTGATAGAGCGAGCGGCGGCTGAAATTTAACGCAAGCAAATTCGGGTCTTTTTGTTGCTAATAATGTTAATCAACTATGAATGAAGCATCTTTCTTTTGAGAACCTGGCGATTGCTGCCCAGGAAAATCTTGATTGGCAATAATTTCGCCAAATGGACTCAAGACATGTTGCTGTTCAACTGTGGAACCATTCTCCAGTGGAAGATGAGGCTGCAATCAATTTGAGTAAAGCTGTCAGTTAGACAGTGATAGCCTGTGGACTGGATAACGCCGACGTTACCAGGATGAAGCAAGGAAGTAAACGAAACTTAATCCCGATTGAATAGCTTTGATAGTTGTTGATGAGGTTTGAGTAGGATTTATGTAACAGAATAAGAGTTCCGCGACTCGATAAGCCTCTTCCAAGTGGGGATAACCAGAGAGGATGAAGGTATCAATACCTAAAGAAGTATATTCCAACATTCTAGCGGCAACTGTACTGGGATCACCGACTAAAGCAGTTCCCGCACCACCTCGGACTAAACCGACGCCTGCCCACAGATTTGGACTAATTTCCAATGCTTCGCGACTACCTTTATGCAGTTGAGTCATGCGGCTTTGTCCAACAGAATCCATGCGGGCATAAGCTTTTTGTGCATTGGCGTTAAGCGTAGCTCTCCGTAGGAATCGCCTTGTCATCCACATACCGAATTAATTCCTCCGCCGCCTTCCAGGCTTCACTTTCAGTTTCCCGCACAATGACATGCAAACGAATGCCAAACCGCAATGTTCGTCCCTCAGCTTCTGCCAGTCTGCGAACTGAGGCTATTTTTTCAGCAACTTCAGCAGGTGGTTCACCCCAAGTTAGATATACATCCACGTGTTTAGCTGCAACACGCTGGGCAATCAAAGAAGAACCGCCAAACCATAAAGGTGGGTAAGGTTTCTGAATTGGGGGAAATAGCAGTTTACCACCCTTAACATTGAGATATTCTCCTGTAAAGTTGATTTCTTCGCCTGCACTAATTTGCCGCCACACTGTCAAAAACTCATCCGTCAACTCATAGCGGTGATCATGACTCAGGTGCAAGCCATCTCCCGCTAACTCTATCGGATCGCCGCCTGTCACCACGTTAATCAGTAAACGTCCGCCAGAAAAACGATCAAAAGTCGCCGCCATCCGTGCTGCTACTCCAGGTGAAACCAATCCCGGACGTACTGCCACTAGAAAACGCATCTGTCGAGTCAGCGATGCTAGCGTTGACGCCACAATCCAAGCATCTTCGCAAGAACGACCCGTAGGTAATAATGCCCCAGCATAACCCAGATCATCCACCGCTTGAGCAATTTGTCGTAAGTAGGGAAAGCTAACTGCCCGCCCACCTGTAGCAGTTCCAAGGTACCGCCCGTCGCCGTGGGTTGGGATAAACCATAGTAGCTGCATAATCGCTATCCTATAAATATACGGTAAACTGATTAAATTGCCGTATTAATTTGCTAACTTAAAAGTATTGCACAGCCAATTCAGTAAATCAAGCTCTTACCAAAAGCAGGAAGTTAGCAATGCAGGACCTCTGCCTTTTTCCGGTAAAATCAGCAAAATGTGATCCAAACCTTGGTAAGTCTATGCACAGCTTTATTCCGCCAAAACGCTTTTTTCCTTACCTCACTTGGACTGACATCCAAGCAATGCCGAATAAGGAAAATGTAGTCATTATCCAACCAGTGGGAGCAATTGAACAGCATGGTCCTCATTTGCCGTTAATTGTTGATGCTGCTATTGGTGTGGCCGTTTTGGGAAAAGCTTTGCACAAGCTAGATACCACTATCCCGGCATATGCTCTGCCAACCTTATATTATGGAAAATCAAACGAACACTGGCACTTTCCCGGTACCATGACTCTGAGTGCCGAAACTCTCATTGCAACCCTCACGGAAATTGGAGAAAGTCTGTACCGTGCTGGGTTTAGGAAATTGGTCTTGATGAATTCCCACGGGGGACAACCTCAAATCATGGAAATTGTCGGGCGGGATTTGCATATTAAATATAGTGACTTGTTAGTATTTCCGCTGTTTACTTGGCGAGTGCCCCATATTACCGGAGAATTACTGACGCCCAAGGAAAAACAACTAGGTATTCATGCAGGAGATGCTGAAACGAGTATTATGTTAGCCATTTTACCAGAACAAGTGAAAATGGAGTCTGCCGTTGCAGAGTATCCACCGGAACTGCCAGAAGGTAGTTTGCTCAGTATGGAGGGAAAGTTATCTTTTGCGTGGGCAACACGAGATTTAAGTAAAAGTGGAGTGGTTGGAGATCCAACAGTTGCAACTAAGGAAAAGGGCGATCGCATTCTGGAATCTGTTTCTGATGGTTGGGTGCAGGTGATTAAAGATATATACGTTTTTCAACAACCTCAACCCAAGTAAAGATTTTTTTCTTCAACAAGTTTTTGCAACTCAACGGATAAAACGGCGTTGCATTCACGTCTGTTTGCAAGACTGTTCGACAATGCCGACAGTCGTGAGTTTTTGTGAAGAGTGATTTCTTAGCAGAAACAAATCTTATTCTTGACACTGCTCCGCCTACTGCCTATACTTGCCCCAGCACTTTTGGGTTGATTTCGTACTCGGATTTTCAACTTACCTTTTTATAAGAAAATGATCATAACAATGACTCATGAAATATGAAAAAACCCGGCTTAACCGGGCAGATGTACTGTTTGTCGAATTGAAGAGTGATGGTTACGGTTTAATTTCACAAGTTAATGGGCAAGAAGCAAAAACGGCAGTTGTTTGCAGATTTTCTTCTTCTCCATGCAACCAACTTAACCACTTGACTTCGCTGGGGTGAACTCCTTTTAGAGTTAGTACAAGAGCAGCCATCACAACCGCCATTACATTAAACATAATTAAACCACCTGCAACAAGCAAAACTGCGCTGACAGGCATCACCGATTGCAAAACAACTGACAACAGACATCCGACCGTAGCCATCAAGACAACTAATGGAAAACCGACAACCAGCAAGCATACTGCCAATGTAAAAGTCCATATTAAAAAACTTTTAATCATCACTAAAGAGTATGTCTTACCGAGATGAGATGTTTGAGACAAAGCCATGACTTTTTCCCTCAAATAAAAAACAAACAAAACAAGAATTCAGAATCAGAAATGTCTTGCTCATGAATGAGCGGGATCAACAATTAAAAATTCAGTATATAAAAACCAACTGAGAAAATGAGCATTTATTTAATAAACTTTACAGTTTATTTTTTCTAAATATGTGCTCTCATCTTGTTTTAGATAGTATGAAAAATTTGCTTTTGACATCTATCTATAGGCATATAAACAAAAAAGCAATCATTCTAAATGTTTTTTCAATTTAGTTTGTTTCCAGCATGCTTAATATTTCTTATGAAAACAAGGTAAATTCCTCATAATTCATAAATGCTCTTAAACAAGCTATGTTTTGATGGGTTGATGGTGACTACCTCAATGAAAGGGCACAGTTTTTTCATGATAATGTATGAATTACAAATATTAAGAATCTTAAATATGACCGAAAGGAATATCAAAAATTACTAATTTTGAATTGAGAATGCTGTTTGCTTAGCGTCCTCATAAGCCTTGCGAACACAATGAGTCCCTCGCAGTGCGGTATGGCTGGGCCATTAGCGCAGATCCTCCCGAATAAGGCACGGATACGTGACAAAGAGCGTGAACGCGAGCATATTTCAAGAAACACAGGGGCAAAACAAGTCAAAACCATAAGGTAAGAAGTGAGCCAGCGCGGTGGACGGGTTCCACAGGCTACAGCGACTGGCGGAACGCGCAGCGAGACCGGAGGTCTTCCCCCGAAGGGGTCAAAATTAATACTTTTGACTTTTGATTTTTGTTAGCGCAGCGGGACGCAGCTGCGCCTGCGCCCTTCGGGTTCACAGTCGCCTGTTGTCGGGAAACCCTCCCGCAGCGCTGCTTCACCGCGCAGCCTCCGGTCCTTTTTGACTTCCCCGTTGGCGCAGCCGCCCTGAAAGGGCTAGGGATGTGGGGGTGTAAGAGAAAAAGGTGTTTCTTTCATTCGTAGCGGGTGGTGCGCCGTCCGTGGGGCTGATCTTAAGGAGATAAGGAGTGACAGGTTCTTGACATCCGACAGACCACTTTTACCTCAACTGTTTAAAGGCATTGCGCTCTTTACACCTGGAGGAGATTTAATTTACTGTATCGATCCTAGTAAGCAGGGTCGATGGCATTTGCATTTGTGCATTACCTTACAGGAAATCCTTAACTTACCAGAACCGCCTCACTTTTTGGTACCTTGCTACACGGCGACTATAGACCATTGGTTAGATCCACGCACTCAACAGATACAGACTTTTTGTGAAGCTTATCCGGCAGTTATGCGACATCAAGCTGTTCTGAACGCTATTTTTGGGACAGGCGAATTATCATGGCAATCTGCACCTTGGCAAGAAGGGTTATGCGATCGCCTAGTATTGACAACATATCGTTCCACATTCCCCCAGCTTTGGGAAGACCACGACTTAGTGATGCGCCTCGATCTTTCGGAGCCAAATCCTTCTTACTATCAACCAGTCATATCTACACAACAACCCCAACCAAAAACAAAAGGTTATGTTCTGCGCCTATTTCTTGCAGGACATAGTGCTGCGACTGAACGCATTTTGGAGAATTTACACGATCTGTTAGAAAAAAATCTTGGCAACCCTTACACACTAAAAGTGATTGACGTTTTAAGGAATCCAGAACAAGCAGAATCCAATCAAGTTTCTGCAACTCCAACCCTTGTCAAAGTTTGGCCTCATCCTATTCGACGCATTGTTGGGGATTTAGATAATGTGGAGAAAATTTTACAGATGTTGGCAGCTCAGGAAAACTCATAAACCAAGTAAAAAGAAATTGTAATTTCTTTTTACTTAGTTCGTTTTACTTGTAAGGACGGCTGACTTCTTCTAACTGCTTCATCTCGTCATCGCTCAATCTCCAACCCAAAGCACCTGCATTCTGTCGTACCTGTTCGGCTGTTTTTGCCCCAGCAATAGGAATGATGTTTCCTTGAGCGATTAACCAGTTCAATGCAACTTGGGCAGGGGTACGTCCGTGAATTTCTCCTATCTGGCGTAGTAAAGATATCACAGGTTCTATTTTCTGCAAACCTGCTTTACTAAAACGAGGGTCTATTCTTCTGCCATCTTTGAGATGACTAGCGTGCTCAGGAGTATATTTGCCAGTCAGTAAACCTTGAGCCAAAGGACTATATGCCAAGATTGTTACACCTAATTCACGAGCAGTTTTGAGAATGCCATTAGTTTCAATTTGCCGAGTCAGCAACGAATAACGGACTTGATTCACTGCTAAAGGTACACCACGGGCGGCTAATATCTGGTGTGCTTCTCGCATTTGCTGCTCTGAGTAATTACTGACACCGACGGCTTCAATTCTGCCTCGCTTCACCTCATCTGCCAAAGCATTCATCAAGGTTTCTTGACTCATAAAGAACGTAAAAGGCCAATGAACTTGATACAGAGTGACTCGTTCTCGCTGTAAACGTTTGAGACTATCTGTCAGAGCATCAGCAACAGACTGATTTATAAATCGCCAGGGAAAAGGACCGTATTTGGTTGCAATTTCTACCTGTTTGTCGGTTTTCTTTAAGAATTGTCCCAGAAATTGCTCTGAAAGTCCTAATCCATAAACTTCAGCGCTATCAAAGAAGGTGACACCAACTTCTAAAGCTGCTGTAAAAGCTGCTTGCAACTCATCTGCACCATAATTGTTGCCGTAATTCCAAAAGAGTTTATCACCCCATGCCCAAGTACCAATACAAAGTGGTGTAACAGCTGGACCATTATTCCCTAGTGTGATGCTTTCCACGTTTATAAGATTACATTTATTTACACTTGTTTACTTTTCAGTGTATTGCAAAACTTCTCGCAAAATATCTCTCAGAATGCAGAATACAAAATACAGAACTCTGTTATGGAGGCATTAATCTTGACAAACCCGCAACCGATGAGTTGTGGTAAACCTCGCGCCATCTGTATTTTTCTTCAAAAACTACATACTACCCAGAAGTTTTGTGCTTCCCATCAAACTTTATAATGATATGGAAGACATCAGCCTTTAGGAACTACCTCTTCAAGGAATTGCCCAGAATTTCAGCGAGCTAGTCACCCGGAAGCCTAAATGATTGACACTAAACACATATACATATTATTTAGTGACTAAATACTTCTGATGGTAAAAGGGATCATTGTATGGGCTTGAGTAATGGAAGTAAAATTTCTCAGGTTATAGAAAAGTATGAAGCGGATTTGTTGGCTGATTGGATGCAAGCGCTCATGGCTAACAACACCCGCAAAGGTTTGCTCAAAGAGACGGAACTACAACAGGAGTGTCGAGAATTTCTCAATTTGTTGAAGACGGCTGTACAGCGCGGTAACTTAACCAATGTGCAATCATCTGAATGGCGCTCTGTGGGAGAAATGCTAACTAGTATTTCTCGAAGTCGTTCGCAAAAAGGTTTTACACCGTCGGAAACGGCTACCTTTATTTTTTCTTTTAAACAACCTCTATTTACTTGTTTACGTCAAGAATATGTTGAAGATGCAGCTGGCTTGGTTGAAGATACCTGGCTTGCCACTACTCTTATAGATCAGCTCGGATTGTTAACTATAGAAGCATACCAGAAAACGCGTGAAGAAGTCATCATTCGCCAGCAAGAAGAATTGCTAGAACTTTCAACACCTGTTGTCAAGCTCTGGGAAGGAGTTTTAGCTCTGCCTATTATTGGGACTTTAGATAGTAGTCGCACTCAGGTGATGATGGAATCTCTCCTGCAAAAGATAGTAGAAACAGGTTCAGAAGTTGCGATCATCGACATTACCGGAGTACCGACAGTAGATACACTCACAGCTCAGCATTTACTCAAGACAGTCACCGCAGCTCGGTTAATGGGCGCAGAGTGCATTATCAGTGGAATTCGCCCCCAAATTGCTCAAACAATTGTTTACCTCGGTGTGGATTTGGCAGATGTGGTTACAAAGGCGAGTTTAGCAGACGCTTTTTTGATAGCTCTAAAACGCCTTGGCCTAACAATCAACCATTCCTAAACTGGGTAAAAATTTCAGAGGTTTTATGGAACGCATTCCAATACTTAAGATGGGCGAATTTCTTTTGGTGACGATTCAAGTTGATATGCATGATCAGTTGGCGAAGGTTTTGCAAGATGATTTAACAAATCGTATTACTGAAACTCAGGCTCGTGGGGTGTTGATTGATATTTCGTCCTTGGAGATTGTGGATTCTTTTATCGGTAGAATCTTGGGGAACATTGCTAAGATGTCACAGGTTCTTGATGCTCAGACGGTTGTTGTAGGAATGCAGCCAGCAGTCGCCATCACCTTAGTAGAACTGGGACTTTCCTTGACAGGTATTCGTACCGCCTTAAACCTTGAAAAAGGCATGGCACTTCTGCGAACATCGCTGAAGGCGACTGCTGGAGGAAACACAGATGGATATGCACGGGTGTGAAATCATGAGCATCCAATCCTCACAAGATGTTGTTTTCGTTCGCCAAAAGGTGCGTCAATTCGCTGTTAAACTGGGGTTTAGCCTGGTCGATCAAACAAAAATTGTCACAGCAGCCAGCGAGCTAGCTCGTAATACCTTAGACTACGGAGGCGGTGGGACTGTTAAACTGGAAGGACTTCAAGATGGGATGCGTCATGGTCTGCGGCTCGTTTTTGAAGACTCCGGACCAGGAATACCAGATATTGAGTTAGCACTCAAAGACGGTTACACCACTGGTGGTGGGCTGGGTATGGGGCTAAGCGGTGCAAGGCGATTGGTCAACGAATTTGAGATCGTCTCCCGTGTTGGTGAAGGTACCCGTGTCAAGATTATAAAATGGAAGTAACCAGATTGTAAGCAACCCCCGGATTGAATCCGGGGGCTTTAGCAAATGTTGAAGCCTAGCTTACCCGACACGCGTACTCCCTTGTACTACGTTATTGGCAAGCTGTTGAAGAACCTACCCTGGAATGCGTAGCCAGTTTCAGGCTCTAGAAGTCGAAGATTAAACAAGCATAAAGGTTTAAAGCTAGTGTCTTCGACATAGTACCGACCAATAACATTGTCCAGGCTAACATTACCCGAAAGGAGGGACATATGTCCAAAATATTTGTCATCGATTCAGACGAACGACCACTAGATCCAATTCATCCAGCACAAGCAAGGCAATTATTACGAAACAAAAAAGCAGCAATTTTTAGAAGATTTCCTTTCACTTTGATTCTTAAAGAAGCTAGACCAGAAGCTCCTACTCAGCCACTACGATTAAAGATTGACCCTGGTGCAAAGTATACAGGAATGGCATTAGTTAACGATTCTACTGGTGAAGTAGTTTTTGCAGCAGAACTAAAACATAGGGGTTTTGCAATTCGAGACTCCTTAACTTCTAGAAGACAACTTCGTAGAGGTAGAAGAAACCGCAAAACTAGATATCGTCAACCACGATTTTTGAATCGAACACGACCGAAAGGATGTCTACCTCCTAGTTTGCAAAGTCGAATTGAGAATATCAAGACTTGGGTAGCGAAATTACGAAAATACGTACCACTCGAAGCAATTAGCCAGGAACTAGTTCGTTTTGATATGCAGTTAATTCAAAATCCAGAAATTCAAGGAAAAGAGTATCAGCAAGGAACTTTAGCAGGTTACGAAACTAGAGAGTTTTTATTGGAAAAATGGAATAGACAGTGTGCTTACTGTGGTATTAAAGATGTTCCATTGCAAATAGAACACATTCATGCAAGAGCTAAAGGAGGTTCCAACTCAATCACAAATCTGACCTTGAGTTGCTCCAAGTGCAACACAAAGAAAGGAACTAAAGACATTAAAGATTTTCTTAAAAAAGACTCCCAAAGGCTGGATAAAATTTTAAAACAAGCGAAAAGACCATTGGCAGATGCAGCAGCAGTAAATACAACAAGATTCGCATTGTTAGAAGTTTTAA
Organism: Brasilonema sp. UFV-L1; assembly: GCF_012912105.1. Taxonomy (GTDB): domain Bacteria; phylum Cyanobacteriota; class Cyanobacteriia; order Cyanobacteriales; family Nostocaceae; genus Brasilonema. Next base: position 92,628 of record NZ_QMEA01000006.1, read on the forward strand.
GAGCAACAAGCTTGCCAGTAGAAATAGGTTCCGGTGGATTAACTAAATTTAATCGGAATCAACAAAAGCTACCTAAAACTCATTGGTTAGATGCTGCTTGTGTCGGTACATCAACACCAATTCTCAATATTAAAGGTATTAAACCTCTGATGATTACAGCTAATGGTCATGGCACACGTCAATCATGCCGTACAGATAAATATGGATTTTCAAATCGTCACTGTTCAAGAACCAAGTTTCACTTTGGTTTTCAAACTGGAGATATTGTAAAAGCAGTTGTAACAAGCGGTAAAAAAATAGGCAAATACGTTGGAAGAATTGCAACTCGTGCAACTGGGAGCTTTAATATTTCAACTAAAAACGGATTAGTTCAAGGAATCAGTTATAAACTTTGCAAACAAATTCACAAGAAGGACGGTTATTCGTATGCGTAATTTGGAGAATCGGACGGTTGATAAATCAACCGCGTCGTGTTTCTTCTCTGGTCTAAAGACGCAGAGTTTCCACACTCCCGGAGGCTTTTAGATGAAACAAACCCTCGCCTTACCAATGATAGAGCCAAGTCAGGCAGGTGAAGCGCGACGGAGTGCGATCGCCTTAGCAACAAGTCTTGGTTTTAATGAAACTGAGCGGGGAAAGGTGGGGATTGTGGTGACGGAAATAGCAAATAACCTCGTACAGCATGCCAAGAACGGGTTAGTGTTGCTACAAGCAATTGAAAAACACAACATTCATGGCCTGGAAGTCCTGGGGTTAGACACTGGACCAGGGATAAGCAATATCAGCGAGTGTCTACGTGATGGGTTTTCTACAACGACAACTCCGGGAAATGGGTTAGGAGCTATCACCCGTCTTTCTAGTTTGGTAGACATTTATTCTATTCCGGATATGGGGACAGTTATCCTTAGTCATCTCTGGGCTAGCCCCATACCCGAAAGTTCATCCTCAAAACATCTGGAGTTAGGAGTGGTCTGTCTGCCAAAAGCGGGAGAAGAGATTTGCGGCGATGCTTGGGCGTACGAAATCTCTCAAGAACGCTGTTTAATACTTGTTGCTGATGGATTAGGTCATGGATCCCTAGCCGCCCAAGCATCAACAGAAGCAGTGAGAGTTTTTCACGAACATATCCACCACACTCCTCGTGAAATTATGGAAGCAGCTCATAAAGCTTTACGGAGTACACGAGGAGCAGCAGTGGGGATCGCCGAAATTAATTTTGCAGATCAATCTGTTCGCTTCGCTGGAGTTGGTAATATTGCTGGCATTATCCTCTGTGATACAAAACGCCAAAACCTGGTTTCTTACAATGGAACAGTCGGGTGTGAAGTCCGCAAAATTCAGGAGTTTACCCACCAATGGCATCCTGGTGGACTCTTGATTATGCATTCTGATGGCTTAGGAACTCAATGGCGATTAGAACGCTATCCAGGTCTCATCCATAAACATCCCAGCTTGATTGCTGGTGTTTTATACCGAGACTTTTACCGAGTTCGCGATGATGTCACTGTGCTGGTTATGCGTGAGAGTGTATAGTCATGAGTACAACTATCCTCACCTTGGAAATTCGCTACGAGCAAGATGTGGTGCTGAGCCGTCAACAAGCACGCCAAATTGCCCAAGCTTTGGGATTTGATGCCCAAGACCAAGCACGCCTTGCCACAGCTGTTTCTGAAATCGCTCGAAATGCTTTTGTCTATGCCAAAAGTGGAACTGTGGAATTTTGGGTAGATGACGAATCTCCGCAGAATTTCTGGATAAGCATACGAGATAGAGGTCCGAGTATTCCCAACTTGAAAGCGATTTTAGATGGACAATTCGTATCTACAACTGGGATCGGATTGGGCATTATCGGGGCTCGACGGCTGATGGACACGTTTGAAATTGAGTCGATACCAAAGCAAGGAACTCAAGTTTTGATGGGGAAGACCTTACCAAAACGCTTGCCGAAACTAACATCCCAAAGCTTGAAACTTCTTAAAGAAGATTTGGATAGTCGAAAACCACAAAGTCCTTTTGAGGAAATTCAGCGACAGAACCAGGAACTCCTCCGCACAATGGAGGAACTACGCAAGCGTGACGAGCAGTTAACTCAGCTCAACCGCGAGTTAGAAGATACAAATCGCGGTGTTGTGGCTCTGTATGCAGAATTAGACGAAAAAGCCGATTCTCTACAACGGGCTAATGAACTCAAGACGCGATTTCTCTCAAACATGAGCCATGAGTTTCGCACACCGCTAAACTCGGTAGTCTCTCTCTCACGGATCTTGTTAGACCGAATGGATGGTCCATTGACAACAGAGCAGGAAAAGCAAGTCCAGTTCATGCAAAAAGCGGCGCTTGGTCTTTTGGATTTAGTCAATGATCTGTTGGACATTGCCAAGGTAGAAGCCGGAAAAACTGAAGTTCATCCTAGTCATTTTGAAGTCAGTGATTTGTTCGCGACGTTAAGAGGAATGCTACGTCCCCTGCTTGCTCATAACTCTTCGGTGACGCTGGTTTTAGAAGAACCTGTTGGCATTCCACCTCTCTACACCGATGAAGGTAAAGTTGCCCAAATTCTGAGAAACTTCATCTCCAATGGACTAAAGTATACCGAGCAAGGTGAGGTTCGGGTTGCAGCACTCATGACAGGCAATACTGTTACTTTCTCAGTGACTGATACGGGTATCGGAATTGTACCGGAGGAGCAAGAGCGGATTTTTGAGGAATTTATTCAGATAGAGTCTAAACTGCAAAAAAAAGTCAAAGGAACAGGTCTGGGACTACCTCTGTCGCGTAAACTAGCACAATTGTTAGGAGGAAGCGTCTGGGTAAAGAGTGAATTAGGGAAAGGATCTACATTTTTTGCGTCAATCCCACTGGTTTACTCTAGTGCTGCAGCCGCTTCAATGCCACAACCGACTTGGCAAATCGACCCGACTCGCCACCCGATCCTGGTTGTGGAAGATAATCCAGAAACTCTTTTTACCTACGAGAAGTATTTTCAGGAATCGAATTATCAGATGATTTCGGCACAGACTCTATCTGTGGCAAAGCAAGTGCTAACGGTCTGTCAGCCAATTGCGATTATTCTGGATATTTTACTAGATGGAGAAAGCTCTTGGGCATTCCTGATAGAAACTAAGAGCAATGAAGTGACTCGAAATATACCGCTGCTTGTGATTACTGTCGTTGATAACGAAAAGCAGGCGATCGCCCGAGGAGCTGACGGATTCTTGATTAAACCTGTAGATAGATTTTTACTGTTGAACAAACTGAATACACTGGTCAAGCGGGGCAAGCAACAAAAACTCTTACTGATTGACGACGATCTCACAGCCCGGTACGTATTAAAGCAACTTCTTATTCCTATTCCTTTAGAGATTATTGAAGCCGCAGATGGACGTGAAGGGATTCGCTTGGCTCAAGTTGAAAATCCTTGTTGTATTGTTTTAGACCTGACTATGCCCGAAATCAGTGGCATAGAAGTTTTAGAGCAACTCAAAAGCAACCCCGCCACGAGTGCGATTCCCGTCATTGTCAATACATCACAACAACTAGAACCCCAGGAGAAGAACTTTTTTACTCAACACACTGTGGCAATTCTTTCTAAAGAGGTAGTTTCTCAAGAAGTTGCGATCGCTCAACTGCACCAAGCCCTCACAAAAGCCGGGCTAGCCTTAGATATCTGAGAAAAAAACTATGTCAGAGCCGTTAGTGACTATTTTACATATTGACGACAACGAAACTAATCGTTATGTTGTCGCTCGCGTTTTACGAAATGCTGGCTTTGCAGTCATAGAGGCGGCTACAGGTGAGGCGGGGTTGCAAGCGATCGCCCAAGCAAAACCTGAGTTAGTGATTCTGGATGTTCAGCTTCCTGATACGAGCGGCTTTGAAGTTTGTCATCAGATAAAATCTAACCCCGCAACTTCTACCCTTCCCGTACTTCATCTGTCTGCCCATTTTGTTGAGAGTCGAGACAAAGCCCAAGGATTAAACGGGGGCGCAGATGGTTACCTCGCGCAACCAGTTGAACCGATTGAGTTAATTGCTACAGTCAAAGCCTTACTGAGAATTCGGCAGGCTGAGGAGTTAGCTTTAGCGCGGGCGCGAGAGTGGCAAACAACTTTCGACTCCATTCATGATGGTGTAGCCCTGCTGGATCACGAAGGCCGATTCCTGCGCTGCAACAAAGCCATGAAGGAATTTTTGAGCAAACCGTTCAGCGAAATCATCGGGAGTCAGCATCAGGAACTCATGACTGATGCACTATCTGGTTGCAATGTCAATCTTTTTCTTCGTGTTCAGGAAACTCTACATCGTCAAAGCTTGGTCATTCACACTGGAGGACGGTGGTTTTCTATCACAGTGGATCCTGTGCTAGATAAGCATAGAGCATTTGTTGGCGCTGTTTACAGTCTAGCTGATATTACGGCTCACAGGCAAGCAGAAATAGCGTTGCGAGCAAGCGAAGAACGGTGCCGCTTACTGGTAGAAAACGTCAAAGACTACGCAATTTTCTTCTTTGACACACAGTGGCGGATTACTGGTTGGAGTTTGGGAGCAGAGAATCTTTTAGGCTATCAGGAACCAGAAATTTTAGGACAACCTGCCTCGTGCATTTTTACACCAGAAGACTTGCAGCAGGGCATAGACAAACAAGAACTGGCAAAAGCTGTGACAGAAGGACGGGCTGAAGATGAGCGCTGGCATATCAGGAAAGACGGCAGCCGTTTTTGGGCAAGTGGCATTGTCACACCCTTACGAGATGAGACTGGAAAGCTACGAGGCTTCTGTAAAATATTGCGTGATTTTACAGAACGAAAGTTGATGGATGATCAACGAGTTCAACTCTTGCAGCGCGAGCAAGAGGCACGAAGTGCAGCCGAAACTACCAATCGTATGAAGGATGAATTTTTGGCAACTCTTTCCCACGAACTCCGCTCTCCTCTCAATACGATACTGGGGTGGATTAAATTACTAAATACTCGCAAGTTTGACGCAGCCACAACCACACGCGCAATGGAGACAATCGAGCGCAGTGCCAAGTCACAAGCGCAACTGGTAGAGGATTTGCTCGATGTTTCCCGTATTATTCAGGGTAAGCTCCGGTTGAATGTTTGCCCTATAGAACTGGTTGGAGTCATTGAGGCTGCGCTGGAAACAGTTCGTCCAGCTGCTGATGCCAAGCAAATTCAACTTCAATCAGTTCTTGATCCAACAGCTGGTTTAGTAGCGGGTGACTTTGACCGTTTGCAGCAAATTGTCTGGAATTTATTATCTAATGCAATTAAGTTTACTCCTAAAGGAGGACTGGTTCAAGTCCAGTTAGAACGTGTAAACTCTCATGTAGAAATTACGGTGAAGGATACAGGGCGGGGCATCAGTCCTGATTTTATCCCTTATGTGTTTGATCGTTTTCGACAGGCTGATAGTTCCACAACCCGCATCCATAGTGGATTAGGGCTAGGATTGGCAATTGTGCGTCACCTGGTAGAGTTACATGGTGGAACAGTTCATGCAGAAAGTCTTGGTGAAGGGCAAGGAGCAACCTTTACCGTTCAGTTACCACTTGTAAAACAAAGCAGGAGAGTAGAGGAGTTCTTGAGCAGGAGAGGAAATATTGCTTCTGTGTTTATGTATACTTCTACACCTTTACCTATCCTTGAGGGAGTACGAATCTTGATTGTTGATGATGAAGCTGATACGCGAAATTTTCTTGTCACTGCAATAGAAATGTGTGGGGCGCAGGTGATTGCAGCTTCATCAGCAATTGAGGCAATTCAAATTATCTTGCAACAGAGACTGGATGTTTTGGTAAGCGACATTGGTATGCCAGAAGAAGACGGCTACAGCTTAATACGTAAGATACGGAGACTCCCGAAAGAACAAGGAGGGCATATTCCAGCAGTCGCTTTAACAGCTTATGCTAGAGATGAAGACAACAAGCGATCGCTCTCGGAAGGATTTCAAATGCATTTGTCTAAGCCTGTCGAACCAGATGAGTTAGCAAATGTGGTTGCAAGCTTGGTGAAAAAAAATATTTGACTAATATTAAAATATCTGACGAAATATTGTATGTATCAAATGCTCTATAAACAATTTATTTATTGGCGGCAAAAATGGTTACTTCCCATCGTCGTACGTATTGTTGCTAGAATCGTGGTAACGATTTGTCTAACGGCAGGAATGTTAGGCATCTTGGGAAGCAATGCTCCTATGAGTCATGCTCAAACTGTTTTTCCAACTTCTGTAGTCAATACTCAAACGTTAAGCACTACTACGCGCATCCAAAATCAACATGCTACTGTATATCGTAGTCCCGATTGTACTTGTTGTGGTGGGTGGATTAACCATTTAAAGACACATGGTTTTAAAATTAAAGACTTTCGCACACCTGACATTGAAGCAGTCAAACAAAAGTACAACGTGCCGGATAACTTAACATCTTGCCACACAGCAATTGTCAATGGATATGTTATTGAAGGACACGTACCAGCACAAGACATCAAACGACTGCTGCAAGAAAAGCCAAATGTGCTAGGCTTATCTGTTCCCCAAATGCCTGTAGGTACTCCTGGGATGGAGATGGGGAATCACAAAGATCCATTTAATGTGTTTGCTTTTGATAACAAGAGCAGAGTCGCGGTTTTTAATGAGTATAGAAATCGTTGACTGAAAGTTTGACACTCCCCGCGTCTAAAGACGCGGGGATTCTACATTCACCGTCAGAACTTGCTCAAGCAGGTTTGCACCCTTCGGGTTCGCAGTCGCCTCTGTCGGGAAACCCTCCTGCAGCGCTGTCTCACCAACTAGAGTAGAGGTTCCGACTCCTGTAGCGTTACTTTGGGGATGCCCTCCCCTAGCTCTTGCAAGATTCAGAATATTAATTGCTGCGTTCACGTCCCTTTGCAATTCGCAACCACAACTACATCTGTGTGTTCGAGTTGAAAGGGATTTTTTCACAATTGCACCGCAATCACTACACTTTTGAGATGTCATTCTAGGATTGACTGCAACGATTTGAGTGTTGAACTTGCTAGCAAAATATTCTAGCCAACGACGAAATAGTGTCCAAGCCGCATCATTAATGGACTTGGCAAGACAGTGATTCTTTACCATGTTCCGAACCATCAAGTTTTCATAGGCGACTAAGGCGTTAGCCTTGCATACGTTACGTGCAACTCTCTTTGCATGTTCATTCCGTTGCCTACTTACTCTTAAATGTTTCTTCGCATATCTCTGCCTAGCTTTGCGTCGTTGGTTTTTACCTTTCTCCTTGGTGTAAATTCGTTTTTGTGCGTGCTTGATAGCTTTTTCAGTTTTTCTTAGGAATCTTGGATTGGGTTCATGATGCCCGTTGGAATCAGAGTAAAAATGCTCCAACCCTACATCTAACCCAATCTCCCCATTACTTATTCTTGTTTCTGGTTGCACATCAACACTAATAGCAAATTGACAATAGTACCCGTCGGCTTTACGAACTAAGCGAACACGCTTAATCGATTTGACTGAATACGTGTGAACGTCCCACTTGCCCAATAGCTTGACTTGACCGATACCCTTCTTATCAGTAAAAGTAATTCGTCGTTTTGTTGGGTGTAATGACCATCCGGAGGTCTTGTATTCAACAGAGCGATTATCTTTCTGAAATCTTGGGAAGCCTTTCTTGCCTGGTTTCTTGGATTTACAATTCGTGTAAAACCTTTCAATACTTAACCATGCTCTTTCAGTTGCAGACTGACAAGCCATTGAATTTAAATCTTCTACAAACTTAAATTCCTTACGTAGTGCTGTAGAGTAATTGTTTAAAGCAATTCTGTTAATCTTTGCTTCGCGAGAAGCGTCCATCCAGTACCTAATAGCTTTATTCCGGATGAATTGAGTTGTACGAATAGCTTCATCAATTGCTTGATATTGCTGACGATTACCTTTTACTTTCATTTCTAGTACCAGCACTACTTAATCACCTCCTTTCACATTTTCGTGTACTATACGAATATAACACGTATACAAGAGAGTGGCAATGAGAAAGAAGATTTATGGAGAAGAAAAAACTAAGACGACGCTAACCTTGACTCAAACGGCAAGGGATTGGCTAGAAGACCAACGAGTAAAGTTGAAAGCTGTCAGCATTTCAGATACTATTGAAAGAATGGCTAGAGAAAACAGCACCGCAGGCTAAACCCAGCAAGAGTGGCTTTCATCCGACGCATTGTCCCCTAAAAAATTGGCAGCCTTAATACTACGAGTACTCGTGTTGACTCACCGATCAATCAAACGTTTGCGTAGCGCCCCCTTCGGGGCTAGGCTGCCAATTTTTTTCGTGTTAGACCCCGCCCCGGTCTAAAGCACGGAATACGCAACTACGTTGCTGTTCCTCCGGGGTTTTCAGCCTACCGCCTTATAAGCAAATACTAGCAAATAGCGAGTGAAGCGATGAGAGGGAAACCTTCATCAAGTACTGTCAGTATGACAAAAATATTAAATTTTACTAAAAAACCAAAGACTCACTAATTTTGTTAAAGTCTCAATTCACGTTCACATCTGCTCGTACACCTGCTAAGACAAAGTTAAGCGATTCTTGAGCATGTTCCTGTAGCATGGCTTTACTTAGCATTCGTTTCCCAGCCCAGAGATGTTTTATATTCTCATGGGCTGCTAAGTAAAACACACAAGTTCCCACAATATTGACTGCTGTATGTCTCGGTTCTAAAGGACGAAAAACACCTTGCGCTATTCCTTGCTCCAAAATGGCAATCAGCTTTCCATAAAGTTGTTCTATCGACTGCTTTGGGTAATACTTTCCTCGGTTCTGAATGGCTTCTAGAAATAAAATCGAAGCAATGTTAGGGTTTTTTGACATCTGTTGCAGAAACAACTGAGTCAAACTCTCCAATGCAGCCTGGGGTGGCAATTGTTCTAAATTCAACTGTACAATTTCGTCAATCGGCTTGATAAACGCTCGGTTGAGAACTTCCTGGTACAACGCTTCTTTATTTTCAAAATAGTAATAAATCATGGTTTTCGTTACACCTGTCTGAGCTGCTATTGTCTCGGTGCGAGCAGCGCTAAATCCGGCGATCGCAAACTCCTGTTCCGCCGCATCCAAAATTTGTGCCTTTGTTGCTTCTGCATCCCGTACCGATAATGAACGTTTACGTTTTGCTTGTTGAGAGGTACCCATATTCACAAAAAACTGACTTACTAGTAAGTCAGTTTAACTGATTCAAACTCATATAGCACAAAGTGTTGCGAATATTTCACATTGTAAACCATTGACAGAAAGCAGTTTTTGATCTTATATTACTTACTAGTAAGTAAGTTAATAAAAATGAATACACAATCTCACAAAGAAACTGACTTGGTAACAACAAAGTTAATGATGAACCGAGTTGCCTTGGTAACGGGTGCCAGTCGAGGCATCGGTGCGGAAATCGCGAAATTGTTGGCGTTGCATGGTGCGGCAGTTGGCGTGAACTATTACAGCAATGAAGCGGCGGCGAAATCAGTCGTGGATGCGATTGTCAGCGAGGGAGGTAAGGCAGTAGCAGTCAAAGCCGATGTGAAAGACAACCACCAAGTTCAAGCAATGGTGCAGCAGGTGGTAGAAACGTTGGGACCAATTGACACGCTTGTCTTGAATGCAGCAGGCTCGTTTAAAGTTGCTCCATTTATCGAGTATGAGTGGGAGGACTTTGAGGCAAAACTGTTAGGTGAAGTGAAAGCTGCATTTCATCCAGCAAAAGCAGTCGTTCCTGCAATGATTGAACAAAAACGGGGCTGTATTATTGTGATGAGTTCCGAATATTCTCGTTTTCCAGGTTCAGGATTTTCCGCTCATAGCACGGCTAAGTCGGCATTAGATGCGTTTGTTAAAAGTTTAGCGTTCGAGTTAGGACCACATGGCATTCGAGTGAATGCTGTATCTCCAGGTTTGACAATAACAGATGCTTCTGCATTTGTTCCTCAGGAACGTAGAGATGCAATCGCTCAAATGACGCCTTTAAGAAGAATAGGTGTGCCTGAAGATATCGCTGGTGCTGTACTTTTGTTGGCATCCGAACAGGCAAAATTTATTACAGGAGCATATCTGCCTGTAAACGGTGGTATTTTTATGCCTTAAGATAATCTTGGCATAGACAATGAACAGCTCTAAATTCACGCTCGCATTCCGTCTTTATGCCTTAAGATAATCTTGGCTTAGACAATGAACAGCCCCAAATTCACGGAACATCACGTCACAGCAGTCATTACCCATTTAGTCAAACCGGGTCGAGAACAGGGATATGAAGAATGGATGCGAGGAATTATTCCTGTCGCTAAAACATTTGAAGGACATTTAGGAGTCAACATCCTACGACCCGAGAAGAATCTGCATCCAGAGTACATCATTGTTCTTCACTTTGACCATCACAAGAATCTACAAGCATGGCTAAATTCAGATGTGCGTCGGGAGTGGATTGAACGAGCCAAGCCTCTGATTCAAACATCGGAGGATGTACAAGTTCTCACAGGTTTAGAAAACTGGTTTGTCTTGCCAAGAAAAGCGCCAAAGCTTCCTCCTAAGCGTTACAAGATGGCGTTACTGACCTGGATAGCGGTGTTTGTGACACTATCCACTGTGAGATATCTCCTAAGTCCTCTGGTTGTCTATCTCCCTGGATTACTGGCGCAACTCATCACTATTGGGATTGTCGTGTGGCTCCTGACTTACGTTGTGATGCCTCAGTTAACCCGATTATTTTACAAATGGCTGTACCCAAATTCTTAAATGCAATATAAAGCTATCCAAACTTTGTTTTATTTCTTTTGAATTCTCAAGCAAAAAAAGATGAGCGATAACTTTACCTCTGATAATTCGGTGATACTTTTCATCGATCATCAAGTCGGGACAATGCAATTGATCAAAAATATTCCTTTGGACCTTGTGAAGCGAAATACGCTCGCTTTAGCAAAGACTGCAAAAATTCTCAACATTCCAGTCGTGCTGACTAGTAGTCAGGAAGAGAATCTTCAAGGTCCACTCATGCCTGAGTTGCAGGACATTTTGCCTGAAGCTTTTGAGAAGCGAATTAAACGGGCGGGTATTGTGAATGCTTGGAACGATATTAACTTTAAGCAGGCAGTAGAAAACACTCAACGCAAAAACATTATCATGGCGGGTGTAACAACAGATGTGTGCCTTGTCTATCCAGCTATTAGTGCCTGTCGTGAAGGATACAATATTCAAGCTGTGATTGATGCTTCTGGATCACCGTTCGACATTTCTGAGGAGATGTCTAGGCGGAGAATGGAGCGTGAAGGGGTTGTGTTAACAGCAACCAATACGCTCATGGCTGAACTGGCTCAAGACTGGAGCCGACCACAGGGAGGTCAGCTCTTGCAGGTTCTGTTTAGTGATGTTCTCCCTAAGATTGGGTAGTGTCAGTCGGCCTACAACTTTTTCTTAAAAAAATGCCTGGTTGAAGTTTATCAACCAGGCTTAATATCATGTCATACAATTAGCTCTCTATTCTAGACAGAGAAAAGCTTTATGCTGTAGGTTGTTCCAAATTAACCTTGACGACTTTATTTTTTTCTTGCTCCGTTTTAGGCAGAGTCAAATTCAAAATTCCGTCTTTGTATTCAGCTTTCACATTGGTATTTTGAATCCGAGTTCTTAGAGGAATAACTCGTTGGAACTTACCGTAGTAAAATTCACTTCTTGTTCTACCATTCTCGTCAGTTTTGGTTTCTGATTTACGCTCTGCAACCACCTTAACTGCATTCTCGGTGACTGAGATATCTACATCTTTAGCATCAATACCAGGGAGTTCCAGCTTCAGGTGTACGGCATCTTCGGTTTCGTGCAGTTCGGCTGCTGGAGCTTTGGTAAAGGTTGGTGCTTGAAAATCTTCAAAAAGGGTGTCGATTTGACGTTGCAGTGTGTTCAATTCTTGCCAGGGGTTGTAACGTACTAATACCATAATTCCTCTTGTGATTCGTAGTTGTTTCTTTATTGACTTCAGGATTTATCGAGTAGCTTTGATTCTTATAGTAATGATGATTTTCATGACTGAAAATACGGTTAATAGCACCGAAGAATTGATGATTGCCGCACAAGAATTTAGGCAGAATTAAAGGTGGGAAAAACATGTCTTTTTTGGTACGGTAAACCCAACAATTAGGAAATATAAGCGAATAGAGAAATCAGCACATAACGCTGACAAAGAAGGTAGTCAAATCTTAAAATAACGTGAATGTAAAACCAATCACCGTCAACTGATAACCTGCATGTAACGGCGCAGATATCCTCTGAACGAACTATTCAAATGACACTGGTGCAGCTACAGCAATCTTAAATAGATCGTGAACAAAAAAATTATGAAAACGTAGACGCGGAGCGGCTTCCCGCAGGGTACCGCAAAGTACGCCCTAGACGCGCAGCGGCGTGCCGTAGGCTAGTACACAAAGGAAGAAAAGAGAGAAGATGTTCACAAACAATTTAGGTTTGCTGTAAGACGATCTCAGATAGAGTATTCAATTTAGAGGGCAGAGTGTCGAGTAACGGAGGGACAAACCTGTCACAAGATGGAAGCTGAGATGGTCTGAATCAATTAAAATAGTAGATTAATGTTTTATTCATAAACCAGAAACTACACCCTATGAATCGTTCCGCGTGCCTTATCTTTAATCCAGTTGCGGGTCAAGGAGACTCAGAGCAAGATTTGGCAATGATTCGGGCAATCTTAGAACCGGAAATCGACCTGGATATTCAACTAACAACAGAAGAAATAGGTGCTGAAGAACTAGCGCATGAAGCAGTTAAGCGGGGTGTAAATACCATTATCGCTTCAGGTGGAGATGGAACTCTCTCTGCAGCAGCAGGTGCTGTAGTCGGTAGCAATATTCCATTTGGCATAATTTCACGAGGAACTGCAAACGCTTTTGCCACAGCATTGGGAATTCCCGATACTATTGAGGGTGCTTGTAAAGTCATTTTGGGAGGAGTCACTCGGACTGTAGATGCAGCTGATTGTAACGGTAACCCGATGGTGTTGCTGACAGGTGTTGGCTTTGAAGCAGAAACTGTAGAGAAAGCAGATAGGGAAGCAAAAAATCGGTTTGGTGTTCTGGCATATATTCTTGCAGGACTTCAAGAATTGCGGAATTTACAAAACTTTGATGTTGAAATTGAGACAGATGAACACATCATTAAAACTTCTGCAGCAGCAGTCACAGTCGCAAATGCAGCACCTGCTTCTTCAATATTGGCTCAGGGACCAGCAGGCATTATTGTAGATGATGGGTTACTAGATTTAACAATAGTGGCTCCAGCGAATAGAGCAGGGGCGATCGCCGCAGCCTTTCATCTGTTTCAATCGGCTGCTGTGGGCGATGCTGCAGAGCGAGATGACATAGGTTACTTGCGAGCAAAACGATTTAAAATTACAACTGAGCCTGTACAAAAAATTGTTGTTGATGGAGAAATTTCAGGGACAACTCCTGTAGAAATTCGTTGTATCCCGGCAGGTTTGAAAGTTTTTGTACCGTCAATTGAAGAAGAAGAACTTTCGGAAAAATTGGAAGGATTGCCAAATGTGACAGTTGAGGATAAACAAGCAGCTTTTGATTAAGATTCAGGTATATATTTAGGAGAAAGTTGCGTTGAAACTCGTATCCGATCCGGCAATTGCCGACAAAATTCGCAAGATGAACCAGCGGGTGCGGTGGCAAGATCCTGTCATTTTAGAAAGGGGAATTGACCAAACTCAGCTGGTGCTGGACGATGAAGGAACTGACTCTCCAGAGTTTTCGTTTTTGGTTGTGGGTGACTCCGGTTCTGGGGCACACCGGGGACACAATCCTCAGCGACAAGTAGCCGAACTGATGCAACCCCACCACCAAGAATGCCGTTTTATGCTGCATACGGGTGATATTATCTATCTGGTGGGATCAAGCGAGTATTACCAGGAAAACTTTATCAAACCTTATCGAGACTTTCTTCTGGAAGGAGAGCAACCCCAGCGCATTGCCTATGATCGAATGATTTTCAAACGACCAATTCTACCTGTACCAGGAAATCACGATTACTATGATTTACCACTGATATTTGGCTTAGTATCCTTGGCAACAATGCCTTTGCGTCGCTTACTCCCATCGAAGCTAGATCTTGATGTTGGCGCTCATGGTTCATGGCAAGGTGACGCTTATGCAAAAGCTTTTCTGGATTACCTCAAGGGGTTTATGCTGCCAGGAGATTTAGCTCGTCACCTAGATGAACATTACACTGGCAAAACAAATACAGGCCGCTGTCTGCGCTACAAGCCAGGGCGCTTTACCCGCCTTCCCAATCGTTACTATAGCTTCCGCTACGGTGGCATCGACTTCTTTGCACTAGATTCTAACACATTTAATGCTCCGGTTCCCCTACCTGCAACACAGGAAGGAGATGCTTATCGCCAACAATTGCAAAAGCGTCGTAGTGAACTAGAACAGCAAAAGATGGAATTTATGGAAACCTCTGCAAAACTCAATCCGGATAACCCCAGCGAAGCAGAGCAACTAGATGATACACATGGCAGGGTGTCACAAATTGAGGAAATCATTGTTGATATAGATAAGCAATTAGCCTCCGATGAAAAAACGGTAACTGATATCGACCAGTTGGAATGGCTGAAGTACAGACTCATAGAATCTTGGAATACCGCAGATGTGCGGGGACGAATTGTTTATTTTCATCATCCTCCCTACGTGACTGAAGCAACAAAATGGGAGCAAGCGCAAACTTTGGCAGTTCGCGATCGCCTGCGTAGTGTGCTTAATGGCGTTGCTGAAGTCGTAGGTTCCAATAGAGGTAGTCGTCCGTTAGTCGATTTAGTCTTAAACGGTCATGCTCACTGCTTAGAACATATTGAAACATTAAACACAGGAAGTGCTGATTCTCACATTCATTGGGTTGTCTGCGGTGGGAGTGGCTATAGCCTGCGACGACAAAGGACTGAGGGAGCAAATTTATTTGAGACTTTCCCACAAGTCGCCAAACAAAATCAAAAGTTAGTGGCGCATTCGCACCTCTTTGTTGGTCGTAACGGGCAGGGCTTTCAAAAGCGAAGACCTTACTCATGTCTGCGTATTGATGTTAAGGAAGGTTCCACACCCAAGTTTATTGTCCGTCCCTTAGTTGCTGAATGGTATCAGCGACAGTGGCATAATTACGAAATGCAGTCATTTCGGATTTGACTTGGGTGCAACACCTACCTCAACTTGTGCTACTTCCTTCTCACCGGAAAATTACCTAAGAATTAACCGCAGAGGACGCAGCGGAAAGTCTGAGCGGAGGTTTCCTCCGATCAGAGCTTTCCAAGACACAGAAGAAGACACTTCCGTGCGGGGGTTCCCCCCAACCCCAGAGGGGACGCATGTGCCCCCCGTTGAGGAATGTGTCCGTCGCAGAGGAAATACAGGAGAGTATAGGTAATTTTAAAGCATCGAAGCGAGTAGTTTGGATCTTTTAGCGACGAGGGTGCTCAATGTCACTAAAGCCGCGCAATCCCCTTCCTTGAGAGCGACCAGCGTAGACATCCGCCCTACGAACTTCATCGGAGAACTTCAAGCCGATTCTGCTCTCCAGGTTAGTGATGGACACCTGGAAGTTATTGAATTCACCAACAGGCCTGCGCTCAAAGGGAATATTATTAACGAATCTCTCCTGACTGACAACGTAGGCGCTAGAATAAAGTTTGCGGTTTCTGTCTACTACCAGAACAACCTTCCAGAAAAATTGGGGAACTTGAACTCCTCGATGAACGACATCGGTTTGTTGGAAGATGGGACCAGTAAAAACACTTGCGAGAAGATCATCTTGATCGGTGTTAGTGAGGATGAAGTTTTCCAAGCCCTGCCACAACTGCTGTGATTGGTTGAACTGAAAGTACTGAGGAGAGCAATTTGTGAAGTGGAATGTATCGCTGTTGGCTATCCTTGCCTCGTTTTGTTCTCCCCAAATTGGGTCTTGTCTGCGGACAAGATGACCCCGGTCAAAAAAGTTTCCTCCAGGTTCATTGCTGTAAAAGTCGTTTCCGACTTGCATATCTAAGGAGATACGGGGGTCAAAAAACCATTCGTCGTCTCTGCGTTCCAATCCAACCCACTGTCTCCCATCAATATTAACAGCTGTGTGGAAGGCTAAACGACGGGTTTCACACATGACAATTGAGAAGTGCGTATAGCGGAGGATGTTGTCCTGCGTCCCTTCTACTTGTGCGACTGGACCAAAAGCAAGAGCTGCTGGTGTCAATTCTGGTAGGGGAATAGTAACCCCAAGAAAATTAGGGTCATAACCTTTGCGACCCTCATAATAACTCAATGGACGAACACTTCCGCCACGGCTTGGTCTAGTAACTGAACTTGGGGGACGTCTCCTCTCATCCAAGCTGAGAGTCTCTCCAACTGAGATAGGAGTACTGATTGTCGAGGTGATCACGCTTTCGCGGGGAGTCGTACCCGGAAATATGCGGATACCCTTAGCGTCTTCAAGGAAAGCTTGAACCAACTGGGAGCCAGAACCGTCTTGTTGAGTTTGGATTTTGTTGACTTGTTCAAGAATTTTACTTGTCCGAACACCCTGATTGGCTATCCATTTAATTTTCTTTTCACTAAGATTTTCTGCTTGTTCCTTAGCTACCCATTCGCCGTTGGTCAGTTGAATTTCTTCAACTCCTTCACGGATGCGGGTTTCTACTACACTCTTATGATGAACAGCAACCACCTGCCAGTTATCATTGAGGGCTGGGGAGCCGGAAGACCCAGGAGCAGTATCGCTAGCATACCAGAGAAAATTGTCCTTAAGGGCATCTTGGTTATCACCAATCTTGAGGACTTTGTTTTCCCGAATCGCAATTTGCTTGGGTTGACCATCGGGGTGTTGGATGATGGTGACGAATTCTAATGGTTCTACCTTGTGAAGCGTAGGATCGAGACGCAAAAACCCGTAATCTGCCAGGCGAGTTTCTCCGTCATCCGACGTTTCAGCAACAGCGACTAAGGTAAAATCAAGATCAGCATCTGTGATGAATGCTTCATCAGGAGTTAGATTAAAAGCTTTTCCTTGATGAATTTTACCGCTAATGTCCATCTCATAGCCAAACTGGGCTGATGATCGCATTGCCATATCAACAGATTCAATCACATGATGATTTGTGAGCAGCAGACGGGGAGATACGAGAAAGCCAGTCCCCCAGCTTCCATTTGAGCCAAACAGATCTCCCACCCAAATCCGGCAAATTGCACGAGCAGCCAGTGTCCCCCTTTGGAGAAAGTTAATGGGTAGCAGGTCATTACGCCCAAGGATACGCTCTAGATCAAACGAAGATACTCCAGAGCCACTCGCCGCAATGTTCTCAACTCGCCTGGCTAGAACCGTTATGGGGTCTGCTCTGCGATCGCGTCTCTCTATATTGGATAAGAAACTTTCCTGGCTTGTTGAAACCTCCTCGTTCCGCAAGGATTTTAGCTTGTCGAGAAAGTCGAGCGCGTAAGTCACTGTCTTAAGAGACATAAGTGTTTAAGACTCCATAATTTGCAGAATCTGGACTTAATTACGGCAAAGCTAGACGTGTGTATAGCTTTATATCATTTATGCAAAAAATCAAACCTTAAAGACGGAAAATCATTGATTGAGAATATATCTATAAACTCTAGGCAACTCAGTGTGGTTTCGGCAGTACCTTTAAGGGTACCTTTTCATCGGGTGTGAGCACACAGACAAAACAACTCAGCATCAAACAGCCAGCAGATAACCCCGAGTTAGTACTTTAACTAAGAACTAGAGCAGTTTAATTATTTATCTTTCGTAGGGGTTTGGGGGAGCTATAAGACCTACGCCATAATCTTTGATTTGGCGTAGGATAACAAGCGACCTTTTTCCACGGGCTTCTCATTCCCCAAAACATTAGTCGCGATCGCACCTGCCAAATTTCCTAAAAACGACCCCGTAATTGGTAGTAATACCCTTTCACGAAAATCCTGATACATTTCACTTCCCCTAC
>NZ_QMEA01000070.1 GCF_012912105.1 Brasilonema sp. UFV-L1
CCCTAATCCCCACTCCGTGGGGGCCCCGAGTTCCCCATCTCCCCACTTCCCGCTTTCCCAAGCAGAACAGGAACATTTACTGACTCGTGCTGGTATTCCTTATCGCGATCCACAGTTGTGCGATGCTGCTGATTTGATTTTGAGACGGCGACAACAAGAGCAACAAAGTTCTTCTCTGGAGCCGACTTCTCGTTGGCGCAAAAGATGGTTCTCGAAAACTCAACTAATAATTTTGTAGCTTTTGTAACTGAAAATGATTTCTCTATACAATCTTACCTTATGATTTTTTGTGATTAATATCACATATAAAAAAAGTAGAATATCACTGTCAGTAAAAGGGAATTGCAGTTCGATGACTTAGATTAATAAAGCCGCAATCGTAAGTTACAGACTGCCTCAGAAGCATAACATCTTATTTTGATAGAGATTACATCGACTAATCATCTTCTTTGAAGACTGAATGAAGAAATCTCAGTAAAAACCCGATTCAAAATTTGTAGGAATTGTTTATACTGATAAAATATAAAGTAAAATCAAGCAGTTATACTTCCAACACTCACCAAACAAGATAGAATGTACTATGCAAATAAAAAAGATAGAAAAAAGTACATTTTTGTGTCAAATAATTTCAAAATGTGAGCATTCAAAAAAAGCTTGATAATATGGTTTTTTGATAAAAGGATTAACGAAAATATACGAGATAGGAAAAAGAAAAGTTTACTATAAAAAAGCTTAAGGATCCAGCGAATAAGCAGAAAAATATTTCCTAGTTGTTCCAAGGAAAAAATGATGTAAAAACCAACTAAAAAAAGCACATTTTTGATGAGTACTTTTGTGAGAGCTATTGAAAATTTATCCGTCTCCAAGACGGTACAAAGCCAGGATTCGACAGTGAATAGCTTTGATTCAGATGCGCCTAAAATTTTAGTAGTAGATGACCATGCTGCCAGTCGGATGACAGCTGTCGCTCTTTTAGAAATGGAAGGTTACCAAGTTATAGAAGCAGACAGTGGTTATACGGCTATAAAATTGGTAATACAAAAACAGCCTGACTTGGTTTTGTTGGATGTGATGATGCCAGAAATGGATGGATTTCAGGTGTGCGAGTTGCTTAAGCAGAATGAATATACCAGACTCATCCCAATCATTTTTATTACTGCTTTAAGTGACAGGCGATCGCGGATTCGAGGAATTGAAACAGGGGGAGATGACTTCCTCACCAAACCCTTTGATCGTGTAGAGTTGGCGGCGCGGGTAAAATCCTTAGTAACACAAAAGCGTCTGAATGAAGACTTAGATCACGCCGAACAGGTTTTGTTTTCGATAGCAAGGGCTATTGAAAGTCGTGATCCAAATACTGGTGATCACTGCGAACGTCTGGTGTATATGGGGAGGAATTTTGGAGAGTATCTCAATCTCACACGCAACCAAATTCGAGATTTGATGTGGGGGGGATATCTTCATGACATTGGTAAAGTCGGGATTCCTGACGCAGTGCTGCTGAAAAAAGGCAAATTCAATGCCGAAGAGTGGGATCTTATGAAGCAACACGTTTTGATTGGCGAAAAAATTTGCCAGCCACTACGCAGTATGCGGGGTGTTATTCCGATTATCCGACATCACCACGAACGTTGGGACGGTTCAGGCTACCCTGATGGACTTGCAGGAGATGACATTCCTTATTTAGCGCAAGTCTTTCAAATGATAGATATTTTTGATGCTCTCGTTAGTGAAAGACCATATAAAAGAGCTTTTACCCAAGAAGAAGCTTTTGTTGTGATGGCGGAAGAAACAGCAAAAGGATGGCGTAATCCAAAACTCATGGACCAGTTTCTAGAATTTATGTCTTCTTTTAAAAATTGGCACTCAAGAGTTAACTAGTACGTAACGACTCTCCAGACTCCACGCAAGTTAAAATAGACAAAAAGCTTACGGTACAAGCATTTTTACCTTCTGCTCTTAGCTGCTGCTGCCTTCTCATACTAGATTTTGAGTGCGATCTGACGAATGAGTTTGACATTTTCCTGACGAGAAGTCAGGATATTCTTGGCTCCAGGAGTCCACTGAACTTGGACAAGCTTGTAGTATTGAAGCTTAGGGAGTGTCAAAAATTGCTCCCATACTCAAATTCACAGACGTATTCAAAGCAATTCACTGATAACTAGAATTATGGTAGTTGTAGCAATTCTGGCGGCGGGACGTGGAACACGCATGAAATCAAACCTGCCTAAGGTTTTACATTCTTTGGGTGGGCGATCGCTCATCGAACGAGTGATCGACAGTGTAAAGCCGCTTTCGCCTACTCAGCAAATGGTGATTGTTGGCTATCAAGCACAAGAAGTGAAAGCAGCCACGCAATCAATTCCAAATTTGGAGTTTGTTGAACAGAGTGTGCAACTGGGGACAGGTCATGCTATCCAGCAATTACTCCCTCACCTTGAGGGCTACACAGGCGATTTACTTGTATTGTATGGTGATGTGCCTTTGCTTCGCACAGAAACTCTCAAAAATCTGTTGCAAACTCACGCCCAACACCAAAATGCCGCAACTATCCTCACTGCATGCTTGGATAATCCTAAAGGCTACGGACGCGTTTTTTGTAATAGTGACAATATTGTGCAACAAATTATTGAAGACCGAGATTGTACACCCACTCAAAAACAAAATAACCGTATTAATGCTGGTATTTACTGCTTCCGTTGGCCGGATTTGGCAAAAGTTCTACCTGATTTACAGGCAAATAATTCTCAGAAAGAATACTATCTGACGGATGCTGTTAGCTCATTAGAACCAGTGATGGCGGTGGATTTGGAGGATGAACAGGAAATTTTAGGCATTAATGACCGCTTGCAACTGGCAACAGCATACGAGATTTTGCAAAAGCGAGTCAAAGAAAAATGGATGATCGCAGGTGTTACCCTCATTGACCCTGCCAGTATTACAATAGACGATACCGTAGAAATCGCTCCAGATGTGATTATCGAACCTCAAACTCATCTGCGAGGCAATACAGTTATTCAAACAGGAAGTCGCATCGGACCAGGAAGTTTAATTGAAAATAGCCAGATAGGTGAAAACGTCACGGTGCTGTATTCAGTGGTTATAAATAGCAATGTACAGGCAAAAACCTGTGTTGGACCTTATAGCCATTTGCGTGGTCAGGTAGAAGTCGGTACTGGCTGTCGTGTGGGGAATTTTGTGGAATTGAAAAATACGAAGTTGGGCGATCGCACTAACGTTGCCCACTTATCATACTTGGGCGATACTACCACTGGCAGTAAAGTAAATATTGGTGCGGGAACAATTACAGCCAATTATGACGGTGTGAAAAAACATCCTACCAACATAGGCGATCGCACGAAAACAGGTTCCAACAGCGTTTTAGTTGCTCCTCTGACGCTAGGAAATGATGTTTATATAGCAGCTGGTTCAACTGTTATAGAAGATGTCCCTGATGATTGTCTGGTGATTGCCCGTGCTCGTCAAGTTGTGAAACCAGGGTGGCGCAACAAGAGTACTGAGTCCTGAGTCAAATGACTCAAGACTCGTGAGTTAGCACTCACAACTCAATATATGGCCAACTTCTGTCCCCACAGGAAGTTCTAAGGTATCGCCGATTTTCTCCCCATTGTGGTAAGCAGCCAGGAGAGCATCACTAGTCTTCCCCCAAGCGATCGCCCCACTAGCATCTAGGGCGATCGCTCCAAAATCCCTTTTGTGTTCTTGTGCTTCTGTAAATGAGCGCTGCATCGCTTCTTTCAGGGATAGACCATCAGTGACACGTACTACAACTCGTGTTGCTAAGCACTCATCAATAATGTCTTCTCCAATACCAGTACAACTGACCGCTGCATATTTTGTCGCATAATTCCCTGCTGGCATTGCAGAATCACTCACGCGTCCAATTCGCTCAAATCCTTTACCACCAGTAGAAGTACCAGCAGCCAGCTTCCCATAAGTATCCAAAGCGACAACACCAATCGTACCGCGTCGGGCATTACTATGACTAGTTTCCACTAGTTCTGCTTCTGCAACGACCCCAGCCATCGTTCTTTTAAAATTGTCCTGGCGCTCTTTTATCCACTCTTGCAAGCGTAACTCGGTTAAGCCGTTGTAGCTGGGTATTTGCAACTCCCGCGCCAGTTCTGCTGCACCGTAATCTGAGAGGACACGATCAGGAGAGTTTTGTAAGGCGATCGCTAAGTCAATAGGATTTTTGACCCGCGAGACATTAATCACTCCACTAAAGCTTTGGGATGTTCCATCCATCAAAGAAGCACTCATACGGATTTGACCATCCGACTGCAGAACTGAACCAGTGCCAGCATTAAAACGGGGGTCGTCTTCCAACAGTTGACACCCCCGTAAAACCGCCTCTTTTGCACTTGTTCCCGACTCCAGGAGAGAATAGATTTCCTCTATGACTTGGTAGAGAGAACGGCGTACCGTTTCTAATCCTCCTTTTCCCCTTAGAGAACTACCAGCCCCTCCATGAATAATTAGCTTAGGTTGTACCTTTATCTCCATTTCTTTCTTTATTACTCCGTGTTTTCACGGAAATTAGTGGTTTCATTTTTAGTTTCAGAACGGTGACGACGGCAGCGTTCTGAGCAATATTTCACTTCATCCCAGCAATCTGCCCATTTTTTGCGCCAAGTAAAAGGGCGCTGACATACCGGACAAATTTTTGTGGGCAGGTCAGATTTAGAACGAGTGCGTCCCATATTATCGATCAGCAGATTGAGCTGGATTTGGTGATATTTGGAAATTAATTATAGCTACTTTGGTACAACACAAGAGTAAATTTTGTGACTTAATTCCAGAGTAGAAGCGTTCATGAGCAATCAAAACACAACATCCAAAGTTAAAAATTAAATAAAGCAATCATAGCAAACACTTAGGCTATTTAGATTACACTCCTGCGCCGTGCTCTCATTAGCTATTTGAAGGAAGCTAATTTGTCTATCACTTATGTACCCTTAAAGGTGACGAAGCTGCATCAGATCCAAATGCTGGCATCTATTGATTTCATGTCGCTGGATGAATTTCCTGCAGCCAGACACCACAAGGAGTCCAAATCATGTCTTTTTTTCCTATTTTTGATGTTTCGGAATTTTTCTCTACCCTTTCTGACGAAGTTAAGGAAGATGTAAATTCAAAGGTCCCTGAGAGAAAGGCGTCAGCCCTCAGTCGTCTACGAGAATCACTCCCGACCATTTTTGACCTTTCTTACATCAAGCATGTGATTGTACCTGCTTTCCTTACAAGTGTTTATCAAGGAGAGAAACTCTCCCTTCCCATGATTGATGAGGAAAGACTCACCAAGGAGAACGCCCTACCGTATTACTTTTGGGGACTGTTATATGAGAACTGGGAACCAAATCAGGAAGAGGATGGACTTTCGGTATTTATTCAAGGTTACGAAAAACGTGGCGACGATAATCGTAGAAAAAGGATTTA
This sequence comes from Brasilonema sp. UFV-L1, assembly GCF_012912105.1. Taxonomy (GTDB): domain Bacteria; phylum Cyanobacteriota; class Cyanobacteriia; order Cyanobacteriales; family Nostocaceae; genus Brasilonema. The sequence goes on from NZ_QMEA01000070.1 coordinate 5,461, forward strand.
CTATTCGGCTGTTACTCCCGATCTATATCGTCCCATCTATGGGGACAAGGTGGTTAAATTTTTCGACCAGCTATTTGACAAAAAAAATGCTGGTAAACCTTTGATGCGTCAGTATCTAGATAACTATTTCGACCTGTACTGGGATTTACACCTTGGTGTCAAGGGTGATGCTGTTCCGCCGGAGGTTCGGGAGATAGGTGAGAGTTTCAACACTGTCCTTGCCTATCGAGATCCAACACAGGAGATTGTCTATGAGAATTACATCAGGGTGCGCGATCGCCGCAAGTTTTTAAAAGAATGGATTGATCAAAGAGTCGAAGACGTGGTAAAGGCAAATGTAGCAGATCCAGAGAAGACGTTCGTGTACTACTGGATTAAGAATGGTGAAGAGGGAGAAGATTTCAGGCGCAAAGATGTTGTTTTCGAGTGCTTCCATAATTTCGTTGCTTTGAGTCAGTGGGGCAATACTATCTACAACATCATGTCTAAACTGAGCAAAAACACAGGAGACTCTGACGTCCGGGCATGGTTTAAAAAGACGATGGAAAGTGATTATGACCAAGCGAACGATTCGTCGTTTACCCCCCTTGATCGGTTCGTGATGGAGTTATTCCGCACGATTTCGCCAAACACTGGAAGCATTTCTGCTATGGGAGAAGTCAGAAAACCACCATACGATAGATATGGCTATATAATCAGTCCGCATAAACCGACCAGTGAATACCCACGACACTGGGAAAACCCATCAAAATTCGATCCTGATCGCTACAAAGATGCGCCAACCAGCGACCAAATTGACGAAGCCAAATCTAAAGAAATCGGATTTGCTCAATGTCCTTTCCACAAAGCGACATTCGAGGTGAAGGATGGTAGAAAAGCAGAACTGACCAATAGTATATTTGGTACTGTTTATGGCATTGCTGATGACAAGGCATTTCCCGTCTGTGACTATGCTGGCTACGCGCCTTTCGGTTTTGGATACCGTCGCTGTCCTGGCGAGTTGCTCACGATTGAGGTATTCAAGGATTTCTTCAGAAAAGTGTGGAATGACAAAATCGAGTTCGAGAAACTCGACCTACCAGACCCGAAAAAACTTCCCGTAGGACCAACAACAGTCGTTGATGACAATATTGGGTTTACTAAAACGATGTTGTAAAAGCGATATGCAATTGCAAACCGCCAACATATAGCTATCCTACTAGATAATTCGTGAACAACAAGATTCCCGACAACTTTTGCGAAGTCGGGAATCTGAACATGCACGATTGTTAATATATGAGTTGTCCATAGCACTAACCAGACTGAGCAATTTTAGATTTTAGATTACGGATACTCATTTGAATATTTATAAAAACGCACTTCGTCCCCTTTTGTTCACTTTGCTCAAAGCAGATCCAGAGTGGTTGCATTCCTCAACGATTCGCAGTTTAAGCTGGTTGGGAAAAACTGACCACCAAGCGCCTGCAAGCTGGATCAACCAATTTCTTGCACAGTCCTTTTGTCTATCTGATGCACGTCTAGAACAAAATCTGTTCGGGCTACGCTTCCCCAACCCTCTGGGTTTAGCCGCTGGGTTTGATAAGGATGGCGTTGCAGTTCCCATGTGGTCAAAACTTGGTTTTGGCTTTGCAGAAGTGGGAACCGTGACTTTTCATGCACAGCCAGGAAATCCCCGCCCTCGCTTGTTTCGCTTACCCTTGGACAAAGCCGCCCTCAACCGCATGGGCTTTAACAATCAAGGTGCAGCAGCTATGGCAGCACGGTTGACAGAAGTTAAGCAAGAGTTAAATATATCTATACCTATTGGTATTAATCTCGGAAAATCCAAAATAACTCCTCTCGAAGAAGCCGCAAAGGATTATCTCGATAGTTTTCGCTTACTCAAGAATTTTGGAGACTATTTTGTCGTCAATGTCTCTTCACCCAATACTCCAGGGTTGCGATCGCTCCAAGATGCTGCCATGCTCAGTTCTATCTTGGAGGTTTTACAACAGGAAAACAATACACAAAAACCTGTTTTTGTCAAGATAGCTCCTGATTTAGAATGGGAGGCGATCGCCGATATTATTTCCCTAGCAAAAACCTATCAATTAGCTGGAATTATTGCCACCAACACCACGATTCGTAGGGATGGACTCAAAACACAGGTGATTTCGCAAACTGGTAAATCACCTCAACAAGAAGCTGGTGGTCTTAGTGGTGCGCCAGTCAGGGAACGTTCCACAGAAGTCATTCGTTTTATTTGGCAGCAAACAGCTGGTCAATTACCAATTATTGGCGTTGGTGGCATTTTTACACCTGAAGATGCTTGGGAGAAAATCACTGCTGGTGCTTGTCTTATTCAAGTTTACACAGGCTGGATTTATGAGGGTCCAGCGATGATACGCCACGTTCTCCAGGGGTTACTATCTAAGTTAGAACAAAGCGGATTAAATACCATCTCCGAAGCTGTCGGTTTACAAGGAAAAATCGAAAATTAAGAAGAACGCAGAACACAGAACGCAGAACACAGAATATATCTATGAATTTAGGGGATTTAATCAGGAAAAAAAGAAAAAATGTTTTTCTTTTCCATATATGAATTTAGGGGCTTTAAACCATAAATTAGGAACCAAAACCTCAAATCTTGACTTTAAGCCCCAGATCTATTCTGTACCTATCGTTCTGAGTTCTGAATACTTTTTTGTTTAAAAGAAATCTCTTTTAACTTTTATCTTCTTCAACCGGGAAAAACTCTTTATTTTTTCGAGAGTATTTCCAGGCAATGCCATCAGGATCCTTACTGCGACTCCATTCTGCAAAGTCTGGATCATCTCGCCGCTTATAAACTGTACTGGAATAAACATTGAGGCGCTTGGCAAGTTCTGATTGAATCAGAGAGCCAAACATCAATTGTTTTTCCAGAGGTTTTTGTACTTCCTCTTGGGAAGGCGGCGGTGGTAATTCCGTTTCTGGTTCTTCTAATTCTGGTTCTTCTAACTGTGCTTGGGGTGGTGGTGCTAGAAATGGTAGCGCATGCTGCTCAACTGGTTCACTTTCAAGTTCTTTTGGTGGTTCGCTATTGTCAAGTATGCTGCCTAAAGTACTTGCAGTTATAAACTGATACACTTTGCTTCCGTCTTCCGAATCAACGGTGCTAGCCGCAAATTCTGATGCTTTGGTATCTAGGTAGCGTTTTGCCTTTTCTCCAGAAAAATTTCCTTTGATAGCTAAATCCATTGGCGTAATCCTGCCTTGGTTTTCCCGAATGAGTTGATGGAAAACCGGATTTACTTTCTTACACCACTGTTGCCATGTATAAAGTTGCCAGAGATTGAAAATCAAGACTAGTAGGATAAATCCTAGCCAAATTCGCCAAGTAGCAACCAGGAAAATAATCAAAAACGAGATAGGCAAAAGTAGAAGTAGAAAACCTTTGCCATAGCTTTCTATTGTTTTTTCACTCATGCCGATAACTGCCAAGTGACTGTGTGTGGAAATAATAATACATCTTGGCAAAAATTGGGGACATTATTTGTAGTTTTTGTCTATTTGCCAAAAATTTTCCTCGGCAAAATCTCACAGAGGCTTTACCTTCTCCTCGCAAAGCCCCTTGTGTAGTGTATCGGTAGATAAAAGCTAGAAGAAAATTTTTCACCTTAGACCCTTGACACTTTATAATACACATACTACATTAGTGAGATGAGCAGATGTTCACAAAGCGGATAGCTAAATTGATAGAGCACCTACCTGGCCTCTCAGGGGTAATTCTCAAAAGTCTGTAACGACCAAATTACGTTATGCACATGACGTCCCTTTTGTACAGTGCGTAAGTCCTAGTTTCTTTTCATTTTGAACTTTGAATTTTGAATTTTGAATTTTGAATTTTACTTGTGGCGGGTAGCTCAGTTGGTAGAGCACCTATATCCTTATTCACCCCTTGCCTGAAAAGGACGAAGAATGAGGGTTATCGTTTTCAGAACGGGATGTCGCAGGTTCAAATCCTGCTCCGCCACCTTTGATTTTTGCCTGCAAAGGCTGGGAGTAGACAAATGAACTATAAATTCTTCACTCAAAAAAAGACAGCCACACCCCAGACTCAACCGATTCCAGGAAGAGAATCGCAAATGATTCAAGGACGTTCTAGTGGTTGGATGTTTGATGCTGGTCTTTGGAAGATGCTACAGCGTTGTTTACTCATTGGCACGGCAAAAAGCACTTACTATGCGCTTAAAAATGAATTGACAGAAGATTTTGTTGAGGTGACCAGACAGGCGATCGCTAAAAATCCTGAGCGAGTCGCACAAGCAATCCTTTATGCTAGCGATGGACGCGCCATTAACAACAGTGCGCCTATTCTTGCGCTGGTTCTACTGTCGATGGGTGAAGCGCCAGAAGCCAAAAAAGCATTTGCTGAAATCTTCCCGCAAGTTGTCCGCACAGGGAGTCATTTTTACGAATGGCTGAACTACACCAAGTCTCTACGAGGATTTGGTAAAGTTGTGCGCGAAGCTGGAAAAAATTGGTTTTTACGGGAAGATGTGAAGGGTTTAGCTTACCAGTTGCTCAAGTACCAGCAACGTTATGACTTCTCCCACCGAGATGCTTTGCGGTTGTTCCACGTCAAACCACCGACACAAGAGCATCAACAACTGTTTGAGTGGGTTGTCAAAGGATGGGAAATCTTGCCAACAGAAATCCCCTCTGCGGCGTTAGCACAGATTTGGTGGTATGAGTGGCTCAAGCGCAACCCAGATCAAACTCACGAAGCCATTGTCCAAGGACACTTAACCCATGAAATGGCTGCACCCGTGGGCAAGATGGATAAATCTGCTTGGCAGTTGCTGTTTAACGAAATGCCAATTGGTGCATTGTTGCGTAACTTAGGTTCACTGACTGAAATAGGAGTTTTAACATCTGATGAACTTGTCAACTTGCAGCGAGTTGAAGCGGTTCTCAACAACAAAGAACATTTACGTAAAAGTCGCATTCACCCAATTGATGTTTTAAAAGCACTCAAAACATATCAATCTGGTGGCAAACTAGGACGCAGCAAAAAGACTTGGAACCCAGTTCACAAAATAGTGGATATTCTCGAAAAGGCAGTTGAACTGTCTTTTGATGTCGTCGAACCCACAGGCAAAGTGTTCATGCACGCTGTTGACGTCTCTGGTTCTATGGGATGGCCAATTGCGGATATGGGACTAACTTGTTGTGAAGTCGCTGCAACAATGGCACTAGTCACAGCAAAAGCAGAGAAAAGCTATATGATTCGTGGTTTTTCTAGTCAATTTTACGACTTGGGTATCACCGCCAGAGATACTTTTCGCTCAGCGGTTCACAAAGCGAGTGACAAAAACTTTGGTGGAACAGATGCATCTGTTGCTTACGAGTGGATGATTAGGAAAAAGTATAAGGCAGATGTCATCTGCTTTTGGACTGACAGTGAATCGTGGGCAGGTTACAAGCATCCAAGTCAAGCATTAGCAGAGTATCGCAACAAGGTAAATCCCAATATTAAAGCAGTGTACATCACACTTGCACCTTACCAGATTACGTTGGTAGATCCGAATGATCCACTGTCTTGGGATTTAGGCGGTTTTGATCCAGGAACGCCTCGCATTATTCAGATGCTGGCTACAGGTGAGTTGTAAGTGGTAACCTCCATCCACCACTCAAAAAATAATCTGCTCTTGCAAAGACCCAGAGGCGCTAAGCTCGACAAAATGGATTTTGTCGAGTTCAGAGGATGTCTGAGAAATTAAAAATGTCATGCTGTTTTGGCTGCAAGATGAACCACGCTGTCATTGTGGCAAATAGTTAATGAAACAATGTTCCTAAGAAATTGAGAATTGGTTTCCAAAAGATACCAGTTAATACGTAGGGAGCATATTGCAAGAGCGGTAAACTTGTCTGCCTCGAATGCTTCAGCGGTAAAGACTCTAACAAAAAAGGCACTATATAGGTGAGCCCATAGGCAGTTGCTAAGGCTGTATTCCATTTAGGAGGAGAGCCAGGTAGAGGGCTATGATAAACACCCAGTAAGATGCAAAAAATCATTAAAAATTGCTCACATAAGAACCAGGATTGAGGTGGTAGGAAATAAACTAACCTGGGAAAGCTTTTGTCTATTCTTTGTCTCATTCCCAACAACACAGCCCAAGTCGCAGCTCCAACGATACCATCGTCTTTCAATCCATAAATTCTTTGGAAGCGTTTAACGGCTCTTTCGGTTTCCCTGTCAAAATATCCATCCGGTTCTTTTTTGAAAAATTCTTCTTCGTACAGGATGTTTTGTAGTTCTTTAACTGCATCTTGTAATTCTGGGGGCATACTTTTATGGCTGCGGGAAAGCCTTGGAAGGACTTTTCAGTCATAGAAGTATCTGGTAGTAAGGTACTTGCAGAATACATTGAACCAGATGAAAAAAGTCAAGTGAAGACAATTCGTTTTGCTGCTGACACCAAAGAAGTGGAAGTTCACGAGTACAAGATACAAGACATTATCAACAGTAAAGATGCGATTTCAATAGAAAGCGAACTCGAAGAAATCATTCATCGCGCTCAACAAATTAAAATTAGTGACTTTAAGGCATTACGAAACCTCAACCAAATTCAGGAAGAGATTCGTACTAATTTACGTAGACAACTTTTTGCGTAAGATGGTTGTAATCAGGTTTACAGAAAATTTAGCTATATTTTTGTATGAACAATCAATTTTTGTCTAAGGAGAGTGTTACGGAAGCTACAGAAATGTCTAACTATATAGATGTAGAAGAGTACGACCAACACGAAGAAAAGCACGCTTATTACGTGGATATGATGGCTGAAATGAGCCGTATCTTGTCGAAGCATCGAGGAGACGATGCAAAACCTTGCCGAGTACTGGAACTAGGAGCAGGAACAGGAATATTTACTAAAAGACTCGCGAAAATTCCCAACATTCAAGTCGTTTCAGTTGAAATTGATGTGCAATGCTTCCAGATACTTAAATCCCACATGCGAAACCACCCCTCGGTAGAATTAGTCAGGGGTGACAGTTGCAGCTATTGCCAGGAAGCACAATTTGACTATATTGTTTCATCATTTGCTGACCATCACATCAAGACTGAGGACAAACACAGATATTTGCAAAATGTTTGGCGAAATTTGCAGTCTGATGGTTTGTTTATAGTTGGTGATGAATTTCTAAGACTTCACGATTCTAATAACCATGATGATTGGGAAGCAGCACTTCAAGATTATCATAATCACATTATTGCAATCGCTCTTGAACAAGGAGAAGAGATCTTGGCAAACCTAGAACGAGATGCATTGAAGTCTGGTTTGGAACAAAATGGGGACTTTAAGATTTCTTGTAGTCAATATGAGGAGTTTTTAATACAAACTGGCTTTGCTTTTGAGCGCAAAAAAATTGGACCATTAAATAGAGACGATATAGGAGGGGTTTACGTTTATTGGTCTCGGCTTCCAAAATAACACATAGCCTTCTTAGCTTACTAGTCTTTTGTAACCTACTGCTGTGAATGCAGCTCATTAGTATTTAGTAATAGAAGAACCACGGATGAATATAGGTATTAATTTTGTCTATTAATCTGTGGTTTTATCGTTATAATATATAAAGTCGTTCAGGCAGACTTCGTTTGTATAGCCGCGATTTACAATCGTCAGGTATTTTTTATTATATTGTTTCTCGTACATTGGCACGGAGAACTTCAGGTTAAGATGGGCGTAGAGGGCGACTTGCACCTCATTTTCCACCATAAAGACTAAAATATCTACCTCTGTAAATCTCTTTAATACAGCCCTGGGACAGAAGATAAATTTTTGTCAGCTTGATATTAATAATTCTTTAACCAAGCGATCAGTTGCAGCTACGTGAGGAGTTATTAATGCATCTAGAACCCATTGTTTCTTTCGCGATTCTGTTAACGGTCATCTTAATTGTCCCTCTGTTGTTTGAACGATTAAAGCTACCAGGATTAATAGGGTTACTGATCGCAGGCGTAGCTTTGGGACCGCATGGATTGCGTCTGCTCACCACTGAGTCGGAAACCCTCAAGCTTCTCTCTGATATTGGGCTAGTGTACCTGATGTTTGTAGCAGGGCTGGAAATTGATATGGAGCAGTTTCAGCAAACGAAGCATCGTTCTGCTGGCTTTGGTACATTTACCTTCTTATTACCCTTAATTGCAGGAACTATTGTCGGGCGGATGTTTGGTTTTGGTTGGAATGCATCCGTTTTAATTGGTTCTTTGTTTGCTTCTCACACTCTGCTGGCATACCCAATCATCAGTCGCTTGGGAGTCATCAATAATGAAGCTGTAACTGTTACTATTGGTGCAACTATCTTTACAGATATCGGCTCACTGCTGGTTTTGGCAGTCTGTGTTGGTATCCATCAAGGGGAATTCTCTACATTTAGTTTAGCTAGGCTACTGCTCGGGCTAGTTATCTACTCCGCTATTATCCTATTTGGCTTTAAGTGGTTGGGACATGAATTTTTCCGGCGAACGGGAGACGAACAAGGAAACCAATTTTTATTTGTTCTGCTGGTTGTTTTTATCTCGGCGCTGGGAGCAGAACTGATTGGGGTAGAAAAAATTGTTGGGGCATTTCTGGCAGGATTAGCGGTCAATGAGGTTATTGGTTCTGGACCAGTGAAAGAAAAGGTGGTCTTTGTTGGTAATGTCCTGTTTATCCCCATTTTCTTTGTTGACTTAGGCTTGTTGATTGATATTCCGGGATTTATAAAAAGCATAAGTTCTATTTGGTTGACCCTGGCTATCTTAGTGGGTTTAATTGGTAGTAAGTTTGCAGCAGCACTCTTGGCAAAAGTTGTTTACCGCTACAACTGGCGGGAAATGATTACGATGTGGTCGCTGTCTCTACCTCAAGTAGCGGCGACGCTGGCGGCGACTTTGGTGGCTTATCGAGCGAAGTTGGTATCTGAAGATGTGCTCAATGGTGTGATTGTTCTGATGATGGTGACGGCGACATTAGGACCACTGATCACCGCCCGAAGTGCTCCGGGGTTAACCACACCAGACACAACCCCTGAACCATCTGGTGAATCAATACTGAGCTGGAAAAACAATGCATCTCAAGCGTTGACAGTGGTTGTACCTGTTCACAACCCGGAAACACAGAGGAATTTGATTGAAATGGCAGCACTATTGGTGCGTCGGAAATTTGGTAGAGTCGTCCCCTTAGCGGTTACAACTGCTCACATTCATATGGACTCACCAGAGTTGGAGAAAGGCATACAGCGAAGTCAGATTCTTCTATCTAAAGCAGTAGAACTTGGTCGGGAATTTGGGGTAGAAGTCGAACCACTGGCACGCATTGATCAGGGGATTGTTCAAGGTATTAGCCACGCCAGCCGGGAGCAAGATGCTAACTTGATTGTCATGGGCTGGGGGAAAACTACCGGAATACGTGCCCGCCTGTTTGGTAATGTGATTGATAGTGTGCTTTGGGCATCTCACTGCCCTGTGGCTGTCACCCGCCTACTGGACTCACCTAGCAATATCCGCAGGATTTTAGTACCTGTTGAAAATCTAACCCAGGAAGCAGTGCGGGTTGTGCGATTTGCGGAGATTTTCGCAGATGCTAATCAGGCAGAGGTGACGCTGCTACATGTGTCCGCCCGCCGTACTTCCCCCGCCCGTGTGGCCTGGATGGAATCACAATTGGATCTCCTGATTTCCAAATACTTTCCTCAAAGCCATACAAACATCAAAGTTGTTCTATCTGATAATGTGGTAAGTAGCATCATTAAAGCATCTCAATCCTGTGATCTTGTGGTACTGCGATCGCGCCGTCGCCGCCTAAATATTGGTGAAGTTGCCGTTAGTGATGTGACAACTGAAATTGTACGGCAGATTCAGTGTTCAGTCGTGCTACTAGGGGAACCACAAGGTTACCAAGAGAATTTACGTAAAACTAGAGCACTTGTTAAAAAATTATCTTCAGAAAACTTGGCAAAAGAAGAGGTGTGAAGTACAGCAGTATAAATTGCTGATAGCACAATTCAAAATCAAAATTAAGATAGATGTAGCGACAACTAGAATTAGTTGAATATAGAAGCACGCAATGAGTTCTTTGCTCTTCATTCTTCCCGAAAGTCATGACATTCGATTACTCACTGTTTGTGATTGGTGCCGGTCCGGGAGGACTGGCAGCAGCTAAGGCAGCAGCAAGCTATGGTGTGCGTGTTGCGATGACTGAACAAGAGGCCCTCGGTGGTACTTGTGTCAATCGCGGCTGTGTACCAAAAAAATTGATTGTCTATGCTGCTGATTTCGCTCTGCAAAATCAGATAGCACATAGCTACGGTTGGAGTGACTGCCAAAGGCACTTTGACTGGACACAATTTATCAAATCCGTACACCAGCACCTTGAAAGTATTCACCATTCCTATTCCCAGCAGTTGCAACAAGCTGGTATTGAATTGATTCGGGGTCATGCGACTTTTGTCAATTCTCACACTGTCGAGATTAACGAACGCAAATATACGGCTGACAAGATTTTAATTGCTGTAGGAGGGTACCCCATTAAACCAAACATCCCAGGCATTGACTACGCCATTACTTCCCGCCAGATGTTTGACTTACCCTACTTACCCCAAAAGTTAGCAATTATTGGCGGCGGCTATATTGGGGTAGAATTTTCCAGCATAATGAACGCTTTTGGATGCAATGTGACGATCATTGATCGTGATGAGATGATTTTATCAGGGTTTGATGATGACATTCGCTTGGGTGTTCAAAAAGGTTTGAGCAAAAGGGGAATTCGTTTTATTGGCAACAGCACCGTCAAACAAATCAAGTACTCAGAAGAAAAATTGGTGTTAACCATCACTGGTGATTCGCCAAAAACAATTGCGGCAGACACCATTTTAGTTGCTACAGGTCGTGCTCCAAATACCAAAAAGCTTGGTTTGGAAAAAGCTGGAGTTGAACTTGAGGAAAAAGGCGCAATCAAAGTTGATGAATACAGCCGGACAACTGCGGAAAACATTTTTGCCGTAGGTGATTGCACAAATCGCTTGCAATTAACCCCAGCTGCCAAAGCAGAAGGTGTTGCTTTTGCCAACACAGTTTTTGGCAAAAAACCGCAAAAAGTCGATTATGAGCAAGTCCCCTCTGCTGTTTTTGCTCGTCCAGAAGCCGCAGGTGTGGGCTTGACTGAGGCAAAAGCACGGGAAAAATTTGGTGAGGGTGTAAAATGTTATTGCGATCGCTTTCAACCTTTGTTGTCTCAACTGACTAAAAAGGACGAACAAGCTACGATTAAAATAGTAGTGAATGGTGAATCTCAACGCGTTTTAGGCGCTCACATGGTTGGTGAACACGCCGCAGATATCATTCAAAGTCTTGCTGTTGCCATTCGCAAAGGTATTACCAAGCAAGACCTGGATGAGACAATTGGCATTCATCCCACAATCGGTGAAGAGTTTCTTTTTCATTCCTTGTAAGAGAATCACTCAATGGTATGCTTGCTTTTGTGGAATCTCTCATCAACAAAACCTACCATTACTTTATCTAAACTTTGCCAAAATGAAGCTGTATCGTTCGCAGCTAGTTTATGGCAAAAACAAACAGAGCAGAACGAATTGAGTGAGGATTAGCAAGTGTATCATTGGGAAATCATTTCGTAGTGCTTTAAAAGCTTGTTGAAAGCGATACCATCTCACCTGAAGAGATGCTAGTTTCATTGGTGAAGTGGTATCAAATTTTTTTTGATGACTCTAAAGGGGAAGCTTGAAACTATGACATATGATTACGACCTATTTGTCATTGGTGCTGGTTCTGGGGGTTTGGCTGCTTCCAAACGCGCTGCAAGCTACGGAGCAAAAGTAGCCATTGCCGAAAATGACTTGGTGGGTGGAACGTGTGTCATTCGTGGCTGCGTTCCCAAAAAACTCATGGTGTATGGTTCCCACTTTCCAGCTTTGTTTCATGACGCGGCTGGTTATGGTTGGAAGGTGGGTGAAGCACAACTAGACTGGGAACATTTCATCACAACAATAGATAAGGAAGTTCGACGACTCTCACAACTACACATCAACTTCCTAGAAAAAGCAGGAGTCCAACTGATACAAAGTCGTGCTACGCTAGTAGATCAGCACACTGTAGAAGTAGATGGACGTAAAGTCACAGCAGACAAAATTTTGATTGCAGTTGGAGGACGTCCTGTCAAACCAGATTTACCAGGAATGGAATATGGTATCACCTCCAACGAAATGTTTCATCTCAAGGAACAACCAAAACACATCGCCATCATCGGTTCGGGTTATATAGGCACGGAATTCGCTTGTATTATGCGCGGTAATGGTTCCCAAGTTACGCAAATTATCCGCAAAGACTTGATTTTGAAAGGTTTTGATGAAGATATCCAGCTTGAGATACAAGAAGGAATGACCAATCACGGAATACAGATTATCAAAAATTCTGTGGTAGAAGCTGTAGAACAAGTTCCAGAAGGCTTAAAGCTGACGTTCTCAGGAGAACATACAGAACCACTGGTTGCCGATGTCTTTTTAGTAGCAACAGGTCGCTCACCTAATATAGAAGGATTAGGTTTAGAAAATGCTGGTGTTGATGTCGCAGCTACTTCAATAGAAGGACCTGGATATAATACCATGAATGCTATAGCTGTCAACGAATACAGTCAAACTTCTCAATCGAATATATTTGCCGTAGGCGATGTCACTGACAGAATCAATCTGACTCCTGTAGCTATAGGCGAAGGACGTGCTTTTGCAGATAGTGAATTCGGTGGAAACCGCCGTGTGTTCAGTCACGAAAATGTTGCCACAGCCGTATTTTCCACACCCGAAGCCGCGACAGTCGGTTTGACTGAAGCCGAAGCACGTTCTCAACTGGGAGACGACGCAGTGAAAATTTATCGCACTCGCTTCCGCCCGTTATTCCACAGTTTGACAGGTGCATCAGATAAGACAATGATGAAATTGGTCGTGGATGCAAACACAGACAAAGTGTTAGGTGCTCATATGGTAGGTGAAAACTCAGCTGAGATTATTCAAGGCGTGGCGATCGCCGTGAAAATGGGCGCAACCAAAAAAGATTTTGATGCGACTGTTGGTATCCATCCCACATCAGCAGAAGAATTCGTTACCATGCGTTGAACAAGTCACTGGCTTGGTTGAATTCAAACTTCATGTCTACTGAATTTATCTATCTTCACGGCTTTGCATCAAGTCCCAATTCTGCAAAAGCAGAGTACATAAGCAGTTGCTTTGCACAAGCCAATATCAAGCTCAAAATTCCTGATTTGAATGCAGGGGATTTTTCTCACCTAACAATCACTCGCCTGATAACTCAAGTTGCGTCCGAATTTAATCATGATTCTACACCAGTAACGTTCATTGGTTCCAGTTTGGGTGGTTTGAGCGCTACCCATCTTGGACAGCAATATCCACAAGTCCAACGCCTCGTTCTTTTAGCACCGGCTTTCGGGTTTTTATCCCACTGGTTACAGAGACTAGGAGATGAAGAGGTGCAGCGTTGGCAACAAGAAAAATATCTGATGGTTTATCACTATGGGGAGGGGAAACAACTGCCTCTAAGTTATGATTTCGTCACAGACGCCAGTCAATACAAGGAGGAAGCGTTGCAACGTTCTATCCCCACCCTTATCTTGCACGGACGACATGATGAGGTGATTCCTATTCAACAAGCCCGTGATTTTGCCCAAAAGCGTCCTTGGGTGGAGTTGATAGAACTTGACAGCGATCACAGTTTAGGCAATGTGATGCCAGAAATATGGCAAGCAATTCGGCTCTTCTGCCAGTTACCTTAAAGTTGTATAATTAACAGCTATTAGTCATATATTCTTTCTTATGACTAAGACTTGAGCTGTTGCGCTTTGAAGAATTTGCATACAGCAACAAGCAAGACGACTTGCCAGTAGTAAATTTCTTAATGAGTGTGAGTGCGTCCCTTGCGCGTGTCCCCTTGGGACTCAGCATACACATCGGGCTTACTTTGAATTTTGTTAGCGCAGCGGGACGCAGTCCATTTTGAATTTTGAATTGCTTAACTATGTTGCCATTCATCAGATCAGACTTAGCTCAATTTAGTGCTTACAAACCTCACCCTAGTAGTCATACGAATCAAGCCGTCCAAGCATCAACTAAAATTGATCGCTTAGATACAAATGAAAGTCCCTACGATTTGCCAAGTGAGTTAAAAGAAAAACTTGCTTGGACATATCAGCAGTTCATTGAGACGAACCGTTATCCAGATGGCGGACATGAAACATTAAAAAGTGCGATCAAAGATTATGTCAATGAATCTGCTCATCTTTCGCCATCTGTTTTCACGGCTTCGCATATTTCTCTTGGTAACGGTTCAGATGAACTCATACGCTCGATACTCATAGCTAGTTGCTTAGGAGGCGAGGGCAGCATTCTAGTGGCTCAACCCACTTTTTCCATGTACGCTATTTTGGCACAAACTCTTGGTATTCCTGTTGTCACGGTAGGTAGAAACGAAGCGAATTTTGAAATTGACATACCAGCTGCCCAATTAGCCATAGAACAAACTCAACATCCTCCCATCCGAGCAGTGTTTGTCGTTCATCCGAATTCACCTACTGCTAATTCCCTTAGTATAGCAGAACTAACATGGATCCGGAATCTACCGGAACATATTTTAGTCGTCATTGATGAGGCGTACTTTGAATTCAGTCAAGACACCCTTGCTGGTGAATTACAACAGCGTCCTAACTGGGCAGTATTACGTACATTTTCCAAAGCTTTCCGGTTAGCGGCGTTGCGCTTAGGGTATTGTCTTGCCCATCCTGAATTGATTGCCATCTTAGAAAAAGTTCGCTTACCTTACAATCTTCCCAGCTTTTCGTTAGCTGCAGCAACAGTTGCTTTGCAAAACCGCACACTCGTGTTAGAGTCAATCTCCGAAACACTGGCTGAACGAGCCAAACTAATTCAAGCTTTATCTCAACATTGCGCATTACAAGTGTGGGAAAGCGCGACAAACTTTGTTTATGTGCGTCTCAAACCAAATGGTTCTCACTCACAAGACGCTACTGTAAAAAATCTTCACCAAAATTTGAAAGCTGCTGGTACTTTGGTGCGAGAAATCAACGGAGGATTGCGAATAACCGTGGGAACTCCAGATGAAAATGCTCGGACACTCAATAGACTACAAGCTGCCTTAATTCATTTGAGTAAATGAATTTTCGTTTTTGATTGGCATTAACAAAAAAAAAGCACTCTGTTGTGACTTATAAAACTTTCGCAATTGTTCAACACTACGTAAAAGTTACTGACTCAAGTTGTGTTTTGCTCAAAGCTTGTTAGTCATCAAACCTGCCATCTATATCGCTACCTAGACGACGTAATATTGCTACAGTTTGTGGTAGGACACCGACTAAAAGAGCAAATGCTTCATCTGGTAACTTAGCAACTATTTCTAGTGGGAAGTATTGTTCAAATTGGTCTAATATCTTCTGAATTCGCTGTCCAGATACTGGATTTTCTGTAATTTGTTTGATTAGCCGAATCCACTGTCGCCTGATTAAGTAGGCTTTCTGGCGTTCCTCATGAGATTCTGGATTTAACAACGACAGGTTGCCTATTGGCAATACTCCTCGACAATCGCGGTCATAATCACCACCCACAGCCGCACCAGGACCAGCAAATTCAGCATGGTAACCTTTGAACAGTATTAAACCATTTCGCCTGCGACTGTTGACAATGAAAACTTTTCCACTCAGAAGCATTGCTAGGAGATCCGAGCTATGTGATTGCTCAGTTCCATCTGGCATGACAAGATAGTCAAGGAAACTGGTGTTAGGACAATAAGTAGATACCATAGCAGTCCGATAGCGTTGGTGCTTTTCGCTATCCATTTTTTCTCGAGATTGGAATGAAATTGGTAGGTGTTTGCACTTCAAGATAAACAAAGAATTTATACTAGAACCCGAATTTGAAATTTTCCTTACTATCAAAAATTGCCCTGTTAGTTGGTGTGAAAGAATCAGCAGACTTTATCTATTAATTAAGTACTCATATTCTATGAGATTTCACTCAGTTTGTCTTCCACTGAGGAAGCTTTTGTTTAAAGTTTATATAAAGATAGATATCTGAAATACAAAGTTCTTGTATTAAATTTTTCTCTATATCATTTTTTTGAAATCACAATAATCTCTTTGAGGAAGGAAGTATTTGCTATTTATTTTATTAATTCAATAGTCAATTAATTCTTGAGAGATATGTCGAGTGAATACATAAAACTTCCAAAAAAGAAATATTATTTTTCTTTTGATAAATTCATCAAATTATTGACATAAACTTTGCATAGAAAATTTAAGTTATTTAAAATCCTAAGAAATATAAAATAAAAAACCTACATTTCATCTATGGCAAAACAATGTAAAATGTTAACTTTTTGTTAAAGTCGTCAATAGTTAGGGAGAGTGCGCCGTATACATCAACGATAGGATGAGCCTACAGGCACACTACGCGCTACAGTATGACAAAAGTTCAGATTTCACCCGTTGGCAGTACAAGCTTGGAGAGAGAACCCCTACAGCAAGCGAGCGGGTTTTATGAAGATTTATGAAAAACGATATCTTGATATATTAATAAATATATAAATAATAATCTTCTTTTACAAGAATGAGGCACGTGTGATTGTTTAAGATTATCTAAATTTTTCAAAAAATATTCTCTTCGACATCCCCCCTGTATTCTGTCAATATTCAGTAGAGAAACCGTAGTATTAGAAATCTTTGTTAGATATCTTGATTTTACTTATACAAATTTAGGATAGCGTTATACGCCTGTGGTATTACTGAATCTTGCAGCAACCGGAAGTATACATCCAACGACATAAGGCTCATTGAGGAAAGAATTGAGGAAAATTGAGGAAAGAGTTCAGATGCCTAAGTCAGCATTTAGGCGCTTGCGCAAGAGAATCTGACGTGAGCGTTTTAGAAAAAAGATATTCAAATGGGATTCTACTCTATGCTCTTGATATCCCAACTTGAAATACAGCTGGCGTGCCTGATTATTATTTTCCAAAACATGGAGATATAAATCTTGAAACCCCCAAGAGAGGGAAACTTTTTCACACGCTTTCAGTAACCCAGAAGCAGCGCCTTGTCTACGGTATTGTGGGTTGACGGCTAAGTTAGATAAATATGGAAAACTCTTACCGATTTGCATCCAAGAATCGCTGAAACGCATACCCAATTCTACAGTCCCGACTATATTGCTTGTAGTATCAGCACTCATGTCAACGGCAACCAAACAGATATGATGAGGCACAGGAGATGTCAAACGATGCCTTAAGTCTTCGTATATACCCAGACGTAATAATGGAAAAAGCCATCCGAATAAACCATTTTGGTGATGAAAGCTTTCGGCAATAATTTGAGCAACACTACTCAAATCGCCAGATGTAGCCGGACGAATTTGGAATTGGCTAGGAGCTGCAAAGGCGGCTAGGGCGGATTCTTGAGGAAATGAGTGAAAAAACAAGGGTTTCAAAGTTAGTTCAGTTCTGATTAATACTCTCAAATATCCTAAAACACCATCAAATCTGTAGGAAAACTTTAAATTTGCTGGTACGCACTGAATACTATTCCTCTGTAGTCGTTACGCTTTCAAGCGTATGCGGCCACTAGCGACATATCTTGTATTGTTTCTTTTAGCATAATTTTTTGCAAAAAGCATTGCTGACAAAACTGTTTTGCAGACACATCAAGGCAAAATCTAGTCTTTCATCAAAACATTGCTAAGTTATGAGTACTCAGTGTCGAGTCGGATAAAAGCAATTAGGAAAAGTGGCTCAGGAGTTTTTAAAACTCAAAACTCAATACTGGTAAAGCCTCTGTTGTAAGCAAATGATTTAGCATAGCTTGCTAATGCTCCTGATTGCTAAATTGGAGGTGTGCATTTGTTCAATAGTATACTTTGCTATTCCATCTGAATTGTTGCCAGATCGCAAACTTTATTATGATGACTACCAAATAAAGCTTACCTGCATATGTTAATGCCAGTACTACAGCGCAAAAAGATCTGGCTCACTTTTGAGCCCAATCCTATCTCGCCACGGCTATGGCTGTTGCTACGCTACGCGCTTCAGCTCAAGAGCATGCTTTTGCTTTGTTGTACTAGAGCATCGGTACACTCATCCCACGCAACCCGGTTTCTTTAAGGTGGCTCAACTATTCGGGGTTTTTTATCGCTCATTTTGACACTTTGTACCGGCGCAAAGAGTGCTTACTTCAAGAAATCACAACAAATAATAAGGCAATGCTACACTGGCTCAGGAACATTACTGACTACACAGCGGAAACTCCCTGCAGTGGCTCCTCAGAATACATGACTTAGCATGACACAATCAGTTGCTGACAAAACCCCTCTTCCAGATAAAGCCTGGAGGCGACACACCGATCCACCTGCTTTGTGGATTGCTGTAGCTACAATTTCTATTACCCTCCACTTGCTGCTCTTTTGGCTGCTGCGTTCGTATTCGCATAACCTCTTATCACGACAAAGTTCGTCAAATCCTATCCCAATAGATTTTGTGGAGATTTCTTCACAACCAAAAGCGTCGTCAAACACAAAACCAGTTTTGTCTAAAAGAGTCTCCACAACAGAAAAGTCGTCTGTCGTCAGATCACCAAAGTCAGCCACTCAAGAAAATTTAACACCAAAATCTACCTCTACTGTCGAAGATAGCAACGCGATTGCTTTGACAAACCCAAACGAAGCAAAAACTTCTCAACCTCCACAAAAAGATACAACTGAACAATCCTCAAAAAGACAGGTTATCCTCTCGCCAGAAGACACACAACCTTTACCTCAACCTGTTGAAACATTACAACCAACTCCAGAGCAAACCCAGCCAGAACCTCCGCCACAACCGACTCCAGAAGTTACTCCACAAGCACAACAACCACAACCAACTCCAGAGCAAACTCAGCCGGAACTTCCACCCCAGCCGACTCCAGAAATCACTCCACAAGCACAACAACCACAGCCAACTCCAGAACCGACAACTGCTTCAGATAATCCAGAGCCACAAAATCAAGCAAATCAGGAGCTAGACGAGCAAAATCAGGCTTCAAATCCGCAGAATAACACTACAAATTCACCTCCTCCTGATTCCTCAGCCGAAACACCTGAGGAACCAAAGTTATCTAACGAGTCTACAGAATCTCCTAGTCCTCTTCCTGGACAACCTGATGAGCAGGTTATTGTTGGACAAGAAACACCATTACCACAGCTTGCTCCTCCTGTCAAACCAGAGCAGTCACCCTTGGATGAGCCAAAAGCGGGAGGAGTCGCGTTAGCAACTTGGGACATAGAAGCTGATGCGGTTAAGAGAGATATACAAGATAATCCTCCTCAGATAGTGGGAGACATCAAAGAGAAAGAACTAGACTCGCTTGCACTCAATACAGAACTCGGCGAGCAGCCCATAGAGTTTAAAGTTGTTTTGTTAATTGATTCTGATGGCAACTTCAATAGTCTCACTTTATATGATCTGAAAACTCCAGAACCACAAGCAACACAATATCGTGAGTACGCCGAGAAAATTTTCAAAGATCAAAAATTTATTCCAGCAAGCAGTGACAATGGAAACAAGCCTCCTTTGGGCCAACTTGTTGTCAACATCAAAATACAGCGCACGTCCCCGAAGTCATAACCAAGTACTTGGCATTTGACTAAGCTTGTGTTATACTCAAATAGTTGTGAAATCGCGGGCGTAGTTTAGTGGTAAAACTATAGCCTTCCAAGCTATTAATGCGGGTTCGATTCCCGCCGCCCGCTTCTTGAGTGATAGTAAAAAGAGTTCTTGGGTTAATCCTAAGAACTCTAATCTTTTTATGACAGAGCATCATTGCCAAAAAACAGTAATATATTATTTTTAACCGAACTTACCGCTGACATATTCCCTAGTGGCTTCCTGTTTCGGGTCTTG
Source organism: Brasilonema sp. UFV-L1 (assembly GCF_012912105.1). Taxonomy (GTDB): domain Bacteria; phylum Cyanobacteriota; class Cyanobacteriia; order Cyanobacteriales; family Nostocaceae; genus Brasilonema. The sequence goes on from NZ_QMEA01000070.1 coordinate 25,424, forward strand.
GAAAATTGTCTCTGTGCGATCATATTCTACAAGGTAGCCGGTACGACTTCCTTTTTCGGAAGTTTGAACGTTGAAAAAGGCTGTCTTATCTGAAACCCGCGAAGCTTGTTGCATATTGTGAGTCACAATAATGATTGTGTACTGCTCCTTGAGTTCGTGCAGCAAGTCTTCAACCCGTAGGGTGGAGATGGGGTCAAGAGCAGAGCAAGGTTCATCCATTAAGATCACTTCAGGTTGAACTGCGATCGCACGGGCAATACACAAACGCTGTTGTTGTCCCCCAGATAAAGATAAACCACTTTGCCGCAGTTTATCTTTCACCTCATCCCATAAAGCCGCTTGTCTGAGCGATCGCTCTACTAACTCGTCCATATTACCTTTGTAACCATTCAGTTTCGGTCCAAAGGTGATATTGTCATAAATTGACTTGGGAAAAGGATTTGGTCTTTGAAACACCATCCCAATTCGACGACGCACCACAACAGGGTCAATGTGAGGTGCATACAAATTTTCACCTTGATAAAAGATATTACCTTCAGCTCGAAAACTATCAATTAGGTCATTCAGGCGATTGTAACAGCGTAGCAAAGTACTCTTACCACATCCAGAAGGACCGATAAAGGCTACGACCTTATTTTTCGGGATATCGAGCCAAATATCACGTACAGCTAAGAATTTGCCGTAGTAGACGTTGAGTCCTTCTGTACGAAAAACGGTATCAGTTTGATTTGGGCTTCTAGTGTTAGTTGTCATAAATTTGCAGATTTGATTTTGATGAGAGTGAAACTTGCAATTTGCTTGACTTATTTGATTTGGCGACTTGTTGCCCACCGTGCAGTTATACTAGTCAGCAGAACTAAGAGAACCAATATCAAAGACGCCGCCCAAGCCAATGACTGTAGGTTTTTAAACGGAGAAATTGCAAAATTGAAAACTAAAACTGCAAGAGATGCAGTCGGCTCGAATATACCACGAGGCCAAAATTGAGAGAATAAAGCGGTAAATAGCAAAGGTGCGGTTTCTCCGGAGGCGCGGGCGATCGCCAAAGTAGCCCCAGTTACAATTGACGGTACAGCTGCTGGTACAACCACCCAGGCTACAGTTTGAAAGTTAGTCGCACCTAATCCAACAGCGGCTTGTCGCAAATCTTGCGATACCAACTGCAATGCTTCATCAGTGGTTCTGACAATAATTGGCAGCATCAAAATAGACAAAGCAAATCCCCCAGCGACGGCTGAGAATCCGCCTGTTGTTGCAACTACAATACCATAGGCAAATACACCAGCTATAATTGAAGGAACTCCGCTGAGAACGTTGGTCGCAAAACGAATCCAACGAGACAACTTCCCAGAGCTAAATTCCGTCAAATAGACTGCTGCTAAAACTCCTAAGGGAATGCTAATTAACGCTCCAATCCCTACCATCACGAGCGTTCCCAGTATGGCATTGCCAAAGCCTCCTCCTTTTACCAAAGGTGGTGGTGGCAATTTGGTAAATAAGTCTAAATTCAGACTACTTAAGCCTTGGATAAGAACGTAAGACAGCACTGCGATCAAAGGCACAAGAGCTATTATCCCGCACAAGAAAGCGACTACCGTCATGACTGTATCAAACAGCGTCCGGGGAGAGGTAGCAGAGCGAGATAAGTTACCGGTAGTTCCGGCAGAAAAATTGTTACCAGAAGTAGAAGTCATTCTTTAATACACCCAGATACTACAGTCGCTTCACTCGCAGAACGATTAACTCTGCCAAAATGTTGACTATCAGGGTTAACACAAACAGAACTAACGCCGCATACATCAAAGCGCTAACTTGCAAACCGCTTGCTTCCGCAAACTGATTCGCCAACAAAGAAGAAATTGTGTTAGCTGGTGCAAAAATTGAGGCGTTAATGACGTTGGCGTTACCAATGATCATTGTGACAGCCATTGTTTCTCCCATTGCTCGACCCAGCCCCAACATCACAGCACTGACAATACCTGAAAAAGCAGCTGGAATGATCACTTTCAAAATCGTTTCCCAACGAGTTGCTCCTAATCCCATCGCCGCTTGACGCAAACTCGGGGGGACAGAAATCAGTGCATCACGGGAAATAGCTGTAATAATTGGCAAAGTCATAATTGCCAATATAACACCCGCTGGAAACATTCCTGGTCCTGTAGGAGGAGTACTAAAAATTGGTAACCAGCCAAAGTAAGCGTTAAGCCATTTTCCAATACCTGTCACTATGGGAACCAAAACGAAAATTCCCCAAATCCCATAAACAACACTCGGAATAGCTGCTAATAGTTCCACCAAAAAAACTAGGACTGTCTGTGCAGATGATGGTAGCAAATTTTCGCTAAGCAAAACAGCAGTTCCAATACCAATTGGTACTGCTATCAATAAACCAATAAATGCACTCACCAAAGTTCCATAGACTTGCGGTAGAACTCCGTAGTCATTATTGACTGGGTTCCAAGCGCTTTTTAGCAAAAAGCTAGCACCAAACTGTAGAATAGCAGGCATTGCCTGAATGGCAACTTGTATCGCAATCCATAATAAAATAGCTGCGACTGCTAGCGCAAAAATCCGAGTCAACAAAATGAAACCTTGATCCACTGATTTTTCGACTTCAGAGCGAGGTTTCACTCTCGGTTGACTATTCCCGGCTTGTATATTCATGAACGACTTTACCCATCAACTTAAAACAATGTGGGAGCGAACCACATAGAAGAATTCAAAATTCAAAATATGGCACGAAGTGCCACGCTGCGCTATCAAAATTCAAAATTTGACAAGCAAAATTTGACAAGCAATACTAGTGCTACTTGCTTGCGCTAGCACCACCACCATCACCACCAGCAATTTTGTAATCTGGGCTAATCGCATCAGCAGCCGCAGTCACTATTTTCACCACACTTGCAGGTAAAGGAACATATCCTAGTTGTGGAGCAGATTTTTGACCCTCTGTCAAACCGTATTCAATCATGGCTTCTACCGCTTTAGCTTTTGCCGCGTCAGGATACTTCTTGTAAACCAAAAGCCAAGTATACGTAACAATTGGATAAGAATCTTTTCCTTCTGGATCTGTAATGAAGGCGCGGAGATTTTCTGGCAATTCTACAGCATCCAAAGTTTTAGATGCCGATTCATCTGTTGGTAAGACAAATTCACCTGCTTTATTTTGCAAAGCAGCATAAGTCAGTTTGTTTTGTGCTGCGTAACCATACTCAACATATCCAATTGCACCTTGAGTTTGTTGTATTTGGGCAGTCACACCTTCATTACCCTTAGCACCAACTCCTGTAGGCCAACTTACAGTTTTGCCTTCACCAACCTTGGATTTCCATGTTGGATTAATCGCGCTGAGGTGTTTTGTGAACACACCCGTAGTTCCACTACCATCAGAACGATACACAACCGTAATTGGTTGCTTAGGAAGTTTGGCACCAGAGTTCGCTGCAGCAATTTTTGGGTCATCCCAAGACTTGATATTGCCTAATAAAATATTTGTATAAACGTCCCGTGGAAGTTTGAGTTCCTGTACTCCCGGTAAATTGTAAGCGAGCACAATACTACCAGCAGTCATAGGGAGCAGAAGGACACCGTTTTGCACCTTCTTAATTTCTTCATCAGTCATGCCAACATCGCTAGCACCAAAGTCCACAGTACCTTTGGTAAATTGCTCGACTCCAGCACCGCTGCCAACTGACTGATAATTGACTTGGAGATTGGGATATTTCTGGTTTAATGCTTGGAACCAAGTTTGATACAGAGGTGCTGGGAAAGAGGCTCCAGCACCAGTTAATCTCACTTGTCCACCCAAGTCTAGTTTTCCAGGAGCACTAGCAGTCGCATCCTTTGCAGCACCACCAGGAGCTTCGCCAGTAGTAGTACCGTTTTCCGCTTGCGGTCCACCACAAGCAGCCAAACTCAGGCTCAGTGCTAATACTGAAAAAGCTCTTGTGATGCGAGAAGTATTGGTTACAGGGGAATGAGAAAGCATGGATAGATTCTTTTGGTGATTTTCCAGCTAAGCGCTTATACTATACAGCTGAATAGTAAAGATAAGGTTAACGTAATCGGAATGACTACTTTCTTTTCACTCCTGACATCGCAAAATTTAACATTTTTTCCTGGAGTAAATTTTGTAACTCCTATTCAGTCATGAGGAATATAAGTACTACTTTAGTACATGAGTTTTAGTCAAACACGTTATGTAGAAATAAAACAATTAAGACAGTACAGAAATCAAAGAATGAAATAATACTTAATGAATTGACACGTTTGTACCAGAGTTTTTTGCATGAGTGTTTTGTAAATGCTAGCCGCATCCAATCAATTACTATGGTCTATGATTGGCTTATTGCTAACGATGGGTGGTACCTTTTTAGAAGCTTATGTCACCACCTCACCGTGGAGTTGGAGTCAATATGGGATTCATGCTTTTTCTCTAGGTGTCACCTATCAAATTGGCGGGGTGCTGCTAGCTGGTTGTTTAGGAGGCAAAAATGCTGGTGCGCTTTCGCAAATTGCGTATTTGGTAATGGGGTTAACATTGTTACCTGTATTCGCTGATGGTGGTGGCATTGGTTATGTTAAGCTATCCCAGTTTGGTTATTTGCTCGGTTTTATTCCTGGAGCGTGGATTTGTGGGTTTTTCGCGTTTCAAGCTAGACCTCGACTAGAAACTCTCGCCTTTAGTTGCTTTTGTGGCTTGTTAACTGTCCACGTGTGCGGTATTTGTTATTTAGTGATGAGCTATATTTTTCAATGGAAAGGAACAGAAACTCTGTCTTTGATGCAAGCTATACTTAAATACTCCGCTTTAGCGCTCCCTGGACAACTAGCCGTGGTTTGTGCTGTCGTTGTGATAGCATACGTGCTGCGCCACCTGATGTTTTATTAGTTAATAGTCTTTAATGATTAGTCATGAGTTCTTTGCTGATGACTAATGAACGGCAGGTGACGCCAGGTGCTCCACTTGGCGTCACCTGCCGCGTGGGCGGGGATGCCGACTTGAGCGGTCTGGCACCAGACCCCAAGACGAGCCACTGCTGCTTTGAGGGTTTCCCGACAACAGGCATGTGGCGTCCGCACTGGCTCCTTTATGCCGGGAAACCCGTCCACCGCACTGCCTCCTAATGACTAATGAACGGCAGGTGACGCCAGGTGCTCCACTTGGGGAGACCCCAAGACCGCACTGGCTCCTTTATGCCGGGAAACCCGTCCACCGCACTGCCTCCTAATGACTAATGACTAATTCACCATGCGTGTAAAAAATCTCCTCTTTTGGATTGCTGCCTTTTTAGCTTTTTCGTTAGATCAACTGACAAAATACTGGGTGATGCAAACTTTTAGCTCAGGACAGACACAAGCACTGTTACCGGGAGTCTTTCACCTCACTTACGTTACCAACACTGGTGCAGCTTTTAGTTTGTTAACTGGGAAAGTAGAGTGGTTACGCTGGCTATCTTTAGGAGTGAGTTTGGCTTTGATAGCACTGGCATGGTTTGCAGCTTTGCATTTTTGGGATCAACTAGGCTATGGCTTGATTTTAGGCGGAGCTATCGGTAATGGCATCGACCGATTTGTTCTTGGCTACGTGGTTGATTTTCTTGATTTTCGACTGATTAACTTTCCAGTGTTTAACTTAGCAGATGTTTTCATTAACATCGGTATTATTTGCTTGCTGATTGCTACCTTTCTCAAAACACCTACTTCACATCGTAGGTCACGTTGACCAACAACACTAAGGAGTGAAGGATAATTTCCCTCACTCCCTGTTGTTACGTTAGCGGCATTCGTGAACTACCCAACGCCGACCCTATAGGGTACGGCGTGGGCTTCTGTACTCATAGGCGAGTGCCGCAAATGAGACTTTCGTCCCATTTTTGGTCTTACCTCCCCTCCTACAGCAGAGACGGCTGAACCTTCCGCCCTTACGGGTTCGCCAGTTGCTCTACTTGGGGAGACCCCAAGACGAGCCACTGCTGCGGGAGGGTTTCCCGACAACAGGCATGTGGCGTCCGCACTGGCTCACCTTTAGCATTCTGATTCCTTCTGCTCTAATATTGATGGCTGCATTTCCATCACGATCATGATGAGCACCGCAGTTCGGACAAGTCCATTCCCTTACATCTAGCGGCATCTTGCCCATCTGATAGAAACAATTAGAACAAAGCTTGGAGCTAGGGAACCATCTATCTATTTCAATCAACCTCGCGCCTTTGCGTTCTAGCTTATAGGCTAAGAAGTTGGTGAATGTTCCCCATCCACAATCAGATATTGCTTTTGCCAGGTTATGATTACGAACCATGCCTTTGACATGAAGGTTTTCTACTATGACAGCTTGACTATCGCTGACCAACTTGTAACTAAGTTTATGTAGAAAATCTTGCCGCGAATTGCTAACTCGTTCGTATACTTTGGCAACAAGTTTTCTATATTTGAACCGCGAAGAACTACCTTTTTGTTTACGCGCTAACTTCTGTTGTTTACGCTTCAGGTTTTTCTCGTGCTTAGCAAGATGTTTGGGATTGTCGTACTTTGAAACCTTTTCGCCATCAGTTACAACCGCAAAATGTTTCAATCCTAAATCGACACCATAAATCTTGCCCTCTGTTGTAGATGAATTTTCGCCCTCTACTTCAGTCACGGGGTCTTCCACGTAGGAAAAGGAGCCAGCCCTCGTTTTATTTATCTGTGAGACAAGACGCGTACTCGAAGTAATAGGGCTGGCTCCTTTTCCAGGGGACAAATGCGTCAGGATAGACGCAAAATATTTGCCTGATGGAGTCTTGCTAATGGTGACAGTCTTGATTTTTCCTTCAACTGGTCTATGTATTTTGGCTTTGACTATCCCGATGTTGCCAGGAAGTTTGACATTGCCATTCACGATTTTGACATTTTGAGGATATTGAATTGACTGTTTACCATGCTTAGACTTTACCCTTGGAAATCTTGCTCTACCATCAAAAAAGTTCTTATACGCTGTAGTTAGATTGAGTGTTGTAGCTTGCAAAACTTGGCTATAACAATCCGCTAACCATTCTGTATCTTTTTCTTTTTTGAGCTTAGGCAAAAGTGCATTGAGTGCTACTTGCCCAAGTCCTTTCCCGGTTTTTTTATAAACTTCAATACTCTTATTCAGCGCGTAGTTCCACCACCAACGAGCAGAACCAAATGTCTGAGCTAGCTGTATTTGTTGCTGTTTGGATGGGTATAACCGGACTTGTATGGCTTTATGTAGCACTCAATATTACCTCCTTGATTTCTCTATCTTACTACTATTTACACTTACTAGTAAAGTGATTCCGGAAAAAATAGCGGTTTCTCATACATCTTTTCCTTGTCTTTCCTGCGGAAAGAATTAGTCAAAGATGCAATCGTCACCAATTTGTCCCCTAAAAAATGGGCAGGGCTCGTTTGCGCAGCGTCCCTCTTAGGGACTAGCCCCATGATTAATCGTGGGGTCAAGACGAGTACCCGTATTAGCCCTGCCCATTTTTTTCGTGTTAGACTCGGTCACCGCTCGCCTTATATCCCGACGCTAAACGGAGTACCGTTATAGCGCGGGACGAGGGTTGGGCAAACCCAAGGGCAAAAATGGACAACCCTTGTATTTTTGTCTGCGACAGTCAACTCGTTTTACC
>NZ_QMEA01000071.1 GCF_012912105.1 Brasilonema sp. UFV-L1
GCTTGCGAATAATGCTTACTTTACCTGACTTTGGGGCTTAACTGAACCGTATTGATCTATAATAGCTCCAACATCAATTTGACCGTGATAAGGCTTGTGGGTGGTATATTCGGAGATAACTTTCCGCACAATTTCACGATACTTTGTTAGTTTATCCATTGCACAATCCTCGGTTGTTGCTCATCAAAAACAATTAAGCAGATTCGTATCCGATTGAGGATTAATTGACCAAAGCGTTCTGAAAATAAACTTTCATAAACTCGCAGAGGAATTGCCAGATAAAGTAAGCGTTCTGCTTCTAATTCTAAAAGTACAGTGCGATAGATATCATATTGTCCCACTGCCTCCTGAAGGTCACGTATTGGCGAAAGGCTGAGAAAACTCTTAATTTCAACGGCAATTTTTTGAGAATCCTTTTCAGCAGCTATCGTATCACCTTCTGCACCAAGATCCACATACAGATTTCGACCCCCGTAAGCTAAATATAAAGGGTCATCAGTAATTGTCCAGCCATCCGCTATCAGTGCTTGTACAACTACATCATGATATACATCCTTTGCAGGCATTTATTTGTGAAGCTTCTTAAATTTCTAGAATACAGCTTGGAATTATATCGCTCATATCACAGGCTTTGCAGGATGCGAATTAAGCAATACGCTTAACACACCCTGCTGCTAATTCTCACACTTCACGTGATGCTTCAATTAACAACGTCTTATTTGGCACCGTTGGCACCTTCACCACCATTTTCTTACTAAAAGTCAACCCATGATCCGCTTTGTCAATCACAATCGTGTCACCAGGGACAAAAGTATTTTCTAACAACTTAGTCGCGACGGGGTTTTCTACTTCTCGCTGTAGTGCTCGTTTTATAGGACGTGCCCCGTATACTGGATCATATCCCACTTCCACGAGATAGTCACAAGCTGCTGAAGATATCTCCAAGGAAATCTTCTGTTCGCGTAAAAGATTTTCCACGCGCTTGAGTTGGATACGGATGATTTGTCGCATTTCGCTGCGATTCAGAGTATGGAAGAGAATCATGTCATCCACGCGGTTGAGGAATTCTGGACGGAAGTGCGATCGCAAAGCATCCATGACTCGGTTCCGCATCTTTTCATAATTGGCATCATCACCAGATATGTCTAATATGTATTCGCTACCGATATTACTAGTCATGACTATGACAGTATTACGGAAATCTACTGTTCGTCCTTGCGAGTCAGTAATTCTCCCGTCATCTAAGACTTGCAATAAAATATTAAACACATCGGGGTGAGCTTTCTCGACTTCATCCAAAAGTACGACTGAATAAGGACGACGACGAATGCTTTCTGAAAGTTGACCGCCTTCTTCGTAACCTACGTATCCTGGAGGCGCACCAACCAAGCGAGAAACAGAGTGTTTCTCCATATACTCGGACATATCCAGACGCACCAAAGCATCATCAGAATCAAAGAGAAACTGTGCTAAAGCACGAGCGAGTTCAGTTTTACCAACTCCTGTCGGTCCCATGAACAAAAATGAGCCAATTGGGCGACTGGGATCTTTCATTCCCGCACGCGCGCGACGAATTGCTGCTGAGACAGCAGAAACTGCTTCTTGTTGTCCAATCACTCTTTCATGGAGATGATTTTCTAGTTGCAGCAACTTTTGCCGTTCAGATTCCAACAGACGATTAACGGGAATTCCAGTCCATTTCGCAACAATTTCAGCAATATCGGATTCCGTGACTTGTTCCCGTAACAGAGTTGTTCCTGTACTTTGAATTTTTAGCAATTGCGCTTCTTTGGATTCGCGATCGCGCTGCACTCCTTCCAACTTACCATACTTCAACTGTGCGGCTTTATTCAAATCATAAGCGCGTTCTGCTTGTTCAATTTGCACCCGCAGCTTTTCTTCTTCTTGCTTTAAAGCACTAATTGCTTCGAGTAGCTGTTTTTCTCCTTGCCACTGCCCATTCAATTCTTGCTGTTTTTCTGTCAAATTGGTAATTTCTTGCTCAATTCGAGCCAAACGCTCTTTGGTTTGAATCGTCGCTTTCTCTTCCCCTGCCAACGACAGTTTTTCCATTTCTAGCTGCATCAGCCGTCGGTCGATGGTTTCCAATTCCGTCGGTTTGGAGGTAATTTCCATTTTCAACTGTGCTGCTGCTTCATCTACCAAATCAATAGCTTTATCTGGTAAAAAGCGGTCAGAAATGTAACGCGCAGACAATGTTGCTGCTGCTACCAGCGCTGAATCAGAAATTTTGACGTTGTGATGAACTTCGTAACGTTCTTTGAGTCCCCGCAGAATAGAAATTGTATTTTCCACACTCGGCTGATCGACAAAGACTTGCTGAAAACGCCGTTCTAAAGCTGCGTCTTTTTCAATATATTTACGGTACTCATCCAAAGTCGTTGCACCAATACAGCGCAGTTCTCCTCGCGCCAACATGGGTTTGAGCAAATTCCCTGCGTCCATTGCTCCTTGTTGGGTGGAACCAGTCCCAACGACGGTGTGCAGTTCATCAATAAACAGCACAACTTGACCATTCGACTCTATCACTTCCTTGAGGACAGATTTTAATCGGTCTTCAAATTCACCGCGATACTTTGCTCCAGCAATCAAGCTACCGATATCGAGGGCTATGAGTTGACGGTTTTTCAAAGACTCTGGAACATCACCGTTGATAATGCGCTGTGCTAATGCTTCTGCGATCGCCGTCTTTCCTACCCCTGGTTCACCTATCAGTACAGGGTTATTCTTACTACGACGGGACAATACTTGTATCAGTCGGCGGATTTCGTCATCTCGCCCTATAACCGGATCTAGCTTACCGCTTTTTGCTTGTTCTGTCAAGTCTCTGCCAAACTTTTGCAGAGCTTCGTAACGAGACTCTGGGTTTTGGTCGGTCACCTTTTGGCTACCGCGAACCGTCTTGATAGTCGTTTCTAGCTTGGCGGTGTCTAAGTTAAAGCTTTTGAATATCCGTCTTCCGATGCGTTCATCTTCAGCAAAAGCCAAAAGCAAGTGTTCAATAGAAATGTAGGAATCTTTCATCCTAGCTCTTGCTTCTTCCGCTCGGTCTAGTAAAGTATCTAAATTACGACTGAGGTAGAGTTGCTCAGCTTTACCCACTTTCGGTTGACGTTGAGTAAATCCTTCTATTTGCTGTTGCAAGCGTAAGGTGTCTATCTCGCAACGATTGAGGATACGTGTTGCTAGCCCAGTCGGTTCTTGTAATAAAGCAATTAATAAATGTTCGACATCAAGTTGTTGTTGTTGATACGCTCGGACAATATCTTGTGATTTTACAATCGCTTCCCAGGCTTTATCAGTAAATTTATTCGGATCTGTAGGCTGCATCTTTACAATTTGAGATTTGAGACTTGAGATTTTGGATTTTAAACTATGGATGTAGATATTGACTTTAAAGTACTATCCAACCATCTTTGGAGCTTGTTTACTTGTATCTGGGGTTGCAATTTGACGATAGTTTCTAGTTAGCGTGCAAGCGCTGAGTTATGAAGTTACTTTAAAAGGAAACCACCGTTCTCAAGGTACCTTGCCAGATAGTACCGGTGGAGCTATCGTTATTTGCGTTTGTGACTACTGAAAATACGGGTGTAATACTAACATGATCACTTAGCTCCAAATTATAAAATGCCTCAATATTTGTTTGGGTGACATTTCCCAAACCATCAGTGACAAAAGGTTGACCAACGGCGATACCTCCAACAGTACCAGGAATCAAGAGGTTACGAAGACCAAAGCCGACCGCCCAACTAAAGGGCTGTAAATCTAAATCTTGGTTAATGGCAGTGTTAAACCCTTGATAACTTCCAAATCCCAGGCGAGTAAAAATTCCTATATTCCGGTTGAAGGCATATTCGGCATTAACCCCAAAGGCGTTGATGTCGGTGTTGTTGATTTGCGCTTTAGTATATTGTAGTCTTAATGCAAATTGCTTGTTGAGTGAGTATTCCAGTTCTGTACTCGCTTGATATCTATCCCCAAATAAACCACCATTAGCATCTGAATTGACAACATTTGCATCAGCAGCAATGTAGAGAGAACGCAAAGTCAGTGGGCTACTACCTGGATTCCAGGCTACCGCTATTCCTGCACCCCCATTTCGGTCAATTTGGTTTTGCACAATCAAAGGATTATTCAGAAAAAAACTGGAACTAAAATCAACCGCCTCGTTATTAGCATATCTATTACGATCAATAAAATCTCGTGGAGACATTTTTGCTCCAACTGTCACAGATAAATCTGACACGGGACGAAAAGAGTAGTACAAGCGTCTGAGTTTCAAATCAGAATCAACATCTACATAATCAAGTCCGCCACCAGTGGCAATTAAACCACTTGTTCCCAACAGATTCAGATTTTCCCTTTTATGTGCCCGACCAATCGCATCATCACCATTGTTACCAACTTCTAGCTGAGTCAGGAGTAAATCTTTACTGTTGAAGCTAGTGGATAAATTTAACCGTTCGCGGGAGATAATGGTCGCATTGGCATCATTACCTTGTGTAAAGGCAATAATCGCTTGAGCATTGAGTTTAGTGGTTGCGGAAAATCGATTTTTTTGTAGTCGCGTGACGCGATCGCCAATTTTGTCGAGTCTGTTGTACAAGTCATCCAAAGCTGAACGATATTCTCTTTGTAACCGTCGTAAGACAATCAAGTCTTCTTGAATGAACGGATCCCCAATACGGTTGCCAATCAGGCTATCCACTTTATCTAAGGTAGCTGCCAAACCAGCAGCAAATTCATAACGAGACAGAGGACGGTTTCCACGAAACGTGTTATCTGAATAGCCTGAGAGGACACCATAACGTTCCATGAGCGATCGCAATGCCTGATATGCCCAATCAGTCGGTTGAATATCAGACAATTGCGAAACCGAAGGTTGCTGAGGTAATGTTTCAGTGTTCGTGTTAATATTACCAGGCTCATTTACCGAAGGCTCTTGAGGTAAGCTCTGAGCATTCGTATTCTGGCTATCAGATTTCTTGACAGACTGAGACTCCATGTCAGAAAACACCGCCCAGGAGTTATATTCTGTGAAAGTCACAGGTAAATCATCTGTTCTACCTGTCATGTGATCATTTGCCACATCCGCTTTGACAAACGTTTCTGGAAATTTTGCTCCTAGTGCTGATTTGGTAAACCGTTGAAATTTATCTGGCATCTTGACATCATGCAGGTCATCCTCACCAAAATCATCCTCACCAAAATCATCTTCACCAAAATAAATTGCAATAGCAGTTTTTTGCTGCTTTGGAGAAGACAAAGAATTCGCTGCTTTTGGAAAACAAAAGGTTTGGCTAAGAATTCCGCAAATTATGAGTAAACTCCAAGCCAACAATTTTGGAGAACGAATTCTTTGCCGTAGGCATTGCTTGACGCTCAACTCCATCACACCTGTTTTTTGGTTATATTTACTGAGTCATCATTTGCTGTTCTGTTTTTTATTTAACAGCATTTTTCTAAGATTTCGTCTGAATCAGTTCTACTTTATACCCATTTGGGTCTTCGACAAAAGCAATGACAGTAGAACCGTGTTTCATTGGTCCTGGTTCTCGTACCACTTTACCACCAAGCTTTTTGATTTCTTCACAAGTCGTGTAAATATCATCAACTCCAATGGCGATATGACCGTAAGCATTTCCAAAATCGTACTTTTCTACACCCCAGTTATAAGTAAGTTCTAGTACAGTGTTTTCACTTTCATCGCCGTAGCCAACAAAAGCCAAAGTAAACTCTCCTCCAGGATAATCTTTTTGCCGCAACAGCTTCATTCCCAGGACATCACAGTAGAACTTCAGGGATTCCTCAAGGTTACCTACTCGTAGCATTGTATGCAAGAGTCGCATAATTTTCCCTTTTTGCTTTGATATTTTGTGGTTCCGCTGAATATTTTAAACTGGGAATCGTCTTCATTACTGGGGAGATGCTGTCGGGAAGGAGGGAAAGAGGGAAGGAATTTTTCCTCACTCTGTGACTTCCATACTCCCATACTCTCTCACTCTCTGACTCCCTTGGTCCCTGATCACTCCGACAACTCCAACTGTCCTCGGTAGCCAGTGATCAGACGGCTACCATCTTTGAAAATATGAACTTCTATTTGGTCGCTTGCCCAAGTAATTTTATCTTTCAAAGCGGGATTAAAAACGTGAACGCGTTGATTGCTGGAAGAAACAGGAGAATCCGGTGAATTTATGGCTAGTGACTGGATATATGGACCATCTATCAAGATATCTAACTGCTTCAACAAGTCTTGAGCGCCAGCTGGGGCATATTGGGATTGTAACTGCTCTAGAGTAAACCCGGAAAAAGACATCACATTCAGTCCGCCTGCTTTTATCTTAGAAGCAAGAACAGCCAGTGCCGGGGCTTGCCAAAACGGTTCCCCTCCAGAAAATGTCACTCCTTGATTGCGAGGATTGCTCAAAATTTTCTCGGCAAGGCTGTCAATAGATATAAGTTGATTCATTTCAAATGACCAGGACTCAACATTAAAACAACCTGGACACTCTCGTAAACAACCTTGCACCCAAACAACAGCACGACACCCAGGACCATTCACTTGTGATTCATCGATATAGCCCATAATGTTGAGATATCCGGCGGGAATTTCGATTAAAGCTGAGTAAGGGTCAGTTTTCTTTTGGGTCATTGTCTTTTCCTGTTGGTAAGGAATACATATATTTGCAGCGTAGATGCAAAATTTGAGGAATTCGTGAACGACTACTAAGCTGCTGGCAAAAATTTTGGTTTCGTATTTGGAACCGTAGATGCAGACCAATGTACACAAATAATTTATCGGTCTACATCTGTGTTTATCTGTGGTTTTATAGACAAAAGTCTTTTTTTGTAAGATATGTTTTGTTTTGGAACTTAGACTCCACACCTGAAACTGTCACATTATTAGTTTTTATTTTTATATAAAAAATTAATAATCTTATTTTTAGATTGTCTGTTTTCTTAATGCTCACATGATCTCAATCGCTAATTTATGAATCTTACATTTTCTCAATGTTCTTGAGAAAAAGATACCATCCATACTAAAATCCCTAGTATGAAATCAACAGGAACGAGGGGATAATCTGTAAGCTCAATCGTGACAGTTTGCTCTGTTAATTGCAGAAACCTCCAAGCAGTCCCATTGGTGACACTTCCATAAATAGTAAAAATCGGTTGATGATTCGCCTCATTAAATTTCTGAGCAGCAACCATTTCAGCAATACACTGTCCAATTCCCGAATTCAAATCTGCCTTTTTTGCCTCAATAATCACAACGGCTGGAGCCTCAATTTCTAACTGTTCTGGGGAGCGACTGAGAAGAAAATCACAGACTCCGGTCAATCCAGAAGCGGGATCTACAGTAAATTCTGTACCAGAGAAGAGGCTAATTTGTCTGTTGAAAATCTTTCGTACTTCTAGTAAGATAGGACTGATAATTAACTCAAAACGTGCCTTTTCACTCCCCGTAGCGATCTGCCGAAGGCAGCAGCGAAGCTATCGCCACTGGTAAGCTTTCTTCTAAAAAGGCAGTCAGAATACTGCTAGGAGTAATCGATTCTATTTTTGGCAGAAATCTTTCTCCCTCAACAGTCGTTAATCCAAATGTTTGTTTAACTTTTTTCAAGGTAAACTCACTGTAGGGCATGGGTAATAATGTCCTTCACCATAGTGATTGAGTATGTTCACGGAAATCCTAGCAAATCTTCAAATGTCATCATTATTTTTAACTAACTGGGCGGGAAGTCCCCCGGCCGGCTAGTTAACCAGGCAGTACTGTGTCAACCTTTTGTTAACCACAGATCTAGAATCTTCGTTAAACGAGAGCACATAGAGTCCCGCAAACGCATATGCTAGATGGTCGGAGATCCGCATTTAACTTTTTGTAAACGGCAGAAAGAACGCACGCTAAATAAAGGATGAAGAACAGATGTTTGACACTGCGATCGAAGCTATTGTTGCCCGTGAAATCCTTGACTCTCGGGGTAGACCAACAATTGAAGCAGAAGTACATTTGGTCAATGGTGCTGTAGGATTGGCGCAGGTTCCCAGTGGTGCGTCTACTGGCACTTTTGAAGCGCACGAACTGCGGGATAAGGATAAAACACGTTACGGGGGTAAAGGCGTACTCAAGGCGGTGCAAAATGTTGAAGAAGTACTTGCTCCAAAGTTGATCAACATGGATGTCCTCAACCAGGAATTGCTTGATCGCACGATGATTGCCTTAGATGGTTCCGCTAATAAATCCCATCTTGGTGCTAATGCGATTCTAGCGGTTTCCTTAGCAGCAGCAAAAGCTGGGGCTGAGTCTTTGGGAATTCCCCTTTATCGCTATTTAGGTGGTCCACTAGCAAATTTATTACCCGTACCGCTGATGAACGTGATTAACGGCGGTGCGCATGCAGCAAATAACGTAGATTTTCAAGAATTTATGGTTGTCCCCATTGGGGCGTCTTCTTTCCGAGAAGCCTTACGCTGGGGTGCGGAGGTGTTTGCAACCCTCAGCCAAGTGTTGGATGAAAAAGGTTTACTAACTGGTGTCGGAGATGAAGGCGGTTTTGCCCCTAATCTGGAGTCAAATCAGGTGGCGCTAGAGTTGCTAGTTGCAGCAATTGAGAAAGCTGGTTACAAACCAGGAGAACAAGTTGCTTTGGCGTTGGATGTTGCGGCGAGTGAGTTTTACAAAGATGGGCAGTATGTCTACGACGGTAAACCTCACTCTGGGGGTGAGTTTGTTGATTATCTCGCGCAACTGGTTGACGAATACCCGATTGTGTCAATTGAGGATGGCTTGCATGAGGAAGATTGGCAAAATTGGCAGTTACTAACCCAGAAGCTAGGTTCTCGCGTGCAATTAGTCGGGGATGACTTGTTTGTCACCAACGTCACGCGCTTGCAAAAAGGAATCGAACTCAAAGCTGCTAACGCGATTTTGATTAAACTCAATCAAATTGGTTCTTTGACAGAAACTTTGCAAACGATTGACTTGGCGACTCGCAACAGTTTTCGCTCCGTGATTAGCCATCGTTCTGGTGAAACAGAAGACACAACAATTGCTGATTTAGCTGTCGCAACCCGTGCAGGTCAAATCAAAACGGGTTCCCTGTGTCGTAGTGAACGGGTAGCAAAATACAACCGTTTGCTACGCATTGAGGATGAGTTGGGCGAACTCGCCGTTTACGCTGGTGCTGTGGGACTAGGACCGAATTAATTTTTTTAATCAGTGGTGGTTCAAATCCCCACTGATTGCCTTAATTTTTGCAAAATTTTGTGAATCTTTTTTGGAAATGTTTTTTGTAGGTATCCAAAAAAGGGTAGCATATGGAGAACACTTCACTAATTATCCTTTTTAGAGATAAAAATGAAGATGAAAACCATAGGAAGGCGGGTTTGTCTCGTGGCGGGCTTGTCTGTGGCGGTTGTTGTCGGCGCTTTGGGGGCGGATTTGTCGGCGGCGGAGGCTGTTGGGGCGAGCCTTGAGAGCAGTTTAGGACACCCAGGTGTACAGAGGCACCGAGACGACACCCGTGTCTGGCCATCACCCGTGTCTGGCGGCAATATAGGCTGCAGGCACACCGCCAGGGGGTGCCGAGGGGACTAAGGTTAGCGACCAGGCTGCGGGGAGAAGAAACCAACGTGCGGCAACACTTTCTTTTATTGCAACTTCCGTCAAACGCTCTAAAAGCTTCAGAGCGACCAGTGTTCTAGTATTGTAGGGTGGGCAGTGCTTACCGTATTTTGCTGACTACATCCGGGTTTTGCTAAGCACTGCCCACCCTACGTGTCGTTCTTGAAACATTTTAACAGAGAAACAACGAGTTAAAACTCGCCCTTGTCGGATTTCATCCCCTCATGTAAAGGCAGGGGTTCTCCCGCATCCCACTTGCAGCGTGATAGCACTCAATGGCGCTTTATAATTTCGGTTGTGCGGCAAGCGGTTGAACAGAACATCAAAAATATGGGTAAATCTCGGCAAAATTAAGTGATTTCTGCTCTTGCCCACTTTTCGATCAAGTCGCTAAGACTCCTGCAACCAAGCGTATTAGCCCGTTCTTGTAGGAGTTTTTTTGCTGTTGGGGTCAAAGCTATGTTGACGTTTGTCTTAACTTCATCGTAGTCTTGTCCTTCCCCTCTAATCTTTTTTTTACCCATGAATACTCTAGACATTGCGCTACGTCTAAAGATAGGTTATCATAGATTTCTTGTTTGAGGTTTAGTGGTGGTAAGCAAGAAACAACAGAAAACTGAATACATCTACACCCAGGTAATTCCTGTTGTTTCTTGTTCCGATGAAACCCAGGTAAACAAAATCATGTACCTGTGCGGCACTCCAAGAGCTTTAAGTTACAACAAACTTGGTTCTCTGCAAGGGTGGGGGCTAGATTGGAAAAAAGCAGATCCAATAGTCCGCACTATCTTAAAACCTACCGATATTAGACTGCCTGCTAAGTTGTGGGAATGGTCGGTTAACGACGCAATGAAAACAATATCCGCACAACAGGAAGCGGTTAAGACTTTTTTGATTCGGGATATTTACCGCAAAACCAAGGATGAAATAGAACGCAAACGTTTAACTGACCTGCTCAACATTAATCCAACTGGTGATAATTGGTTACATCGCCAATTCAGAAAACAGTACCTCAAAGGTCATACATTTGTTAGAAATCAAATTGTTTATCAGGGTGCAGGATATTCCTGTAAACGATTAACCAGAAGTTCTGTACAGCTAGAAGTTGCAGGATTCGTCAAGGGTAAACGCATCACTTTAAAATTGCGTTGCAGACACGTAATTAAAGGTCAAATCCGGCTAATTCGTAACGATCAAGGTAGTCTAGAGGTTCATTGCATTCGCATCAAAACCCTAGTATTACCACAAAGTAAACCCACTCAAAAAATAGGTATTGATAAAGGTTATACCGAAGGCTTTTATACTTCAGAAGGTATTAAGATTGCTGAGAAATTAGGGCAATTGATGACGGCAAAAACAAACCGCATTACTCGCACTAACCGCAATCGTTACAGGTTGTTTGCCCACGCACAAAGCAACCCTGGCAAGGGCGCAAATATCCTCAAAAACAATCTAGGGCACAAGGTAAAATCACGTCTTCTTGTGCGCGAGAAGGCGACTATACAGAATTTCATTCGTAGAGATTTACGACGGACAATCACTACACCCGTTGATATTATCTGTGAAGACCTCACCCAACCAATCAAAGGTAAGCAACAAGCCAAGCACATCAATCGCAAGCTAAACCAATGGATGAAGGGGGAGTTACAAGCTTCAATCGATTTAATTGCATTGGAGACAGGGAGTACAGTATCAGTGGTAAACCCTGCTTACACGTCGCAAGTTGATTCTTTGACCGGGACGCTTTTAGGTCGTCGGTCTGGGGATCGCTTTATCCGTTACACGGGGGACGTGATACAAGCTGATTTGAACGCGGCAGTAAATATCCGTGTTCGAGGCACAGACAACAACATTACTCGATACATGAAATCAGGTGATGTTGAATCCGAGTTATTAACTCGGACTGTGCGGTACTTAGCTTCTATAAGTTCGTCAGTAACCGATGCTCTAAATCTTGGGTGGCTTCTACCTAAGTTTAAAGCAAAAGCCCTGAAACTTGAAACTCAGTACCACCCGCAGGGATAGCGGGTACGGTTAAGCACCGATGGCTGGGAGTTCAAAGGAACAAGAGTGAACGCGCTCCGCTCTAAAAGCAGTAACCAGCACGGATGAAACCAGCAATTTCAGACATTTCTACTTTTGCATAACTTTAAGTAGATTTAGTTTACCCCTTACAACTTGTTCATCCAGCAATAGCGCTTGAGCGATCTATTCAATACTCAAACCCAAAGCCAATAACTGAGGTATGGTTTCGAGCTTACCTTCTTCTTTACCTTCAGCAAAAACTTCTTGATAAAATCTAGTTTGCTTCAACTCGCTTAATCCGAACATTTTTTCCATCTCCTCCCGGCTCAAGCTGGGCAATTTGTAGATTAATATCAATTCTTATCAATTCTATAATTTCTCGTTGTTGGGCTGCATCTATAATTTCTTTGAGGACACCATAACGTTCCATGAGCGATCGCAACGCCTGATATGCCCAATCGGCTTATCGCTCTTGACCATTTTTGAATTCAAAATTCGCTCATTCGCGAGCGTGAGAAAATCAAGAAGTTTTTTTTGAATTGATCAATAAGGGTACAAGCCCCTTCATTTATGAATGGAGACGCATTGTCCCCTAAAATTTAGCCAGCCAAGTTTGCTGATTTCATTGTGTTGCCAACGAGTTGTTGATGTTAGAGGGCTGGCTAAATTTTTACGTCTTAGACCCCGTAACAGAAAAAGCGCAGCATCGTTGTTTCAAGCCCCCGGATTTATGAGCCAGTGCGTTGGGCGGGTTCCCCGACTTGAAGCACCTGGCGTCCGTGGGGTTCTTAATTTTGAATTTTGAGATTGCTTCGCTTCACTCGCAACGCTACGCGATTTTGAATTTGAGCGTTTGCGCAGCGCCCCCGAACGGGGCTAGCGAGTGACCCCTTTTGCCTGAAATCTTTGCATGTAGCTATCGGTGAGCTTCCATATAGGCTCGCAGTAGGGCGTTGATTTGGGTTTGATAACCTCGTCCAAGTGACTTGAACCACTCCAATACATCGCTGTCAATGCGTAGCGTGACTTGTGCTTTGTTTTTCGCAGCAGGTAAACCTCGTCGAACGACAGCTTTTGCAAACATTTCGGGCGTAATTTCTGGACAATCCGATAAGTCAATGTCGGAATCAGTCATTGCATCAAGTCGTTGCCAATCAGTTTGAGAGTTGCTCGAAATAGATTCGTTGCTCATACTTAGTTGCCTTTCTTGTTGAAATAATGCGGGTAGAATCGCCACGTTCGGTATGGACAACAGCAACGAGTATTCCTTGCAACAAGCCGAACGTAACGAAACGCTGCTCTTCATAGTCATAACGATTATCTTCAACCGTTACCGTATCTCCATCAAACACCTCTGGAACGTCGATAAAATCGATCCCGTGCTTGCGAATATTTGCAAAACGCTTTGCTTCATCCCATTCAAACTCCATCACCGAACTGCAGCACTTACTCACTTATTGTAACTACAAATTGTCGTTACAACCACTCGTCACACACATGCCTCAAGTCCATCTTTTCGCTCCCACAATGCGATCGCCCACAAGGGCTTGGCTCAGAGCTGGAGCATCGCTACCCTTGCAGTCAACAAAATATGTACGCACTTGCCCGCAATAGCAACTAGAAATCGCAACTCACTTCCACACGACGCGCGATACGCGATACGCGTAGCGTACTGCCAGAGGCTTATCGCGACCGACCCAATTGAACCATTAAGTGATTCGTCTGTTGCACTTTTTCTGTTGACAGTTGACCGGTTCAGTTATCAGTTATCAGATCCCAACGTTATGTGTCATAGCCCCTCAAGCAAGGAAAACATTTGTGCTAACTAAACACAACTTGTAAATCTAAAACAAACCCAGGTAAAACATCTTCTCCTGATAAACTTGTTGAATTATCCAACACTTCTACTGGCTGCAGTGCCCGATAAATTTCTACTTTTTTATTTTTTGTATCAATTAACCAGCCCAAACGCAATCCATGATCGATGTATTCCTGCATCTTTTTGCGTAGCGGTTCCATGTTGTCACTTTTGGAACGTAATTCAATCGCAAAATCTGGACAAAGCGGTGGAAAGGAGTCTTGTTCTTCTGGTTTTAATGCATCCCATCTGGCTTGAGTCACCCAAGCTGCATCGGGAGAACGTTCTGCACCATTGGGAAGTCGGAAAGCGGTTGAGGAGTTAAAAGCAACACCAAGTTTGGATTGGCGGTTCCAAAACCAAAGTTGTCCTTCAATATCTATATTGCGCTTACCTGTGTTTCCTCCCGTAGGGGGCATAATAATTAATTCTCCTGTGGCGGTTCGTTCTAGCTGTACGTCTCGGTTAGCAGCAGCCAGGAGTACGAATTGCTCTTCGGAGACTTTCAGGTTTGCGGGGATGTACAGAGGCAAGTTGCTCATAGACAATTAAACATTAAAAGTGTCCATAATATATATTGTCTTGGATTACTTCTGGTGCGAGACGCACTCGCGTTGGGAACCTCACCCTGCCCTGTCGGGCATCCCTCTGGGAACTCCGGCTACGGTGTACACACAAGTCCTTGAATTACCCACTCCCGACCCGCAAAACCTCACCCTGCCCTGTCGGGCATCCCTCTCCTTATTAAGGAGAGGGAAAGATTTTTGCTACGCAAAAAGCGAGGGTGAGGTTTTGAGCGATCCGGTGTGTACACCGTAGCCCCAATACTCGCTTTGCTCTCTACCACAATCACGGATAAAACCCCAACTTCGGCAACCCCAGTGTCTCATCCCAGCCCATGATAATATTGAGACACTGGATAGCTTGACCTGCCTGTCCTTTGATGAGGTTATCAATTGCTGACATAACAATCACACGTCCAGTACGTGGATCAACTTCTATACCTATGTAACATAGGTTACTGCCGCAAGCCCATTTTGTTTGGGGATAAACGCCTGGTTCACAGACTTTCACCCAAAGAGAGTTACGGTAGAAGGCTTTGTAAATTGTGATTAAATCATCTCGCACTAAACCAGGGTCTCGTAGCGTAGCATACACCGTTGCTAAAATGCCGCGCACCATAGGAACAAGGTGTGGTGTAAACTGAACGGTGACTTCGTGTCCCGCTAAATCACTACAAATCTGCTCGATTTCTGGGGTATGGCGGTGACGGACGACGTTGTAAGCGGCAAAGGAGTTATCAGCCTCGGCAAGCAACATATTAACTTTTGCTTGACGCCCACCGCCAGAAGTGCCTGACTTAGCATCAATAATGGCTGTTTCTGGTACAATAAGCCCTTGTTTGAGGAGTGGTGAAAGTGCCAAGAGACTAGCAGTGGGATAGCAGCCGGGACAACCAATCAGTTGTGCTTCGCTAATGCGATCGCGATACAGTTCTGGCAATCCATAAACTGCAGTCGCTGCTGTTGCAAGATCCATTCTCTGGCCACCATACCAGCTTGTATAAGTTGCTAAATCGCTAAAGCGATAGTCTGCACTCAAATCCAGTACTTTACATCCTTTGTCCAACAATTGCGGAGCGATTTTGTAAGCCAAACCATTTGGTAGAGACAGAAAAACCACCTCACAACGGTGGGCAATAGTTTCTGGTTCTACAGCCTCAATTGGTTGATGAACTATGTGAGCTAAATGCGGATAGAGATCTGCAAACGGTTTTCCCGCGCTACTCTCCCCACCTAAATAAACAACTTCGACCTCTGGATGATCCATGAGTAGTCGTACTAATTGCACTCCGCCGTAACCTGACGCGCCAACAATGCCAACTCTTACGCGTCCAAATTTGCCCATAACTACTAAATCCTTTTTGAATATGGAAATCTGTCCCTACCAGAATTTTTCTGCTAGAGACTTCTTGTTTTTCGGTTGTTGCTGCACTTAGTTATCATAAAATCCAACTGTCTGGCGCAGGTATTTATCGGTATGTTATCGAATCTTTGCTTAAGAATACTTCTGAAGTGTCTAGAAGAGCTACAATCAGAAGACAAGCATTTGTGAAAAAAATTACGTTTGGTAGCTGGAATTCGTCTGTGTCGAAGGTTAACACGACTTCAAACCAAAACTTTGAATTTGATTCGATTGATGCCGCCCTGGCTGACTTGAAAGCTGGTCGCCAAATTGTGGTGGTAGATGACGAAAACCGAGAAAATGAAGGCGATTTGATATGCGCTGCCCAATTTGCAACTCCTGACGTCATTAATTTTATGGCAGTCGAGGCTAGGGGACTGATTTGTCTGGCAATGACGGGCGATCGCCTAGATGAATTAGACTTACCATTAATGGTGAGCAACATCACCGACACAAACCAAACGGCTTTCACAGTCAGCATTGACGCCGCACCACACTTAGGTGTAAGCACTGGAATTTCAGCAGAAGACCGCGCCCGCACAATCCAAGTTGCAATCAACCCAGGAACAAAACCAGTAGATTTACGCCGTCCTGGTCATATTTTCCCCATTCGCGCTAAGGTTGGAGGTGTCCTCAAACGAGCAGGACACACAGAAGCTGGTGTTGACTTAGCCCGATTGGCTGGATTATACCCTGCTGGGGTGATTTGTGAAATTCAAAACCCCGACGGTTCGATGGCGCGGCTATCCCAGTTAATGCATTACGCCAAGCATCATCATCTCAAAATTATCAGCATCGCGGACTTAATCAGCTACCGCCTCCAACACGACCGCCTCATCAAGCGTGAAACCGTTGCTGATTTACCCACCCAGTTTGGTCATTTCCAAATTTACGCTTACCGACATACTCTGGACAATACAGAGCATGTTGCTATTGTCAAGGGTAATCCCGCTGAATTTGGAGATAACCCAGTTATGGTACGGATGCATTCCGAATGCTTGACTGGAGATGCTTTAGGTTCTTTACGCTGCGACTGTCGGATGCAGTTGCAAGCAGCACTAAAAATGCTGGAAAATGCAGGGCAAGGTGTCGTTGTTTACCTGCGGCAAGAAGGACGAGGAATTGGGCTAGTCAATAAATTGAAAGCTTACTCGTTGCAGGATATGGGACTAGATACCGTAGAGGCGAATGAACGCCTGGGATTCCCCGCTGATTTGCGAGACTACGGTATGGGAGCACAGATGCTCATGGATTTGGGAGTACATAAGATTCGCTTGATTACCAATAATCCCCGTAAAATTGCAGGGTTAAAGGGTTACAAGTTGGAAGTTGTAGATCGCGTACCATTGTTGATTGAAGCAAACGACTACAATTCTTACTACTTAAGAACTAAGGCGAAAAAACTGGGTCATATGCTGTTACAGACTTATCTGTTGACAGTGGCGATAAATTGGCAAGATGATCCGGAAGCAGTGACCGAACGCTACGAACGCTTAGAGAAACTACGGCATTTAGCGAAAAGTCATGAGTTGTTGTTACAGGAAGAAGCACGTCCTTTGGCGATCGCCCTATTTGATCAGCCATCCTTAATTGTACACTTAGGTTTTGACCAACCGAACGTTGCAACACCTGATTGGTATCAGCACAAAAGTCATCCTTACGCGCAAGCAATTAGCCAAATTTTGGATGAACTCGTCGCTTTGCCTTATATTCAAAAGCTAGAATTTCTTATTTCTCCTGGTATTGATCCTTTGAGTAACCTGCAAGTGCAATTAGATCGGCAAACGTTCCCAGCAGGAACATTGCCTTCGTCTGTTTGTTGTGAGCAGTTAGGAACGCAGAAGATTTATAGTTTTAGTCGGTAGTTGATAGTCGTAGGTTGGGTTGAGCTACTGTCCCAAAGTACACTGGAAAAAAACTCACTTTTTATTGCTTTCAATTGTTACCTGCCAGGTGTCTAATGTGGTTCCTACAGTTTTATCAAGGTTCGTCAAAGCATTGAGATATTCAATAGTTCCATTCAGTTCTGCGTTTCTTGCCTCTACCAAACTATTTTCCAGACTCACAATCTCAAAGACTCCAGATCCTCTGCCCAATCGCTGCTTTTCTCTTTCAATCTCTAGTTGTCGTTCAGAAGACTCCCTGGCAAGGCGTGCAAGTTCCACCTGCTTGAAATTCAAATTCACATCTCTAATCCTGTCTGTTACCTGAATTTCTAAACTTTCACGCTGATCGTTCAAATTGTTTTCCGCTTGCAATTGGTTAACTCGGCTGCGCTGAAACCTCTGTTCCGGTGTGAGATCGCCCAATGTTTTGCTAAAAGTTAGTCCGGCTCTCACGTCTGGTGTTGCGTTGTCTCCTGTATTATCATAGCTGACATTTAAACCCAAGTCCCAGCGTCTGTTATTTTTTGCCTGCAACAGGTCAAGTTTAGCTTTGTCCAGGTTTAGCTGTGCCTGCAAATATTCTGGCTGATTTAAAAGCGCTAATTGCCGAAGTTTGTTCGCGTCTAGAGTCACGGGTGACGCCTTTGGGACTTCTGCAGCCACAATATTAGTGTTTTGTGAAATGTCGAGAATCTGAAGTAGAGCTAACTTTGTTGACTCAAGATTATTCTGAGCACTCACTAAGCTAACTTGTCGGTTAGCGATCGCCGTCTGACTTTGGATAATATCAACCGGTGCCAACCTACCCGCCTCAATCAGAGCTTGGTTTATTCCCAGAAGTTCTTGAGCGCTTTTCAGCGAAAGCTGCTCGATTTTTACCCGTTCCTGAGCGCGTAGTAAATTTCTGTATCCTATTATAGCATCCGTAATGGTATTTGTCAATGTCAATTTTAAACCCAAGACGTTACTCTTTTCAGTAAGTCGAGCCGTCTTAATCGAAGCTCTGTTTACATCGATTCCAGCTCCTTTTAGTAGAGGTTGATTAAAACTTATCTTTGGCGTTAGAGCGTTAGCTGTCAACCCAAAACTCAGTTCCCCGCCGGTGGGAATCTTCATTTTTGCCTCAAGACCGACTTCATTAGTCGTTGTTGTGGTTGCACCTGAGCCGGATGATGCCATCGACGTTGACAGGGTAGGTGTAAAGTCAGGAGCAAATTTATCTTCTTCCACTGCCAAGTCTTGTTTTTGCGCTATCCTTTCGAGATATGCGTTTTTTATAGATCTATTGTTTTGCAAAGCCAAGACCACAACATCAGAGAGCTTTAGTGCAACAGGGCTTACTTTTGGTAATGGTTTGGGTTGACTCTGTTTCAGACTATTTTGAGTCACTCTATCTGCTTGTTCTACTTTTGAAATTTGATTGTGATACGAAGTTACATTCTGTCGTGGTACTTGACGCGTTTGAGAGAAGACATGGTGAAGCGGCTGTGATGACATGGAGAGGGAAAGACTCGGTGACGCAAGAAAAGACGCACCCGCCCTAAAGTGACTCTGCTTGCGAGACAACATCGGTTGAGTCTCCTGTTTTGAAGGAAGGTTTGGTGAGGTCGAAAGACGTGGTGACGCAGAGATATCTCTGTGTCCTCTTTCCTGGTGTCGCCTTGTTCCGTTGTCTGTTGGTCTTTGCGTCCTCGTGTCCTCTTTTCTCGTATCTTCTCGTTCCCAGGTGGAACTTGGGAATGCTTTACCAGAGACAGAGTCTTTCATTTCTGGCGTAGGTATCGCTAAAGCCTCTCGTCTGTCATTTTCTGGTTCTTTCTGTAAACGAGAGGTTGAGGGTGATGTAAAGGCGACTTGCGATTGGGCGGAGTGCAGTGCTTCAGAGGGCGATCGCATAGCGTCATTTAACTTCCAACTTTTAAGAAGCAATTGGTTGTTTTGGCTCTGAGGTTGGGAATGAGTTATGGGTATGTTAGCGTTTACCGTTGGCATTCTTGAAGCGTAGTGTGTCGGTTTTCCGCTCTGAGTTTGCTGTGGGCGTTTCCACTTTGTAGGAGTTTCCGAAGGGTTTTTCAAAGGTAAGACAATCGCCTCACCCTTGCTAAGTTGCTGATTATCTTTACTTTGGTGTTTGATGTTTTCACCAGCCACAGGTTGAACGATTAACGGTTTGACAGCTGGTTCAACGCTGACTGCTGGTTGAAGTATCTTTTGGGATTTCAAAATAGGGGTGAGAATACGAGCTGTACCCACAATTACAGTTAGAACAACGACCACATTAAGTAACAAGAAGTTAACGGATCGGAGAAATTGATGCTCGCGTGGGTTTTGACGTTGAGAGTCTTGGTTAGGTGGC
Organism: Brasilonema sp. UFV-L1; assembly: GCF_012912105.1. GTDB lineage: Bacteria > Cyanobacteriota > Cyanobacteriia > Cyanobacteriales > Nostocaceae > Brasilonema. The sequence goes on from NZ_QMEA01000071.1 coordinate 19,737, forward strand.
TTTTGCATGATGATTTGAATTTAGTAAATTGCTCTGCTTAGCCTGACTCTTTGGAATTGAGATTGATTTCCGACACCACCAGGACAAAGCCATTCGCTTTGAAATGAACGGTCAGGTCTTTAGACACCACCGCCACTGTTAAATTGGCGATGTTAGATTTGGGAGTTGCATCAGGCAGTCATTGAGTTTAGTAAAACTCATTGCTGCTGTCTGAATTATTGCCTTGATTTTACTTTACACTGCTCATCTTACTTTCTGTGTAACTTTCAAAAAACAAAAGTGCTTTAGTTTTGAGCGCAAAAGATGATGATTTTATTAATCATTAGCTTTCTTAAAAGCCGGAAGTATTCTAGATATTAATGTTTAGCACTGATCTACTCTTAGTCATTTAAAAAGTTAACAAAATCAGAACATAAATCCTGTAGTTATGTTTTAAAAGTAAGCTGTGCAACCTTGATTTTCTAAAATCTATAGTCTAAAAATTGAATTAAGTAGATGAGGCGTTAACAGCTGATTTCTACTTAGATAAGTAGGTGAATCTAGACTAGATATAAACCTACATTTAGCGAATGCAAATTCAAACGCTTTTTAGATTTTGAATTGACTTATTCGTACAAATTTCAACACCAAAAATAGGCAAGTAATTCTGGCAGGCTAACACAGCAACTGCTGGTATTTCTATTGTCCTTTTTCAGGTAAATGGAAGAACAACGTACACGCTAAATCCTGACAATACAACTCAACTTATCAAAGGAGAATACCCATGTCTTTTCTCGCAAAACTCAGTCGCTCACCACGTTTAATGACTTTTGCTGCTTGTGGTGCAATCATGGCTACAATTCCCATTAATCCTGCTTTTGCAGCACCCACCGATCCTAGTAGTTATCAAAATTCTTGTCGGAATATTGATGTTTCTGGAGCTACCCTAACAGCACAATGTCGTAGAACAGATGGCACGTTCAACAACAACACATCAATTCTGATTCGGGGAATCTATAATGATAATGGAGTTTTGCGCTATACTAGCAACGCAACTGCCGCTAGTAGTTATGCAGCTTCTTGTCGAAACATTGGTGTTTCTGGAGCTACCCTCACAGCAGAATGTCGTAGAACAGATGGCACGTTCAACAACAATACATCAATTCTGATTCGGGGAATCTACAATGATAATGGAGTTTTGCGCTATTCATAGGTAGCAAGTAGGATGCAATAGAGACAGTTTTGCTGCCCGAATCTTTTGAGTAAATGAACCACCCCACCTGACTTTTAAAAGTCAGGTGGGGTACTTCGCTGTGATGGGGTGCGGCAAGCACTACGTGCTACGCAGGGCGGTAACAGGATTTAGTTGGCTAGCACGTAAAGCCGGGAGAAAACCAGCGCCTACCCCCACTAGCAGCGCCGAACCTAAGGACATAGCTGCTGTGGTGCTTTCCAATTGGTAGGGCAAATTAAAAGTATTAGCAACCACCACCGTTAACCCATGCACCGCAGCGATCGCAACAGTTCCCCCACATAAGCTTAAAAGCACCGCTTCGAGAATGAACTGCAACATGATATCTTGTTTTTTTGCTCCTATTGCCCGCCTCAAACCAATTTCCGCAGTACGCTCGGTGACAGTGGCGATGGTAATATTGGCAATGCCAACACCCCCTACCAGTAGAGAGATTACTCCTACTGCTGCCAGTGCTCGTGAAACGGATTCAAGAGTTTTCTGTTGCTCCAGAATATCTTGAATATTGTTTGAAACAAAGAATTTCTGCCCTGGGTAGCGCTGCGACAACAGTTTTTGGACTTGGTCTTCCAAGTTTTTCAGGTCTTCGAGTTTGCGGGGGCGTATCCAAATAGTTCCAATATCCCGACTACCCATCAAAGCGTTAAAAACCGACATTGGCACAAGTAGCTCACCTTCAGGTGCCTTATTACCGGGATTAGTCTGCACCACCCCCACAACGATATAGGGTCGGCGAGCGGCATAGATGCGCCGACCCGTTGGCTTTTGACCTTTGAAAAGTTTGTCCGCCAGAAATTGATCAATTACCACCACAGGTCGATAGCTGGCAGAATCTGCCCTTGTGAAGAACCGCCCTGCTACTAATTGCTTACCTGATGTGAGCAAGAAGTTTTGGGAAACACCCATCATGGAAGGATTTTTAACCTCCTCATCTTGAAATACGGTTGGGGAAGGAAATGGGATACTGGACGCACTGATTGCTTGCAAGCCCACCAGCCGTTGTTTCAAGAATTTCATATCTTCTAGCCGAAGAAGTCGCGACTCCGGGTATACTGTGACTTGAGGGATATCTCGCTCTGCCATTTGACGAGCAATCACTGCTCGACTGATGCTACCGACTTGAAGCGTTGCTGTGACCGCAGCGACACCCATGAAAACGCCTAGAGCTGTTAGGGTAGAACGCAAGGGATTGCCGCCCAGAGAGCGGCAAGTAAGAGCTAGTAAGTCGAAAGATTTGAGACTCATTGCTATTCGCTGTTAGGTTCAGTAGGGTTATCTTGGGGAATGACCAACTTTCCTGGTTCCAGTTTGGAATCAGCTGAAGGCAGCACCACTTGCTCTCCAAGGCGCAGACCAGAGGTCACCTCCACATTAGTCAACCCCTCTAGCCCTAGAGTGATGTTTTTTTTCTGAGCCTTACCTTGTTTATCTCGCACCAATACAAAGGGCTTTTCTTCAGAGCGCTGAATCGCTTCCGTGTTCAGAACTACTACATTCTGCCGCTGTTGCAAAACAATTTCGACATTTACCTGGCTGCCAGGAATCAGCTTGCGGGAAGGGGTATTAAGTCGCACTTTTGCAGATACGGTTGCTTGCCCCGATTGTTGACTGCTGCTTTGGCTCTCGTTCCCAGAAGAAGTGGTTGCTATGGGAGACAAGCTCTGCACCCGTCCCTCGAATGTCTGAGCATTGGGACCGATGACACTGATACGAGCTAATTGGTTGACCCGGACTTTAGCCGCATTCAGGGTGGAAAGCTGGAGCGATACGAGTTCTTGGGTGGGATCGCCCAGGATGAGCAGGTCAGTACGCACCTGAACTCCTTCCCCATCCTTGACTTTGATGTCGAGAACCTGACTATTAATTGGCGCAGTCACGACGTTGTTCTGGAGTTGCTGCTGAATTTTTTGCAGCTCCAGCTGAAGGCGCTGAAGTTCACGGGTATCGTTGTTGACCGCTAACTGAGTATCCCACAGAGCAGATTCAGCCTGCATAATTTTGTCCCGCGTTTGCTGTTGCATATTTTGGCGCTCAAGCTGAAGGTTTTGGAGTTCGATGGTATCGCTGCTGACGGTTAACTTCGCCTCCCATAAAGCAGTTTTCGCACGGCGAACCTGTTCTTCCTGCGTCCGAAGTTCATTTTTTGGAATGAAGCCCCTTTGATCCAAAGCCTCAAGCTCTTGGAGTTTCTTTTCCTCAGCTTTAAGTTCTTCCTCAGCTTCGACAACTTTCTGATGGTTACGTGCTACGGTGAGTTCCTGTTTTTGAATCTGCAACTGCTTGTTAGTCTGGTTTTCCTGTTTAGCTGCTTTTAGCTTTTCCTCAGCTTCGACAACTTTCTGGCGGTTACGTGCTAGAGTGAGTTCCTGTTTTTGAATTTGCAACTGCTGGTTGGCAAGGATAGTTTGGCGGTCGGGGTTACGCAGAATAATCAGCGGCTGACCGAACTTGACCTGGTCCCCAAGCCGCACTAGCACTTGCTCAACTGCGCCTTCTGCTGGAGACTTGAGGGTCTGTTGACCACGCAGTTCAAGGGTGCCGCTTTCATTGATTGTGGTTTCAATATTGCCGCGTTCTACGGTAACTACAGGCAGCGCCACCGATTCTGTAGGTCGATTCCGAGTCTGGATATAGACCAGCCAGCCCCCGGTGCTAACCATAGCTAACACTCCTGACCAGGCTAACCATTGAACTCCAGACTTGAATTTCTTTAGAGTTGGCATTGAGATAAGCACACTGCCAGTCAATGAGTTACTTGTGATGGAATTAGCTACTTTATTGTCTAATCCCTCTTCAATATTTTGATATTAAATCTAGAAATTCAAGGATTTGAAACTTATTTTCTATGCATAACTAAAGTAATTATGTTTTTTATCAAAGAAGGAAACTCTTAACAGTTTCCCATTAAGAGTTCTCGTTTACGGGAGTAAGAGACCCTCATTTCTATAAGTGGCAAGTTTTGGGTGGAGTTTAAATCCCCATCCAGAACCCCCTGTTGCCCAACGGGAGAACCAGTCCCCCCATCGTGACGGAGACCGGCAAGACGGAGGCTGGTCTCACCTGTTGCCCCTTCCCTGTTCCCTAATGTTAAGCGTAGCCGTGCCGTACGCAGTGCATAGCACGCGAGGCAAGTGCCAGGGGAGTGTCAAAAAGCGACACAGATGACTGCTACCAAGACTAATGTGAATTTTTGTAACGATTTGCAGAATTCCTGGATATTGATTCCGAGAAGTAGGTAGAGGTTCGCTGCAGAGTATCCAAACGAACTTATAATATTCCCAAGTTCTACTAAGAGAAATTGCTGTGGAAAACCAAGGTCTTTACCTAACACTTAGAGAGCGCAAGCTGTTGCTGAAAAGCCTAGAAGCCGAGTTACGTCTAGAATATCGCCGTCGTATTGAAATTATACTACTGGCAGATGCGGGTCTATCTCAAGCACAAATCTGTAAAGCACTCTTGTGTGCTCAAGAAACTGCACGGTACTGGATTGCTATGGCACAGACAGGTAACGCTCATAACTGGAGCGATCGCCCTATGGGACGCCCCAAGACTGTGAATGAGCAATATCTCGCTCGGTTGAAAGAATTGGCAAGCCATAGTCCGCGTGAGTATGGCTATCCATTTAAACGCTGGACAGCGCAATGGTTAAGCAAGCATCTGGTAAAAGAATTGGGAATTCAGGTTAGCACTTGCCACATTAACCGCCTGCTCAAGGAGATGGGGCTTTCCACTCGACTGAAAAACAACACAACTGAGAAAGAAAGCTCTAGCCTACACAATTGCGGCATTATAGTTCAAGACTTGCCACCAAGTAATTGCTACAACAACAAAAATCTTGCAACAGACTGCCTGATGTCTTTTGGCAATTCAACTTAAAGCTGAGCCCCAGCTTTAAAACACGGGGTTTTCAACCTACCCCTGATAAAATTGAGGAAACTCCTCCAATCGCCGTAGATCGTCCGCAGCAATTTGCTCTAAAACCAACACCGCACACCACCGTCTATCTGTTGTCCAACGCTTCCCAATAGCAATAATAGCCTCAACACCTGCGTCCATAGCCTCCCAGGCTTTGACTCGGAATGTAAAGAATTGTAAAAAATACTGTTGTTTTGCATAAAATGCCATGCTTTGACTACGAGAAGGAGTTAGAGGTTCACTTCAGCTCTTGAACAAGGTTTGGAGTCTCAAGTAATGAGGAGAGATGAACTTGATTCGTATTTACTACAGCTTGCAACTGTTGCGCAGCGACACCCGTCGCATTCCCAGGAACGGCAAATCGCTTTAACAAAGCTAATTCACAGCATTGTGCGTTTTGGCAATCTTTGGTATCCATCAAACAATCAATTTTTCAGCAATGTTCAAGATATTTACAATGAAGCACGTCAAGAACTTTTTCTTTATATTTGTCAAAATCTTGACAAGTACGATCCGGAACGTGGTACGGTTTTGGTATGGGTTAATGTTCTTTTGTCACGACGATTTTTTAAAGATGCTCTTCGTAAAAATCTAGGTCATGGTTATGCGACCAAAATGACTATTGCTGACCTAGAAAATTTGGCCTTACCTACACAGTCAAAAGACCTCACAGAAGTCGTTAAGGAATATATAGAATTAGACCCAGAAGACGTTTTCAAAAATGAGTATATAGAGAAATGTCCTCAAGCAACGTTTCAAGCATTAGCTATGCTCAGAATGTCTGGAAAATCATGGAAAGAAATTTCAGCAGAATTTGAAATGAAAGTTTCTACAGTGAGCAGCTTCTATTACCGATGTCTCAAAAAGCTTTCTCCTAAGTTAAAAGAATACTGTGATAATCAGGTAGATTAAGGAATAGGTGTACAAATGAGAGGAAATTTATCAGAAGCTTTAACCTTTACGGTACCGATAAGCTTAGAAGCTCACGCACTTGCAGAACGTTTCCGAAAAAAACATAGGAGTCATCAGAAAGCTAAACAGGTTTATCTCAATACTTTGGCAGTATTTGCTGTCCAATTTTATCTGCGTTGTATGGAAATTCAAACATCTTGGTCGGCAAGTTTAAGTTGTCACCCTTTCATACAAACTCTCATGGATATTGCTGATTTAGAAGTTATTGGTTTCGGAAAAATAGAGTGTCTCCCGGTGTTACCAAACCAGAAAGTTATTCATGTTCCACCAGAAGTTTACTCAGATAGAATTGGCTATGTAGCTGTACAGTTTGAGTCATCACTTGAAGAAGCAACACTCTTGGGATTTGTCAAAACAGTTCCTGATAGTGGTGACTTACTTCTAAGCCAGTTAGGCTCGCTTGAAGATTTGCTTATACATCTGAACCAACCAATTGAAAAAGTTCAACAGCCAACTCACTTGAGCCAGTGGTTGATGAATATTGTTGATGCTGGTTGGCAAACTATAGAATCGCTTTTGAATCCGCAACAATCAGAACTCGTTTTTAGATTTAGAGGAACTGAACAAACTTTAGCTCTTCACCCAGAGAATTCAAATTCTAGTCTACAGAAAGGTAAACTCCTAGACTTAGGACGAGATTCAAAAAGTCAAATCATCGCTTTAGTGGTAGGATTGCTCCCAGCTTCTAGAGAAGAAATAAATATCGGTGTCAAAGTGTACCCAACTGGTATTCAAAATTACTTACCAGAAGAACTTGAACTGATAGTATTGGATTCAGATGGAATAGCAGTCATGCAGGCAACCGCAAGAAACACAAAGAGTATTCAATTAAACTTTAGTAGCGAAATTGGAGAACGTTTTAGCGTTAAAGTTACTTTAGGTGATGTCAGCTTTACAGAGCTTTTTATAACCTAAAGATTAGTGTACAAAATGACTTGTGCTCTGTGGAATAGCTATGTTTAAATTGTTAAGGATTTGACTAAATGTAAAAACTCTCACGATTTGTTAGTGTTATTTTGACACTTCAAAATCATCCCAAATTTCAAATGGTTCTATGGCGAAGTTAGTTGTTCTCAAAATGGATGGTGATTTAGAATATCAGGGATTTCGGGTGACACTAGAGATTGGCTCAGATTGTGCTCCCCCAGAAATAGAAATCTCTGGCAAATTACCACCATGTCCCGACTTGGCTACCTACCTGTGCCAGTGGCAACACAAGTATCGCAGTTTAGGAATGCCAAGTCGCATCAAGCCACAAGAAATTATTTACGATGGTTCTATCACAACGCGAATTTCAGAATGCCGTCAAAAAGCTAAAGTATTAATTGACTGCTTACAAAGATGGTTTGATTCTCAGGAATTTCGCAGTGTCAACAACACATTACGCGAAGAATTAAAACGGGATGAAGTTATTCGAGTACTCATTCGCACCGAGAATCTGGAATTACAAAGAATTCCCTGGCATTTGTGGGATTTCTTTGATAGATACTCGTTAGCAGAATTTGCCCTAACGACAACAGCATCACAAACTCCTCCAAAACCACTACGTAAACCCAAAGTTAGAGTTTTGGCGATTCTGGGAAATAGTAGTGGAATTGATGTTCAAATAGACCGTCAGTTGTTAGAAAATTTACAAAATGCTGAAACAGTTTTTTTAGTAGAACCGCAACGCAAAGAGTTAAACAATTATCTTTGGCAGCAGTGGGATATTCTATTTTTCGCCGGGCATAGTGAAACTGCTGATGATATTGGTCGTATTTATATTAATAAAACTGACAGCTTAACAATTGAAGAGTTAGAGTTCGGTTTAAAAAGAGCGATCGCACAAGGTTTACAGCTAGCAATTTTTAACTCCTGTGATGGTTTAGGATTAGGACGGCAATTAGCTTCTTTAAACATCCCGCAAATGATTGTCATGCGGGAACCCATACCAGATGAAGTAGCACAAGAATTTTTAAAGCATTTTCTAGTCGCTTTTTCGAGTGGTAAATCTTTGTATCTGGCTTCACGGGAAGCAAGAGAAAAGCTGCAAGGGTTGGAAGATAAATTTCCAAATGCGACTTGGTTACCAGTCATTTTCCAAAATCCCAGAGTTGTCCCCTTGACTTGGCGAGAATTAAGCACTCAAAAAACCAATCCTAAACGTCAAATTCTGACTGTGCTTATGGTGAGTGTGCTTGTCACAAGCATAGTCATGGGAATGCGCTATTTCGGAATGCTACAATCTTTTGAATTGCAAGCTTATGACCATTTAATGCAACTGCGACCCGGAATTGAAACTTCAGATCCACGTCTAGTGATAGTTACTGTTGATGAAGCAGATATTCGTTATCAAAACGAGAAGGGGATGAAAAGGACTGGATCGCTTTCGGATAAAGCACTGACTCAATTGCTGCAAAAACTTGAGCAGTATCAACCAACAACTATCGGTATAGATATTTATCGGGATTTCTCTGTAGATCCTAACTATGAAAATTTAATCAATCGCCTCAAGCAGGATTCACGTATTTTTGCGGTGTGCAAAGTTTCTGCTAATTCTGATAACGCACCTGACGGTATCCATCCCCCGTACGAAGTTCCAACAGAACGCCAGACTTTTAGTGATTTTGTGGTAGATGATGATGAAATCCCACGTCGGCAATTATTGTATTTAACTCCTTCCCTTAAATCTCCTTGTACCGCAGAGAATGCTTTAAGCCTTCAGCTTGCGCGTCACTATTTGCTTTCTAAAGGTATTAAAGCAGATATCACCCCACAAGGGTATTTAAAAATTGGCAACGTTTTATTTAAACCATTAAAAGAGCATACTAGCGGTTACCAAACAGTCGATGCATCCGGATATCAAGTGCTGCTGAATTATCGTTCGCTACGGACTGAGCAAAATATTGCTGAGACTGTATCTCTCAGAGATATCCTTAATAACAATAACCAAATTAATTCTGAGTTGTTAAAAAATCGTATTGTTCTTATTGGCGTCACAGCCCCAAGTACTGCTGATTATTGGAAAACTCCCTTTTATAAAAAGAAAATACAAAAGAAAATACCAGGAGTGTTCGTGCAAGCGCATATGGTCAGCCATATTCTCAGTGCTGTTGAAGATGGTAGACCTTTGTTGTGGTGGTGGTCTTGGTGGATGGAAGCACTTTGGGTTTGGGTATGGTCGTTGGTGGGAGGAATGATCGCATGGCGCTACTCAAAGCCTGAGTATCTTGGGTTAGCAGTAGCAGGAGTGCTATCAATATTATTTGCAATTTGTTTTGTCATCTTTACACAAGCTGGATGGATACCACTAATTCCACCTGCCTTGACATTAATATTAACAGCTATGGCTGTGGTAGGGAAAATACGAAAATAAAATTCCGGAATACAGGTATTGCGTCTTGATGTTATATGGTGACATCGGCATTTGGACGTTGAATTATGAAACTTGCTGGCGTTATCCCTGTGATACTCCTGTGTCTTGCGAGTTACTCTCCACAAGTACATGCACAGGTTGTTCAACCAGTCAAGAATAAGAATGCAAATACACAAAACCGCCTTGAGAAATTGAACTTTCCACGTAGTGGCGCACCCACTGGTCGCCGTCAAGGAGCGGCAAGCCGTAATGGCTGCCCAGACGTAAAACAGCCCGTAACTGCCCTAGTTCCTGGTGAGGGAAGTGTCAATGAATCGATATCTTTCTTAACATTAACAGTCTCTGAGTATCCAACCTTTTGGGTTTATCTTCCTGACTTACCCACGAATCTGCGTTCTGGAGAGTTTGTGTTTCAGGATGAGAGAGGCAGAAATATTTACAAGACATTTTTAACATTGCCCCAAAAGTCTGGTGTCATTGGCATGACTCTGCCACAAAATCCGCAATATGCCCTCAGGCAAGACAACAAGTATCAATGGTATTTTAAAGTTTATTGTGGCAATCCAGAAAACACATCTGATTATTATTACGTTAAAGCATGGGTGCAAAAAGTTGCGCTTACCCCGAATCTTGAAAGTCAGTTAAAAGCAGCTAAACCAGAAGAATACACTGTCTATGCTGTTAATCAAATTTGGCAGGATGCTTTAACAAGTTTAGCTGATATGCGTCGTACTAATTCAGGTTCATCCGTGCTTACACAGGATTGGACTAATTTGTTAAAAGCTGTTGGGTTAGAAGAGTTTGCCAATGCGCCGATTGTTGGGCGTTATGGTGTGGAAAGGTAATCGTGATTTTGCGCTCAAGCGTAGATAAACAGAGTGTTCTAATTTTGATAGAAAAAATGTTATAATATAAACCTTTCGTAAGTATTTTGTTAATAAGAACTAAGCAGTTAACAGGGCGCTGACTTAACCACAACTTCTTAAAGAGCGGTATTTGGGATGAATCGATACACGAGTGTGTTGGCGTTGGAGGTTGGTGTAAGAGAATTTGTTAGTGCTCGGGAGAGCGATACGCTTTGCGTCAAGCCTCCGGCTTATCGCCCAAGTTGGCAGGACAAAATCTTCGACTAAAACGTCAAGTTTTGTGAATATTTTTTGGTTAAATCATAAAAGTTTGGAGATTGAACTGATATATAAACCGGGGCTGACAACATTCATAGAGTAAAGTGTGTTTGTTCTTATGGGAGGCAAACTTCTGACCATTTGGTTAGTGTTGATTTTTATCAGCAATGACTCAGAGTGAGCTTAACTCCTGTTGCTTAGTAAGAGGGAATTTCTGATATGACTCAAAGCTGGAAAAGTTGGAACTGGAAATTGTGGCTATTGGGCTTGCTGGTGGCTTGTGGAGTCATCGCTACCTCTGGAGATTACACTTTGGCCCAGAACAGTATAACCGTGCAATCTCTGACAGATTCAGGTTCTACAGTTCAAGCCGCTAGTCTTTTAATCGATACACGAGATCAATTCCTCTTTGAAAAACAATTTTCTAAATTAGACTTTACAAGTTTAAACCTACAATCTACTGCCAACAATCCTTCACTAGACCAGATATATTTACAGATAAACGGACAAATAGCTACACCTGAGTCCACCATGAACCCTGGTGTGAAAGCTGGAGATACCGTTCAACTTAATTCAGGATGTCTTTTTTATAGCTCAGTGACTCTTGAAATTAATCGCTTGACAAATGATGGAAAGAACGAAAAAATTCCCAAGACTGTGAATAGCTGTAATTTATTTCCATCTTCATCGTCACTTGAATTCATCAGTAAGAATACGTCGGCACACTACATACTGAACTACAACTGTTCTAAAGTTAATAACTGACTGAGGCAATGGATATCATGAGAAAGTACATTCTCAGCCTTTGGATCATCAGCGGAATTAGTATCTACTCTCTAGCTACCATAGATTCTATTCAGGCTCAAGAAACTCAAATCGTTCCGGATGGCACCCTCCCCACTAATTCCGTCGTCACACCCCAAGGCAATATCCAAACTATTACTGAGGGAACAGTAACAGGTTCCAACCTTTTCCATAGCTTTGGGCAATTCAACATCAAAGCTGGAGATAAAGCGGATTTTGTTAGTCCTAGCTCGAATATCGAGAATATTTTAGTTCGAGTGACGGGTGGTAGTCGCTCGGAAATTATGGGTACTCTCGCTACCTCTGGGCTTTCCAATCCCAATTTGTTTCTGATTAATCCCAGTGGGATAGTCTTTGGACCGAATGCCAGTTTGAACATTGGTGGTTCATTTGTGGCGACGACAGCCAATGCGCTGCAATTTGGCAATCAAGGGTTTTTCAATGCTTCTGTGCCAAATAATCCCGCATTACTGACGGTTGAGCCTTCTGCCTTTCTATTCAATCAAATTGCGGCTCAAGGTTCCATCACTAATGAATCTAGAACACCTCTAGAAGTTTTTACTGGTAAAAGTTTGTTGTTAGTGGGCGGTAATGTCAGCTTGGATGGTGGAATCTTACAGACTAGTGGTGGTCGAGTCGAGTTAGCAGGATTGGCAGGACAAGGAACAGTAGAGCTAAATTTTGACAGCGATAATCTAAGTTTGAATTTTCCTGAAAATGTAGCGTTCGCAAATGTCTCACTCACCAAAGCAGAAATATCTGCTCTGGACGGCGGTAGTATTGCGATCGCTGCAAAGAATTTAGCTCAAACAAAAAGAAGCCCCACA
>NZ_QMEA01000072.1:0-2620 GCF_012912105.1 Brasilonema sp. UFV-L1
CCCACCTCCCCCTCCTCCAAATCTGGGGTGCAATTAGTCAAGATGTTGCTGGTAAGCAGATGACTGAATTGGTAGACTTGGCAGCAGTTGGAGTGGTAGGCTTTACTGATAGTCAGCCTTGGGAAAATTTCGGGCTGGTGCGTCGAGTGTTGGAATATATTCAACCTTTGAGGAAACCAGTTGCCTTTTGGTGTTGCGATCGCCACTTGATGGGAAACGGTGTCATCCGCGAAGGCCCAGATGCTATTCGTTTAGGGTTGCCTTTTATACCGGATAGCGCAGAAACTTCGGCGATCGCCGCTTTGTTGGAATTAGTCACCGCCACAAGTACACCAGTCCATATCATGCGTGTCTCCACAGCTCGCAGTGTTGAACTCATAGCATCAGCCAAAGCTAGAGGTGTACCAATTACCGTCAGTACCACTTGGATGCATCTTTTACTTGACACACAAGCCATTAAAAGTTATAATACGAGCCTGAATCTAGAACCACCTTTGGGCAATTCTCATGACGTAGCAGCATTACGGAAGGCAGTACGGACAGGTGTTATAGATGCTATAGCAATAGACCATACACCATATACCTACGAAGAGAAAACCGTCGCCTTTGCCGAAGCCCCACCAGGAGCAATTGGTTATGAGTTAGCATTACCGCTTTTGTGGGAGCATTTGGTAGAAACTGGAGAGTTTACAGCTTTAGAATTGTGGAAAGCTCTGAGTTATCGTCCGGCGGAGTGTTTACAACAGAGAATAAGTGCCATTGTACCAGAGCAAAAAGCAGAATTAACTTTGTTTAACCCCCAGGAAAACTGGAAAGTGGAAAAACAAAATCTGTATACACGTTCTAGTAATACGTATTGGCTGGGACAGCAATTAACAGGTCGAGTTGTACAAACTTGGTGTTAATTAATAGAAGTTTAACATTTAAAAAGACCCGGTTTCTTTGAGAAATTGGGTCTTTTTAAAGTAAAAGAGTTAATGGAAAAGTTAACAGAAAACAGTATTAATTTGGCTTAATTCAAACCAAGTGCGATCGCCAATAATTCCATCTACAGGTAAGCCAGTGCGCTTTTGTAAATCTTTGATTGCTTTTTCTGTATTGTTACCAAAGTCACCGTCAAGAGTACCATTGTAGTAGTCACCGATTGCTAGTCTTTCTTGAACTTTCTTAACAAGTCCTCCCTTGCTACCTTTTTTGAGGATAGGCATATCAACTGGTGCATTTAGATAGAGCGATCGCCAAGTTTTATCTGCAACAATTCCATCTTGCTGAAGAAACTTCTGACCTTGGTAGAGTATAACCGCATCTTTTGTTTGTGAACCAAATATACCGTCAATCACTTCTTCGCCAGGAAAGACACAAGCACCGTTTTTATCAAGAGATACAAAAGCACCCCATTGTAACAACAGTTTTTGCAGTTCTTTAACAGCGTTACCCTTGGAACCTTCTTTGAGAACAGGTTTATTAAGTTGAGCAGAAGCGTTAACTTGATTTGTCGTCATTTTTATTCCTTAATGTGTTTGTATTGTTGGAATCACTGCTTGATTAATTTATTCCGCAAGGAAAATCATGAAATTTAGAAAATTGCCTTAAAATTAGTAAAAAGTCTGATTAGTCTGAGATTTATAAGAAAATAAATATTAACAGTACACACAACAACATTATGACAATCCTCAAGGCTAGCAATCTATCACTGGAAGAGGTTCAGCGCCTTTTTGGCTTCCAAGAATATTACAGCGACTCATTCACACCCTTGTTATCTTTGGAACCACTTACAGAAGTGGAACAACAAGAACTTGAGCAAATACGGGATGACTTTCGGCGTTACCTCACCACTGGCAAAGTTTCCGAAGGACAGGTAAAGTTTCTTGTACTTGCTCCTTTGATGAGGTTGGCTGGTTTTTACCGCTATCCTATAGAGATTGTTCTGGAAGAAGATATAGCTGATATAGAAGTTGAAGATGAAGATACAAAAATTAAAGGTAGATTTGATATATTAGCTGTTACCAAGGCGAAGCGTACAAAAGTTAATGCATTTTTTTGGGTATTATTAATTGAATCTAAAAATAGTCAGATTGATATATCAACAGGATTACCTCAACTGCTGACATATGCTTATAAGAGCTTAGAGCATCAAGAATCAGTTTGGGGTTTGACAACGAATGGAAGAAGTTATCAGTTTGTAAATATCCAACAAGGACATCCTCTGACTTATCACTTGATGAGCGAATTAAATTTGATGGAAAGACAGCGTTCAGTCGTGTTGTTACAAGTTCTGAAAGCAATTTGTCAGTTGTAGGAAGGAAACAAAACTTACATCCCTTGTTCCTGGGCTGCAGCCTGGGAATACAATACAGGAGGCTGAGCCTCTATGACTGCGTTTCCAGCCAGAGTTTGGAAACGAGAAAAATTTTTCCTTTGCTGGTAGTTCTTGGATGAGTGTTTGGAACTCTCGAACGAGTGTTTGGAACTCGTCGATGAGTGTTTGGAACTCTCGAACGAGTGTTTGGAACTCTCGAACGAGTGTTTGGAACTCGTCGATGAGTGTTTGGAACTCTCGAACGAGTGTTTGGAACTCTCGAACGAGTGTTTGGAACTCGTCGATGAGTGTTTGGAACTC
>NZ_QMEA01000072.1:2720-31694 GCF_012912105.1 Brasilonema sp. UFV-L1
GTGTTTGGAACTCTCGAACGAGTGTTTGGAACTCGTCGATGAGTGTTTGGAACTCGTCGATGAGTGTTTGGAACTCTCGAACGAGTGTTTGGAACTCGTCGATGAGTGTTATTACGGTTCGGTTAACGTAATTGTGCTCAGAGAAACCCGGTTTCTTCAAGAAACCGGGTTTCTGTCAAGCGTGCTTATCCGAACCATATTGGAGGTTGTCTATCAAGATTGATTTAATGAGTTTGTAGTCAGCGCTGACTATAAACTAGACTGGGTATGAAAAATATTGCAATATTTTTTACCACTTATGCTTGATAGTCAAGAATTATTACTCAAAAATCTATACAATGCTTTTAACCCATTTGAACCTTTACCCGCAGATGATCTAAGGTACGTTGATTGTCAGGATGTACGCGGTGATGCGGATATTTTACAAGAGTTCGGAAATCGCATACAACGAGCAGATAGAAATACTTGCCAATTGTACTCTGGACATCGAGGGGCGGGGAAATCTACGGAACTACTCAGATTAAAGCAATATCTGGAAAATCGCAAATTCTATGTCGTTTATTTTGCCGCTGATGAAGAAGATATTGACTCAGAAGACGCTCAATATACAGATATTCTCCTCGCTTGTACCCGCCGATTGCTCAAAGATTTACAGCAATTTGGTGATACTAGTCCGGTGCTAAACTGGCTCAAAGAACGCTGGCAAGATTTGAAAGATTTGGCGCAGACTTCCATAGAGTTTGACAACATGAAAGTCGAAGCACAAATTGCTCAATTTGCCAAGCTAACAGCCAATTTAAGAGCTGTTCCCGAATTACGTCATCAGATTCGCCAAAAAATTAATCCCCACACAGTCACCTTAATTAAGGTGTTGAATGAATTCCTGGCAGATGCAAAAAGCAAACTACCAACTGGCTATACTCAACTAGCGGTGATTGTCGATAACTTAGACCGGATGGTATTAGTTAAAGATGGAGACAACACAAATCATGAAGAAGTTTTTTTAGACCGCAGTGAACAACTTAAGGCTTTGAATTGCCATTTGATTTACACTGCTCCCATCTCAATGCTGTATTCTAAACGAGCAACAGACATCAGAGATATCTATGGTGAATGCTTAATTTTGCCCATGATTATGGTGAAAACTCACACAGGAGAAATTTACGAACCAGGACTCAAGAAAGTCAAAGAAGTCATTCGCAAGCGAGTCCGGCAAATTGAACAAGAACTTCCCTTGGAAAACGGAATTTTTGATAGTCAGCAAACTTTAGAAAGATTGTGTTTGATGAGTGGAGGTCATGTCAGAAATTTGCTATTGTTAACTCAAAACGCCATTGGACGGACTGAAGAGTTACCAATTTCTGAAAAAGCAGTGCGACGAGCAATCACTCAAGCCAGAGACGACTATCATCGGGCTGTGGAAAATCATCAATGGTGTCTGCTGGCGGAAGTCTCCCGTTCTAAACGCATCGTCAATGATGACCAGTATCGCAGTTTGATGTATAACCGCTGTCTTTTAGAATATCGTTATTTGGATGATGATGGAGAAATGCAGCGTTGGTATGATATTCATCCATTGATTCAAGGAATTTCCGAATTTAAAGAAGCTGTGGCGAAACTTCCATGAACCCAAATTTAACTGATTGGGAAAGTGATTGGGATGATGATTTACCCCCCGAACCGGAGGAAGTTTATCAAGACTTGGTTCGCGCATTGAAACGCAAGTCAGGATTTGGCTTGTTTTTTGTCCAGTGTACTCCAGCCGAAGCTGAACGTTTCATTGCTAAACTTGGGCAGGAGATTCCACAGAAAAAGATTGCAACGCTTCGTTTGGTTGAGGCGATTGATAATTTATATGGGCGGGTGACTGAGTTTGTGAAAGACAAGCCAGTTGATATTTTATTGATTAAAGGGTTGGAATATTCTTTATATAAGTATGAGCAAAGAAGTTTTGGTGAAATAACAGAAGGACAATTTAGTAATATAACTCGTGTTCCTCCAATTTTGAATCACCTGAATCAACAGCGAGAACGGTTTAGGGATGACTTTCCATTTTGTTTTGTCTTTCTCTTGCGGTCATTTTCGATTAACTATTTGATTCACCGCGCCCCAGATTTTTTTGATTGGCGTTCTGGAGTCTTTAAATTACCTACGATACCAGAAGTGGTAGAACAAGAATCCAATCGTTTGTTACTGGAGGGAGACTATGAAAAATACCTGCAACTCAGCCCAGAACAAAAGATTGAGAAAGTCTTGGAATTTCAAGACCTTTTGGCAGAACAACATCAGACAGAGAGTCGTAAGGCTAGTTTACTACTTGAATTGGGAAATTTGTTAGCTGCGGCTAAGGAATATGAAGCAGCGATCGCATCTTACGACCAAGCACTCAAATTTAAACCTGACGACGATTCGGCTTGGAACAACCGGGGGATTGCGCTGGGGAATTTGGGACACAACCAGGAAGCTGTTGCATCTTTCGACCAAGCACTGAAAATTAAACCTGACTACGATTCGGCTTGGAACAACCGGGGGGTTGCGCTCTCGGATTTGGGACGCTACGAGGAAGCTGTTGCATCTTTCGACCAAGCACTCAAAATTAAACCTGACGACGATTCGGCTTGGTACAACCGGGGGGTTGCGCTGCAGAATTTGGGACGCTACGAAGAAGCTGTTGCATCTTTCGACCAAGCACTGAAAATTAAACCTGACGACGATTCGGCTTGGTACAACCGGGGGGTTGCGCTCTCGGATTTGGGACGCTACGAGGAAGCTGTTGCATCTTTCGACCAAGCACTGAAAATTAAACCTGACTACGATTCGGCTTGGAACAACCGGGGGATTGCGCTGGGGAATTTGGGACACAACCAGGAAGCTGTTGCATCTTTCGACCAAGCACTGAAATTTAAACCTGACAAAGATTCGGCTTGGTACAACCGGGGGATTGCGCTCTCGGATTTGGGACGCTACGAAGAAGCTGTTGCATCTTACGACCAAGCACTGAAATTTAAACCTGACAAAGATTCGGCTTGGTACAACCGGGGGATTGCGCTGGGGAATTTGGGACGCTACGAGGAAGCTGTTGCATCTTACGACCAAGCACTGAAAATTAAACCTGACTACGATTCGGCTTGGTACAACAAAGCTTGCTGCTATGCTCTTCAAGGTAACATTGAGCAAGCAATTGAAAACCTCGAAAAAGCAATTTATCTGAATCCTGATAAATGTCGTGAATGGGCAAGGAATAACTCAGATTTTGACAGTATTCGTAAAGATGAGCGCTTTGTGGCGTTGATTCAAAAACAGCAAACAGGCGATTAGTTAAACTTAGATTTTGCACCTCACCATGAGTACGCCTTGAACTTAAGTTCAAGGCTGATAGTCACGCGTCCGTTAAAATTCAGATCTTGCACCAGTATCAACAACGAGGCTCTGCCTCGATATCTCGTTCCCAGGCTGAGCCTGGGAACGAGGGTTGGGAGGCTCTGCCTCCCGATTATTGAGAATGGTGCAAGATCTCAGTTAAAACGGACTGAAATATATATATCTTATTATTTAGTGAGCTAATCGCATACTTGACCTCTTAGCCCCAGAATTTATTTCTTGGTGGACGAAAACGCAGACGCAAGATTTGAGTAAAGTTATTTTAGACGTGCAATGTTGCTCACCGCAATTTTCAAATCGGTATAAACTCAAGAATATCTTACAATAATATGTCATTACAACTGAAAATTGACTACCCAGAAACTCTACCAGACGCTCTGCAACAGACTCAAAAACAGTTTGAACAAGAAGCCAAAATGGCAATGGCGGTGAAGCTGTTTGAAATGAAACGCATTTCCTCAGGCGTCGCCGCACAATTAGCAGGCATAGATCGAGTTTCTTTCTTGCTCAATTTGCATCGTTACGGAGTTCCAATAATTGATTTAACAGAAGAGGAACTGCTTACCGATTTAGAGAATGCCTGATACAGATAGAATAGAGCTATTCTATTTTTAGGAAGGTCTATTTAGATGTCAGAAACAATCAACATTGAGCAAGCAGTATTAGATAATTTGCGGATACTTCCAAATGCACAACAACAGGAAGTACTAGATTTTGTAGAATTTCTAGTGCAAAAATCAGGTAAGCGAAAGCAGGTAAGTAGCGAAGATTCAGATTCTAGTATTTCATCAACGACTCAAGAGAAACAACAATTATCTCTCCAAGAAATTGCAAAGCTTCCTGTGGAGGAACGTCACAAACGATTAGCACCTTATGTAGCTGCAACAGCTGAAGATTTTTTAAACGAGCCAGAATTGACAGAGTTTTCTGTTTTGGATGGGGAAGACTGGGAAACTGAAAATGACTAATCCTTATTGTCAAAGATTTTACTATTACGCTTGAATGAGCATGGCACTATAACTTTAACTAAGAATGACATTTGACTTTGAATGGGATGACAATAAAGAAAGAAGGAACATTAGAAAGCATGGCGTTTCATTTGAAGAAGCAAAGACTGTTTTTAACGACCCATTCTGCATGACTCTTGATGATGAGCAACACTCACTCTATTGAAGAATTACGTTTTATAACTATAGGCTATTCTCAGAATCAACGTCTGCTATTGGTAGTTCATACAGACAGAGGAGACAAAGCTCGAATGGCGTTGCTGAATCAGGGTATGAATTGTCATTCTGTTAGCGCAGCGTGTCCGCAGGACAGCGTAACGAAGTGAAGCGTTAGCGCAGCGTGTCCCAAAGACATAGAATCTGGCAGATGCTTCATTTCGCTCCGCTGCATTCAGCATGACAAAACTGAATTCATACTTCAAATCAGCAACGCCGCTCGAATTATTAGTGCTAGGCTTGTGACAAATAGTGAAAGGAAATTATATGAACAAGGTATCTAATTCCCAAGATGATGAAATGCTCGATGATTACTCACAGATGCTGGAGAAAAACTGGAGTCGAGGCGTGAGGGGAAAATATTACAATCGTTATCCCAAAGATAGAAAGCCTATAGTAAAAATCACAAGCGAAGAAGGTGTGAGATATGTGACACTAAGGTGGCTGGAAGCACAAACTACTGTGAGATAAAACCGCCAGATAATAACACTTGTTCCCTCTGATATTTTACCAGGAAAACATCTGGTTACTCTACTCATTAAAGAACCAGTCAATTTGATTTCTGAAGAATTGATTTCAAGTGAAAATAATAAGCAGGAAGTGACAATCAAAACTTTTAAAGCAGAAGCTACTGTTACACCTGATGGCAAACTCACAGCACAACTTGATAGTGATAATGATGAGAAGATTGCACCAGGAGAGTACAAAATCACCCTGATAATTGAAGAACCTACAACTCCTAGTTCTGAAGAGATATAGCAATCCGCGCAGGATTTATGAAAAATCTTAGGTATTGTAGGGTGGGCAGTGCTTACCGTATTTTGCTGACTACATCCGGGTTTTGCGTTCGCACTGCCCACCTTACCTCAGATCTTGCACCTCACCGATAGTACGCCTTGAACTCAAGTACCCTGCGGGAAGCCCTATGCCTGCGGCACGGCTCTTGCCTATCGGGGAGAACCTCCGGTTCCGCTGCGCTTTGCGCAATTGCGTTCGCGATTGCGTGTCCTCTGGACTCAGCGGCTCCAAAGGAGCATCGCCTGTCTATGTGCAGAGGGCTTGCTTCAGAAAACTCTATGGGCATAGAGTGCGGACTTGCGATCGCCAAATTCAATTTATTTTAAATCACCTGTAAAATAATAATCACAAAATTAAATAAGATAAGCAGGAAGGACGATGACAAAACCAGAAGATCAAACTGCAGATGCACGCAAGCGTGTCTTGGAATCTGCGAATCGCTTAGGAGTTCAACTCAATGAGCAAGAATTGGAACGCTGGATGAAGTCCATCACCGAGGCGACAGGTGACAGCGATATTGTTGTGGATAAAGAAACAGGTGTTTTTGGGCACAAAGTCACCATGTTGGATTTCGATCCGCAAGAGCTGGCACGCTTTCGCGCCATTGGCAAAATCGTAGAATTTGAAGACATTCCTGGCGTTGTAGAAACCGCATTGGCAATCTCTGGTTCCGCAGCTCAATCGAAGATTCAGACTTACCCTGGTGACTGCGACTACTTTGAGCGAGTGAATATCATTGCACCCACCCGTAGCGAAGCCTGCCAGATTCTTTCCAAACTAATCCGCGATAAAGCACTCAACACCTTGTCTGGTCCCAATTACCAGTTAATTGATGTGAAGTTTGGTGCCTACCCTCAAAAAGTGATTCGGGGAGAACACACCCGGCGTGAAGGTTCACCAATTGGCTGGCTACCCGATGACATTATCGCTTCTCAGATAGAGGTAACCGACCTAGAGGGCAATCCTCTAGTGATCACCTGGGATTCCGTAGCACAAGACCCTAATTGGTCTTGGTGCAAACTGGAATGGATTATCGCTGACACGATACGCGGTCAATTATCCAACGCCAGCAACGTAGTAGATGTCACTTGGGAAGCACCAGATGGTACCATCACTGCACTCGATGGCTATCTGGACGGCTACTTTCAGGAGGTTTACCTGGACGCTGAATCCGCCCCGATCTTTTCCAAGGTGGTGAAGCAGGCCTCCAGCGATGTCATGGATACTTATGTGGCGGCATTGGAAAATGAAGTCAAAAAATGTATTAAAAAAGGCAAGTACCTCAACTACGGCAAAGCAGCTAAGCGTCTGTACAACATCTTCCGACTGAACGGGCGTTATGAAGAAGCAGCGTTTCTGCGTGAATTGTTCGATGAACCTACAGCACTACTCTATCAAGTCCACGCGTTAATGGGAACTGTGCAGCAAGCCAGGGACAATAGCAGCGTCTTTGATATCGACAGCATTCTCAATCAGACGGATGAACTGATCGTGGCAGCTGTCAAGGTCTTGGAAGGGGAAGAAGAGTTGGAGATTGTGCGTCATCTGCTGCGCCTCTACCGTAGTCTGTGTCGCCAGGAGTCTGGCACTCCTCTCGGTTCCGAAGTGGATGTTGCTCAAGCAGAGGTGATGAAAATTGTCAACAATTTCTTCTATGAAAAGATGACAGCGTTACCTACGATTAAAGCTTATATCGAGGGTGTTTAAGTATAGAGAAAACTCCTCAGCTTCTCAAAGCAATCAGGGATGGCGATCTTGGTTAACGCTGTAGATTCGCTTGCAACAGATTGCAGAATAACGTCCCCTGCTGCATGGCATCATCCAGGGCAATGTGTTTCAATGGAAGATTATCTAACCATGCAGTAGGTAGATTGTCCTTGCCGGATTCGCTGTAGTTTCGTTTCAGGAATGCCATCGCATATGATCGGATATCCAGTGCCGAGTGTTTAAATGGGCTATTGCCCACAAATTTCATCAAGTACCAGTAAACAAACATAAAGTCAAAGGCAGCAGGATAGCCAACGAAAATCGGCTTACCCGGTAACCCGAGAAGCCACGAGTGGAACGACTGCATGACCTGTGGTGGCGGCTGTGGGTTGGTTCGAGCCGCTGCCCAGGCATCTGGCTGTTGTGACCACCAGTTCATCGTTTCGGGGTGTCCTTGTGCCCCTGGCAAGGTTTCTAGATTAGCCGTAAAAGTAGCAACTAATTGTTTGTCTGCAGTATACGCAGCCGAAGCAATACTGAGCATGGAGTGGGGTCCAGGGATAGGACCATCTGCTTCTATATCGGTACTGACGTAGATTTCGATTGTCACCTTTTATCCTGCCTGTGTTTCATCACTATGACTCAATCTTTTTCATCAGTACTAAGACTAAACAATTGTCTCATAATTAAAATCTGTTCTCTCAGCCAATTCCAAAAATTTTTTGTCATTCAAAAAGCAAGAGAACCTATGATCACAAAATGAGCTATAGCTAGCCCCTTAGGGGGCCGGAGCTAACGCTGCTGCACGAAGCGCAAATCACCTCACCAATGTATTCGCGCACAAAATCCCAGACGCCGCAACTGCAGGTACACCAATTCCCGGTGTAGTGCTATCACCAACGCGATATAATCCCCGTATTGGCGTGTGTGGTCCCGGAAACATCCCCTGTCCCGCTTCAATCGCCGGACCATAAGTTCCCTTATACCTTCGCAAATAATAAGCATGGGTTAAGGGTGTGCCAATGAGTTCTAACACAACACGCTCCCTAATATCTGGAATAATTTTCTCTAAGGCACGATATAAAGTTTGGGCTTTCTCTCGCTTCTTTTGTTCATATTCCTGATTCCGTTCCCAGCCTGCGTATGGTTCCAAGGTGTAAGCGTGAACCACATAATGTCCTTCTGGGGCAAGCGTTGCATCCCATACACTAGGAATGGATATCATGCAAGTGTTTCCTGGAACTGTAATATCTTTACTAGTGTCGTGAACGACTACATGATGTCCTGTTAAATTTTCCAAACTATCTGCACGAATACCTAAGTGTAAATGCATAAAGCTATCAACAGCAGGTGTATCTAATGCAGCTTTGCGGTAAGATGAGGGCAAATCCTCAGGACGCAACAACTTGGTGTAGGTGTCCCAAATACTGGCATTAGAAATGACGATGGGTGCTTTGAGGATTTCACCTTTTGCCAACCGCACACCAATGACTTTACCAGAATCAACCAGAATTTGCTCAACATGATGTCCCAAGAGCAACTTACCGTTCCAACGTTCTAATCCCCGCACTAAAGCCTTGACAATTGCTCCACTCCCACCTATCGGATACTCAACTCCAACGCGGGAGCGTTCACCTAACATAAAAGCGATTTCTGGAGCTATGGTACCATGCGCCTTTAAACCAGACAGCAAAAAGCATTCTAAATCAATGAGCCGCCGTACCCAAGGATCTTGTACTGTTGTATCCATGACATGACCGACAGATGCTTGAACAAGCGGCAAATGAGGTAACATCTTTAGTAAGGAAGGCAAATAACGTCCGATTAACACAGGAATGACTTGCCAGTCTGCTCGCAAAGCTAAGGTAGGAATACCTTTCATTGCTTCGTACAGAGGTAACAAGCGTTCCTCAAACCGTTTGAATTCCTTTGCTCCTTGCAGCGTAATTTTCGCTAATTCTTCACAGCTTAGCTCAGCATTGCTATAAATAGGTAAAGTCGCCTCAGGAAAATGGTAGAGTCCAAGGGGGTCGTAGGGTACAGATTCTAAAGATTCGCCCAAAACGTCAAGAACTTGTTTGACGGGATTTAAGCTTTCGGTACTTGTCAGACCACAATAAAATGAAGGACCAGAATCAAATTCAAATCCTCGTCGTCTAAAGGTATGAGCAGCACCCCCAGGTATTGTATGGCTTTCACAGACAATTACCCGTTTGCCATAACGAGCAAGTAACGCAGCAGCAGTTAACCCGCCAATACCACTACCGATAACAATGACATCACTATCATGAATTTTTGTCATTTGTTCGCCGCTTTGCCAAGTCCAAGCTCAAGAGTTCATAATTCAGAGTAACTCAGATCTTGCACCTAACCGGAGTACGCCTTGAACTCAAGTTCAAGGTTAATAAGCCAAGTCCGTTAAAACGGACTTGAACTTTGAGCCAAGAAATTTATTTCTTGGCAGACGAACATTATGGTGCAAAATCTGAGATAACTTATTTTGACTCCTAACTCCTAACTCCTAACTCCTAACTCCTGACTCCTGACTCCTGACTCCTGACTCCTGACTCCTGACTCCTAACTCATGACTGAACCTTTGATTGAACTAAAAGGCGTTTCTAAATCCTTTGGTAGCAATAAGGTTTTAGATAACGTAGATTTCACGATTTACCGAGGCGAAGCATTAGGAATTATAGGTCCTAGTGGTACTGGTAAGTCAACAATTTTGCGGGTAATTGCTGGGTTGATTGCTCCTGATTCTGGAGAAATTTATATCAAAGGAGTGCATCGAGAGGGGTTGGTTGAGGATGGAACAGATCCAGTTGGTATTGGTATGGTGTTTCAGCAGGCTGCGTTATTTGATTCTTTAACGGTAGAGGAGAATGTGGGTTTTTCACTTTATCAATACTCAAAGCTACCACGTTCTCGGATTCGAGAACTGGTGAATGAAAAATTGGAGATGGTGGGGTTGTCGGGAATAGGCGATCGCTTTCCTGCTGAACTTTCTGGAGGTATGCGAAAACGAGTCAGTTTTGCTCGTGCGATTATGTCTAACCCCGACAACCCCAAAGACACTCCAGAAGTTTTACTGTACGATGAACCAACAGCCGGACTTGATCCAATTGCTTCTACTGTGATCGAAGATTTAATTCGGCAGTTGCAATGTATACAGGGAGTCTGTAGCACCTACGCTATTGTCACTCACCAACAAAGTACCATTCGTCGCACGGCTGACAGATTGGTGTTTCTCTACCAAGGTAAAGTGCAATGGGAAGGTCATGTTAGTGAAATAGATACTACAAACCATCCTTTGATGAGACAATTTCTCAGTGGAAGTGTTTCTGGACCAATTCAAGTTGTTGGTTAGGATAATTTTGGATTTTAGATTTCAGATAGAAGCAAAATCTAGCATCAAAAATCTAAAATCTAAAATCCCTAGGTGAGGAAAAGGAAAATGCGACGTCTATTGACAAACCGCTTTGCATCTGAGCGAACACTTCGAGAAGGTTCTGTCGGGTTGTTACTTCTGGTGGGACTAGGGGTGTTCGGGTTAATCGTTTTGTGGTTGACTAGATTTAATGCTTCTCGTGGTTCATACAAAGCAATTGTTGAATTTGCTAATGCTGGCGGTATGCAAAAAGGGGCAGTGGTTCGGTATCGTGGCGTGAAGGTAGGTACTATTTCTGCGATTCGACCTGGACCAAACAACATTGAGGTAGAAATTGAAATTACCAATCCCAACTTGATCATTCCCAGCAATGTCACAGTTGAAGCGAATCAATCCGGACTTATAAATGAAAGTGTTATCGACATCACACCAAAAACGCAGTTACCTCCTGGAGTTGTGGTAGCCAAACCGTTAGCAAAAAATTGTAACCCCCAAATTATCGTCTGTAATGGTTCTCGGTTAAAAGGTCAAATCGGGATTAGCCTTGATGAACTGATTCGCACAACAACACAGATAGCAGCTGTATACAGTAATCCAACATTTTATAAAAATGTCAATGACGCTGTGGCAAATACTGCTGTTGCTGCGGCGAGTTTTACTGAGTTAAGTCGCAACCTGAGTGTTTTAAGCAAAAGCTTTCAACAACAACTCAACTCCCTTTCTGCGACAAACAGCACAGTTCAAAAAGCAACAAATGAACTCAGCACATCCACTAGTAAAACTTTGAATCAATTCGGTAATACTGCAGAGCAATTTGGTGCGACTGCTAAAGAAGTTCGTTTAACAACGACTCAAGTTAGTAAGCTTATTAATAATCTTGATACTCTAGTCACTAGCAACCGCTCCTCACTTGTTGGAGCGTTAAACAATATCACCGAAACTAGCAATCAATTACGTAAAACAGTTAGTAACTTTTCACCTGCTGTGAATCGCGTCACCCAAGGAGAATTAATCAAAAATTTAGAAACTTTGTCTGCAAATGCTGCAAAAGCTTCTGCTAATTTGCGCGATGTTTCCAACAGCCTCAACAATCCTAATAACGTGCTGGTTCTGCAACAAACTTTAGATTCTGCACGGGTGACATTTGAGAACACTCAAAAAATTACATCTGATTTAGATGAGTTGACAGGAGACCCAGCTTTTCGGCAAAATCTCAGGCAACTGGTCAATGGTTTAAGTGGTTTGGTATCCTCCACACAGCAGATGCAGCAGTACGGGCAAATTGCTAACACTCTAGATTCTGTCAAAGCGACTGTTCATAACTCTAGTAGTGTAATTTCCACACCCGACACCACACCCAATAGAAATCAACAGCCGTATTCATATAATATTCCACGCACTGCTGGCAAAAGTGCTGATCAGACAAAAGTGCCTTCTGTCGTCATTTTGACGAATCCCACTCCAAAGAGTCGTCAACAGCAGATCATGTTCAATTTATCACCTACACCTGTCAAGAGTGTTGACCAGACGTTTCAACCAACCAGCATCACCTTGACAAATTCGATCCCAAACACTCATCAACAATTACCTGAAACTAAGAGTGCTAGTAAGCAGCCTCAACCTACAAGTACACAGGTGACTCCCTCTTTAGCTCAAGAAAACCTGTTGAGGAAATTGAGGGAACATCGTGAACAGGGAAGTAGGGAGAGTCAGGAGTAGGACAGGCACTTACAAGAAAAAAAATGCAAGGGCGCAAGTTCTGCGCCCTATGCCTGCGGCACGGCTTTGCCTATCGAGCGCTTAACAACCTCCACGCGCGTGCCTTGTACACCAACTACTCCCTTTCCGCCGGAAGATTACCTATTTAAATGAACCGCATTAGCGCAGCGTGTCCGCAGGACATAGACACAAAGAGCGCAAAGAAAGAGGAAAAGAAGATCGGTAATTTTCTAGCGGGAAGGGAGTAGTTATTGTTAGCGCAGCCTACGCCCCAACCAAGCAAAGCTTCGGGGAGAGGGCGCTCCCGATTGTAAAGTGGATGCTTTGGTCTTTATGAGCACAGTTCAAATGGATTCAGTAATTGAAGTTCAGCAATCCAGATAAAATCGGCTGTATTTCGAGTTACTAAGGTTCGGTTATGCGCCAGTGCAGTACCTGCAATCATGGCATCTCCTAACGACATCCTGCGCTGTTGTCGAAGCTGCACTGCTGCTCTCGTTCCCAAACGACCGGATCACTGATTTGTGCAAATGCACCAATGTCAGCAAGCTGTTCCAGGATTGATGCCATTTCCTGCCCTATTGCGCTTGATACCAAGTTGCATTCATACAGGTAATCTTCTTTTTTCTTCCTTAGCGCTCTTAGCGCCAAGGGCGCACGCTACGAAGAGCGCGTCTATGTCCTATGCCTGCGGCACGCTAAGAGCGAACGGACACGCTGCGCTAACGTGGTTCGTTTATGAAATTA
The DNA here is from genome assembly GCF_012912105.1 of Brasilonema sp. UFV-L1. Classification (GTDB taxonomy): domain Bacteria; phylum Cyanobacteriota; class Cyanobacteriia; order Cyanobacteriales; family Nostocaceae; genus Brasilonema. The sequence goes on from NZ_QMEA01000072.1 coordinate 15,684, forward strand.
TCTCTTTGAACGCAACGCGCGTATGATTTCTCTATTACAGCTTCATCTAAGATTGTGACAAGTACAGTCATCGGTTGCTCAGGATTTGGAGAAAGCGGGGCAGACTCACGCCACTCTATGTAATTACCGCGTAGGATAGCTTTGTAGGTTGGCAGCATAGTAACAGTTGGGGGGTTGTTGCAGATAAATCACAGTATATGTATCAACGTGAACTACCCCGCCGCATAGGCGGACGGGGCTTCTGTACTCATAGGCGAGTGCCTAAGATGAGACTTTCGTCCCATCTTAGGTCTTACCTCCCCTCCTACAGCAGAGACGGCTGAACCATCCGCCCTTAGCATTCTGACTCCTTCTGCTCTAATGTTGATGGCTGCATTACCATCACGGTCATGATGAGTACCACAGTTCGGACAAGTCCATTCCCTCACGTCTAACGGCATGTCACCAACTTGATAAAAACAATTAGAGCAAAGTTTGGAACTGGGGAACCATCGATTTATTTCAACTAATTTTGCACCTTTGCGTTCTAGCTTGTAGGCTAAAAAGTTAGTGAATGTTCCCCATCCGCAATCAGATATTGCTTTTGCTAATTTGTGATTACGAACCATGCCCTTGACATGAAGATTCTCCACTATGACAGCTTGACTATCGCTGACCAACTTGTAACTAAGTTTATGCAGAAAATCTTGCCGCGAATTGCTAACTCGTTCGTACACTTTAGCAACAATTTTTCTATGCTTGTATCTTGAATTACTCCCTTTTTGTTTACGTGCTAATTTTTGCTGTTTACGCTTGAGGTTTTTTTCATGTCTGGCAAGGTGTCTAGGATTGCTATATTTAGAAACTTTTTCACCATCGGTGACAATTGCAAAGTCCTTCACCCCTAAGTCAACGCCATAAATTTTACCTTCTGCTGTAGTCGGGGTTTCGCCCTCTACCGTCGGGCGTTGCCCGCCCGCTTCGCTAACAGTCAATATAGATGCAAAATACTTACCTGATGGCGCTTTGCTAATGGTTACAGTCTTGATTTTCCCTTCAATCGGTCTATGTATCTTGGCTTTGACAACTCCAATGTTACCTGGAAGCTTGACGTTACCTTCTACAATCTTGACGTTTTGAGGGTATTGTATCGACTGTTTACCATGCTTAGATTTGAATTTAGGAAAACCAGCACCTTTGTCAAAAAAGTTTTTGTACGCTGTGGTCAGATGAAGTGTTGTAGCTTGTAAAACTTGGCTATAACAGTCAGCCAACCATTTGGTATCTTCTTCTTTTTTGAGTTTTGGTAGAAGAGAGTTGAGTGCTACCTGTGATAACCCTTTTCCCGTTTCTTTGTATGTCTCAATTGACTTATTTAGTGCAAAGTTCCACCACCAACGCGCACAACCAAATGTTTGCGCTAACAATATTCCTTGTTCTTTAGACGGATATATACGAACTTGTACAGCTTTATGTAGCACTCAAATCACCTCCTTGGTTTTTATATTCTACTACTATCTACACTTAACAGTAAAGCTATTCCGGAAAATATTGGAAATTGTTCGGGCATTCATAAAGAATGCACCTCACAACTTCCCGCCTATCCATCCCCACCGCACGGCGGATGGGGAATTCCGGCGAACTGCGTTAAAAGTAAAACGGTGTTATGAGTCGTCAAAGTCGAAATTTGCAACGAGTAGATTCTCTTACCACGTTACCGCGCGCTGCAACAACCGTGAGTTTAACCTAGCTCGAAGAGAATGAATGTCGGGAAGTTTTCCTCTTCCCTCTTTCTTGACCAATCCAGTCTTAACTAATTCCAATCTTCTTCTTCTTTTTTGCCGCGACTTTTGTAAATACCCCCACTGCTGTGTAAAGCGCGTGTTTTTTCAAAAAGTTCTGCTTCGCTCAAACCCCACTGCTGTAAAATCTTGTCCAAATCGCGGTGTAAGTCTCTCGCACCAGGAAAACCTTGATAGCGGATTCGCAGTCTAGCAAGTTCTGCTAAATTATAATCAGTCGCCTCACCTATTAATAAATTCTCTACGGTTGGGCGATCGCGATTGTACAGCGGATGCTGTTGGTCTTTATTTGCTTTACTCATAACATTCACTGATTGTAAATTGGGGATCGTCAGTGAGCAGTAGTCTGTTGTCAAAGAAAATACCGCTAAGCAGGAACGATTTACTATTCATCATTTTCCCTCTATTCCTTAGTCTTCAGTCATTGACGGCTAATACACCTCAACTCTTACGGCTCTCACTACTGCCACTCGACTTTAAATAAAGATACATTATCCATAACAAAGTACACAAAAGTTCAGGTGAAGGTGAATATAAAGGAGTGATGAGCAAAAAGTCTCAATTGCTAAGTAAAGATCACTAAGCATAAACCACCAATAGCTCACCTATACTACTGAAATCACCCATAGCCCAAGCAGCAAGGGAGCAAGAACCCGATATGTTTGAACACTTCACATCTGAAGCCATTAAAGTCATTATGTTAGCCCAGGAAGAGGCGCGTCGCCTGGGACACAACTTCGTTGGAACGGAGCAAATTCTCCTGGGGCTGATTGGAGAAGGAACAGGGATTGCTGCCAAAGTGCTGACCGACTTGGGCGTTACCCTTAAAGATGCACGTCGCGAAGTAGAAAGAATTATTGGTCGGGGTTCTGGTTTTGTTCCCCCGGAAATTCCTTTTACTCCCAAAGTGAAAAGTTTGTTTGAGCAATCGTTTAAGGAAGCTCGTAGCCTGGGAAATAATTATGTAGGTACTGAACACTTACTGTTGGGATTGACTGAAGCTGGTGAAGGTGTCGCCGCTAAAGTTCTACAAAATTTGGGGCTTGATTTGTCTCAAATCCGCACCGCAGTTATTCGTCAGTTAGGTGACGTGACATCTGTTTCCGCTGGTCGTGCTGGTAGTCGGCGTACTCAAAACCTAACTTTAGAGGAATTCGGTAGAAATCTTACCACACAAGCGCAACAAGGTAATCTTGACCCAGTTGTCGGTCGTGAAAAAGAAATTGAGCGTGCTGTCCAGATTTTGGGACGCCGTACCAAAAATAATCCTGTGTTAATTGGGGAACCAGGAGTTGGTAAAACAGCGATCGCCGAAGGTCTGGCTCAACGTATTGTAAACCAAGATGTCCCCGACATTTTACAAGATAAGCAAGTCATTAGCCTCGATATGGGGTCACTGGTGGCTGGTACCCGCTTCCGTGGCGATTTTGAAGAACGCCTCAAGAAAATCATGGATGAAGTTGCAAAAGCGGGTAATATCATCCTTGTGATAGATGAAATTCACACTTTGGTTGGTGCTGGCGGCACAGAAGGTGGTATGGATGCTGCTAACATCCTTAAGCCCGCATTGGCAAAAGGTCAATTCCAATGTATTGGAGCAACCACCCTTGATGAGTACCGTCAACACATTGAGCGTGATGCAGCGCTAGAGCGTCGTTTCCAACCAATTATGGTCGGTGAACCATCGGTTGAAGAAACTATCCAAATACTATACGGCTTGCGCAGTGCTTACGAGCAACATCACAAAGTCCAGATTTCCAATGCAGCGGTCGTTGCTGCGGCTAACTTATCAGACCGCTACATCAGCGATCGCTTCTTACCAGATAAAGCGATTGACTTGATTGATGAAGCAGGAAGCCGTGTTCGTCTACGCAATTCGATCAAATCCGCTGATCGAGCACTCAAGCGCGAATTGGCGCAAGTGACCAAGCAAAAACAGGAAGCTGTTAAAGCTCAGGACTTTGACAAAGCTGGTAAACTCCGAGATCAGGAGTTGGAACTCGAAGCAAAATTGCGTGCATCACAAACTGAGGAATCTGTCAATAACCCAGTCGTAGATGAGGAAGATATTGCTCAGATTGTCGCTTCTTGGACTGGCGTCCCAGTGAACAAGTTAACTGAATCTGAATCAGAGATGCTGCTGCACTTAGAAGACACTCTCCACCAGCGTCTCATTGGTCAAGAGCAAGCAGTCAGTGCAGTTTCTAAAGCCATCCGTCGCGCCAGAGTCGGGTTAAAAAATCCCAATCGACCGATAGCAAGCTTTATCTTCTCTGGTCCCACAGGAGTTGGTAAGACAGAACTCGCGAAAGCATTAGCTTCTTACTTCTTTGGTGCTGAAGATGCAATGATTCGCGTGGATATGTCAGAATTCATGGAACGTCATACCGTTTCTAAGCTGATTGGTTCACCTCCTGGTTTCGTTGGATACGACGAAGGCGGACAACTGACTGAAGCAGTACGTCGTAGACCTTACACAGTCGTGCTTTTCGACGAAATCGAAAAAGCACATCCCGATGTGTTCAATATGCTGCTGCAACTGTTGGATGACGGTCGCCTGACTGATGCGAAAGGTCGTACAGTGGACTTCAAGAACACGCTGATTATCATGACTTCTAACATCGGTTCTAAAGTCATTGAAAAAGGTGGCGGTGGTTTGGGCTTCCAGTTTGCGGAAGATGAAGCCGAAGCGAGTTACAACCGCATCAAAACACTGGTGAATGAAGAACTCAAAACATACTTCCGTCCAGAATTCCTTAACCGTCTTGATGAGATTATCGTCTTCACTCAACTGAAGAAAGATGAAGTTAAGCAAATTGCTGATATAATGTTACGCGAAGTATCAAGCCGCTTGACTGAGAAGGGAATCACTCTGGAAGTGAGCGATCGCTTTAAAGAACGCGTCTTGCAAGAAGGCTACAACCCCAGCTACGGCGCAAGACCATTACGTCGAGCAATTATGCGCCTCTTGGAAGATTCTTTAGCTGAGGCAATGCTTTCTGGTGAAATTACAGAAGGCGACACAGCTGTTGTGGATGTAGACGATGATGGTCAAGTGAAAGTTAACAAGTCCGAGAAGCGAGAGTTGTTACTCGCAAATCTTGGCTAAGATTTTGTAGCATGTCACTTGTTGCTGTCGCATTCTGAATAAATAGCGCTTTTCAATTGACTGAAATACATATCTAGTGTGGGGTGGGCATTACTTATGTCCACCCCAATTTTACTGTGCTAATTCACCAAATCGTTCTCGATAGCGAGTGAATAACCTCTCCAATGATTCTTATACCCGTAGTCTTGTGATTTGTTTCTTAATTTGAGACATGGCTTTTGAGGATTTGTACTTTTCCTCTCTGGCGATGCGTAAAACATTGTAAACAAACTGTATTTAATTAACACAGTGAAGGTTTACTAAATCTTTACTGTGTTAATTTTGTAACAAAGGTGTAAATCATATGAATGGACAAGAAATTCACAACTCAGCAGGAAGATTGGCTCTTGCTGCATTGAGTGCTGTGGCTACTGGCGTGGCTGTAAATTCACCTAGTAATGCAATAGCATCTGAGACATATAATTCACCACAACCTGTGGTGTTTATGTCTCAGTCACCTTCATATCAGATTGTGACAGGAGAAAAACTCGAAAAATACGAGGCTAGTCTTATCAAAAATCTAGGTAAGGATGGGGCAAATCTGAGGAACAACGGCTGCACTTGTTCTGGAGGATGTGCTGACGATTGTGGCTGATGATGAATTCAATTTTTCAATTAGGAATCCTGAAACTACCAAATATTGAGTTTTTTCCAATTCCTGTAGTTTCATTAAAGGGAAACAAGGAACGGGCAACTCTTAACAGGGGGGCAAGGTAGGTGGATTTAAACTCCTACCCTCTGTTTGTAACTTATAGAAGATGAAGTTTTAGACTCCTATGGGGGAACTCTTAACAGTTTCCTGTTATGAGAGTTCCCTTATTTGATAATGAGATTGGAAAGGTGATTTTGGCAGTGGGGGAGTGATGGTTTATACGATATTCCTGCGGTGCATCGCATAAACAAAAAAAAATACTATAAAAGGAAGATTTATGAAAGACAAAGCTCATATAGGGATTTTAACGATTCAAAATGACTTGCACGCATTAACAATAAAAAAATATTTTGAAAATCATGAAGATATAGTTTGCAGTATTATTGAAACTAATTCTATATGCAACCAATCTAGTCTAAGCTGGTCAAATATAGATGAAAAAGATTTTCGATGTACAATCACTAACAATGAAGGAGGGAAAATTAATGTTAACGAGTTAGATGTTATTTGGTGGAGACGTTTCAATTCTCCTCAAATATTGCCAGATTACGTTACAGATTCTAGACATATTGATGTCATCAATAATGACTGTAAGACTAGTTTGTTGGGGCTTTTACTCAATGATTTTTCAGGCACATGGCTTAACGAGCCTAATACAACTAATTTGGCAGAAAATAAACTTATTCAACTTAAGGCTGCCCAATATGCAGGATTCAAAGTTCCTTGCACTCTTGTAAGCAATGAGCCTGCAAGGATTCGACAATTCTGTGCAATGCTAAAATATCAGGTTGTAGTCAAGCCAGTTAAAGGAAGTCTTGGAGTTCCTTTATTCACAAAAAAATTAGCAGAAGAACACTTGACATCAGATGAGTCATTGAGCTTATCTCCGGCGATCTATCAAGAATATATATCTGGTAATAAACATATTCGCGCACATTGTTTTGGAGATGCAGTTTATGCTGTATTAATCGAGTCTGATCTATTAGATTGGCGGCAAAATCTAGATATTCCATTTAGTGTTTTTGAACTAGATGAAAATAGCAAAATATGTCTTGGCAAAGTACTAAAAGTACTCGGATTAAAAATGGGAATTTTTGATTTAAAGCTGACGGAAGAAGGAAAAAAGATTTGGCTGGAAGTTAATCCTCAAGGACAATTCTTGTTTACTCAAGGTATTAGCGGTCTTGATTTAACTTCAGCTTTTGCAGAATTTCTTTATCAAGAAGCAAAAAAGGCTTTTCAAAGAAAAGTTGGTAGTGGTGCATAGTAATGATTTCACTTCGAAGACTAGCATTTTAGTAAGGATAAGCGATGACAAATATGATTTTAAAGAAACTTCCAGAAACAATTAAGCAACTCCATACCCAGTATACGGGCGCTTGTAAGGTGGATGCAGTCCCAAGATAATGTCTTCTTTAGGTATGCCCATCTCCACTAATTCTTGAGCAAGATTCGCTTCTGTCATATTGCGTTGAATCCAGATTTTACTATCCTTGATATCTAAATGAATGAAACAGTTATAAATCCGTTTGAGTCCCGACCAGCCAACATCTAAAACTTGGTAGTGGTCGTGTTCTGTATCAAAGACAAGCTGGCATTCAACATCTGAATCTGAATTACCAGACTCAAGATTTGCATGAGATGTCAACAGTTGGCGGATGATTTGACGGTATCGCTCTAGTCTATCCATTTAATAATTACCTCCTGAAGTGGCTCGTATATAATTAATTTAACTTGATATACTTTGACTGCTTCCTGAGTAAATGGTTCTTGAAAAAATGATTCAAATGTATCAAGAGGAACTGCCAAATACAGAATTCTATCTGGTTCGCTCATCTGTAATGCTAAGCGATAGTTTAAAAACTGTCCTAATGCCCCATGAAAATCGGTAATCGCCGAAGGATTTAGAAAGCTTTTGATTTCAACTGCAATCTTTCGTCCTGCCTTTTGGGCTGCCAAGACTTTCTCTGCCGCTAGATCGATCTCAAATTTCACCCTCTCAATTTTGATTATTAGCGGATCTGCTGTAATTATCCACCGATCTTTGAGGAGTGCTTGCTTGACGGCATTATGAAATAGGTCTTTAGCAGCCATTATTTTTGAGTTCTGATCATGGTCTTTTCTAGCAAAGATGCAAAAAATTAGAAATTTATTGAGAATATGGCATTCTTATTGACAAGGTGCGTTTGCCCTAGTCTTGTACGCCCGTTCCTAACAGCAACTAAATTGCTAGAGTGAATATGACTTGGGATAATCTTGATTCTCCCTGATTTTTAGCCTGGATCTGAAGTTTCAGGTTTGGGATGTCTACCACATTCTGGCTAGTGTAGCATTTCGTGATCACAGCACTATTAGAAAAACTGCGTGCCTCATGGGCAAAAGATGGGGATCGTTTGACTTTTCGCGCCTCCTCATTTATGCAGGCGTCGAATCGATATCGTCATACGCTTGTTGAACGCAAACCCCAGGATTTCAGTTTAACAGAGGCTCCTCAAAAAGACTCTTCTGGTAGAAACAATGCTCCCAAGAACTGGTTGCGAACTGTTCTTGTGACTAGTTTGAGTGTGACTGTGCTAGTATTAGGAGTCCGAGAACTGAAATGGTTGCAGCCTTGGGAATTAAAAGCATATGACCAAATGCTAGGGTTACGCCCGACTGAAGCACTTGATCCCCGTATTTTGCTGGTGAATGTCACTGAAGATGATCTTCAACGATACAGATGGCCTTTGTCAGACAAAAAAATTAACAATTTGTTAGAAAAATTACAGTCTTATCAACCACGGATTATAGGTTTAAATATATACAGACCAGAACAAGAAAATCTGGGAATTGGCTTCAAACATCAAGATAACATATTCACTACGTGTGCTTTCAGCAGCATCGATTTGCCGGAAGTAGCACCACCAATAAATGTTCCTATAGAGAATGTTGGATTCACCGACTTCATACCTGATGAAGATGGTATTGTCCGCCGTAGTTTATTGTTTGCTCATGCCAGACAAAATAAGAAATGTACAACGAATATCTCGTTTGGTGCTTTACTTGCAATCAGCTTTTTAAAAAAAGAAGGTATTGAACCTGATTTCAGCGATGAAAATTATTTTAAGTTGGTTGATACTCATTCACAAAAGGTCAAAGCCAGTTTTAAAGTTCTTGATAGCAATGCAGGTGGTTATCAAAATATGGATAACAGTGGCTATCAAGTCATGCTGAATTACCGCCATCCGGATAAACTAACCAAAGAAATCACTTTAACACAAGCACTTAATAGTAATATAAATCCCAATTGGATAAAAGACCATTTGGTTATCATTGGTACTAAGTCCCCCAGCCTTCATCCTGGCTTCTACACGCCCTTCAGTGCTTTGCCAAACCAACCTGCAAGAATGCCAGTTGTTTTTATTCATGCACAGATAGCTAGTCAAATCATCAGTACCGCACTAGATGGACGACCTGTCATTTGGTATTTTCCTAAATGGGCTGAAGGTATATGGATATGGGTTTGGTCACTGCTAGGCGCTGTTTTAGCTTGGCGACTACGACATCCTTTATTGTTGGTTGTTGTGGAAGCACTAACAACGAGTGGCTTAGTCGTGATTTGTGCTATGTTGTTTTTGCAAGCAGGATGGGTACCAATAATACCGCCTGCTCTCGCACTGATTCTCAGTGGTATCAGTGTGATAAGTTATGTCACATATCAAACTCAGCAGGAAACAAAAATCATTGTTCTGCAAGTTGAAAAACAACAAGAAGCAATAGAACAGTTAAATACACTCTTAAAAGAAAGTACAGCAATTAAAGATAAACATCTTCACATTTCATCAAAAATTGATACTCCACAAAAAACAACAGGTGATTCTGTCTTAAGTGGACGCTATCAAATTACAAAAGTTCTTGGTTCGGGTGGATTTGGTTGCACTTATTTAGCAGAAGATACTCAGCGTCCAGGCAATCCTATTTGTGTTGTGAAACAACTGATGCCTGCCCGTCGGGATACAAAATTTTTGCAAGTGGCGAGAAGATTATTTGATGCCGAAGCTGACATTTTAGAAACTTTGGGAAAACATCCTCAAATACCACAACTTCTGGCATATTTTGAGGACAATCATGAATTTTATTTAGTCCAAGAGTATATTCAAGGACATTCTTTTAGTGAGGAATTACCACCTGTGCAGGGTGTACAGAGTGAAACTTTTGTTATCGACATGCTCAAAAGAATTTTACAAGTTCTGATATTTATTCACGAACATCGTGTGATTCATCGAGATATTAAACCAAGTAACATTATTAGGCGTGCTCAAGATCATCAGTTAGTGCTGATTGATTTTGGTGCAGTAAAAATGATGCAACCACCAACTCATGAGCAAACTGAATTAGCGACAGTCGCTATTGGGACACGCGGTTACGCACCACCAGAACAATTTGCTGGTCATCCCCGCTTGTGTAGTGATATTTATGCTTTAGGGATGATTGGTATTCAGGCGGTAACTGGATTATCACCCCACGAACTCCAGCCAAATCCTGATACTGGTACTGTTATATGGCGTCAAGGGACGCAAGTCAGCAAGGAATTGGCCCAGATTTTGGACAAGATGGTGTGTTATCACTTTAGCGATCGCTATCAATCAGCTTCTGCTGTTCTACAAGATTTACAGCGCTTCTGATTGACATCTAGGAATCCTATCTGATGCTGAAGCGAAAAGGGTTTGAACGACTTTACTTTTCTTTATACAGTGATATTTATTTGTGTCCAGATACTTAGCTAGTTAACTGCATCTTAAAACATAGTTAAAATATAAATTTTTGTTCATAACCTCCGTTATGAATTAACAGTAAACGGTTATCGTTCATTAACAAATATTAAGCTAATATCTTCCTGTATTGACTGGTAACTGATAACTCAATACGGTTGTTGTTAAAAGTTGCTCCTCTCTATCGCTCCTGAAAAAGGAAGTTATGAAACCCATTTTTTAAAGAGGTTGAGAGGAGCTAAACACTACTAACAGCAATCGTATTGACTGATAACTGTGAAAATCTCTCATTTCAGTTACGGTAATTCACGGATAACTGAACTTTGAAAAATGTAAAAAAAGCACTTTAGATACATATCATCATAACTTATGAATCAGGGGCAAACTTCTATTGAAGGCATTTACGAAGTATGTATTGGTGTTAAAGAAGCAATTCCTGCCATTCAATACTGGGAACTCTTTGGCTATCGCATTGGTCAAGAAGGTGAGTTATCACAAGCAGCTGCGTGTCAATTATATGGGGTCAATTCGTCCTTACGTTCGATTCGCCTTTACCACCAATATTTAGATCATGGTTTGCTTCGTCTCATGATTTGGGAAAATCCCACCAACGAGGGATTGGGAATGGGGTCGATGAAAGTGAAGGGAAATCGTTGGGCAACAACCTTAACAGATGATGTGTTAAACATTTTAAATCATGTGGAGGAGGCAAAAGCAGCAGGTTGGAAAATGAGAAATACATACCCTCACTGGGAAGTGATTTACGACAAGGAGAATAAAAGCCGTCCTTTTATTGAACCAGTGATCGGAGTGCGAGAAATGCTTTTGTTGCAACCTTTAACGCGACAGGTTTTCTTTCAAAGATTTGGTTATACACTACCACATTATGGAAACGTTAATAAAAATTCTGTCCTCAAGACAAGCCAGTTTACTCATATGGGGATGGTTATTCAGGATGATAGCAAAGAAACTTTAAAGTTTTATGATGAAGTTTTAGGTTTGCTGCGCGTGCGTGATGATGTAGAAACAACCTATGAATCTTCTTTAGCTGGTCGAGATATTTTTGACCTGCAAAGAGGGGAAAAGTTTTATGTGACTGCTTTTGATGATCCCCGCTCTTCTGCGACAAATATATTTGCAGCACGTTCTGGAAGACTTTATATTGTTCGCTTTCCTGGTTTTATAAAACTAGATTCCCGATTTGAAGCTGCACAACCTGGTTGCTTGGGAGTTTGTCTTTACACCTATCGAGTACGAGGACTAGATACGTACTGCGATCGCATCAAAGCAAGTCCCGTGCAAAAGTATACAAATCTCATTCCCAACGAGTTTGGAGAGATGAGTTTATCTTTTGTTGCACCAGATGGGTACTTTTGGACGTTGTTAGAAGCTTCATAAAGTTGTAAAAAAATAAATGAAGTGTTGTAAATTTTTAATGGAGAGATAATAACAATGCCCAGTTACCAAACTAAAACACAATGGCTAGCTTTGGTCATACTTGGGATTGTATCTGCACTGCTGCTGGTATTCGCAATCACAGCATTCAGCATATACTTTTACGGTAGCGCTAACGGTGTTTCGAGAGCTGATGCCGCAGTCGTATTAGGAGCAGCAGTTTGGGGAGATGAACCATCTCCAGTTTTTAGAGAAAGAATCAACCACGCCATTCATCTCTATAAAAGAGGAATTGTACGCACCATCATTTTTACTGGTGGTCTTGGCAACAACGATAACATGGCTGAAGCCGTTGTCGGCAAACGCTACGCAATAGCGCGGGGAGTCAAAGAAACTGATATTCTGATCGAAACAGAATCTCACACAACTCACCAGAACCTCCAGAATGCTCAGCAAGTGGCTTCTAAATATAATTTGTCTAAATTCCTGATTGTCAGCGACCCTTTGCATCTTAAGCGAGCGGTGTTAATGGCACAAGACATGGGAATGGATGCTTATCCATCCCCTACGCCTACAACTCGCTACCGCAGTTTCAAAAGCCAGTTTGATTTTCTCATGCGGGAGACATATTTTTACTTTGTCTACCTCGTGTTAAAGTACTAGCTCGCATTTTGTCTTTTCTCAATTATTCTCTATGCTGTAGAGAATAAACACTCTTATGAGGAAGATGAGGCAGATGCTTCCTTATCTGCCTCATCTCCCTCTTCTTTCTGAGGTAGTGGAAATTTTTCACCAACTAAGTAGACATCAAAGTGGTGTTGGAAATAAAGCCAAGAAGTCATCTCTTGTACATCAAGAAACGATGTGGGCGCATTCTTGTACAAAGGCTTGTGTGAAACTCACGCGTTCCAAAAAATAATTTTGACCAAAAAACAATTTTGAATTTATAATTCAATCCTACACCGGAAAAATAGCACTAACGCCTGGCGTGCCCATAGGGCATATCTTGTCTGTCATAAGCGTTGACAGGGGCATGATGAACAACCTCCGCATTTTGCATAGTCACTAATCCATCTCGGACCATTTCCTTCACCTGGGGTAAAAGTTCCTCAAGTGCGTCTTCACGATCAATCATTGTCACGACTATTGGTACATCGGAGGACAACTCCCATAATTCAGAGGTTTGACAAGTTGTTTGTTTACCAAATCCTGCGATCGCCTGTGTCACTGTTGCACCTGCGATTCCCCGTTTGCGAGCAAGTCCAATTAAAGCTGCATACAACGGTTGATGATACCAACGATCCGATTTGCCAATGTAGATTGTTAACTGTTTCCAGACTGCCATAGCCATAACCAGTTGTCACTTCCACAATCTGGTTATAGCTATGCCTAACCAGATGTTTATAACTTTCAGTATTGCATTGTCTGTCTCCCAAAAACTGTGCTGTTAACAATTCGCCATAACTCTGATTTTCAACCAGCAGGCTATTGCAATCATTCAGCAATACATTCACCAATTTTGGTGGATTTATAGTGAAATTTTGACCAAGTAATCAATCAGGTACTTGAAGTACACTTTTAACTCCTTAGCTGCTTCAGTTGAGACTTGCACTGAATCTTCCCAATATCTTACGTACTCTTGTTGAATCAACTTGATAGCCTTCATATATGCCTCAATTGGTGGCTGGTGATGAGTAATTATTCCTTGATAAAGTAAACGAGGTTCAATCTTATTTTCCAAACAGCTTCCAAGCAGTTTCAAATATCTACCAAGGTTATAACGAAAGATTTCTATTTGAGGATGCTGCTCACTTAATAACTCATTTGCCACTTGTTGTGCTATCTCTTCTCGATGAGCAAGTAGCCAGAATCCCGCTTCCAGACAAGCTGCTGATTGTTCTTCAGGTGGTGTGAGTGAGGGTGATAGTGGCTGGATATGTGCTAAAAATTCTTGGAGTTTGTGCTGTTTGACTTGAATGTGTGCTTGGCTAATATTTTCTTGTGAACGTTTATTTTCCTGTCGTTCGCGTATCAAGTCTTCCACAATCGGTTTCATGTTTTGAATCATCAGATCAGTCTGCTCTTTCACCACGTCCAGCACTTGCTGACGTAAATCATGCTCTAATAAATTGTCTAACTGATTTTTTGTACTATCTTGTAGAAAGTTAAACTGGTGTTGCAACTGTTGAATAAGCAACTCCAGACGTTGTTCTGTGTTGGAAAAATCCTCATATAGATTTCGTTCTAGATAATCGATTCGTTTTTGCAAAGATTTGACAGATACTTTATCTAACCAAGGGCTGATGATAAATGTTGCTAAATCTTGCAATAATTTAGTAGACTTTTGCATCACTCCTACTTTGTTTACATTTTGCGCCATAAGATTTGTCCAATAAGGTGATGTACTAATATGTTCGATTCCCAAGGTTGATTGACCCTGTATTGAAGTTATTGTCTAGAACAGTTAAATCATTGAACTATGTAACTAAGATACGAACTCAGTTTTGAGCAACATCACGTCACAATCATTAGCTAACCTTTAAGTATAAACTACTAAATGCTATTAGTAGTTATCAGTTGTTACTTTTTAGGGTATTGTGGCTCTCCACCAATTTTTGTTTTGCTTTGGTGGTAGTTTTAACCAACTATTAGCTATCAGTTATCAAGCACTTGATGAGAAAGCAAGGTAGTAGGTGGTCACTGATTTCAACACTTCAGTGAGAAAACCGTACTAAACAGGAGCGCAATTTCTACCTGATAGATCTGTGTTTAGATCGATATGATTTAAATGTGCCTTGAGTAATGTTGTTGCTAGCAAGAAATATTATCTTCAGCATTACAAGGAAAGTAAAAATATGAGAAATCAATTCAAAACGGCTGCATTACTCGGTTTATTAAGCGCGATTTTGATTGCCATTAGCTACTGGATCATTGGCGGTACTAGTGGTGTGATTGTAGGAATAATCATAGCAGCAGTAACAAACTTATTTTCTTGGTATCAATCAGATAAGATTGCGTTGGCGGCGTACCGCGCCCAACCAATATCACCTCAAGAAGCACCGGGATTGTATCAAATGGTGCAAAGATTGTGCGCGATCGCCAATCTACCGATGCCAAGAATTTTCATTGTCCCAAGCGCAGCTGCTAACGCTTTCGCCACAGGACGTGATCCAGAACACGCTGCGATTGCAGTCACGAATGGTCTTTTAAATATATTACCGGAAGATGAACTCGAAGGCGTTATCGCCCACGAACTAACACACGTTGCTAACCGTGACACACTAACACAAGCGGTTGCTGCAACAATAGCAGGTGCGATATCGTTCTTAGCCCAAATCGTTAGTTACAGCGTTTGGTATACTCCTAATGCACGGGATGACCGCAATGGGCCAAATCCTTTAGGCATGTTATTAACAATATTCCTTGCTCCAATTGCGGCGACAGTGATTCAACTGGGAATCTCACGCACGCGAGAATTTTCAGCAGATGCAGGTTCTGCGAGATTAACACAGAATCCTCGCGCTTTAGCTCGTGCGCTGCAACGTTTAGAAGCAACATCAAGGCAATTACCCCTACAAGGAAATCCAGCTTTTGAACCACTGTTAATTACAAATGCATTCTCTGGACAATTTCTAGGTAACTTGTTCTCTAGTCATCCTTCTACTGAAGCACGAATTGAAGCATTGCTCAAGTTAGAACAAGAACTACTGTCTAGGACATCTGAGTTTTCATTCGGGCGATAAACGATCGTCATCATTCATTTGTTCACAACAAAGAAAACATCAACAAGAAAGAATAAGGGAGTTTAACTATGACTTACAATGCAAATAATGAAGAAAACTTAGTCGTTGTACAAGTCAGCCCTCAGACAAATGAAATGGTAGAAACTGAGATGGCAGGCGAAACAGATGAAGTCAAAAGTGAAACCAAAGCACTGATAGAAGCAATCAAAAGACGTGCTCAAGCTGAGGCAGAATCAGCAGGAACTCTCACACGTGAGACATATGTGAATGCAGTCCGTCAAGCACGAGAAGTTCTTGAAGGCGACAAACTCATTGAACGTTCGCGCATTGAAAACACCTTCACACTCCTGCAAGAGGAAGCCGAAAAAAACTGGCACTTGCTGTTTAAAGAAGTCGCTGAACTAGGCGATCGCCTTCAAGATGCGGCGAAAGCTGCATGGGATGCTTTCACTGCACCTCGCCCTCAACGTTAATCTTCTTGCACCTTTGACGTACTCCCCGGCATAAATGCACGGGGATTCTTAAAGGATGTTCCAATGTA
>NZ_QMEA01000073.1 GCF_012912105.1 Brasilonema sp. UFV-L1
ATCTCATCGCTCCCCTTCGGGTGAGCGAGAGGCTTCTGCTGCTTAAGCTAAAATCGAAATGGAGTCTTGAAGTGGGTAGAGAAATTTAAGGAGTTTGGTATGAGCGATCGCCGGGTTGCAGAAATGACACTTGAGACACTCAAAGAGTTTGTCACTGAGATTGTCGATGAGCAGCTAAAGCGTAGGCAACACTTGAAGCAAAATGAGCGTTCTGTGGAAGAAGCCTTAGCAGCGATGGATCGCATTCGTTGGACACTGCCACCCGATTCACCTACAACGTTGCAACTGCTGCGAGAGGATCGTGAACATTAATGGCAGCTTATGTTGTTGATGCCAGTGTAGTCATTCAATATGCAATCGCTCAAGCCCAAACCGCAGCAGCCAGGTGTTTAGTGGCTCGAATGTATGGAGAAGATACACTGCATATTCCTGAATTTTGTCTGTTGGAATGTACAAATGTCCTTTGGAAACAGGTTCGGTTTCATGGGTTACAGTGTTGAGAGCAGAAAGCCCATCGGCTTCTAGCCGTGGGATGAATGCGTTGCACCTTTAGGTGCAGTCAAAATGGTTTCTAATTAATTGCTCAATATATTCACTAGCACTTATTCCTTTTTCTTTTGCTGTTTGTTTAACTTTCTGCCAACTACTATCAGTCAAAAAAACTTCATGTCCCTTTTTCAACTCTGTATAAAAAACAGGGTTATTTTTTGTTCTTTTTATACCTTTTCCTGTTGGCATCTTGAGAATACCTGGCTATACTAAATAAAGTATAAGCAATACAAGGAGGTGAGTCAAGCGTGTTAGTGTTAGAGTACAAGGCTAAAGGCAACAAAGCACAATCCCAAGCAATTGAGGAAGCTATCAAGACTACTCAATTTATCAGAAACAAGTGTCTTAGATATTGGATGGATGCTTCAAAAGAAGACAACATTAATAACTCTGCTCTTAGCCGATACTCAACAGTGCTACGCGCTAACTTCCCCTTTGTTGCTGCTTTAAACTCAATGGCAGTACAGGCTGCTGCTGAAAGAGCGTGGTTTGCTATTTATCGGTTTTATGATAATTGTAAAAAAGCTAAACCTGGGAAAAAAGGCTACCCACGCTTTCAACACGATAACCGTTCTGTTGAGTACAAAACCAGTGGTTGGTCGCTACACCCAACAAAACGTAGAATCACTTTCACGGATAAGAAAGGGATTGGAGAACTTAAGTTAATGGGCAAGTGGGATATACACATGTATCCTGTTAAATCTATTAAACGAGTTCGCATTGTTCGTCGTGCTGACGGCTTCTACGTTCAGTTTTGTGTTGATATTGAGTGCAAAGAGGATGTTCAAGCTACGGGTCAAGAAATTGGCTTAGATTTTGGTTTAGAACATTTCTACACCGACTCAAACGGATATCACGAACCAAATCCCCGTTTCTTGCGTAAAGCTGAAAAACAAATCAAACACGCTCAACGGAGAATCTACAAAAAACAGAAAGGCAAGAACGGCAGAAAAAAAGCACGAAACCGATACGCACGTAAACACTTGCAGATAAGTAGGCAACGTACCGAACACGCTAAATTGAAAGCGCGTCACGTTATGCGGTCTAACGACTTATGCGTCTATGAAAACTTGCAGGTCAAAAATATGGTGCGTAACCATCATCTAGCAAAAAGTATTAACGACGCTGGATGGAGACAGTTTCGGAGCTACTTAGAATACTTTGCTCAGAAGTATGGAAAAATGGCGCTAGCTGTAGAACCGCACTACACATCACAGCAGTGCCCACAATGCGGTGCGATAGTCAAAAAGTCACTATCAACTAGAACCCATGCCTGTAGGTGTGGTTGTGTCTTGCAACGTGACTACGCTGCTGCAATTAACATACTTCGTAAGGGTAAAGAAAAAATTGCTACCTCTGGGCAAGGGGGAAGCAAGGTTTCTTCTTAGAAGAAACCAAGAAACGCTAGGGGAGTTGAAAGCTCTACTCATGTTGGTGCAAACCTGCATGAGCAACTTTCGACGTTGAGCCTAGAATCCCACGGCTTTTTGTCCAAATGAGCACGCAGTGCGATATTTGGGCAGCCGTGGGAGTGTCAACTCCAATAAATGCAGAGCAAATCACTCAGGAATTATTACGCCTACCTTTTCAAGTCGAATCGGTTAGTCATCTTTTACCAGATGCATTAGAGATTGGTTTAACGTATCAGCTTGCAGTGTATGACTCATTGTACATTGCCCTGGCGCAATACCTGGGGTTGCCATTGATTACGGTTGATGATCGCCAGTCTGTTGCTGCAACAGCAAGTTGTGTTGTGGTGAAGCCAGTGGATGATTTTTCTACTGAGTAATCCTCCAATTACAATGTCAATGCCCGAAGGGTAGGATGTAAAGGTGAACAGTGAACAGTGATAACTGATAACTGATAACTGGTAACTGATTCGGTCACCTTCTTTGCGCCCATTTCGACTGTTGCGTCCATTTCGCGTGTGTGGTATGGTAAACGAAGAATTTGTGTCTCGCTAAAGAGCCTCTATGACCCGACACCTTGTCAACCCGCTTGTTCCTACGCCCGAAGCCGCCGTGCTGGCAGAGGAAGCGCTGAATACGCTCGGGAATTTCCTTGAAAATCCGCCAGAGCATGTCACGCTTTCCCTGGTCGAGCCGGAGCTTGGCGGTGCGACTATCACGATGCCGGGGGCGGTCTTTCGGCTCCTCGTGGACGTCTTGAAGCATGTAAAGGACGGGCATCCCATCACCATACTCCCGACCCAGGCAGAGCTTACAACGCAACAGGCGGCTGATATACTGGATGTGTCTCGTCCTTATCTGGTGAAGCTTCTAGACGAAGGAAAGATTCCGAGCCGTAAAGTTGGCGTGTATCGACGGGTTCTTGCCGCTGATGTGCTTCGCTACAAGCAGACCAGCGACCGACTCCGGCACGAGGCGCTCGACGAACTTGTCAAAGAAGGACAAGACCTTGAGATGGGATATTGACTGAGATGTTGGTCGGCGTAGCTGTCTTAGACGCTTGCGTCCTCTACCCCGCACCGTTACGAGATTTGTTCATGCGTCTTGCGACGACCGGGCTATTTCACGCACGCTGGACTATCGAGATCCACGAAGAATGGATGCGCTCAGTTCTGGCTACCCGGCAAGATCTCTCTCGGGCACGTCTTGAGCGTACCCGAGAGCTTATGGACGCCCATGTTGAAGGATGTCTTATCTCAGGGTTCGAGTCGCTGATTCCCACCCTGTCTTTACCAGACCCGGATGACCGGCACGTGCTTGCAGCCGCCATTCACGGCAAGTGTGATACTATCGTCACCTTCAATCTCAAGGACTTTCCGCCGGAAGTGCTCGCACCGTATGCCGTCGTGGCATCCCATCCCGACGATTTTGTGATGAGATGCCTTGAGATGAATAGTACTCTAGTGTGTCAAGCCGTACGACAGCAGCACCAAGCCCTTCGATCGCCACCGATGGAACTTGATGCGCTTCTCGATATTTTGTATGAGCTCGGCATGATATCGACGGTAGGTCTCTTACGACACATGTTGTGAGGGCGATAGCAACGCTAGCCTTACGAGCGCAAAGCCCACGCACTCGCGTTCGGCAGATCGCGTGTTCGTCGCTGCCCGGTGAGCCTACGCGGGTTTAAATACAGTATTGCGAAGTTGCAACTCTTCCTTAGGAGCTTGACTAAGTAGCCAAATACTTTACTAAAGTTATTCATAGTTCATCACAATGAGGAGCTTGCCAGCTTTGTAACTTTCTGATATTTTAGAATCAGTGCCGAAAACCAAGGCCAAAAACTATCTGGTTTGTAAACCACAGCTGATTCAAAACTAGCAAGCCTGTAAAAAGGTCGAACGGGAGACCACGATTCGTTAAATGTGCTGAAAATAATGGATGAACAATAGCTAAAAGCTTCAAAAAAAATACTCAGAGTGAAAAAAAATAGGCTCGGCTAGAGCCGAATTTACGCCTGTGGACAAGAAGGAGCCGACTCCCTTGGTGGAAGCAGGAAGCAGACCCTCTAAAGTTTTCTTTAGTTGAATGGTGAAGCTTAGATAAGTTTAGCCAAGTTTTGTATAGCAGTTTATCACCCTTACAAGCGTTGGTGCGAAGATAAATTTTTGTAAAGTAACATCAAGACGAATTTCTGTAAAAAATGGCAATTTTCCCAGAAAACAAACACTAATTTGACCAATAAGGGAGTGAGCCGAGATTATTTTCCCGTCTAGGCAAATATGGTTTACTTAGCACTGGTACACCGTTGTTGGGCAACTGCTGTTTCCTTGGGGGTGCGATGTCCTTTAGAAATACTCGTTGGTTTTTGGGGATTGCGGTGGGGGGTGCGTTCAGCTTAGCTGCAAATTCTGCTTCTGCCCAAATTACAGAAGATGCCACTCTACCAAATAATTCCACTGTCACCATAAATGGCAACACCTTCAACATCGATGGGGGAACGCAAGCCGGACGCAATTTGTTCCACAGCTTCCAACAGTTTTCTGTACCTACTAACGGTACGGCTTCTTTTAATAATAATGATGTAAATATTCAAAACATCTTCAGTAGGGTAACGGGTGGGTCAGTTTCAAATATTGATGGAATAATTAAAGCGTTGGGTACAGCTAATCTGTTTTTGATTAATCCAAATGGGATTATATTTGGTCCTAATGCCAGCCTGAATGTTGGTGGTTCGTTCGTGGGAACGACAGCAAATGCGATTCAATTTGGTAATCAAGGTTTTTTCAGTGCTAGTGAGCCAAATAATCCTGCACTGCTAACGGTAAATCCTTCAGCTTTATTTTTCAATCAAATAGCTGCTGCATCAATAAAAAATAACTCAGTTGCACCAGCCGGAAAAGATCCAGAGGGTGTTGACGCTCGTGGTTTACGTGTTCCGGATGGTAAAAGTTTGCTACTAGTGGGTGGCAATGTCAACATGGATGGTGGACAACTGAATGCTTATGGTGGGAGAGTTGAGTTGGGAGGATTAGCAGCCTCTGGAAATGTGGTGCTCAATGTGGATGGCAATAAATTGAGCTTGGACTTTCCTGCTTCTAGTACACGAGCAGATATATTTTTGACTAATGGCGCTGCTGTATTTGTAGAAGCTGGTGGTAGAGGAGATATTGCCGTCTACGCCCGGAATTTAGAAGTTAGGGAAGGAAGCGTACTAAGTGCTGGTATTGGGCAAGACTTAGGTAATGCTGGGGCAAAGGCTGGCGATATTGCGCTTAATGCTACTGGAGATATAAAGATTGATGGGAGTGGTATCCTCAATAATGTTCAACAGCAAGCAACAGGCAATGGTGGCAATATCGATATCAATGCTGCTTCCTTCTCACTTACCAATGGCGCTCAACTTCAAGCCTCAACATTTGGACAAGGAAATGCAGGGAATGTGACAGTGAATGCTAAAGATGCTGTTTCCCTTGCTGGTAATACTTATATCTTCAGCACGGTGGAAGCAGGGGGTGTAGGTAAAGGTGGCAATATCGATATCAAAGCTGCAACCCTGTCATTAAAAGATGGTGCTCAACTGCAAACTCTTACTCGTGGTGCATCTGCTACCCAGCCAGCAGGAAGAGGGGATGCGGGGGATGTCAAAGTTAATGTTACTGGCGCTGTTGATATCGCTGGAAGAGGCACATTTCCCAGTAAGATTGTCAGCCAGGTGGAAACGGGAACCCAAGGTAATGGGGGTAATATTACTATCGATTCTGGCTCATTCTCATTGCGAGATGGCGCTCAAGTTGATGCCTCAACTTATAGACAAGGGAATGCAGGGAATGTGACAGTGAATGCAACAGATGCTGTTTCCCTTGCTGGTAATGCTGCCATCTTCAGCACGGTGGAAGCAGGGGGTGTAGGTAAAGGTGGCAATATCGATATCAATGCTGCTTCCTTGTCACTTACCAATGGCGCTCAACTTCAAGCCTCAACAGTTGGACAAGGGAATGCAGGGAATGTGACAGTGAATGCTAAAGATGCTGTTTCCCTTGCTGGTGAACAAACTGCCATCTTCAGCAGGGTGGAAGCAGGGGGTGTAGGTAATGGTGGCAATATCGAGATCAATGCTGCTTCCTTCTCACTTACCAATGGTGCTGGACTTACTGCCTCAACATTTGGACAAGGGAATGCAGGGAATGTGACAGTGAATGCTAAAGATGCTGTTTCCCTTGCTGGTAATACTTATATCTTCAGCACGGTGGAAGCAGGGGGTGTAGGTAAAGGTGGCAATATCGATATCAAAGCTGCAACCCTGTCATTAAAAGATGGTGCTCAACTGCAAACTCTTACTCGTGGTGCATCTGATCCCCTGCCTGCAGGAAGGGGGGATGCGGGGAATGTCAAAGTTACAGTTACTGGCGCTGTTGATATTGCTGGGGAGAAAAATGGTTTTCCCAGTGTGATTGCCAGCCTTGTGCAAACGAGGACAGAAGGTAATGGGGGTAACATTACTATCAATTCTGGTTCATTCTCATTACGAGATGGTGCTGAACTTACTGCCTCAACTTATGGACAAGGTGATGCAGGCACAATCAAAATTAATGCTGCGGCTAACGTCACCATTTCTGGCAAGAGTTCTAACTTTAACAGTGGATTGTACGTTAACTCCCAAAGTCCGACGGGTACTGCTGGAGATATTATCGTCACCTCACCTAGAGTTACCCTAGACAACAGTGGAACACTCAACGCCCAATCTGCAACAGGTAACGGTGGTAACATCAACTTACAAAGTGATTTACTCCTTCTGCGTCGTGGCGCTCAAATCACTACTACCGCAGGCACGGCACAAGCTGGAGGTAATGGCGGCAACATTACTATCAACACGCCTAACGGCTTCATCGTCTCGGTTCCAAATAAAAATAGCGACATCACCGCCAATGCCTTCAATGGATCTGGTGGTGTAATTCAAATCAAAGCCCTAAGTATTTATAATTTTACTCAGCGTAGCTTGTCAGACTTAGAGAATTTACTAGGAACGAAAGACCCAACTAAACTAGATACCCAACAGCTAGAAACAAATGATATTACAGCAATTTCTCTGACAAGTCCTGCTTTGAGTGGTCAAGTTAATATTATTACGTCATTTGACCCTAACCGGGGATTAGTGGAACTACCTGCATATGTATTTGACCCCTCCAACCAAATTGCCCAAGGTTGTGCTGCTTTTGATCAACCAAATGCAAGTGACTTTCAAGTGACTGGACGCGGTGGTTTACCTCCCAGTCCTGATGAACCCCTCAGCAGTGATGCAGTCTGGGAAGATACTCGTTTGGGTGCGACGACACCACAGCGACTAGATTCTAAAACTACGGCAACAAAACCAAAGTCTGAGTCTGATACAGTTGAAATTATACCTGCTACTGGTTGGGTATTCAACGGTAAGGGTGAAGTGACGCTGGTATCCCAGACACCCAATGGTACTGTTGAAAATTTGGCTGGTTCTTCCCAGTCATGCCGTATTCGTTAAGTAAGTGGGTCAAATTAAATATAAAACCTCACTCTGCCTCCGGCTTCCCTCTCCTTACGAAGGCTACGGTGTACACATCTCGCTCAAAACCTCACCCTCGCTTTTAGCTTCGCTAAAATCTTTCCCTCTCCTTACCAAGGAGAGGGATGCCCGACAGGGCAGGGTGAGGTTTTATCTTATATTTAATTACGCTTACCAACTTAAAGACTTTCTAAACTGTTTAATACCTCTGTAGCCGACTGATATCTTAAATTGCAGTTTTGATTCACCATTCTATTTAATACCGCAGCAAATTTGTCACTGACTTCTGTTAAATTGTCCCAATTCTGCAAGGTATTATCTTGCGCAAATATAACCACCCTTAAAGTATTAAAGTCTCTTCGGAACGTTTTAGGATGTCTCCCTGTTAAGGCTTGAATAGCCAGTATTCCCAACGCATAAATATCGCTATTTAGTCTTGGTTGTCCGTTCGTTTGTTCAGGAGGCATATAATTAGGAGTACCAATTGCGACCGTATTATTTGGCTGGTGAGTTTGAATCTGCTTGACCGCACCAAAATCAATTAAAATAATCCGTCCATCACTTTCTCGCCTGATTAAATTACTAGGTTTGATATCTCGATGGATGACATTATAACCGTGAACAAAAACAAGTATCTGCAACACTTCTTTGAGTAGAGATACAACATCAGCTTCTGCAAACTTTTTATTAGGAGTAATCTCTTTTTCTAGGGAATTCCCTTTGATAAATTCTTGAATTAAATAAAATTCTTGATTTTCTTCAAAATAAGCCAATAATTGAGGAATCTGGTGATGCTGACCGAGAACTTCTAAAATTTCTGCTTCAGTGTTGAAAAGTCGTCTAGCAACCCTTAAAAAACTTTCTTCTTGATGAGCAGGTCGTAATTGCTTGACCACACATAAAGGATGACTAGGACGCTGAGTATCTTGAGCTAAATAAGTTTCACTAAAACCTCCATGACCTAGAGATTCGATGATTTTATAGCGTCTTTTTAGCAGGTGCCTTTGGGAGGGAATTTGAGGTGGTATTGTTAGACCTGAGGAATTGCCCTTCTGGTTTATAAATGCTTGCAGTTGGATAATGGCTTCTTCTTGCTGCTGAACCTGTTGTGCTATTTTTTCTTTCTCTTGCTTACTCTGATATACCGTGTAACCAAGAACGCTACCAGCTGCTAACACAAACCCCAGTGCTGGCGAGACGACTGGAATCCATCCTGCTTGGGTAAAGATACAAAAGTTACCAGTAAATAAGACTGCAAGACCTGTCCCACCGACAATTGCTAGATATAAAGGATGTTGAATGCGCGATGCAATTATACCTCCAGCTAAACTCCATACTAATACCCAAACCACTTCACCCCATTCAGGCAAAAACCAAAACAGACGCTGTTTGTCGAGAACCGCGCTAAGAATTTGACTGACACTTTGGGCATGAATCTCCACTCCCGCCATTCTACCGGATGTGTCTGACTTGCCAGTGCTATGGGGTGTGTTGAAAATATCCTTTAAACTAAGTGCGGTTGTACCAATCAAAATGATGCGGTTTTTCACTAAATCACGATTAACTTTATCCTCAAGCACATCTGTTAGAGTAACTTTTTCAGCTACCCGAGAAGAACGGTAGTTGAGAAGAATTTGGTAACCATCAGTATCTATATTTTGATAACCACCAGAATGACTTTCTAGACGTTTAAATACAGTCTTGCCAAGTTGCAACTCTTGATTGGGAGTAAATTGCAGTCGGATGCCTGGAACTTCCAAGTATTTTAGGGCTAGTCGTAAACTTAAGGAATATTGTGCTGCACAAGCATCATTCACTGTTGGGTTAGACGACAGTAAATTGCGACGTATTGTGCCATCAGAATCTTCTGCAACATCAATAAATCCGACTCTTGATGACTCAATTCCCTCGGGAGGAGATACTCCACGCTCATTTTTATCATTATGTTTGCAAATTGGAATAATAATATCGCTCTGTTGCAAACGTTTCAATAACATGTTGTGACCAGGTTCAATGGGCAAGTCACGATAAATGTCAAGACCAATTGCTCGCGGTTGATATTGCTCAAGTTTGCCTAAAAGGTTGTCGAGAACTTGCCCCGATAAACGGTCTGAAGTGGGCGATTTCCATTTTTTGATGTCATCTTCAGTGACTGCAACAATCAACAAGCGGGAATCTGGACCAGAATCTGCTCGCATTTGCATCATCTGGTCAAAAAGCCTTATTTCTAAAGGTTCTAGCACTCCTAGCTGTTGAACGGCAAACAGTAAACCTGTGACAATGACGCTAGAAACAACTGTTGACAATGTGAAGAAATTTTTCATAACTGTTCGAGATGCGTGCTGTCCAACTTTGGGCAAGCTTTTAATGAACAGTACTGCTGTACTTCAGAACACTGAGCTATTATTTTTGAAAATTAAGTATTTTTAAGTAATTGCATGTATTTATAATTACGTAAATAACAGGAAAAGCCTATCAATACGAGAAAAATAAGGTAAAAATTGAGACTCTAAAAGTAGAACAGCACTCACCAATAGTCAATTCAAAAACTAGTACTCACTTATAATGAGTGGCTGCCTAAAGACTGAATAAGTTCTGCCTATGAAAAGCTATATCCAAATCAGTTAGTGATTTTATCATGTGTACACTTGAATTGCCAGATGAACAACAGTCAATTTCATCAAAAGGAATAAGTTTATGGATTTAAGCGAAGGTTACGTTGTATTAAAGTGTCATGCGATCGCAGGGAAGATAGAACGCGATCAAGACACTCCACACTATCAAGTTCACGTGAAAGACGAGCAATTTTCGTATCGTCTTGCAATTAATGTTCGGTCAAGTCAGAAACCCTACGATTTATTATATTTTGTCGATGACAGTTTTCAACATTTCATCACCGACAAACTCGATCAATTGGACTTTGGCTTGCAAAAGCTTGAGGATTCAGAGAGACAAGCTGGAGGACTTGCTTTAGACTACATCCGGGGTAATTTGTTTAAAGTCAATGAAATGAAACCATTGCCTTTCAGTTTACCTGGAGAAAACAACGACCTTAATGAGTTGATTGACTCATACATTCAACGGGCAGTTGAAACGAAAGCAGTTGTGTATGTTTTTGGCGAACCTTGGGGAGTTGATAGAGTCGAAAATAGACCTGACAAGGTGTTCGGCTTTCAACCAGGAAGAGGCGTTCATAATCTTCATATGAACCAGGGTAACACTGGTAGGTTTGCCCAAGAAAATGGGGTTTACCAAGATGGAGGGCTGCTGATTCATTATCCTTCTGCACAAGGTGTAGGCGATCACTGGGTTGCAGCTTTCTTTGCATTTCAATCACAGTCCTTCCATACTGATGATCGCACTGGTAACCCTATAGATAAGAGGGTAGGAACTGAACCTGTAGAACCAGGAACTCCAGCAGTCAAAGCGCGAGTGAGAATCATGGCTGCTTTAGTAAATCCTCGTGGAGAAGATTCAGGAAAAGAGTCAGTCACTTTAATGAATTCTTCACCAGAAAAGGTAGATTTGAATGGTTGGTCAATTGCTGATAGACTCAAGCGCAAGCAAAGTCTTGATGGGTTAAGCATTGAACCTAGTGGCGTGATCACAGTGCCTTTAGATGCAAATAATGTTCAGCTTTCTAATAATGGTGGAATTATCTCGCTTCTTGATTCAGAAGACATCAAAGTAGATGGTGTTTCCTACACGAAAGAAGATGCACAACAGCAAGGGTGGACTGTCGTTTTTTAATGCCAATGGGTTAATGGTGAGTTGTGTATTCTTGCTCACAACTAACCATTAACCATTAACTTCAAGTACAACTAATGTCATATCATCGGTGTTTTGCTTATCAGCACCGATGAATTGTTGTATTTGGTCAAATAGGTAATCTAGGATTTCTTGCGGTCCATTACACACTTTACAAGCGTAGTTAAATATCGCAATTAGGTTTTCTTCATCATAGCGATCGCCACTTTGGGCTGCTGCATCAGTCAAGCCATCTGTGTAGTAAAGAATGATATCTCCAGGTTCTAACTGTACCTGGGCATCTTCGTACTCGCTATTAACATCTAAACCAATCAGCATTCCAAAAGTATCTAAACGCGTGACTGTTTTTGTTTTTGCATGCCACCATATTGGAGGGTTATGTGCTGCATTGCTGTAAGACAAAATCCGGGTTTTGGGGTCATATTCTGAGTAAAACAGAGTGACAAAGCGATGAGAATTTTCTAAATCCGCGTACATCACCTGATTTAAGTTTTGCAGAATTCGTTGAGGAGAATGACCGTGTAAGACTTCTCCCCGCAGCATTCCCCGCATCATCGTCATAATCAATCCTGCAGGGACTCCTTTGCCCATCACGTCACCAATAACCAAACCCCAACGACCATCTGCGTCTAAACTGTCTTTATTATTTGGCTGAATTTGGTCGTGGCTTGTGGGGATAAAATCGTAGTAATCTCCGCCTACACGATTGGCGGGTTTACACCGTGCTGCAATGACAACACCCGGAATAGTAGGACACTGGCGCGGTAAAAGCCGCCTTTGAATTTCTGCGCCAATTTCTAGTTCTTGATCTAAGCGTTCTTTTTTCCTGAGTTCTACAGCAAGTTCATCATTTTCGATTGCGACGGCTGTTTGATCTGCCACTAGGCGAACTAACTTTTGTCTTGTTTCTGTCCAAGAATATTGTGGTTCGCGGCTTAAAACATAAAGCCATCCTCGTTCTGTATGCTTAACCAAAATCGCTGTGCCAAAAACATGTATATCTGGTCCCAAACAGCGATGCATATAATCATCCAAAATTCCCGAGGTGATTGGCAGAGGCTGCGTGTTAGGTACATGTGCGATTTGACTAGTTGCTGTTTCTAATGCTTTGCGGATATTCTTACGCTGATGACTATCCTGCCAGTGTAACTGCTCTAATCTCACTTGACCATTGGGTTTGTACAGAAATAGGGCACTACCATCTGCATCTGTAACTCTTGTTGCCATCAATGGAATGAGTTCCAAAAACTGGTTTAAATTATTGAAACTTCTAAGAGCAAATCCCAAAGAACTAAGTAAATCTTGAATCTTATTTTGTTCTCGGTGTAACCGTGCTACGAGTTCTTTGAGTGCCACGACTGGTGTGACCTCCGTTGTTGGGGTACTACTATTATTATCAGTAGGTTGAGACGGTGGTTGAGGCACAGTTACCATTATAATTTACATCAGCAAATTCTAGATTTTTTTGAATACTTTCATTTTTGAATGGCTAAACTATATTGTGACAAGTTTGTTAGTTTAGCAAGAGTAGAAAAACGTAGGGTGAAAACTTTAAAAATCTTTCATATTTCATGTGCTTTTTTAACTTAAAATTAAAATTTAGAGTGAAATCTTCGTAAGGAAAATAACGACCAGCAAAAACCTCCTTATGTTATTGATACTAATAGGGGTCCTATTGTCTCACAAATTAAGATTTTTGTCATGCTTCTTTAGATAGAAAAACAATTCGCTGAGAAAAGTAAATCATTCTGTTTCAAAAAAGTCTGCTTGTATTTCATTATCTGAGGATTCCAAAAACGTACAAAAATTGACGCCGAGAGCCAAGAGGTTTCTATGCGTGTGGGTAGTTTCCTCAAGTCGGTGAACCATGATTTAACCATTACTCTTTAAATCTTTAATTTACCACTAGAGAATATTTTTAAACTCTAAGTCAGGAAATTTTGACAAAAAAATCATAACCAATATACTTCACATCAGGCATTCGACTAAAGGCTGTGGCTGTAAAACCTCGTTTGCAAGTAGAATCTGGCTTTGTGGTTTCTAAGAGAGGCTCTGCCTCTGTATAGGGCTAGAAACTGTAACTAAATTGTTAGACAAAGCTAGACATTAATTCACATTTTTGTCCAACATTCAAATGTGCTATTATTTCTCTAACGCGAAACAAGAGCGAAACATAGGATAAGTTCTATCCGAATTTAAGCCTGTGGACTGGTGAGTGCCGACACTGTCAGGTTGAAGCAGGAAACAATCCGGGCACTGTCTAACAAGGTTCAACTAAGGCTCGCTTTGTCCAAGTGTTGTAGAACGGATTTCCAGTCTCCGACGCAATACTACTCGCTTAAGACTTTTTTGAACACCATAGACAACGACATTTCAATAGTTTTAGCCCCACCTAATTTCCTTAACCGAGCAGTATTGGTCTTTGACGGGAACCCAGACAAGTCTAACGCGCTTTGCCAGAACGTCCTGAGCAAAGCGCGAGTCTTTGGGTATGCCCACAGGGTTGGGTGAAACCATGACAAAACAGGACTTCCTTCCCCCACGAGTACTCCTCAAGGTCCCACAGATATCTGTGGTGGGGGCATGCGTAGCGTTGCCGCTCTTGCGATAGCCGTGGCGCAAGCCATAGGCAATAGGTTGTCCGGTTAAGTCTTGGAAAAATGTAGCGGCATACCCAAAGGATGCAATTTTTAAATTCGCCCGCAAGCGATATGAGTGAAAACTACGCTCAAGAGTTTTTGTTCAAAATACAGAGCAGCCAGCATGAGATTTCCAAGAGCGTGGGGAGTCAGTCTTGGTGGGATCGTAGGCTACCAAAACCACCTCACCTTTGTCGTTAAAGATCCATCCTCGGGCAGGTACTATTGGTTTGTCTGTCGCAGTGGTCGAGGACTGATTCTTAGTTTCATTACTAGAATTCTTAGTTTCACCACTGGAATTTTTCGTATTGACAACAGGCTTTACTAAATCAACACGAACATTGTCACTACTTATAACTTGATTGGGGCTTGATGGAAATCCGCCACGTCCAGTAATGAGAAATTCGCCACCCCCTCGTAGACAGGGATTTTGGGCAATCTGCTCATTTGGATCAATCACATTCTGAGGTAATACAAATAGCTCTCGACTAGGGTCAAAATCTTGTGTATTAATAATTACGTTACCTGAGAAGTTAAATTGAGAGCTAGCGTCAATATCGTTGGTTGTATTTGGTGGATTTGAACTGCGCTGTTCCAAACCATAAATTCTCGTGGCATTGATGTTGATGTTGCCACCTATTCCTTGAAT
Source organism: Brasilonema sp. UFV-L1 (assembly GCF_012912105.1). GTDB lineage: Bacteria > Cyanobacteriota > Cyanobacteriia > Cyanobacteriales > Nostocaceae > Brasilonema. The sequence continues at coordinate 14,554 of NZ_QMEA01000073.1, forward strand.
AGCATTCGCAACAATATCATTGTTTTGTCCAGGAAAAACAACCACAAAACCGTTGGTAGCGTTGATAGTGATGTTACCACCGTTGGCATCTTTCAAAGCTTCAGCAGAGATTCGACTTTGATTTTGCATCTGCAACAGCTTTAAGTCTTGAAGCTTGATGTTACCTCCTTCTCCCGCGTTAGTTTCCGCAATCAGTTTTCCTTGGTTGAGGCGAATTGTGTTAGCTGTGACAGTTAAGTTACCAGCTGAACCAGAACCTTTGCCCCTGACAGTGACTTCTGCACCATCGCGGACATTTAAATTTGGAGTATTGATAATCAAATTTCCTGCTTTACCAGAACTGTCAGCGGAAGCTTCAGAGAACAAAGTGCTAGTGATAGTATTGCCTGCAATGGTTCCACTACCAACAACATCCACAGACTTGGTAGCATTAACAGTCAAAGTTCCGCCATCACCAGCAGCAAAAGAACCTGATTTGACTTCCCCGCCATTTTGAATTACCAACTGTCTGACATTTAAAGTTGAACTATTTGGCAAGCCTGAACCAAAATTATCTGCTGAAATTCTCGCTCCATTCTCAACAGTTAGCAGTCCAGTCGTCAAATTTAAACTACCTACATTTCCTGTAGCCCCTGGTTCTGCAGACACAAATAGACCACTGCGTCCAGTGTCGAAAGGTTCACCTGTAGCAAATGGTGAAGCCCCACTTAAGAGAATTGAATCTGTCGCATTGATGTTCAAATTTCCACTATTACCAGTTTTACGACCAGCACTAGATATCTGCGCCCCACCTTGAACAGTTAATCGTTGAGTTTCAATAGTCACATTTCCTGCATTGCCTGGATTGTTTATTCGCTGTTGGTCGGCAACTTGAGCACGAATACCACTCGATATCTTATTATTTGGATTGTTGTTTGTGCCAGTCACGTCTACGGAATTGGATCCTTTTATCAATATGTTTCCTGCGTTTCCAAGACCGAAAGTCGAAGTATCAATATTGGCTCCATCTCGAACGATTAATCTCCCTGTTTCAATCTTCACATCACCACCATTACCACATGGCGAAGACACACAGGATGAGGAGACTTGAGAGCCAATCAAAGTAGATCTAGATGCAGTTTGTGAAGCTCCTTCTAACTCTACAGAATCAGAAGCTTTCACCAATACATCTCCAGCCTTCCCTTGACCCTGAGCAACAGTGAGAATCTGGGAAACTCCACTCAATTTCACAGACTCAGCAGCATTGATGGTTAAATTTCCACGTGGTTGTGAACCTAAAGCATAAGAAAAAATCAATGAATTACCTGTGAGAGTGATATTTTTACCCTGCACTTGGATATCACCACCACCATCACCACTGGTATCTACTAATGCACCGCCTTGTGTAACACGAGACAGTTGAATGTCTCTAAATTTCTGAACATTTTGATATCCCAAAGCATAGCCTGTATCAATCTCATTCAAACTAACAAAACTATCGCCATCAACGCTACCCAACTCAATTCTTCCGCTAAGTGCAGTTAAATTACCACCCGATAAGGAAACATTACCACCCACTAAAGCTAAAGTTTTACCATTTGGAACTTGTAGTCCTGCAGGAGAATTAATCGTATTCCTCGCTCCTTCAAAACTTGCTCGAGATTGATTAACAATCTCTCCAGGATTATCCCGAAATCTCAAGCCAATAGGGATATTTATTGTTAACAATGGTGGTGCTTGCGGGTCAGTGGCGCTAAACTCAAACCCATTATCAAATACAAAACTATTCGCAGTACTTCCCAAAAATGAACCACCAATATTCAAACTGGCATTTTGTCCAAAAATAATGCCCGCAGGATTAATCAAAAATAAATTCGCCTTTCCTAACGCTCGAATCAAACCATTAATACTAGAAACAGAACCACCTGTCACCCGACTAATAATATTTTGCACATCAGTTGGATTGTTAAAGTTAGCCGAACCACCTTTGGGAACAGAAAAATCTTTGAAGCTGTGAAAAAGATTTCCTCCCCTTCTAGTTCCATCATTGATGTTGAAATTTTTTCCATCAGGAGTAGTCACTGTGGTAGAAACAGTTCCATCAGAAGTCACTTGTTGCGCTCTGAGTGTACCTATAAAAGTAAAACTCCCCATAGTGTATAGGGGTAAGGTTAATAAAATGAGCGATATCTTTTTCATACTAAATGCGTTTGTTAGAAAAATTTTTGACAAAGGAGATAGGTTGGATTGATACAGGAATGTTGGAGCCCGAATTACAAAAAATCTTAATCAATAGGGTGGACACTACCTACCTTTCCATATCATTCGTATGCACTAAGTGCTCACCCTACGTTTAATTTGTTAGACTCAATGGGTAATACCTACCTTCTATTGAAGGTTTGGCGTTTTTTTATATAGTTCTTTACGAACATGAGTCAAGCATTGAAGGTTTGGCGTTTTTTTATATAGTTCTTCACGAACAGGAGTCAAGCTACGAACAGGAGTCAAGCTAAAGGCAGTGCTTGCATAATCATAAGAAGTTCCGCTCCCAAGAGGAGAAGAATTCTTAACGAGAGGAGAATTCACATTGCTAACGAATGCGGCAAAAACAACTTGATTATTCGACAAAAATGGTTTTAAATCTGATTCATTGAAAACAGATAAAGAATTTGAATTATTGAAGGGAGGAATATTTGGAGCATAAAATTCCAAATCAATGAAGTTGTTGGAATTATCTATTAATCTAGCTTTATACTTAATGACTCCACAGCTATAGTCTTCCTTAGTAAATTTGTAGTTAGGGTAGCTAGCGTGTAGATTATTGAGTTTATACTCAACTTCCTGAGGAACTTTTTCTAAAGAAATTGTAGAAATTTCCAGATCTCCTGAATTAAATTCATAACAATTATAATTAACAGGAGTATTATCAGAAGTATTACCAGGGGTGTTAGAAGAAAGACGAGAAAGTCTCTTACATGAAGAAGGATTACCCGAGTTATCAGCAAAGGGAGACCTATCAGTATAGGTTGCGTTTTGAATTGCTCCAGAGAATTTCTCTTGGCGGTATGGAGCAGAGGTATCAAGAGTAAAGTTAAGTGTATCACTACCTCGGTCATTCATTACACTACCAGAGAATTCACCGATGCCAACTTCTTCTTCTTGAGTAGACGCAGATTGTGGGGCTAAAGAAACTGTCATAGCTAATACAGCGGCTACTGATATACTTTTTGCTAATTTGTTAATCATCATTAAAAAACCTCTCAAATTATTTCAGGCTTTTGCAATTCATGATGAACTTGTTCAGTCTGCACTTGCATTCCTAAAACCAATTTTGTGCAATAAAAATTTTGGGTTGGTAACATCAAATTCTGATTTTTTCGTTCATCCACTAACCTAGCTTTTTGTCAAAACTAATTTAGATGCGTTTGCCCTATACTTGTTATGGGACTCTGATTTGATTTTTGACAAAACTCCGTACATCTGAGCGCTTCAGCAGTGATAAAGTCCCTAAAAATCCTACACCTAACAAACCAACTATGGCAGTTGGTTCGGGAATACGTTGTGAGGTAGCTTGCAGAGAAAAGCTAAACACACTACCATTAAGAACCACACTGTTTCCATCATCAGAGACTATAACATCATGACTTGGGAATAATCCTGGTATTTGATTTGTAAATCCACCTAAACCAGATAAACTGTTAATTAAATTAGAATCTTGGGACTGAAGAAAAAAAACCAATTCAGGTTCAGAATTATTACCAAATGTGACATCATATCTCACTATATCGTCTGAATTAGTCTCAACATTAAAACCAGGTGGTGACTGAATAGATAGTAAGTCCTGAAGCCCTGCCAACTTTACCGGCTTGTTCTCAGAACCAATATAAAGATCCAAGACATTACCAGATGTAGGATCTGTACTAAGTTTAGTAACTTTCACATTTCCAGCGGGACAAACTGGAATACCACAAATCTCAGAATTTGTAAAAAAACCTCCCTCATCAATATTAAAGTTTTGAATAGCTCCAGGAAAATATCCCACACTATCATCTGAATTTTCATCTGCAACAGAAAAATTTAAATCAAAACTGAAAAGACTGGTGTTAATTGCACTACCAGAGTATTCGCCTATGCCAACTTCTTCTTCCGCAAACGCAGATTGTGGGGCTAAAGAAACTGCCATAGCCAATACAGCAGCGGCTGATATACTTTTTGTTATTTTGTTAATCATTGTTGAAAACCTCTCAAATTACTTCCAACACATTTGCAATTAATAACTAACTTGTTAAAGTCTGCACCTGTGTTTCCTAAAACCAGTCTCGTGGAATAGAAACCTCAAATTGGTAACTTCCATGAAGAAGGTTAATGACACGACTTGCAATGTTGTCACGAAAGAAAAATGACAAGTACTACCAATCAAACCTTTTAGATGTTTGATGATTGACGCTGAAGGTAATCTTTGCCATATGTAATACCAAGTTGCAATCACCAGAGCTAACGTGTCATAGTATTAGCCCTTCGCTTTGTGAGGAGCTGGGCGCTAATCCAGTCAAACAAAGTATCTGCGGAGATTCTTGCCTATGCCTATGGCACGCTAGGCAAATAAGCAGAATGACATATTAAAAAACAACTTGACATAAAGTGCCGAAAATAGGTGATTTAGATTTTTTTCTGACCACAATTTTCCAAGTCGTGTTAAATAATTCTGAGTTAAAGTATAGTCAACAGTATTTTTACTGTATTTTGTATTATTTCTTAATAAAAAATTGGTTTGGTGTCTAGCCCCTTTGGGGCGCTGCGCAAACGCTGAAGGTAGGGTATCTCGCAGAAAATACGATGAAGCGTAAGCGCAAAGCGCTTACCTAATTCCGAGAGAAGGCTCCCGCCATAATCTTTGATTTGGCGGCGAGGACGCCAGACGCCTACGGAGGGAGAACGCCAGGTGCTTCAACGGGGGGAACCCCCCGAAGCTTTGATCGGAGGAAACCTCCGCTCAAACAACTCTTGGCAACGCACTGGCTCCCCTCCTGCAGCGCTGGCTCATGAATCGAGGGTTGAAATCGCCACGTTCCTTGACCGATGCAAAGCGGGGGAATCGAATTTGCCGCAAAAAATTGGCAGCCTTTGTTTTGGTTATCTGTATCCCAAGACGAGTACTCGTTGTATTAAGGCTGCCAATTTTTCAGGACTAGGCTCCGTGGGGGAACAGTGGCGATTTCAGCAATCTCTGTGCTATAATTACGTCAGGAGTTGAACGTAAATATGCTGGTATTTGAGGCAAAGTTGGAAGGAACAAAAGAGCAATATGGAAAGCTTGATGAAGCTATCCGTACTGCTCGCTTTGTCCGTAACAGTTGCGTCAGATACTGGATGGATAATCGTAATATTGGCAGATACGAGTTGAGCGCCTATTGTGCCGTTCTTGCAAAAGAGTTTGAATGGGCAGATAACCTCAACTCTATGGCGAGACAGGCTAGCGCTGAAAGAGCGTGGTCTGCAATATCCCGTTTTTACGACAACTGCAAAAAGGCGAAGCCAGGAAAGAAAGGTTATCCGCGTTTCAAGAAAGAACAAACACATGGTTCTGTTGAGTACAAGACCAGTGGTTGGAAGCTTTCTAATGACAGACGGCATATCACTTTTTCTGACGGATTTGAAGCGGGAACCTTCAAGATGTGGGGAACCCGCGATTTGCACTTCTACCAGTTGAAGCAGATTAAGCGCGTCCGTGTTGTTCGTCGTGCAGATGGCTATTATTGCCAATTCTGTATTGACCAAGAACGATTGGAGAAACGAGAACCAACCGCCCATAATGTTGGTATTGACGTTGGCTTGAACCACTTCTACACCGACTCTGACGGCAACACGGTTGCAAATCCACGTCATCTGCGTAAAAGTGAGAAGTCGTTGAAACGCCTTTCTCGTCGTATGTCCAAGACCAAAAAAGGGTCTAAGAACAGAGCCAAGTTTAGAAATAAACTTGCACGCAAGCATCTTAAGGTAAGTAGGCAGCGTAAAGACTTTGCTGTAAAGACGGCAAGGTGCGTAGTCCAGTCTAACGACTTGGTAGCCTATGAGGACTTGAAGGTGCTTAATATGGTTCGCCAGCGCGTTGGGCGGGTTCCCCGACTTGAAGCGACCCGCGTTCCCGTAAGGGTGAGAAATCGGCATCTCGCTAAATCCATTTCTGATGCAGCGTGGACTCAGTTCCGCAGTTGGGTTGAATATTTTGGAAAAGTGTTTGGCGTAGTCACAGTCGCTGTACCACCTCACTACACCTCCCAAAACTGTTCCAACTGCGGGAAGGTCGTCAAGAAGTCTTTGAGTGTTAGGACGCATACTTGTTTGCATTGTGGGCATGTTCAGGACAGAGACCATAACGCTGCACGAAACATATTAGAAAAGGCACTACGTACGGCGGGTCACGTCGGAACTCACGCCTCTGGAGAGACTGACCAATACTTGGGTGTTAGCGAAGCGGGGCGTTTGCGCAGCGCCCCCGCACGGGGCTAGCCCGGAAACTCCTCTAAGCAAGTCAACTCGCGGAAAGAGGAAATCCAAGAAGTGATTCTTGGAATCCCCCACTGTATTCGGTACTCCGAATCAGTGGTGGGAGGATGTCAAGCTTCATTCAAAATGACAGACTTCACACTACGAACTTGTGCAATCCTTCACTCACGCTAACCGTTCAAAAGTGCTTCCACGAACTCGTAGCTAGAAAAAGGACGCAAGTCTTCAATTCCTTCTCCGGCACCAATAAAACGAATAGGTAAGCCTAACTGCTGCACAACAGCAAGAGCAACGCCTCCTTTAGCAGTACCATCAAGCTTAGTCAAAACAACACCACTCAGTTGTGCTGCTTGAGAAAAGATTTCAGCTTGTCGCAATCCATTTTGACCGAGAGTTGCATCCAAAACCAAAAGGGACTCCACTTTCGCATTGGGGGCTTTTTTATCAATGATGCGACGGATTTTACTGAGTTCGTCCATCAAATTTTTCTTATTTTGTAATCGTCCTGCGGTATCGACCAGAAGTAATTCTGTTCCTCGTGCTGTTGCAGCAGAGATAGCATCAAATACAACAGCTGCGGGATCGGCATTCTTAGCAGGATTGAAAATGACTTCCACGCCACTTCTTTGTCCCCAAACCCTGACTTGTTCTACAGCAGCAGCGCGGAAGGTATCTGCTGCACCAATCAAAGATTTGTAACCAGATTTCTGTGCGAGGTGGGCAATTTTACCGATGGTGGTTGTTTTACCAGCGCCATTTACCCCAGTAATTAACCAAACATTGAGAGTTTCTTTTTCTGGAACAAAGATCGTCTTGTTAGATTTTTTAACTGGTGCATCCAGCATATCTCGCAAGATACCTTTAAGGTAGGCGATCGCCTCTTCTGGTGGCAAAACTTCTTCGCGAAGTTTTTTCTGTAGAGTGCTGATGATATAATCTGTTGCCTCAACACCGACATCGGCTTGCAAAAGCAATGCCTCAATCTCCGTCACCGCTGCTTGGTTAAGTGGTCCTTGTCCGACAATTGCCTTGAGTTGATTGACGATGTTACGGCGGGTTTTGTCTAAACCTTGGCGCAGCTTTTTCAACCAAGTGATTTCTTCAAAAGAAATATCTTCTGCACGCCTACCTTGTGCAGCAAGAACTTCTGTTGACCACAAGAACCCCTCATCAAAGTCAAGTCCAGGAATTTCTTCTGTGACTTCTGGCGTAGTAGTGATTGCAGCTGCTGGTTGTGTGACTTCTGGTTCTGTCACTTCAATAGCGCTAGCAATCAATCTTTCCTGTTTTGCTTGCCGTTCTGCCGCTGCCCGTTCTAAAAAGGATAAAGTTTTAGTAGGTACTGTCGGTTGAGTGACTTCTTCTGTTGTCGAGAGTTCAGTGGTTTGTGCTGAAGCAACACTTTCTGTAGTCACACTTTCAACTTTCGGTTCTTCAGCTGGTTCAGAGGTAATTGCTGCGACTGCTGGCGCTGTACTGAGTTCCTCTGTTTCTTCCGGTTCTTCAGCAGCGGTTGAGGCTGCACTCACATCAGCTTCATCAGCTTCATCTGGTAGTTGTGGCGTTTCTGTCTGGACTGCTTCTGTTTCAGGTTTTTCTGTTGGTGCTTCGGCTATCACCTCAGTTGGTGGAGTTTCTACTGTTTCAGATTGTTGCCTTTGCTGAATATTTTTGTAGGCTGCTTTAGCGTAAGCCAGCAGATCAGTCGATACCTCAGGTGCAGTTTCTGAGGTTGATGTTTCGGCTGATTGGGGTTGAGGTTCTTTTGCAGCAGGAGTTTTTTCCTGCTTTTGTTCAGAGGGAGTACCAGAAGGCTCATTATGTTGACGGCGGAACCAATTAAAAACCATTGCAGCTAAGGTGTTATCAAACTATAAGTTTTTATCTATGATCTAAATGTAAAGTGTGAAGTACCCACAGATTCTGCTAACTAGTGCATGCTAAGAAATCACTAGTACGTCGCGGTCCAAATAAAGCTACCATTCCAAATCAACGAAAAGCTTATGATGTAAGCTTTTTGAATGTGTTAGCAGCGTGCCGCAGACAGCACATTTTGTTAGCGCAGCGGGACGCAGTCCATTTTGACTGACAAGGTGTGGAGAACTCAAGGAGTACTTGCTATCTTTCTTTGCTCCGTTACTCGGCGTAAAACACCATTAATAAATCGATGGCTGTCTTCTTCACTGTATCGTTTAGCGAGCTCTACAGCTTCATTGATTGCCACGCTATCGGGAACTTGAAGATATTTCATTTCTGCCACAGCAATTCGCAGTATATCTCGGTCAATGTGCGCAAGGCGAGTGACTTGCCAATCTACCAAGGCAGTGGAAATTTGCTCGTCTATAGTGCTTCGGTTTTCATTGACAGTCATGATAATCTCTTTTGCATACTCGCGGACTTCTCTATCTTGATTAGCCAGTTGAATGAGTTCAGGAAATTCAACAGCCGCAGCTAACTTATTAATTGCTGTTTGCGTGTACACAACTGCTTCTTTAAGCATTGTTCTTGCAGTATTCAAGTCAGTAGCGCGTGTTTGGCTAGTCAGAAGACGATCATGACTGCGTTGCAGTTCGCCTGCAGCATTATCTAAAGTATCTTGGACTTCGGATCGCAGAGTACGTACTGCTGCTAGCACCAATTTTGACACGAGTTGTTCTTGTGGTATTTTTTCTAATTTCTTTGGGTTAATTGGCAGTTGGCTGAGGCTTAAAAGAGCCAATTCACGAGCAATTTGACGAGGTTTACGCTCTTGCATAAAAGTGAGTGAGGGAGTGAGGGGACAAAACAATTCAAAATTCGCTGCCTACGGCACGCTACTAACACATTCAAAATTCGCTCATTCAAAAAAAACAATTTTGGATTTTGAACTCATCATTTTCTATTCCCCTGGAGGGGGTGACTAATGACTCATGACTAATGACTACTTAAGTTTCTTCAAAAGGAAGAATCTGCCGCTTTGCTTCCAAGGGTGGCATTTCTAGTTTTTGCTCTTTGGAGATAACGTAAGGAGGTAAGGAGTTGTTGGGAGCAACAATGCCACCAGAAACTATAATTTTAAAGGCATCTTCAATTGATAATGACACATTAAGAGCTTCTTCTTCTGGAACAACTGCATACCATCCAGTGGCAGGATTGGGAGTTGTTGGAATAAAAACGCTTAACACTGGCTGAGACATCTGAGCCTGGATATCGCTACTGATGTTACCGGTAACGAAGGCGATCGCCCACATTCCTCGCCGAGGATATTCTACTAAAACAACACGGCGAAACTTGCCGTTGCTGTCTTTTAAGAGAGTTTCTAATAGTTGCTTAAGAGTTTTGTAAACTTGTCCAGCTAAGGGAATTGCCTGCAACAGCCGTTCACCCACATCTAGCAACCACCGCCCTGCAATATTCCGAGCCATTAAGCCAATCACGAGTATACTCAGTAGTGGCACCATCAGTCCCACCAACAGATTCAGTAGATTGACTAAAATGGGATGCATTCCCTGAAATGGATTTAGTTGTTTGGGAATCTGGGTAAGAAAGTTGATGACCCAATTTGCAACTGTTATTGTAAGCCAAATGGTAGTTGCCAGGGGAATGACGACCAACAACCCAGCAATCAGGTCATTTTTGAGGTCCTGTTTCCAGCGATTGATTACCAAGCCCCTATTCTCCTTATTTTAGGCAAGTTGAACTTCTTTTATTGGTACCCATACTAATCAATTAGTCAAATGGCTAGGACAGTTTCGTGCAGTTTATAATAGTGGTTTTTGCTGCTCTTGCTTTTTACATGATGGGCAAAATGCCGTTCATCACTGTCCATCCAGACATATCGTTGAGCTTGTGCCGCATAAATCACGTTTTTTGCAGCAAACCTAGCGATTTCCTGACTTAATGCATATAGAAGCATAGCAAGCAGGGTAGCAGCTGGCTACTCTAAAACTTGTTACCTTTACTTTTAAGAATTGTAAATGATTCTTGTAAGTTCCTTAATATATTGCAATCACTACTAATACTACCGCGCTTTGACACTCCCCCGGCTAGAAGCACGAGGGATTCTAGACTGTTGCTGCTCCGAGGGCTATAAGCCCACCGCCAGATGCCTGCGGAGGGAGACCCGCCCGCAGCACTGGCTCATCTGGGCAGCGTCTACGATATGAATTAGAGCAAAAGTTTCCAACGAATCCGATTTCACCCAATCGGTAGGGTCGCAACCGTTGCAGTCACTCTGTTTGTTTCTTTAGGTTTCCAACTAATCCGATTTCACCCAATCGGTAGGGGTAAAGAACGATACTCTTTACATCATCCAACCACTAAAGTTTCCAACTAATCCGATTTCACCCAATCGGTAGGGCAACTAGCTGCTGCTTCTATAGTATTTGTTCTTGTTTCCAACTAATCCGATTTCACCCAATCGGTAGGGAAGAAAAAAACTTCTTCTCCTCAAAAACGTCAAAATGTTTCCAACTAATCCGATTTAACCTCATCGGTAGGGAGCTCTAAAGGTCAGCTTGAGCAAGTCGATAATGTTATCGAGTTTCCAACTAATCCGATTTCACCCAATCGGTAGGGATTACTAGGGTAACAATAGTAGGACATTCTATATCAATAGTTTCCAACTAATCCGATTTCACCCAATCGGTAGGGTTTGGAGTAAAATTTCACACCGAAATTAAACTGTGAAAGTTTCCAACTAATCCGATTTCACCCAATCGGTAGGGCGTATTTAGGGTATAAGCAAAATCCTGCATTTCAGGGTTTCCAACTAATCCGATTTCACCCAATCGGTAGGGCTGAACCAAAAACATTCCGCAAAAAGGAGTAACTCATGGGTTTCCAACTAATCCGATTTCACCCAATCGGTAGGGTAGATCTTGGGTTACATTATTTTGTTGCTCCTGAAAAGTTTCCAACTAATCCGATTTCACCCAATCGGTAGGGGCTGTCGTAGTTTCATCTCACCGCGCAGCTACATTAGTGTTTCCAACTAATCCGATTTCACCCAATCGGTAGGGGCTATCATTATTTCGGACTTCTCAGGAATTGTGAATAAATGTTTCCAACTAATCCGATTTCACCCAATCGGTAGGGTGAGCTCTTGCCGTTGAAGTATCAGATACGATGCAACAACGTTTCCAACTAATCCGATTTCACCCAATCGGTAGGGCAGTAGATGGTTCAATCTTAAGTGGAGTATATTATCAAGTTTCCAACTAATCCGATTTCACCCAATCGGTAGGGTAGAACCTGGAACTACTTCCCCACGCGTGGAAGAAAAGTTTCCAACTAATCCGATTTCACCCAATCGGTACGGCCTAGCTGCAGATTGCTACCAGAAGGACAAGAATGGTTTCCAACTAATCCGATTTCACCCAATCGGTAGGGAACCTAGCGAGGCTAAGACTCCTAAAGCTGGTGAAGAAAGTTTCCAACTAATCCGATTTCACCCAATCGGTAGGGGAGCAAAAATGTCAGCTAGTTGAGTACCTTCAAATTTGTTTCCAACTAATCCGATTTCACCCAATCGGTAGGGCTACTGGTATGACTCTTGAGGTTTTTCAGCTGCAGGTTTCCAACTAATCCGATTTCACCCAATCGGTAGGGATTCAAATGGAAGCGAGCAACACTACGGTGTGCAAGAGTTTCCAACTAATCCGATTTCACCCAATCGGTAGGGCTGACTTTAGAGGAAGCTAGAGAACTAGTTTACCTTGTTTCCAACTAATCCGATTTCACCCAATCGGTAGGGTTGGAGGTGCTGTTGGCTTGGGTTTTGGTTTAGATGTGGTTTCCAACTAATCCGATTTCACCCAATCGGTAGGGTTGGGATTTGTACTTGTAGCTACCTTTAACAGTGTTTCCAACTAATCCGATTTCACCCAATCGGTAGGGGGCAAGTTTTATTTGGTGTCAGCTGCCTTACGACGTTTCCAACTAATCCGATTTCACCCAATCGGTAGGGTTTAGGGTTCTCAGGCAATCTTTTGCCCAGGACTGTTTCCAACTAATCCGATTTCACCCAATCGGTAGGGGTAGCCTATATTCGTGAAGAGTATGGTCACCACTGGTCTAGTTTCCAACTAATCCGATTTCACCCAATCGGTAGGGAATACGGAAACCACCGGGGCTGAAGGTACTACTGACCGTTTCCAACTAATCCGATTTCACCCAATCGGTAGGGCTATGTCAGTACCACTTGCTTTCGCTCTTTTTTTGTTTCCAACTAATCCGATTTCACCCAATCGGTAGGGTCCTAGCCAAAGGCTAGAGGAGTTAAAAACCATATCGTTTCCAACTAATCCGATTTCACCCAATCGGTAGGGAGTTCGTCTAGCAGCCCTTACCCAGTAAAGGTTTTAGCCGCCAAATCGACACCACTCTCAAAAACATTATATATCTTGTGCAAAATTGAGCAACATACATACCTCAAACCCTTGCCCGACAAGTAATCGACACCACTCAACAAAAAATATAGGGTTTGGTGCGATTTGGCGAGTGGTGTCGATGCACCACTTGAAAAGCAATTTTGAGATTCCTCAAACCTGTATGACATAATACTTTGACCTTTTTTGAATTCAAAGTTAGCTGCCTGCGGCAGGCAGCGAATTTTGAATTTGTTAGCGTAGCGTGCCGTAGGCAGCGTTTGCGCAGCGCCCCCTTAGGGACTAGCGAGTGACGGTTCTTGGGGAGACTCACTACCAATATAACAATCTGCTCATCAGTTGTGAGATTCTCATTTCCTTCCTCTGTGTCCTGTGTTGTCCTGGTGCGGTTCATCTCTCACAAATCAAATACGACTGCTATATAGAAATTTCTGAAAATACAAGCTTTTTAGGGTAATCCAAAATCTAAAATTCTTAAACTACTTAAAAAAATAGATTAGCAATAAAAGTTCATAAATTCCAATTTCGTCGCCAGTGAAAAAAGCTTTCCAGAAAGTCTTGCCAAGCAGTATTGCTATTCAACTTTTGTTGTTTCCAATCTTGTACAATTTTCTCAAAAATCTCTGAAAAACTAGGACACAAAGGAGCTAAATGACCTAAGCCATTGATTTTAATTGTTTGGGCGATCGCCAAAGCAATGACATTAATCAACTCTATTGCTTGTCCCCCTAAAACTGAAGCTCCTAAAATTTCACCATTGCGTAGGACAATCAGTTTACAGATACCCGTAGTTTCGTCTTGGATTTGTGCGGCACAAAGTGTTTTAAAAAACTGCTGTAAAACGATAACTTCATCAGGACTGTATTGGCTTTTGGCTTGCGCTTCTGTTAAACCGACTTGAGCAAACATGGGGTTTGTAAATACTGCCCAAGGAATATGCCGATAATTAACTTTCAATTTAGGGAAAAAGAGCGCATTTTGCAAAGCTATTCTTGCTTCGTAATTAGCAATATTAGCGAATTCAAAGCCACCAATGACATCACCACAAGCCCAGATACGGGAATTTGTCGTTTGTAGTTTGTCATTTACGAGTAAACGATGCTGATTCCATTTAACATCTACCGCTGCCAAATTTAAGGATTCAATATTTGGCTGTTGTGCCATTGCAACGACAATTTCATCTGTTTCAATTGCCTTATCTCCTACTTGAAGCCATTTTTTATCGTCTATTTTTCTGACTTGAGTGATTGATGTTTGGATGAAGACGTGTACACCTTCTGCTTCTAAGACACTACAAAGTAGTTGGGCTATTTCTGAATCTATATTAGGAAGAAGATGGCGACGTTCCACAACCAACGTGACATCATAACCGCACCGCGCTAGAGTTTGGGCTAATTCTATACTTTGGGGCACACCACCAAGAATCACCCATTGTTTTGGAGGTGTAGAACTGCTTAAGACTTGCCATATCTGAGGTATGGTGATAAAGCCAGTTCTTTGTAATCCTTCAATTTCTGGAATGAGCGGACGAGAACCCATTGCAAGCAAATAAGTGCGTGCGCGTAGTACGCGAGCATCTACAGCAAATGACAAATGGGGTGATGATTGAAATTGACCATGACTGACGATGACATCCACTCCTTGAGCCGCGAGAATGGCAAGTGAATCCTGTTCTTGGAGATTGGAAACAATGCTGTGAGCATACAGCATTGCTTCAGGAGTTTTTACGGATAGATCGCATTTTTCTGAAGTCTCAACACATGAAGTAAAAAGCCCAAGTCCTTGTGCATGATTTAGTTGCTTGCTCAAATGAGTAGTGTGGTTGAGAACGTGGTGATAAATAAAATCATAAGGTGCGTTAACAAAGTTAGACGCACCGTTTGTGATTGGTTCTACTAAGGCAACTTTGGCTTTTAGTTTAGAAGCACTAAGGGCAGCGTAGCGTCCTGCTAAACTGCCACCAATAATCACGACATCGTAGTCAATAGTCACGTTATTTGTCCTTGGTTTTTTGTCAATTGTCCTACGCTAACCCGAAGCTGTATGCCTGCGATACAGTTATAGGTTCTATGTCATTTGTCCTTCGTCCTTGATGACTAGTGACTAGTAACTAATGACAATGATATTGCTTCTAGTAAACGTTGGTTATCTGACAAAGAGCGTACAGCTATCCGAAAATATCTGTCGCCAAGTTCAGGAAAACTCAGACAATCACGAATGAAAATCTGGTGATGCTTGAGTAATTTTTGCTGCAACTCTAAACTCGATTGCTGTGATTCAACGAGTAAAAAATTAGCAGCACCTCGCAAGGGTTGTAATCCGGGTTTAGAGGCTAAACCATCGAAGAGTTGGTTTCGTGCTGGTGGTAGCCATGCCCAAGTCTGCTCCTGAAACTCTTTGTCCTGGAGGACAGCGACGGCTGCTGCTGCTGCCAGGGTATTTACGGGCCAAGGATCGCGCCACGACTGCCAGCATCGCAAACGATCAGGATGGGCGATCGCATATCCTAGTCGCAAACCAGGCAAACTGTAGAACTTGGTTAGCGATCGCAAAATGACTAAGTTTGGATATTCCTGCACGACTTGTATCAGGCTTTGTTCCTCCTCTGGGGGCAGAAAATCCATGAAAGCTTCATCCACCACCACCAAAGCAAATTCTTTGAGGTATGGCAGAATGGCTTCTCGTGAAAATAACGCTCCCGTTGGGTTGTGGGGGTTATTCAGTAATAGTCCTTTGTCCTTTGTGGGACCAATCCTGTGGGCGTAAGCGTGTTCCAAAGGGACATAGGGGGATTTCTTCCCTCCATAGGAAATTGGCATATTCGTGAGAGTGTTTTGTCTTTTGTCAAAAACCATTGACAAATCACTCATGACTAATGACAAGGAAAACTCCAGTACCTTAGCATGATATGCCGTCAGCGCCCTGTAATAGTCGCCAAAGGCTGGAGTTGTCAGAACTGTTGCGGCTAACTGTGCTAATTCCCGACCTGCCAGAGAAAGTAATTCTGCTGAACCGTTACCTGGCAAAATCCATTCAGGGGGTAGTTGATGAAAGTGACTGAGAGCAAGTCTCAGTTCACAATAATCAGGGTCTGGATAATGCTTGAGATGACCCAATTGGGACTCAATTGCCGCGATCGCACTTTTTGGCGGTCCCAAAGGGCTAATGCTTGCAGAAAAATCCAAAATAGCACTTGGGGGACAGCCAGCTAGTGCTGCTGCCCAGGCAAGATTTCCCCCGTGTGCTGGTTGCCGCATAGAAAAAGAGTGACCTAGAAGAGAACCTAAGATTTTGGGGGTGCAACCCTTTCTCTGAAGAGTTTTCCAGCAGAGAAGGCAGGAACCTTTGTTGCTGGAATTTCCATTTTCTCATTGGTTTTGGGATTACGACCTTCACGGGCTTTACGTTCCCGTGACTCAAATGATCCAAATCCGACCAATGTGACTTTATCGCCAGAGGAAACTGCTTCGATAATGGTTTCCAAAGCCGCAGTTAAGACGGCATCTGCTTGCTTTTTGGTAACACTTGCTTTTTCAGATACTGCATCAACTAATTCACCTTTATTCATGTCAAACTCCTTGAGGTTTACTTGAGATTGTGTATAGATGCTCCCTAGATGCATCCTTACTGAAATCTCTGTTCAGAGATTTACAAAAGTCGTCTGTAATGAGTATTTATGCTCAAAAAGGCTGTAATTCCTGTAGAATCGACTTTTCAATGAATCATTCTAAAGTGTCCTAGCCAGAAGTGAACAGATGAAACCATTAATTTATATAGATTTCAGGATTTTTTGTGAAAATTGGGCAATTGTTTCACTAAAAACCATCTCTTTACTAGGGAAAAATACTTAGTGAAAGCTTCTGTTCCCCACCTCCCCACCTCCCCATTTCCGATCAACTTAACGCTTCGGCACCTGTAAACCACCACCACGTTCTAGTATTTGCCGCACCTCAGAGCTAGGGGTGTAATTGTACCCAAAAGAGGAGCGCTCTGAATCATCTAGAATCTGAGGCGTTAGCAACACAATCACTTCATTACGCTGGTTAGTTTTATCTGTTCTTCTAAATAGCGAACCAAGAAGCGGAATATCACCCAAGATAGGAATCTTCGTTACGCTTACGCGGTCAGAGTCTTGAATAATACCACTCAGAATTAAAGTTTGACCATCTCGTAAGCGAATCAAACCAGACTGAAGTGAGCGTTCTGACACTAAAATAATTTTTCCATTTCCTCTCTCTTCTTCACTTGCAGGTGCGCGGACAGAGGGAGCAACTGATAAAGAGACAAAGCCGTTATCGTCAATCCGCTCAATTTTCATATTTAGGGTTAAACCGACTTTTTGTTTATCAATTATTTTTTCTGTTCTAGAGCCACTTAGAGTATCGGTTGTCTTTTCTGTGATGTTTCCTACAACTTCTTGAGTTAAGTTCACCTGCGCTTGTTGACCTTCTTGAACAATTAAAGTTGGATCAGTCAAAATTTTGGCGTTACCATTTGTTACCTGAGCTTGCAAACTAACAAGCAAACGTCTAGGAAACTTAAGCAGATTGCCTTGTAGAGGGTTTGGGATTGTTGGAGAGCTGGACACACTTTCCCTGACTTCCAAATTACGAGCTGGTCTAGAACCACCAAAATTTAGAATCGCAGCACCACCATCATTAGTAAAAAAATTGTTGCCAATACCAAAGGAGAAGCTAGTGTTAAAGTTCTTTGTGTTCTGTAAATTAACATCAATAATTTTGACGTTAACAACAACTTGCCGACGGCGGATATCAAGCTGAGTCAGTTGAGATGTCGCCGTTTCAACCTGCTTGGGAGAACCTATTAAAGTAACGGAATTGGTGCGCTCGTCTCCTAATGCTTGTAAACCTCGAAGTATGGGCGTTAAGTATTTGGAGTCCTCAAGACTTAAGCGTTCAATTTTAGTTTCTGTTGTTGTCTGACTTTGTGTGATCGGGTTGACAGTATTGCTACCCACAGGTACAGCAGTCACATTAGTCACTTGCCTTTCGCGACTGACTGCACTTTCTGCTCCGAAAGCAACCAAAAAGTTGAGTGCTGTGCCCACGGTTACTTGATTGAGTCGCACACTACGTATAATCACATCACGGATGGCATTGGGCAGTTTGGCTCCCACAAAAATTGTCCGTCCTTTGCGGTTCGCTTCCAAACCACTCAGGCGCAAGACATAGTTAAAAACGTCTTGAACTGACTCGTTTTGTATATCCAACGAGATTGTGGAACTGTCACCCCCAGTAGTATTTTGCTGTTCTTGAGAAGCTTGTTCTGGTGTTTGTTTTCCTGTGTAAGCCAGGTTAAGACCTGCTGCACGAGCAAGCAGTAACAAAACCTCGCGTACTGGGGCTTCTCGCAACACTAGGCGAGACACTCGTTCTTGAGTTCCTAGGTCAATGTTACTAGCAGAAGCATCAATATTTGAAATAGCAATATCACCAACTGGTGGTGCAATCGCTTTTGACAAAATAGGCGGAGTTTGGTTTGTTGACGTGCTTGGTTCTGCTGCTTGTGTAGGTGTGCTGTCAATGCTAATTTGTGTCTTTGGAAGGAAAACGTCTGGCTTTTGACTTGTTTGAGATGAGTCAGAAATAGGGGGCGCAGTTTGTATTGGTACTGCTTGCGGTGTAGTCGCCCTCACTTGTGTTTCCTTTGTTAGGCTAAAGCCAAGAACTATTTTGTTTTGCTGTTGCACCACAGGTTGATTGTTGAGACTGCTGTTGGTTCCAATGACTATCACCTGAATACTATCAGTATCAAGTTGATGAATTGTCACTGAGGCAATTCCTGGAGCAGGATTATCTTGGTGGAAACGATTTCCTTTCGGTAAACGTAATTGAGTGTTAGTAATACTTGTGACTAAAATGTTACTTTTTTTTGTCGTAAAAATTTGTGGGCGCGAACCTGAAGCAGTTTCCAATATGACGTTAATCCCACGATCAACTAGACTTAGCTGCACTCCAGTAATTTGAGTAGTCTGTTGCGCCCATGTTGGTTGAGCCGCTAAAACAACCATTGCAGCGGCATTTAATACAAAACTACTAGCACTAGCGTGAAGCTGTTTCACAGTATATTCCTCGCAATTGGAAAAGCTAACAAGATAACCTCTCAGAACTTTTCAGTCGTGTGCTTTGTCATTGAAGCGATTTGCTGGTTTTGGCTTCTTGGCTCCTGCCTTAGCTGACCGACAATTAAGAGAAGTACGTTGCTATATTTCCCTGAAATTTACCAAAACTAACGGTTTTGCAGAATTCACAATCCTGCTCCTCAAGGTTGACTTGAAGGAATTATTTTTAATGATTTCTTCCTTGTGCTTCTTGTATTTTTGTGTATATTGTCCCACTTCAACTTGTCAATTTGTCCATTCAAAGTTAACAGAGTTGTAGTCGCAGACTTGCTTTCCACTTTCAGCCAGAGCAAAATAATCTAAAATTTGTTACTTAACAAATTTTGAGTATAAATAATGATGAATCATAAAGCAGAGACTTTACTCTTATTCATCATTTTCCATGTCTACTTTCTTTGTAAAGATATTTATATTTTGATTAGTATCTATAATATTTTCTTTAACTTATTGTTAATACTTTATGGTAAAAGTAAAAGTAATTGCTACTAAAAGCAACAAGATCTTTCGGTATCTAACCTTGGGCTAAATTCCTTAGCAACGGAAATCATTGCCGTTATCTCGCCTTTAGGAAAAAACGGTTGCAATTTTGTTTGTCAGCTCTGATGCATTAAAATTGCGAATTTTCTAGTTATAAGTCAGTAGTCGTTTGTCATGACAGACGACTACTGACAGTCTCAACGAAAATGTATGCAAGATATACGCGCACAATCGCTGCTCAAAATTGTGTTTCTATGTAAGCGTTACTTCTACAAGTAAGGCTTACTCAGTGATCGTCGCCCAGGAAGTTAGGTTTACCGACATCAAGCCACTACAAGCCATAACCAACAGGTTTTTGGCTGGATTAAGGGTAAATGCCTAGCAGACGAGGTGAAATCAATGTTACAAGAAAAAGCTTTAGCCATTGATGTGACTAGAGTAGAAGCTCGCAAGCCTGTACTTCCTAGAAAACCTCTTCTATCTAGCCATGACGCTGGATGGGAGAACCTGTATCTGGAGTATCACCTTCAACCAGAGTATGAAAGCCCCGAACATTACGCGTCACATTACACACTTGCGATTCGTCTGCGCAGTCAGTCAAGGCTGGAGCGATGGTTAGGCGATCGCCACAAAAGTGAGAACTGCATGCCAGGTGATGTGGTGGTCATTCCTCCTCAAGTCACCCACAAGGTATGTTCTTCTCAAAAGTCGGAATTTATAGCTTTATGCTTACCTTCTGAGTTTGTGTCAAATGTTGCGGGTGAGTCAATCAATCAAGATGCTTTGGGTATAATACCACACTTTTCCAAACCTGACCCATTAATTTATCAAATTGGGCTTGCTCTGAAGACAGCATTGGAATCAGATGGAGCGGCTAGTCGCCTTTACGCTGAATCAATGGCAACAGCGCTATCAGCTCACCTGTTACAGCATTACTCTGCACCAAAGCGTGTGCTTTGCGAATATCAAGGAGGATTGCCGAAATACAAGTTACAGCGAGTCATTGAATTTATTATCGACAATTTGGCAGATAATTTACTGCTTGGAGCTATGGCACAAGAAGTCAGCATGAGTCAGTACCATTTTGCTCGTCTGTTCAAGCAGTCTACAGGACTTGCTCCCTACCAATATGTCATGCAAACCCGGATTGAACGTGCCAAGATACTACTTTTACAAAGTCAACTAAAAATTTCTGAGGTGGCTTCACAGGTTGGTTTTGCTGATCAAAGTCAATTCACACGTCACTTCAAACGGATATTGGGAGTCACACCCAAAGAAATTCGTACAAGAAAATAGCAAAAATGTTACAAAAGAGCAAGAATCCTCTAGACAACAGGAATCAGGGTTTCATATACCTTTAAATAAAAACCAATGTCCCTATTAATTTCGGCTAGTGGTGTTCGATCCAGCAAACTCTCTTAATACCTCCCCTTGGAAATACACAACTCATTTCTTCTTGCCGCTCAAATTCAGCAAGATTGTTCAGTTAAGAACTCTTGCGGTAAAGGAAGCTGGGGATAATATCCTCCCTTTTACCCAGCATTTCTTCTTGTGGCGCACAGAAGTTGTCTTGCTAAGTTCAAGGGGTAAGGATAAATCGAATTAGAGTTATGAGTATTGCAGTGATGAGTATTGCGGTGCATCTCCAAACAGACGTTTGCAAAAAAGTGCTTGCTGGGCGTTCTACCACTACGTCCTTTTCTTATCTGTGTAAATTTAAGGAGAGCGTATGAGCGATAATTGCAAGCCTCCCTATACTCGCCCTGAGACTAATCGTCATAGTACAACCTTAGAAGTTCAAGCGCAACTGATTGATATTCTCAATCAAACGCTTGCAACGACTGTTGATCTAAAAACTCAGGTCAAGCAGGCGTGTTGGAATGTGAAAAGCATCAACATTCATCCTTTACAGGAACTGTTTCATGAAATTGCCATGGAACTGGAGATGTACATTGATTTACTTGCCCAGAGAGTCACAACTCTTGGTGGCTTAGCCAGAGGAACAGCTCGGGCTGCTGTCAAAAATTCAGTCTTACCTGAATATCCCTTTCATATTACAGAACGTCAAGAACACTTAGCATCCCTAGCAGAGCGTCTATCCATCTATGGCTCTCTGCTGTGGGAGAATATTGACCGCACTGCTATTTTAGGGGATGCAGAAACAGCGTACTTGTACGCAGAAATTTCTCGGGTGATAGACAAGCGTTTGTGGTTCTTAGACGAACAGCTAATGACCTCACGCTTTGATGAAAATCATCCTACAGCTTGTCATATGTAAGAGCTGACTAAACTATCATAAAAAATCTCCTGTGTTCTACTGAGTACAGAATTGCACAACTTCGTAACGATTGTTGGCTAAGGTGTGGTTTATTAACCACAAACCACAGTGTTATGAAACGGGGAAAGACTGTACTCAGATTCACCAAAAAGTTTTGTGGCTAATTTGTCGCTAAAATTTTTTGGCTAAATTTATAATCATAAAAATTTAACTGATTTACTTTTTTGATTTTTCATGATCACGGGTTGACGTTAATTCTTCCGCGACATAACAACTTTCCACAAGATACGGTTAGTTCTTGAATATCAACATCCGGTCCCAGATTGAAATAAAGTTCTTTGTGGCTATCTTCAAGTAAGGTTCCCGTATGAGTTTTTACTTGGATTGATGAGAGTTGCAACTCCTGTGTGCTCAGTAAATCAGGAGTCATACTAATATTTAAATGAGTGGGCTTGCTTTCGTCTGCTAATTCGTCTGCTAAAACTGCGAAAAGTGTTGCTTGACTTTGGTCGAGATTAATTTTTTTCCAAGCTATTGACTTGAACTTGAGGTACTCTTTTGGTAAAAGTTCAACCAGAACGTCATGTAGAGCAGTTGATAATAAAGCAGATGAAATTGAGGAATTGAGATCCTCCTCTGATTGAATGAGTTCGCCAACTACTGGTACTTTTTCTAACAGTTGTAGTGGTTGTCCTTTAAGTACTGCTCCAATGTTAATACGAATATTTTCTGCTACTAGTTGAATTTGTGTAATATGGAGACCTTGATAAACAGGATGAGTGCCAAAAACAGATATCCAAGGGATGCAACCAGAGAGAATTTGGCGATCGCTGGCTCTGATTTCTACGTCCAATTGAGAGACTTGGCTGACTTGGGTTTTCAACCACAGCTTTAGTGCTGCTGTCAGCACGTTTGTGATAATACCTGTCTTGTGTGATTTTTTTGAATTTAAATGGGACTCTTGCATCTAACCGGTTTGCTTATGGTTATCCAAATTAACAACTACCAAGAACATTTACGGGATATTACTGTAGCATTTATTGCGAATAATGACAGAATGTAAACATAATTATTTGCCTATTATTCTGAGCAATCATCAGTAATTTCCACATGCAGGCACGGTTACAAAAAATTCTATCTCAATGGGGTATAGCCTCACGTCGTGAAGCTGAAGAAATGATTAAGCAGTCACGCGTGCTTATCAATGGTGAATTGGCACGTTTGGGTCAAAAGGCTGATCCTCAAACAGATACTATCACGGTTGATGGAAAGCAAGTGTCTATTGTACAGCGCCCGAAGCTGATTTATCTGTTACTGCACAAACCAGTTGGAGTGGTGACTACTTGTGAAGACCCTCAAGGAAGACCTACAGTATTAGACTTACTACCTAAACAAATAAGTTCCGGTCAAGGTATTCACCCAGTGGGTCGTTTAGATATAGACTCTACAGGAGCATTGATACTTACCAACGATGGAGAACTCACTTTTGGTTTAACCCATCCCAGTCATAGTATCCCTAAAACGTATCGTGTTTTGGTCAAAGGACATCCTTCACAAGAAGTACTACAGATATGGCGTCAGGGTGTGGTTTTGGAGGGGAGAAAAACACAACCAACACAAGTGCAAGTCATAGAAAAGCTTGCTTCTTCTTGCTGTTTAGAAATTATTTTAAAGGAGGGGAGAAATCGTCAGATTCGCCGTATCGCCCAACAATTGGGATACCCAGTCATTGAACTACATCGCACTGCTATAGGTTCTATTCAATTACAAACGCCAGGAAAAGGCTACTTGGCTAAAGGTGAGTATCGTCATCTAGAGGAATTTGAAATTCGTTTTTTAAAAAAAGCAATTGCAGCAGTTTCCTATTAATGATTCAGTGGGGTTAAGGAGTGTATCACAATATGATCACGTGGCTAAGAAGGAAAGACAAGCATGAGTCAATACCTTCATTCGAGCAACAAAGAACCGAAGTTATAGCCTCTATGGGTGCTCAACTCAGGACGTTACGCTTGGAACAGGATTTATCGCTAGAGAAAGTGGCAATTTTGACCAAAATTTCCCCACGACTCTTACAGGCGATAGAAGAAGGTGATTTAACGGAACTGCCAGAGCCAGTTTACACTCAGGGTTTGATACGGCAATTTGCTGACGCAATAGGGTTAAATGGTACAGAATTTTCCCGCACCTTTCCCACACAGATGAACAGCGTAAGCCAAAAGTCAGGCGGGAAAATGAAATCAACAAGTCAATTACGCCCTACTCATCTTTATGTGCTGTACGTGTTTTTAATTTTTTGCTCTGTTTGTGGCTTGTCTGAATTACTGAACACAGCGACATTAAAAGCAAGTCATAGCCAAGATAACCAGAAAGCACAAAAAGAGCCTATCGAACCACAAGTTACTCAAAATCAAAATGCACAACTTGTCCAAGCTGTCAACAAATTACCTGACACCACTATAGAACCACAGCAGGTACAAATTGTTGTAACTTTGAAAGAAAAATCTTGGATGAAAGTAGTAGCCGATGGGAAAGTCCAGTACGAGGGTGAACTCCCACAAGGAACGCAACGCACTTGGATCGCTCAAGGACAACTGACTGTCAGAGCAGGTAATGCTGGTGGCGTTTTGGTAAGCGTCAACAAGCAACAAGCCAAGCAATTAGGAAAACCGGGGACAGTCAAAGAAGTGACGATCGCAGCTAATACTAGATCCTGAGGAGAGCAGAAAAGATGGGGAAGTAGGGGAAGATAGGAGAGAAAAACAGTGAATGTACATTAATTTTACTCCCCCCCACTCCCTCCACTC